>WVYN01000067.1 GCA_011772965.1 Gammaproteobacteria bacterium
TCAAGTCATCATGGCCCTTATGGGCAGGGCTACACACGTGCTACAATGGCCGGTACAGAGGGTTGCCAACCCGCAAGGGGGAGCCAATCCCATAAAACCGGTCGTAGTCCGGATCGGAGTCTGCAACTCGACTCCGTGAAGTCGGAATCGCTAGTAATCGCAGATCAGCATGCTGCGGTGAATACGTTCCCGGGCCTTGTACACACCGCCCGTCACACCATGGGAGTGGGCTGCAAAAGAAGTAGGTAGCTTAACCTTCGGGAGGGCGCTTACCACTTTGTGGTTCATGACTGGGGTGAAGTCGTAACAAGGTAGCCGTAGGGGAACCTGCGGCTGGATCACCTCCTTACCTTTATCTCTGGATCTCAGAGCCCGCGTAAGCGCTCACACATATTGTCTGACCAGCCATGAACTTCAGCTTGGGTCTGTAGCTCAGTTGGTTAGAGCGCACCCCTGATAAGGGTGAGGTCGGAAGTTCAACTCTTCCCAGACCCACCATCAATCAAGGGGCCATAGCTCAGCTGGGAGAGCACCTGCTTTGCAAGCAGGAGGTCGGCGGTTCGATCCCGCCTGGCTCCACCAGGCAAGAATTCACGGAAAAGGCGAGCAGATAATGCTGGCGTTTTCCTCGCTCTTTAACAATTTGGAAAGTCGTAATTTTAGGCGCTCAATGGATCCGTCGAGGATCCATGTTGGGATGTTGCATTCGTACCTTGTCTTTATGATCTCAGGCAGACCGCTTGGGGTTATATGGTCAAGCGATTAAGCGCATTCGGTGGATGCCTAGGCGGCAACAGGCGATGAAGGACGTAGCAGCCTGCGATAAGCCTCGGGGAGCTGGCAAACAAGCTTTGATCCGGGGATGTCCGAATGGGGAAACCCGGCCTGCATCAGCAGGTCATCGTCATCTGAATACATAGGGTGGCGAAGCGAACCCGGGGAACTGAAACATCTAAGTACCCGGAGGAAAAGAAATCAACCGAGATTCCGCTAGTAGCGGCGAGCGAACGCGGAAGAGCCAGCACTCTTTAGCATACGGTTTAGTGAAACGGTCTGGAAAGTCCGGCCATAGAAGGTGATAGCCCTGTATACGAAAGGCCGTATGTGGAACTAGGTGTGCGATAAGTAGGGCGGGACACGTGTTATCCTGTTTGAAGATGGGGGGACCATCCTCCAAGGCTAAATACTCGTTGCCGACCGATAGCGAACCAGTACCGTGAGGGAAAGGTGAAAAGAACCCCTGTGAGGGGAGTGAAATAGAACCTGAAACCGGATGCGTACAAGCAGTGGGAGCCCCTTCGGGGGTGACTGCGTACCTTTTGTATAATGGGTCAGCGACTTACTTCTCAGTGGCAAGCTTAACCGTTTAGGGAAGGCGTAGGGAAACCGAGTCTTAATAGGGCGATTCAGTCGCTGGGAGTAGACCCGAAACCGGGCGATCTATCCATGGCCAGGGTGAAGGTGAGGTAACACTCACTGGAGGCCCGAACCGGGTAATGTTGAAAAATTATCGGATGAGCTGTGGATAGGAGTGAAAGGCTAATCAAGCCCGGAGATAGCTGGTTCTCCTCGAAAGCTATTTAGGTAGCGCCTCGTGTCTCACTCTCGGGGGTAGAGCACTGTTTCGGCTAG
>WVYN01000069.1:969-1266 GCA_011772965.1 Gammaproteobacteria bacterium
GGGGCCCGCACAAGCGGTGGAGCATGTGGTTTAATTCGATGCAACGCGAAGAACCTTACCTGCCCTTGACATCGACGGAATCCTGCAGAGATGCGGGAGTGCCTTCGGGAACCGCAAGACAGGTGCTGCATGGCTGTCGTCAGCTCGTGTCGTGAGGTGTTGGGTTAAGTCCCGCAACGAGCGCAACCCTTGTCCCTAGTTGCCAGCACGTAATGGTGGGAACTCTAGGGAGACTGCCGGTGACAAACCGGAGGAAGGTGGGGACGACGTCAAGTCATCATGGCCCTTATGGGCAGG
>WVYN01000045.1 GCA_011772965.1 Gammaproteobacteria bacterium
TGCATGGCTGTGATATGTAATAACAAGGCCGCTATAACACTTATCACCAGAAAGACATTTTGAAACGGATTATGGAAGAACACGGAGCGTCGTTCAGATCGGCTATTAAAGGCCTGGGTATTTTCAAAGAATACCATTAATAACAATACAACATTTCGGGCCTCGTCTACTGTATGCCCGTTGGCAAGCAGTGATGTAAAGGTAATATAAGAGATGAAACCAATTACCAATGCGGATGAAGCGACACGTTCGATCATAATCCTGTTGAAAATCGGTTCTTTCGGGGGTCGCGGTTTTTGTTTTAATTCATCGCCTTCCCCGGGCTCAAAAGCAAGCGCCACGTCCTGTATGCCATTGGTCACCAGGTTTAGCCAGAGCAATTGTACAGCTGTTAAGGGAATAGTGTGGCCGGATAACAAAGAGAGTATAAATAAAACAATTTCACCGGCGCCGGTTGACAATAATAAAAAGATTACTTTTCTTACATTGGCGTATGCAACTCGTCCCTCTTCAATTCCAGAGATGATGGATGCAAAATTATCATCTGTAATAATCATGTCCGAGGTTTCGCGTGCCACATCGGTCCCTTTTTTGCCCATTGCAACACCCACATGAGATGCACGCAGTGCCGGTGCGTCATTGGCACCATCCCCGGTTACTGCAACAAAGTGACCGAGACGCTGTAATGATTGCACAATCTGTAATTTATGGTGTGGTTCAACCCGTGCAAATACTTTTGCATCTTTGACCAGGTCATCAAAAGCTGTTTGATCAAATTCTTTGAGGAGATGATTGATTTGTTGCCCGGTAACGACTTCTTCCAGAGAGTCAGCCATACCAAGATCACGCGCAATCGCCAGTGCTGTATTCGGATGATCTCCCGTAATCATCGCGACTGATATTCCCGCATCCCGGCACTTTTTAACTGCCTCAACGGCCTCCTTGCGGAGTGGATCGATCATCCCCACCAGCCCCAGCAGGCATAATCCCTTCAGATGTTCAGGCGAAAACACCTGCTTACCACGTAAAGGGATTTCTCCATCCGCCACTGCCATGACCCGGAAACCCTGATCTGCCATGCTTTTTGCCTGAGATATGATGTTTTCCCGGTTAATTGGTACCTCACCATCCATCGTTAGCATGTGATCGCACATCATGACGACCTGTTCGAATGCGCCTTTGACATGCGCAATCGTCAATTTATTATTTTTATTTAATGCAGCAGCGTATCTCTGTTCTGATTCATAGGGAATACTGGATATTTCCGGAAACTGATGTAATGACTCCTGTCTGGTAATTCCTGCCTTGTGGGCCATGACCAGGAATGCAATATCGACTGCATCCCCGTGACCAGTCCATAAACCATCATGGCGGCCCAGGAAACCTTCATTTGCCAATACAGATGCTTTTGCGATTCTCTGGATAATTGATTGAAGATTTTTATCCGGGCGATTCCCGTTAAATTTGAACATTCCTTCCGGTATTAACCCTGCGCCGGAGATGTTCAGCTCTTCACCAGCGGGCAGGGCGAGTTTCCTTACCGTTAGTTCGTTTACAGTGAGTGTCCCAGTCTTGTCCGTTGCAATGAAAGTGCACGAACCCAGTGCTTCAACGGTCACCAGTTTTCGTGCAATCACATTTCGTTTTGCCATTCGTCTCATGGCAATTGAAAGTGCAATAGTCATTGCAACAGGCAAGCCTTCGGGAATGGCAGCCACTGCCAGGGCTGCGATAACCATAATGACCTGAATCCAACCCATCCCCTGGGTGTATGCAGCAATGCCGATTAATAGTGACGCCATAAGCACCAGGACGGTGACTCGGAAGGTAAATCTCTCCATGCGGATCAATAATGGCGGCTTGGTCTTGCGACGGGCAAGTAATGTCTCTGCGATCTGTCCGAGCTGGGTATGGATACCGGTATGGGAAATCACACCTACCGCACGTCCTGTTGTTACCAGTGTGCCGGTAAATGCCATATTGCTTCGGTCGGCAACAGGTGTGTCAGCTTTCAAAATATCTTCATGGTTCTTGCCTACCGGTAATGATTCACCGGTAAGTAAGGATTCATCGATCTGAAGATTTCGAGATTCAAGCAGGCGAAGATCTGCCGGAACCCTGTCACCGGATTCAAGTAGAGTAATATCACCGGGCACGAGCTTGTCGGTTTCAATTTCATAGGCTTCCTGGTCACGTATAACCTTTGCATGTAGATTAATCAGTTGATGCAGGGACTCAGCACTTTTCTGAGCGGAATACTCCTGTATGGCACCGATAATTGAATTCAAAATTAGCACGATCATTATGAAAGAGGCATCCGAGTACTTTTCAATCGCTAATGAAGCCACTGCTGCGACAAGCAGGATATAAATCAATGGATTCAGGAATTGCTTGAAAAAAATGATGATTGGCCCAGGTAGACGAGGTCTGGGGAGTACATTCATGCCGTATGTTGCCAGTCGTTGATTTACTTCATCCAGTGCGAGGCCATGTCGACTGCTGTTTAATGCCTTCAGGACATCCGCCGTGGCTGCGGCATGAGGTTGAATTTGATTTTTATTAAAATTCATAAGGAAGACAGGGGTTGCAACACATATGGAAAGTCATAAAGTCTGTTGTCAGATAGCCCAGCCTCTAATTAACTACCCGGTGTTGAGTTAATGTATAAATACTCTCTGACTGACATAGAGTGTTGTGAGTGAATAAAATACAAGATCTGTTTACCAGATATCCGCCCAGGTATGGCGATGCAACAAAAAGGATTACATCATCAGATGTGGAAGACAAGGAATTTTTTATCAGAAAAAATGTCATAAATATTCTGTCTGATCTTTAAAGAACCTGTAAATATTGTTCACTAATTGAGTGGTCGCTGGCAGTAAGGCAGCAAAGCAAGGCATTTCTTTACGGCTGGATTCCGGCGAATCTGGCTCCAATGGGTTCAGGAAGACGGCTGGTCAAGGGACATCAGCAGGGGTGCGGATACCGCTTTTCTGATATGCGCCCGGTACTATTTCTAATAGTAAAATGGCACCGTGTATCCCCTGGGCCTGAAATATTCAGGCTTTTTAACCTGGGTCTGGATTCGGTAAAAGTAATAGATTTTTTACAAAGAAGTACTAATATATAGACATGCAAAAGCACCATTTTCATATCTTCAGAGCAATTCGCGCAAACGGAAGGCCGTTATCAAGTGGTTTACTTGCGCTCCTGCTCGGTAGCTGGCTATCTGTATTCTGTACATATTGTCTTGCTGCTATGGAAATCAACGATTTCGTTAACCATGCGGCGCACGCTTCTGATCAGCATTGTCCACCGGCTGAGAATATTCAAAACAGCGCCTATGATGATGAATCATGTCGAGGAATATGTGACTGTGATGCGGTTGCTACCATGCCCGTCAAGAAATCTGATATAAAAGCTGTCGTTGTAAAACTCAGCACAGAACATCAGTACGCCACTTTCAATCAGGATATTCAATATACCAGAAAAAATAAGAATACTTCCTGTAATAATCCTTATCAAAATCCGGAACGCTCTTATTTCCTGCCACTCGAAAGATTCTGTGTCCTTCTGAATTAGTTAACTTCTTCAGTATGTAAAACCCTTTGTTAGAGGTTTCACTGAAGGAGTTAGCTATGGATAACAGAAATCAGATATTTCAAAAAATAGTTTATTTAATTTTCTGTCAGGCATTGAATCTGTTTTCATTGCCGTTATTCGCTGCTGATGTATTGTCATTAAGCGAGGCGGAACAACTGGCTATCAAGCTTGATCCAATCACAAAAAGTTATGTTGCACGTTCTGAAAGTTTTGCTGAACAGGCAATTTCAGACGGACAATTGCCTGATCCGCGATTAAAACTGGGCGCAGCGAATTTTCCTGTAGATACATTTGATCGTGAACAGGAGCCTATGACGCAATTGCAAGTAGGTATTCAGCAGTCGTTTCCTCCAGGTAATACACTTCAATATCGCAGAGAAAGAACGAAAGCCCTGTCTGATATTGAACAGTCACGTTCCTTTGTTCGAACTCTGGAGGTATCGCGTAACGTGCGAATTCGATTTATGGAACTTTACTATCAGTCTGCAGCACAGAGAATTCTTGAAGAAAACAGATCTTTGTTTTCACAATTGCTTAATATAACCCAGCGTCATTATGCAGCAGGGCGTGATAATCAGCACGATGTTCTTCGAGCACAACTGGAACTGTCATTGATTGATAATCGAATACTGGAAACCATCCAGTCCAGGGAAACAGCAATCGCAGAGTTGGGCAAATTTATTGGACAGGAAAATTCAGTCAGGCCAGTACAGGATGAATTCCCCGA
The DNA here is from genome assembly GCA_011772965.1 of Gammaproteobacteria bacterium. Taxonomy (GTDB): domain Bacteria; phylum Pseudomonadota; class Gammaproteobacteria; order Eutrophobiales; family Eutrophobiaceae; genus SZUA-592. Next base: position 4,331 of record WVYN01000045.1, read on the forward strand.
CCTTGAAGCCGTGCCTTCTTTTGTAATCATAAAGGAAAACCTTGTACATCATCCGGTAATAATGATTGAGGACGCGACCTTGCTTGCCAGCGACAAAAAAATCAGTGAAGTTGAGGAGCAATTCAAACCGACTTTCAATATTGATGTAACCTATGGCGAGCGCACCGGTACAGATTTTGAGGGTGATTCCCGGCCTGATCTTTTATCAGCGATGCTGCTGGTTGATCTGCCAATATTTACTGATAAACGGCAGGACAGGCGATTGGCCGCAGCTAAAAAGGAAAAAATAGCCTTGCAATTTATGCGTACTGACAAATTGCTGGAGTTGAGGAGCATGGCAGAACGTGAATATGCTAACTGGAACCGTCTGAATGACAGACTGCAATTGTTTGAGCAACGGACAATCGCTGATGCAAAAATGAATGTTGATTCCACACTCAGCGCCTATCAGAATGATGTAACAGATTTTACGACACTGATGCGTTCTTATTTGACGGAACTGGAAACCAGACTCGATATGTTACGAGTAAGAGTTGAAAAAGCAAAAGTCCAGTCGAAACTGCTCTACTTGACGGGAGAATTGTAATGAAAAAGATCTGGTTATTAGTGTTAGTGCTGTTCATTGCTATTCTGGTCTTTGTTTACTTGCAGCATAAATCCAACACGTCCCAGGTTCATAAGGAAGATGAAAAAGAGGTTTTATACTGGGTGGCGCCTATGGACCCGAATTATCGTCGCGATAAACCTGGCAAATCACCCATGGGGATGGAACTTGTCCCCGTGTACTCAGGTTCTGAAAAGGAGGATGCTGCTGTAGTCCGTATCTCACCTGAAGTAGTCAACAATCTCGGTGTGAGAACAGCCAGGGTGGAAAAAGGCAAATTATCAAGGCGCATTGAAACTGTCGGTTATATTGATTATGACGAGTCCATGATAAGCCATGTCCACCTGCGTGCAGAAGGGTGGATACATAATCTCGTGGCTGATACTGAAGGAGAAAGAGTCAAAAAAGGACAACTCTTGTTTACCCTTTATTCCCCTATGCTGGTCAATGCGCAGGAAGAGTATCTGCAGGCTGTTGCTTCAGGTAACAAGATGCTTGCTGCCGCATCCAGGGAACGATTGCTTGCACTCGGACTTGTAGATTCACAGATAGAAAAGACGAGGCAAACAGAGAAACCGTCACAATTTGTTGCCAGCTATGCAACACAATCTGGTGTGATATCAGCCCTGAATGTAAGGCAAGGAATGTATGTTAAACCTGAAACAGAAATAATGTCTCTGGCCAGTCTGGATACTATCTGGATTGAAGCAGAAGTTTTTGAACGCCAGGCCAGTTGGGTTGCAAATGGCCAGCTTGCGGAAGCCCGGATACCGGCCATGCCGGGCCGAGTCTGGAAAGGAAATGTTGATTATGTTTACCCGGAACTCGATGCAACTACACGCACATTGCGTGTTCGACTCAAGTTCAAAAATCCTGATGAACTTCTCAAACCCAATATGTATGCAAGTGTATCGATTCTGAACGAACCGGTAGAAGATGTTATTCATATTCCCCGTGAAGCTCTGATTGATGACGGGAGGGTCCCCCGTGTCATTCTTGCGCTTGGTAACGGCAGATTCAAGGCAAGACAGGTAATACCAGGAATGGAGGGCGATGGCCGCATCGAGATTATAAAAGGACTGGATGAATCAGATGAGGTTGTCGTATCAGCACAGTTCCTGATCGATTCAGAAGCGAGTTTGAACGCAAGTTTCCAAAGAATGGAACCACAAAACGGGGAAATGGCTACAAACAATCATTTTCATCCATATGGTGAGGGTACTGTCAATTCCATCGATCAAATGGAACGTCTAATCAATATCAGTCATGAAGCAATTAATTCACTGCAATGGCCAGCGATGAGAATGGATTTCAAAGTTGCAGATCATATAGATCTTGATTCTCTGGAAATTGGTGACCACGTCAAATTTTATCTTGGCAAGACACAGAATGGTGATTTCTTTATAAGTAATATCGTCCCTTTCGTTACAGAGGGAGAAGATCATGATTGAATTTATCATAGACTGGTCGATCCGAAACCGTTTTTTAATCCTGTTATTATCAATCCTTCTGGTATTTGCAGGTATATATACATTAAAAGAGACGCCTGTCGACGCTATTCCAGATCTGTCAGATGTGCAGGTAATAATCAAAACGTCTTATCCAGGCCAGGCACCACAGGTTGTTGAAGATCAGGTTACCTACCCGCTGACCACTGCAATGTTGTCTGTTCCTTATGCTGTTACAGTTCGTGGTTACTCGTTTTTCGGCGATTCATATGTGTACGTTATTTTCAAAGATGGAACCGACTTGTACTGGGCCCGTACACGCGTACTGGAATACCTGAGCCAGATTGCGAATCGTCTTCCGGCAAATGCCAGACCGGCGCTGGGACCTGATGCCACCGGCGTTGGCTGGATATATGAATATGCATTGATTGACCGTAGCGGCAACAATGATCTCTCCAGGCTTCGTTCACTGCAGGACTGGTTTCTGAAATACGAATTGCAAACCATCCCCGGCGTTGCAGAAGTCGCGACCGTCGGTGGTTTTGTAAAACAATACCAGGTTGTGGTCGATCCCAATCGCCTTCGTGCTTACGATATCCCCCTGTCTACTGTAATTCGTGAGATCAAGCGTGCAAACGAAGAAGTCGGTGCATCCGTTATAGAAATGGCGGAAGCAGAATATATGATACGTTCAAGCGGATATATAACGGGTATAGATGACATTCAGAATATACCATTAAGTGTAACCGAACGTGGTGTTCCAGTTCTCCTGGGTGATATAGCGCATGTTCGTATCGGGCCCCAGCTCAGGCGTGGTCTTGCTGAACTTAACGGCGAAGGTGAGGTAGTTGGCGGTGTTGTGATCATGCGTTGGGGTGATAATGCTATGAAAACGATCAATGCAGTCAAGGAACGATTGCAGGAACTCGGTAACAGCCTGCCTGAAGGTGTTGAAATTATAGAAACCTATGACCGTTCGGATCTGATAAAACGGGCAATTGAAAATCTCAGGGGTAAGCTTGTTGAAGAATTTATAATTGTCGCCCTGGTCTGTGCCGTATTCCTCTTCCATTTCCGTTCATCTCTGATAATTGTTTTAAGTCTTCCGCTCGGCATCCTGATTGCCTTTATTGTCATGTATCTGCAAGGCATCAATGCCAATATTATGTCGCTTGGCGGTATTGCAATTGCCATTGGAGCCATGGTCGATGCCGCTATTGTAATGATTGAAAATGTCCACAAGCACCTGGAGAAATCTGAAGTTACATCGGAGCAAAGATGGAAGATAATTTCCGATGTGAGTAAGGAAGTCGGCCCACCGCTGTTTTTCTCGCTTCTCATTATCACGCTCAGTTTTTTGCCGGTATTTACGCTGGAGGCTCAGGAAGGTCGGTTATTTAAACCGCTGGCATATACCAAGACCTATGCCATGGCCGCGGCTGCTGGCCTTTCTATTACATTGATACCTGTTTTGATGGGATATCTGATCAGGGGAAAAATAATCAAGGAAAACAAAAATCCTGTAAACAGATTGTTGATATTTTTTTACCGTCCCTTTATCAGGCTGGCGCTGACGATACCAAAAACAGTTATCTTTGCCGCGATCATCATTACCGTCATAGGATTTTATCCCTTGAAAAATCTTGGTACTGAATTCATGCCGGAACTCGATGAGGGTGATCTGTTGTATATGCCAAGCACGTTCCCGGCAGTCTCGGTGGGCAAGGCGCAGGAAATTCTGCAACAGACTGATAAATTGATTCGTACCATACCTGAAGTTGAGACAGTATTCGGTAAGATGGGACGCGCAGAAACTGCAACTGACCCTGCTCCATTGTCGATGGTGGAAACCACGATTCAATTGAAACCGAGATCAGAGTGGCGTGAGGGTCTTGACCTGGATGGACTCAAGGCTGAACTTAATCGCCTCATACAATTTCCCGGTCTTAGCAATGTCTTTGTCATGCCAATCAAGAACCGTATTGACATGCTGGCTACGGGGATCAAAACACCGGTGGGCATAAAGATTTCCGGACCCGATTTAAAGGTAATCGATAAAATCGGGCTGGCCATCGAGCCTGTGGTAAAGGAAATTCCGGGTGCCGTCTCGGTATATTCCGAACGTGTTACCGGCGGGCGTTATATTCAAATCGATATTGACCAGCTCAAGGCTGCCAGGCTGGGGCTCAATATTAAAGATGTACAGGACATTATTCAGGCTGCAATCGGTGGTGTAAATGTAACCGAGACAGTTGAAGGCCTGGAACGTTACCCGGTCAATGTCCGTTATCCCAGGGCAGTCAGGGAGTCCGTACCGGATCTGCGCCTGTTGCCCGTCGTTACTCCAACAGGGGCACGTATACCGCTCGGGGACATTGCCGATATTAATATTGTCAGCGGCCCACCAATGATAAAAAGTGAAAATGCAAGGCTGACCGGCTGGGTATTTGTTGACATTGCAGGCCGTGATATCGCCGGGTTTGTCGAGGAAGCAAAACGTGCAATAGCAAACCAGGTTAATCTGCCTTCAGGTTACTCACTCGCTTGGTCCGGCCAGTATGAATACCTGCAGCGTGCCGAGGAACGGTTACGTGTCGTTGTTCCTTTTACACTGGTAATTATCGCATTACTGCTTTACCTGAATTTCCGGAACCTGACAGAGGTCGCAATCATAATGCTCAGCCTGCCATTTGCCCTGGTAGGTGGCATATGTTATCTCTATCTTCTGGGTTATCACCTGTCAGTGGCGATTGGGGTGGGCTTTATCGCACTGGCTGGTGTAGCTGCAGAGACAGGGGTGGTCATGCTGGTCTTTCTCAATCAGGCTTACAGGCGCAAACTTGCAATCGCAGAACAGCGCAACCTATCGATGACGGAGCCTGAACTGAAGGAAGCGGTCATCGAGGGTGCCTTGCTGCGAGTACGCCCCCTTATCATGACTGTGACTGCCATCATTGCCGGCCTGGTACCGATTATGTTCGGTACCGGCACTGGTTCTGAGGTCATGCAACGGATAGCCGCCCCCATGTTTGGAGGCATGATCACTGCTACCGTATTGACCCTGATCGTAATTCCGGCGATATACTATCTGTGGCGTAAACGATCCGTTAATTTAACCGGTAAGTCGGTATGATAGAGGTTATTGCAAACCGGCATCCTGTATTTTTGCATTTCGCTGTAGCCTTGCTGGTAATTACCGGTTTTTCAGTTAGCACTATAGTTACCCTGGTTGAAGGTGGATAAAAATTCAGCATTAACATTACATTTTCTGTATTCCTTTGCAGGAGTGTTACCCAAAACATATGAACAAGACCCATTGCCATACACATAAATCCCGGGCACATCATACAAAAGACACGGATGGGAAATATTACTGCCCGATGTGTACCGGTGTGGAGCAGGATAAACCGGGTGACTGTCCAAAATGCGGAATGACACTGGAAGCGTCTGTTCCGCGAAAATCAGACTCCAGAACACAATATACCTGTCCGATGCACCCTGAGGTTATTCAGGATGAGCCGGGAGACTGTCCTCTGTGTGGTATGGCACTGGAGCCGATAATTGTTTCCGGGGTCAGTGAAGATGATCTTGAACTGCGGTATATGCTCAGGCGGTTCTGGTTAAGTGTTTTATTGGCTCTCCCGGTGCTTTTCAGTGCCATGGGATCCGAATTCTGGCCTGAACAATTTGCTGAAATAATACAACCCCGATTAAGACAATGGCTCGAGATGGTTCTGGCCACGCCGGTTGTACTTTGGGGCGGTTGGTCATTTTTTACGAGAGGCTGGAAATCTGTCGTAACACGGCAACTGAATATGTTTACCCTGATCGGTCTTGGTATCGGCGTGGCATGGGTATACAGCGTGGTCGCTATCCTGTTACCAGGAATATTCCCGGATACTGTCAAGAATCATAACGGGCTTGTGCCGGTGTATTTCGAAGCTGCTGCGGTGATTACAACCCTGGTTCTTTTGGGACAGGTGCTGGAACTGAGGGCGAGAAGCCAGACCAGCGAAGCAATCAAGATGTTACTTGGATTGGCACCCAAAACGGCGCGCGTGGTTCGGGAAGGTGGAGAAGAAGAGGATATACCGATTGGCGATGTGCAAATCGGGGACAAACTTCGTGTCAGGCCGGGTGAGAAAATACCGGTTGATGGGATTGTTATTGAGGGAAGTAGCAGTGTTGATGAATCAATGGTCACCGGTGAACCCATACCGGTCACCAAACGGATCGATGACAAACTGATCGGGGCCACAGTGAATAGTACTGGTGGACTGGTTATGGAAGCGCAACGTGTCGGTAGTGATACCCTGTTATCCCAGATTGTGCATATGGTCTCTGAAGCCCAACGGAGCCGTGCGCCCATTCAGAAGATGGTGGATATTGTCTCCTCGTATTTCGTGCCCACTGTGGTGGTCATTGCAGTGATTACCATGATTGTATGGGGCAGCATCGGGCCTGAACCTCGTCTGGCCCATGCCATCATAAATTCTGTTGCGGTGTTAATCATTGCCTGTCCCTGTGCATTAGGTCTGGCAACACCTATGTCTATCATGGTCGGGACCGGTCGCGGTGCCTTGCTTGGGGTTTTGATAAAAAATGCGGAGTCACTGGAAGTGATGGAACAAATAGACACCCTGGTCGTAGATAAGACCGGAACCCTGACTGAGGGTAAACCCAGTCTCGTGAGTGTCGTTGCTATGACTGGACATGATGAAGATACCGTATTACGGCTGGCGGCCAGTCTCGAACGAAGCAGTGAACATCCATTGGCTATGGCGATTGTCCAAGGTGCGAGAGACAGGGATATTCCACTTCTGGATGTTGCTGACTTTAACTCGATTACGGGCAAGGGTGTTTCTGGAAGAGTAGAGGGTCGCCAGGTTGCGATTGGTAACCGGAAACTGCTTGAAGACAAGGGCGTCAATGTAGATGGATTGACCGATAAGGCCGAGGAATTACGGCGTGATGGCCAGACAGCGATGTTTGTGATTATCGATAACAAATCAGCAGGTATCCTTGGTGTGGCTGATCCCATCAAATCCTCTACGTCTGACGCCATTAATACATTGCATGATGAAGATGTTGAAATAGTGATGTTAACTGGTGACAGTAAAACAACCGCGCAGGCGGTCGCCGGCAAGTTGAATATCGATCAAGTCATTGCCGAGGTCCTGCCTGAGCAGAAAGTTGAAGTGATTAAACGCTTGCAGTCAGAGGGCCGCAAGGTAGCGATGGCTGGTGATGGCATTAATGATGCACCGGCCCTGGCACAGGCCCATGTGGGTATTGCCATGGGGACAGGTACCGATGTCGCCATGGAGAGTGCCGGGGTGACCCTGGTTAAGGGAGATTTGAGGGGAATCGCAAGAGCCCGAAGACTCAGCCGAGCCACCATGCTTAATATCCGGCAGAATCTTTTCTTCGCCTTTATATATAACTCACTTGGTGTGCCTGTGGCTGCCGGTGTCCTGTATCCTTTCTTTGGTTTGTTGTTATCACCCATGATTGCAGCAGCGGCCATGAGTTTCAGTTCACTGTCAGTGGTAGCGAATGCCTTACGCCTGCAAAAAGTAAATTTGTAAAAAATACAGGTTAATCAATGTATTAAGTTATTTATTTGAGGATTTTAAAAAATATGAAAGTTGATCTTAATCAATAAATAAAGGCAGGATGGTTTATATAATATTTATATTAAATCTAATTATCTTGTTGATGTTAGTTGTCGTGGCAACTGATGTTTTTGTTAACAATACAGGAGGAACATGAAATGAAAAAATCAATTTTCATTTTGCTTTTAACCTCGGCACTCTATGCCGGTGCAGCTGACATAGGTAATGATCAACCATTGCGATTAAAGGACGGTTCCTATCTATTTATCAGCGAGGATGACACTATGCGCATGGTTGATAAAGATGGTAGACCTCTTCAAATGAAAGATGGTGTCGAGATGGAACTGGAAGATGGTACATTGATTATGATGAAGAATAAAAAGATCTGGCGGCATGATCATAGAAAGCATAAAAGTTTGAATTAATAATTATTAATGTGATTTCCAATTTCAGGATTGCAGTACTACAGAATGGTATTGCAATCTTCATTTATTTCGTTGGAATCCGGATTAATAGTGGAAAATGCTTCATTAAATTAAATGGTTTATTGTAAGTGCAGGTGACAAGTATGAACAACAGTCTCTGTCTTAAATCTGTTGGTAATGCATCCAGTCTTTTTCTCGTAATTACTTTCATATTGTGTGTAGCATTTGATCTGGTCTTTCTGGAGCATGCCATGTATCGGGCCTGACAGGACCTGTTACCTGGTTTTGAATGGATCAGCTGGAAAAGTTTCATTATAGGATTGATTGAAACATACGCTTATGGCTGGTATTTCGCCCTGATTTGGGTTCCGCTTTATAATATTTTCGCCAGCAGAAGAGATCAGCCATCGAAAGACATGAAGACGGAATAACCGGATTATGATATTCGAGGTAATGCATATGGATGATCAAAAAATACGCAATTCACAGAACAAAAAAACCAACTTTGTAATGTGGATATTTTTGGCTTTCATTGTTTATTTTCTTATTACAGAACATTGGGCGCATATCGTGCCGTATTTGCCCTGGCTTATTTTGCTGGCCTGTCCCTTGTTGCATATCTTCATGCATGGTGGTCATGGTCATGGTTCTCATGATAAGCATTCCCATCATGGGGAGGAATAGCTATGGAACATGGTTCGGCTTATGGACTTTGGTCCCTTGTCATCATCAATTCAGCAGTATTCATTATTTTCGCGTTCAGTTTTACCAAACCAAAAACAACCCGTGACTGGCGGTCGCTGGGGGTTTTCTCAGCATTTATTGTTGCTCTGTTTACCGAGATGTATGGTTTTCCGTTAACCATCTATTTGCTATCCGGCTGGCTTGCGAAATACTATCCACAGGTTGATTTTTCCTCCCATGAGGCCGGACACTTGTGGCATACCCTCCTGGGACTGGGTGGGAATGCACACTTTGATTTTCTGCACTTTCTAAGCAATTTCCTGATCTTTGGTGGTTTCCTGTTGCTGGCCAGTGCATGGAAGGTGCTGTACACGGCACAGCAAACACGTACCCTTGCAACAACCGGGGCATACGCTTATCTGCGCCATCCCCAATACCTTGCTTTTATCATAATTATGTTTGGATTTCTGTTGCAATGGCCAACATTACCAACATTGATCATGTTTCCTGTTCTGGTCTACTTCTATGTGCAACTGGCGAGATGGGAGGAACAACAGGCATTGTCAGAATTCGGGGATGAATATAAAAATTATATGAAAATAACACCAGCGTTTATTGCATCATTAACGTAACAGTTTCAGTGATAATAAGATTGATTCATTGTAGAAATATACTTTGGATAAGAAACCAGGGAACTAGGGATTTTCTTTATGACAGACTCACACACAAATTCAAGAGATAAAGACAGAAAAACCATATATAAAACAAATAGCCTTTCACTGACTGGCGCTGTATCAATGGGTACCGGTGTTATGATCGGTGCGGGTATCTTTGCTCTGACCGGGCAAATTGCAGAATTGGCGGGCAGCCTGTTTCCACTGGTGTTTCTGGCGGCGGCTATTGTCACTGCGTTCAGTGCCTATTCCTATGTAAAGCTGTCGAATGCTTATCCATCCGCAGGTGGTATCGCGATGTTCCTGGAGAAGGCTTATGGCAAGAGCACTGTGACAGCCTCTTGCGGTCTGCTGATGTATTTTTCGATGGTTATTAATGAAAGCCTGGTTGCCAGGACTTTCGGTACCTATTCGTTGCAGTTGTTTGATATTGAACAAACCAGTTGGCTTGTTCCACTTCTTGGTGCCTGTCTTCTTATATTTGCTTTTATTGTAAATATTTCAGGTAATCGGTTCATAGGCACTTTTTCCCTGGTAATGGCATTGATCAAGATCGGGGGTATCTCCATTTTTGCCATTGTTGGCTTATGGCTTTCAGGATTTTCGTTTGAAAGCATTTCTGATAATGGTTCAGGTAATACCACAATCTCCGGATTTCTTGCAGCAATGGCATTGGCTATCCTGTCCTATAAAGGTTTTACTACTATTACCAACAGCGGTTCCGAAATCAGGGATCCCCATCGAAATGTCGGCCGGGCGATTATTATTTCTATAGCAATTTGTGTTGTTATCTATTTTCTGGTCGCACTGGCAGTTGCAGGGAATCTTGAGCTGTCAGAAATTATCAGGGCAAGGGATTTTGCCCTGGCACAGGCATCACGTCCAGCACTGGGTAATTATGGTTTATGGTTTACGGTAGTGTTGGCAATTATTGCCACCGTTTCCGGAATTATTGCCAGTACCTTTGCTGTTTCACGAATGCTTGCCATGCTGACTGATATGAACCTGGTACCGCACAGTCATTTTGGCATGCCGGGAAGCATCCAGAAACATACACTGGTTTATACTATTGTGCTCGCCATGTTCCTGACTGCATTTTTTGATCTGAGCCGCATCGCATCATTGGGTGCGATTTTCTATATCATCATGGACATCGCCGTGCACTGGGGCATTTTTCGTTATCTTCGCCGGAAGATCAACGCAAATGCCGTTGTCCTGATTATCGCGATTGTTACCGATATCGTAGTGCTTGCTGCGTTCCTTTGGATAAAGGTGACTACCGACGTGTTTATCGTTTATGCATCGGTAGTCGGGATTCTGCTTGTCCTTGCTGGAGAGAGAATGTTTCTCCGGTTGCGGTCATAGCCGCCTGGTACTTAATATGGTTAATCAAACATCTGTAGTGATTGCCGGCGCCGGCCCCGCCGGTTTGGCTGCTGCGATAACCGCAGCGAAAAATGGCAGACACGTTACAGTTCATGAGCGGCATTCTGACGTGGGATATCGTTTTCACGGTGATTTCCAGGGGCTGGAAAACTGGACATCCACAGAAGATATCCTGGAGCAGATGTCTGCAATTGGAATTGAACCGGAGTTCGAGGTTGCACCTTTTAAAGAACTAGTCTGCTACAATCACATGGGGCAAGAACATATTTGCCAATCTTCACAACCCATTTTTTATCTTGTGCGGCGTGGCAACGCGCCAGGAACACTTGACTCGGAATTGAAAGAACAGGCACTGGCTGCAGGTGTGGAGATCATTTTTAATTCTTCCTGCCGGGAATTGCCTGAGGGGGGAATTGTCGCGCAGGGTCCCCATCGTGCAGATGTGATTGCAATTGGCTATGTTTTCCGAACAGACATGGCAGACGCAGCATTTGTTGCACTGTCTGATCAGCTTGCCCCACAGGGTTACGCGTATCTATTAGTTCATAAAGGACTTGGAACGGTGGCAAGTTGTATGTTTACTGATTTTCATAATGAAAGAATCTACCTGGATCGAACTGTAGGGTTTTTCCAGAAAAAGGCAGGGTTGGCAATCCATAATGAACGCCGGTTCGGTGGTAGTGGCAATTTTTCTATTCCCCCTAGTGCACATAAAAAAAATATATTGCACGTTGGTGAATCGGCTGGCTTCCAGGATGCATTTGCCGGTTTTGGCTTGCGTTATGCCATCTTATCAGGACATTTGGCTGCAGAATCCCTGTTAGATAATTCACCCGAAAGCTATGAAGTTGCCTGGAGAAAACATTTTCTCGGTTTGATGAAATCATCAGTGGTAAATCGCTATTTGTACGGCATGTCTGGAAATTCCGGTTACGCCCGCTTTATCATAGGGATTGCAAACAGTAAAGATGCGCTGGTATGGATAAGAAGGCGGTATAAATATAAATTCTGGAAATCAATAATTTATCCGTTTGCCAGTAGACGATTCGGTAAAAGGTTACGCGGAATGTGTATAGAACCGGGTTGTAATTGCACATGGTGTCGTTGTCAGCATGAAGTGCTCAAATAAATTGACGTTACTGTCAGTTAATCTTCTCCTGATTAAAGTATTTGCAATTCTGATTATCGATATTGGCCCGGTAAGTGCCTGATTGAATACATTCCTCCATCTGTATGAGGAATTCCAGGAAGATAAAAGTTATCGCCAATAGTGAGGCATAATTTTTATTTTCCTGGGAGAAAAGGTTTTTCTTTGGTTCAGGTCGGGGACCGGTTAAGGTAATATTTCTATAATCAGCATTGCTTTTGAATCATAATATGAAAATTAGATTTCTTGGCGCCGCAGAGACTGTAACCGGTTCAAGGTTTCTGGTTGAAAGCGAAGAGAAACGAATCCTGATCGATTGTGGTCTGTTTCAGGGCCTGAAAAAATTACGCCTGCGAAACTGGGCGCAATTCCCGGTCGATCCCTCTTCGATCGATGCCGTGGTACTCACGCATGCACATATTGATCATAGTGGCTACCTGCCCGCACTTGTTAAGCAGGGCTTTAAGGGAAGAATCTATTGCACTCCAGCTACGGATGCCCTCTGCAGGATCTTATTGCCTGATTCCGGCTATCTCCAGGAAGAGGAAGCAAATAACGCAAACAAGTATGGTTACAGCAAACATAAACCGGCATTGCCACTCTATACTCGGGATGATGCAGAAAATTGCCTTGAGTATTTTGAGACGGTTTCCAGTGAAAGGGAATTTCATCCGGCCAGTGGATTCAGGATTATATTCAGGCCTGTTGGACATATACTGGGTGCAGCCAGCGTGTACCTGACATTTAATGATAAAACTGTCCTGTTTACCGGTGATATCGGCAGACCAAATGACCCGGTAATGAGGCCGCCTGCAGACATTGAAGAAACAGATTATCTTGTTGTTGAATCAACCTATGGAGACAGAAAGCATCCCCGGACCAGCCCAAAGAATGTATTGGAGAGGGCAGTAAACTATACCATTAAAAGGGGAGGGGTCGTACTTATTCCCAGTTTTGCCGTAGGACGTGCCCAGACCATCATGCATCTCATCAGTGAACTCTCCCAAGAGGGGAAACTGCCCAATATCCCGGTTTATCTTGACAGCCCAATGGCCATCGACGCCACCGAGATTTTTTGTTATTTCAGGGATCAACATCGACTTTCAGAGGATCAGTGTCGCATGATGTGTGACAGGATAACCTATACTCGAAGTGTCGAGGAATCAAAAGCTATTGCAAGTCATCTTTCGCCCAAGATTATTATTTCAGCAAGTGGCATGCTGACCGGCGGGAGGGTGGTTCATCATTTGAAACATTATCTCGGGAGGAGAGAAAATGTGATTGTGTTTGCCGGTTACCAGGCAGCCGGCACCCGTGGTGCAGCCATGCAGGCAGGTGCAGAGAGCGTGAAGATTCATGGCGAATATTATCCTGTCAGGGCAAAGCTGGTAACAATTGATGCATTGTCAGCACATGCTGATTATTCGGAAATGATTAACTGGTTATCCCATCTTAAACGCCCACCAAGAAAAACATTTATTGTTCACGGTGAGCCCCATAGCCAGGATGCGTTTCGACGCCACATTAAGGATTCACTGGGATGGCAGGCAACGATACCTGAACAGGGTGATACCGTTAAGCTGGACTAGATAGCACGAAAAATGAGTACACAGGCTTCAGAAATCTCCAAAAATACCCTGCGAGTCAGGCGTCTGGGCATTGACACATACAGTAAGCCAGTGATCTATATGCGCCATGATTGCCACATCTGTAAATCCGAGGGCTTTGAGGCATTGTCCAGGGTCGCGGTTTCTACGGATAAAGAGACCATTATCGCCTCACTGAATATTGTTAATAACAATCTGTTAAATCCGGGAGAAATAGGACTGTCGGATGCCGCTTGGAGAATGTTGACTCCCGAAGAAAACCAGGCCGTATATCTCTCTCATCCTGATCCGGTCTCATCTCACCGTCATGTACGCTCAAAGGTATATGGCCACTCATTATCTGATCATCAGTTAATGCAGATTATGCAGGATATAGTCAAAGGCCATTACGACGATATTTATCTTTCGGCATTTATAACCGCCTGTGCAGGCAGCAGATTGAACTTCGATGAAATCATTTCGCTGACTAAATCCATGATAAATGTGGGCAGGCAACTTTCCTGGGGAAGCGAGATAGTTGTTGATAAACATTGTATTGGTGGTTTACCCGGTAACAGGACCACCATGATCATAGTTCCCATCGTGACATCATTCGGACTTGTCATGCCAAAGACCTCGTCCCGGGCCATTACCTCTCCCGCAGGAACAGCAGACACCATGGAAATGCTCGCCCCAGTCAATCTCTCGGTTGAAGAGTTGCATAAAGTTATAGAAAAAGAAGGGGGGTGTATTATCTGGGGGGGATCGGTCTATTTGAGTCCGGCGGACGATATTTTAATTACAGTAGAGAGACAACTTGATATTGACAGCGAGGGGCAGTTAATAGCATCGGTACTCTCGAAAAAGGTGGCTGCCGGTTCAACTCATGTCCTTATTGATATTCCGGTAGGCCCAACGGCCAAGGTGCGTTCATTAAACCTAGCGAATGAACTGGCGAATTTGATGATCACTGTGGGTGAAGAAATCGGGTTGAATGTTCGTACAAAGATTACGGACGGCAGTCAACCGATTGGGCGTGGTATTGGTCCGGCACTGGAAGCCCATGATGTCCTGGCAGTGTTACGTAATGACCCGGGCGCACCAGAAGATTTGAGAGAGAGAAGTCTTGAACTTGCCGGTGATATCCTCGAGATATCCGGGAAAGTGCCGGAGGGAAAGGGATATACTGAGGCAATGAAAGTGCTGGATTCAGGCGTCGCCCTGGAAAAATTCCGTTCTATCTGTGAAGCCCAGGGTGAGATTCGGGAACCGGGCAGGGCAAAATATTCACGTGACGTTTGTGCAAAATTAGCGGGCATCGTTAGTGATATTGATAACCGCAGACTTGCTCTAACAGCAAAACTTGCCGGTGCGCCTATTGCACCCACCGCCGGTATTTACCTCCATGTAAAACTGGGTTCTGTTGTTTCCCGTGACCAGCCGCTATTTACCATTTATGCAGAGGCACCGGGTGAACTCGATTATGCACTTGATTACATTTCAGCGCAGGAAGATATTATCACGATCAATCCGGACGGATGACAATGCAAATGGATGCCACAGTTATTTCATTTGCAGACAACAATTCAATTGCCAGCCATATTGCAAACCAGTTAAATGCGATTTATACAATTGCAAAAATCCATGAATTTCCTGACGGCGAATCCTGCGTACGAATAGATCCTTCAAAGATCCGTGACACGGTTTTTGTATTAAATTCACTCTATCACCCTGACCAGCTGGTTTTACCGTTGCTTTTCCTTGCAGGAACCTTACGTGATTACAAGGCTAAAAAGATTGTTTTAATTGCTCCATACCTTGCCTATATGCGCCAGGACAAGCGTTTCAATGAAGGGGAGGGAATCAGCGCACGTTATTTTGCCCGATTGATTTCAGAATATTTTGATGGATTGGTTACTGTTGATCCTCACCTGCATCGGATCAAGTCTCTCGATGAAATTTATACCATCCCTTCGCATGCAATACACGCTGCACCTGTAGTGGCTGACTGGATTTACAATAATATAAAACAGCCCTTGTTAATTGGCCCTGACAGTGAAAGTGAACAATGGGTAAAATATCTGGCACAAATGGCACAATCACCTTATGTCGTTCTGGAAAAAATCCGGCATGGTGACAATAAAGTTGAGGTCAGTCTTCCGCAAGTTCAGAAGTGGTTGAAACATACCCCTGTGTTATTTGACGATATCATTTCTACCGGCAGGACTATGATTGAAACGATCAAGCATTTGAAACAGACTGACTTGGCAGCACCGGTTTGCATTGGTGTGCATGGTATTTTTTCAGGCAATGCTTACCAGGAGTTGGTTGCTGCTGGTGCCAGTAAAGTAGTTACCGCAAATACCATTGAGCATCACTCAAATGAGATTAATATTGCTATACCGATCGTCCAGGCAATTAATCAGCTAAAATTTTAGTGAATTCAATGAAAAATTATTTTCAGGAATGATCATGGTTTAAATATATATATTTATCATGGCTTATGTTTCGTTTAATTTATAGACAGCTCCTGTACGATCGTTACCGTACACTTTTGACTGCGCTGGCCATCGGGGCGGTTATCAGCCTGATGCTCATACTTGACGGGTTTCAGCAGGGCTTATACCACCAGCTAAGGATGACTGTAAAAAACAGGGGAGCCGATTTGATTCTTTCTCAGGCTGGTGTATCCAATCTAATTGCTTCACGTTCTATTATTCCCCAGCTTACCCGGCTTGATGTAGAAGAAATTGATGGTGTGAAGAATGCTTATCCTTTGACCGCTATATCGGCTATCTATCAAAAGGATGACAGGAAAAATCCCGTTTATGTATTTGTTTATGATGTAAAAGGCGGCCCCTTGTCACTTGTCGATGGAAATTTCATAGATGGGCCGCGCGGAATCATTATTGATCAGGCTCTGGCGAAGCTATATGACCTGGCACCGGGTGATTCGTTTGTATTAACTGATTTCGAATTTACTATATCAGGGATTTCAGAAAATACTGCGGCATTCTTTACGCCATTTGCCTTTATCAAATTTGATGATTTGATCGATTTTTACCTGGAATCGGATATTGCCGCAGATATTACCACCTTTCCCTTGCTGAGTTACCTGCTGGTAGAGCTTGATGACAACGTAGATAAGAGGACAGTCAGCCGGGCAATTGAAACCTCTATCCCGGATGTAGACGTATTTTTACCGGAAGAACTTGCTAAAAACGATGTACAACTGGGACATGAATTATTTGGGCCTATTCTAAATCTACTTGTTCTAATTGCTTATATTATTGGCCTGTTAGCTATTGGTATTATTATGTTTTCAACTGCTCATGAACGTAAACGGAGTCTGGCAGTAGTCAGGGCATTGGGTTTCCCTGTTAGTAAAGTCGCCATATCAGTTACAATTGAAACGGCAATATTGGTATTAATCGCATTCCCTGTTGGAATGGTTATAGCACAGATAATCACTTATATGATTACCTGGGTTGCCCCGGTTTATCTTGTTTTACCCCTGGATCCATCCACGCTACTCCGGACATTTTCAGCCTGCATTGTTCTTTCTTTTTTAGGAGCTTTCATCGCCATATATATCATTTCAAGAATTGATCCTGAGATTGCCTTCAGGAGTTGATCATGTTGCGCTGGGCATTCAAAAGTTTAATTGCTGAACCCCTGAGTTTTTTATTAACCGCATTGGTGCTTGGTGTTGCGCTGGTACTGGTCATTTTTTTTGAGGCAGTATTTGCCGGGGAATCAGAAAACATCATTGCTTATCCCAAAAGTATAAATACTGATGTATGGGTGATGCAACGTGGCATATTTAATATGCATATGGCGACATCATTCATCTGGGACTGGAAACGGGACCGAGTTTCCGGAATTGAAGGAGTAGAAAAAGTGACTCCAATTCTTTATCTCAATAGTATCGTTGAAGCAGGGAACAAACGCTGGTTTTCATTTATAGTCGGTTTAGTAGAAAACGATAAGAGGGCAGGCCCCTGGAAAATGGCCAGTGGGAAACCCTATCCGGATAATGGGGAGGCTGTCATACCGAAAATCCTTGCAGATAAGTCCGGACTAAAACTGGGTGAAGTTGTTCGCATTGCCAATAAAATATTTAAAGTTGTGGGACTCAGTGAAGATACTTTTTCAATGGCAAATTCCGTTACCTTTATTACATATTCTGATTTAAGGGAGATCATGTCACTGACAGGTTCAGACAGCTATCTTTTGGTGGATGCTGTGCCGGGAACAGATCCGGAACTTCTGGCTGAACGAATTCGAAACGAAGTGGAAAAGATCAATGCCCTTCCGTCAAATGAATTTATTAAAAATGACAGGGAAATGGCCATGCAAATGGGCGTAGAATTAATCGGTATTATGACTATAATCGGGGCCGCCCTTGCTATCTCGCTTTCCATGTTTATGTTGTATGTCTTTGCAGCCAGGAAACGGCGAGATCTGGCAATCCTCAAGGCTTTGGGTGTTAGTAACGGTGCTGTTTATCTCAGCACAATATTTCAGGCATCTTGCTTGGCAATCACGGGACTGTTGATTGCAGTAGTCCTTGTTTATGCTGCCATACCACTTACAGATTCTTTTGCACCACAGATTACCTTGCAGATCACCGGTTCTTCGTTGCTCAGGCTAAGCCTGGTAACAATTGTAGTCGCTGTGCTGGCTTCGCTAATACCAGTACGTCAGGTGATGAAAATCGATCCTCTATTGGCATTCCAGCGATAACAGACAATATCATGATAAACTATATACTCAGGATTGATCATTTAACCAAGGATTTTGGTAGTGGTAATGCCAGGGTTCGAGCAGTTGATGATGTATCTTTAATGGTATCACAAGGGGAACTGGTATTGATTATGGGGCCATCCGGTTCCGGCAAGACGACATTATTATCCATGTGTGGTGGTTTATTACGCCCTACAACTGGAAATATTTTTCTGGAACAGGTCCAGATAACCGGATTGGATGAGAAACAGTTACCAACAATTCGGGCACAGAAAGTGGGTTTTATATTCCAGGCATTTAATCTCCTGGATGCCCTGACTGTGGAAGAGAATATTTTATTGCCAGCAAGCCTGGTGAAGGGGAACGGTATACATGCCAGAGATCGAGCTCGGGAGTTAATATCGAACCTGGGACTGGAGCCCAGAATACATGCCAAGCCGCAAACCTTGTCAGGTGGGGAAAAACAACGAGTGGCCATTGCC
>WVYN01000077.1:0-88864 GCA_011772965.1 Gammaproteobacteria bacterium
CTCAATGGCAGTAACACGGGTGTTGCCAATATAGAAACAATTGACATGAATAACACCGGCATCCTGGTCGGTAACGCAGTTGGGCCAACCACCTGGACTCTAAGCGGTGCAGGCTCTGACATAAATGGTATCGTCACACTCCAAAACCTCGGTACGATCAGGAGTGGTGCTGGCACAAATACCTATAACTCGGATGGAACCTATACCGGTAATATTCAAATCACTTCATTGAATAATACCTGGAACCATAATCCTAACCAAACATTAACTACGGGTACAGTTTCTGGTGGAGGCGTGCTGACGATACCTGGCCCGGGACTTCCTAATAATTTGACTGTAGGCCCGGGTGATCTGGTATTGCCTGACTTAACTGGATTCTCCGGACATCTATTGATTGGTGGAACCATGACTCCACTCTCAACCAATATTGCTGATGCCACTTTCATTGATGTGCAAACCAATATATTAACTGTCGACAGTCCAATTGTGACTAATGCTAATGTGACATTATTATCAGGTGAACTTGTACTTAATAACACTCTTAGTTCCGGGAACTTGCTCACCCTGGTCGCAAATACGGGCGACATACTAGTGCCGGCATTGGTTGACCTCTCGGCAAACTCAGGTTATTTCATTGCCAATGGTGACCTGCCTGATACCATTAATATGAGGTTATTGTTTGGCGGTGGTTCAGTTGAGGTCGCGACTGGAACTGCAACTGGCATACTGTTGTTTGCACCTGGTTCCAATGCAATAAATGTGGCAACTCCAAGTGCCGGATTTCTCAGCACCTTGAATGCGCTTGGTTTGAGCGGGCTCGTCAGTCGTACAATCAGCATTTCCAACCCGGCTGCTGAACTGACCAGGTTGGAAGAGCTACTGGAGCTTGATACCGGCTTGTTTGAACAGGACCTGACACTGTTTGGAATTATTGGTAATGGTATTGCGCTGGCACTGGCACAATGCGAGGAGATTGACGGTTGCGCACCCAATATAACCATGGATGAATTGAATGAACTGATTGTACAACTGGAGACCCGGCTGGAAGAACTCAAGAGAAGGTGTCTAGAATTTGACATCAAGGCTTGTGATCTTATTAAATCTTATAAAGAAGAACTTGATAACTTCTATACCTATCGCGATGAACTGCAGCAATATCTCGCAAGTATCGAGAGCATACCTGAGGAGCTTGAAGATGAATTTACGAAAGAGTTTGGAATAGAATCAGGGATAGCTGTTGATGCAACAGTCAGGTCGTTACAAAAGACCCTTCAGACAATTGAGGCCCGAATAATCTGGCTGGAAAGCCTGAAAGAGAATCCTGTCGAACAGGCCAGGCTTGGTGAGATTTCAGGGTTCAAAATTACACCTGAAGTACTGGAAGAAATCATTGAAGGGGCAAGGACAGAGGCCAAATTCATAGAGGAACAGATTCTTATGCTTCTGAATGGCACACAGGCGTCAAATGCGATTGATTCACAACCCATTGCTGCAACGGAAGAAGCAAATCAAATCGATAACATCGGAAATGGAGTGGCTGTACTTGCTCCAGAAAAACAGCCATATCAATCCACAGGACTCAACTGATGAGAGTTAACCTAATTAATGTAAAGCATAAAAAAATGAGTCAGGGATTACTTATCTTTTTCTTGATCATTAATTATATCCCCGGTGTGAATGCCAATGAGATTCTCGAACAGGTTGAAGTCCAGGAGGCTGAAGCCAAAGTGCTTGAAGCCGAGGCTGCAATCTTCAAGTCAATCGGTATGGGCCTCGCGATGTCACTTGCCCATTGTGATGAAGATACTGACTGCAATATTGCAGTTAGTGAAACCGAGATAGAAAAGTTACTAAATACTCTTAATGATCGAATCAATGGTCTAGTATTACGTCTTGAATCCGGTGATACGAACATAGAAGATGCTCTGGTTATGTATGCCAACCAGCGAGATCAATACATCCAGTTTCAGGAAACGCTGGCCGACATGACACCGGAAACCGGTGCTGCTTCAGGAGATGTTGATCCCAGTATATTTAAAGATGCTCAGGTCACAGAAGAAAAATTATTAATAGATGATTTTGATCCTACAAATTATTAATATAATTTGATTATAGGTAACAGGAAAGTATAAAAAATAACCCGCATAAGCGGGTTATTTTTTAACTGTTCGGATCAGGAATAGTGGGTATTTCCCCTTGCTGGTTTGGGTCTTCCGGTGGTGGCCCGTACTTCTTTATGTAGTCAGCAATGACTTTTTGTGCCTCATTATATTCTTCCTTGGAAAGGTTACTTTTCGCCTTGTCCAGAGCATTCATGGACAACTGGTGCTTATGAGAAGCGCCTACGTTGTACCAGATATAGGCAAACTCGTAATCCCTGGGTACGCCCTTGCCTTGGGCATACAAATTGGCCAGCTTATACTGGGCGTTGGCGAGGCGATTTTCGGAGGCCTTGCGCAGCCACTTGCTGGCTTCCTCATAATCCTGTTCCACGCCCTGGCCTTTCATATACATGACTCCCAGATAGTACTGGGGCAGGGGATCAGACTCATTTGTTTTAGCCAATGAAATCATGGTGTTATATGCAGCATCGTAATCACCCATGATGTAGGCGACGACACCGTCATTAAAGTCTGCTCTGGTTTGACTGATCGACATCAGCAGTAAGAGGCTGAGAGTAATTATTTTCTTCATTCCGGGTTTCCCGTATTTGGACATTTGCTTATTCTTTCGTAGAATGTGCCGCTTCATTTCACTGGCACAAAATCTCTGACAATCGGTTGCTTGCAGAGTTTCATCACCCCGTCAGGGTGCAAGATTGTTTCACGTGATACCGTTAATGTAAAGGCACGAGGGTCTAAATGACAGAATTCAGGGCATACCGTGTTCACAAAAAGGACAAGCTGATCAAGGGCGAAATTGAACTATTGACACTGGACGATTTGTCGCCCGGTGAAGTTGTCATCAAGTCAGAGTATTCCAGTGTCAATTACAAGGATGCCCTTGCGGCAACCGGCAGGGGCAAAATCATCCGTGAATTTCCGAGGGTTGCCGGCATTGATGTAGCTGGGCGGGTTGTTTCGTCAAACGACAAGCGTTTCCGGAAAGGTGATGCCGTACTGGTCACAGGCTACGAATTCGGAACCGGTCATGACGGTGGCTATGCGGAATATGCCCGCGTCCCGGCCGAGTGGGTCATACTGTTGCCTGACGGGTTAAGTACCTACGAGGCCATGGCAATGGGAACGGCCGCATTTACCGTCGGACTCTGTGTAAAACGTCTGGAAGATAACCAGCAGACACCGGAAAAGGGCCCCTTTGTGGTAACAGGGGCAACGGGTGGTGTTGGTATGTTTGCGATCGATATACTCTCGAAACTGGGCTATGAGGTAATTGCCCTGACCGGCAAGGCCGACCGGGCTGATGAACTTAAAAGGCTCGGCGCCGCAGGCATCCTTGACCGTCAATCGCTGCAACTGGACGGGCCACCTCTGGAAAAATCACATTGGGGTGGAGCGATTGATAATGTTGGAGGAGATATACTGGCCTGGTTAACCCGCACGGTAGTACCCTGGGGGAATATTGCCTCGGTTGGATTAGCGGGAGGGTCTCAATTAAACACGACAGTCATGCCATTTATTCTGCGTGGTGTCAGTTTGCTGGGAATTACCTCCTCCGGTTGTCCGGGCGATCTGCGTAGTAAAATATGGCAACGGCTTGCGAGCGATCTCAAACCGCAACATCTAGACAAGATAGTTACACAAACTTCAGAGATGGAACAGTTACCGAAAATTTTCGATGATATGCTGGACGGTAAGTCATATGGCAGGACAGTCATTAAATTACCCGAAGCCAACTAACCATTATGGCCAAGACACTCTATGACAAATTATGGGATGCACACCTGGTAAAGGACCTGGGCGATGGTTCGGCATTAATCTATATCGACAGGCATCTTATCCATGAAGTGACATCACCCCAGGCATTTGAAGGACTGCGAATGGCCGGCAGGAAACCCTGGCGTTTGTCTGCTAATCTCGCTGTTCCGGATCATAATGTACCCACAACTGACCGGCATAACATTGAGGACCCGGTATCGAAGCTGCAGTTGCAAACTTTGGATGAGAACTGTGCGACGACCGGTATCATCAAGTTTGAGATCAATGATCCGCGTCAGGGTATCGTCCATGTGATTGGACCGGAGCAGGGGGCCTCACTGCCGGGTATGACCATTGTCTGCGGTGATTCACACACATCTACCAATGGTGCCCTGGGTGCGCTGGCGTTTGGGATCGGGACCTCGGAAGTTGAACATGTTCTGGCAACCCAATGCTTGGTCTCGCAAAAAGCGAAAAACATGCTGATAAATGTCAACGGTCAGGTCGGTCGCGGTGTAACAGCAAAGGACATTATCCTTGCCATTATTGGTGAGATAGGCACTGCAGGAGGAACCGGATTTACCATTGAATATGCCGGTGATGCAATCCGTGAATTATCCATGGAAGGCAGAATGACCATATGTAATATGAGTATCGAGGCAGGCGCACGCGCCGGTATGATAGCCGTTGACCAAAAGACGATCGATTATGTGAGAGGCAAACCGTTTTCGCCAAAAGGTGAATTGTGGGAAAAGGCTATTGAGTCATGGCGAAATCTCAAAAGTGATGATGATGCCAGTTTTGACAAGGTCGTTGATATTAATGCAGCGGATATTCAACCACAGGTTACCTGGGGGACTTCACCGGAAATGGTGGTTGCTGTCGGTGATCGGGTTCCGGATCCCGGGAGCGAAGCAGACCCGGTAAAGCAACAGGGTATGATGCGGGCACTGGAATACATGGATCTCAAGCCCGGGATCCCGGTTACTGATATCAAGCTGGATAAGATATTCCTTGGCTCCTGCACCAACTCCAGAATTGAGGATTTACGGGCAGCAGCCAAAGTAATAAAAGGTCATAAGATTGCGGATAACATTAAACTGGCGATGGTGGTTCCCGGTTCCGGACTGGTGAAACAGCAGGCTGAGGCGGAAGGACTTGATAAAGTTTTTGTCGGATCCGGATTTGAATGGCGTGAGCCTGGTTGTTCCATGTGCCTGGGAATGAACCCGGACCGGCTGGAACCCGGAGAACGCTGCGCATCAACCTCCAACCGGAATTTCGAGGGCCGGCAGGGCCAGGGCGGACGCACGCATCTCGTGAGCCCGGCGATGGCTGCTGCCGCAGCCATCGCTGGTCATTTTGTCGATGTCAGGTCATTTGGAGAATAGTGAGTGAGAGCATTTAAAACACTTACAGGTATCGTGGTTCCGCTGGACAGGCCCAATGTAGATACAGATGCGATCATCCCCAAACAATACCTTAAATCCATACATCGAACCGGTTTTGGCGTGACCCTGTTTGATGACTGGCGCTATCTGGAACCGGGTAAACCCGGTGATGACCATAGCAAACGTAAGGTCAATACGGATTTTGTGCTCAATCAACCGCGCTATGAAAAAGGGGAAATATTGCTCGCGAGGAAAAACTTCGGTTGCGGGTCTTCCCGCGAGCATGCTGTATGGGCTCTGATGGACTATGGTTTCAAGGTCGTAATTGCCCCCAGCTATGCGGACATTTTTTTCTCCAATTCCCTCAAGAATGGTCTGTTGCCGGTTGTGCTGACAGAATCTGAATTGGATGAACTTTTCGAGGCCACCTTTGCGAATGAAGGTTATCAGTTAACAGTTAATCTTGAAGAACAAAGCATTATCACGCCGGATGGCAAGGCCTACAGTTTTGATATTGATACGGGATATAAAAACCGCTTGCTTCAAGGCCTTGATGAAATTGGGATCACACTTAGGGACAGAGATGCTATCAGGGCTTATGAGGATAAGGCCCGTCAATTATCCCCCTGGTTGTTTGGCGATCGAACCTAATGCCTAGAAATAATAGGTGAGTAACAGCTCAACATAATCATCACGCCTCAGCGAAAATCCCGGGTCTCCCGGATCCTGGTCAAAGAGGAAACGCCCTTCCATTTCCAGGAACCAGCGAGCTGCAAGCCGGCGACTGGCCTCGACATTGAAAAATTTCCCGCCATTATCCTTGTCTACCAGAAGGCCGGCGAGTAATTCTGATGATGATGCATCGTTGAATGCAAAACGAGTCCCCAGTGCAATATCATCATCGAAAATGTTTGGTGCTTCCTTACCCCGCTCATCATAGTGATATTCAGCCAGAAGGCCGAGGTCTATCACCGAACCAAGAAGGCCCACAATGGTATATTCGAACCCGCCTGCCAGGGCGTTATAGGTTTCACCCTGGCCACTGCGATGTAACGCTTCGAGTTTCCAGAGCATGTTGCCCTTGGTGGCTTGCACATCAAGGGAGGTCTGGTTGATGATGTCATAAAAAGGAAATAATACGCCTTCACCTTCTCGTACTGTTGTCAATAACTGTGGTTCCCTACTGGTGCCATAGAAATGGGCAAGGCCGATGTCCCAATCGCCAAAGAAATGAGAATAACGAACGGCAAAATCAACGTGCTTTTCTTTTGCGCC
This sequence comes from Gammaproteobacteria bacterium, assembly GCA_011772965.1. Lineage (GTDB taxonomy): Bacteria > Pseudomonadota > Gammaproteobacteria > Eutrophobiales > Eutrophobiaceae > SZUA-592. Next base: position 6,545 of record WVYN01000077.1, read on the forward strand.
TGACTCATACCGGGAAAGGTCAGTGTTTACCCGTGGCTGGGTTCGTAAGCGACCCTTGGTCCCCGGAAAGGTCCTTTCCCTGAACCACGGCATCACAAACAGATCGAGAGTACCCCAGTCATTAATCAATGCCAGATTAAGCATGGGTTGGCCCAGTTTGTCTTCACCATCAATATTTTCAACCAGATCTGTCTGATTAATAATGTCAACCAGATGCTGGAATTCAATAACTCCCCAGAAGACCTTGCGAATGCCGAGACGCAGTTCCCATCGATTGCTTGCTTTTAACCATGTCAATTCCCGAATATCAAAATGTGTGCGCTCCGGGTCATGCTGGTCAACTCTGAAAAAAGGTGTGACAGCGAATAGTTGTCTGTCATCATCCCATTCATGGAAATACTCTGCTTGAAAAACAAAAGATTGATTAAAGTGATAATTCTGTGGGGGAGTCAGTGCTTCTTGTGGGAAATATCTAGTTTCACTACCAACTGAAGCTGTCAATTCATGTGCAGATGCCATAAAAGAAAACAGTAGACAGGCAATGAAAAGTAGGGGCTTCATCAGGAATACGGGGAGGTTCAGCTATCAGCGGGATCGTTTCAGTGTGTTCAGATCAAAATCCCGTTCATCCAGATCATTATTGAATTGATAGTTTTTCCAGTTTAGCAGTGTTTCCTTACCGGTTTGATAGTTGACCATGAGCATGGAGTCCGATCGCCAGAATTTATCAATATATTGCCTGTAATTACTGATAGTCAATGTCTTCAACAATGCGTTCTTGCGGTCATAATATTCGACTTTTAGTGGTTGATAGATAGATTTGTCTATCCAGACAATTTGCCGTGTATACCCTGAATATTCATAGGCCGGATAACGTTCGATGACAAATGTCTCCTTGCCATTGAGAGTTTCATCACGCAGCCACTTGTAAGAATATTTTTCAACTTCCTGTGAGGAAAGGTCTTCATAGGCAAATTCACTGCCGACAAAAGGCCCTGATTTATTCGTTGAGGAAATTCGTTTAACCCGTTTCAATGCGGGTAGATACAGCCACTGGTCATCCGGCTCAAGTGCATGTGTATAACTCAGAAAAGCAGTGCCTTTAATATCCCTGGGGTTGTCAAAAACAGTAAGGCTTTTATCACCATCATTTTCGACCTCCAGCGTCTTAATGTTCAGGGTTCGCTTGCTTTCCTCTCCCTGTTTGTTTCGCAATATCATTTCCATGTCGGACAACTGATTTTTCCAGCCCGTGTCCCGCCGCTCGGCTTCAATGGCTATTGCCAGGCCTTTTTCTTCGGGTGTTTCTCCTGCTGTTATCTCAGGGGATAGGAGAATCAGAGGCAGTATTATGTACAGCCATTTCAGCATATGATTTTTCCTCAATTTTCATCAGTAGTGCCGGAAGTAACAGGAAATCAGCTACCAGCGCCAGACTGATGACAACTGCCGCCAGCAATCCCATACCGGAGTTGAGTTCGAATGATGAGGTTGCGAGCACTAGGAAACCTGCTACTAGCACGATTGATGTGATAAGCAAGGCAAGCCCGACACTGGTAAAAGCATATCTTACTGCATCTGGAGGAGACAGATGTATCTCCCGTCTGGCACGAAGATATTTGCTCATGAAATGCACAGTATCATCAATAACGATACCCAGTGTCATCGATGTAACAATCGATAAAGATAATCCAATCTCGCCAACGAAGATTCCCCACAGCCCAAACCCCATAGCCGCTGGCACAAGATTGGGTATTAGGCTCAAAAGACCGATTTTCACTGAGCGAAAAGCTAAGACGAGCAGTATGGATATTAAAATCAAGGCAAACGTCGTCCCTAGTAACATGCTTTTTATATTTCGCTCGCCAATATGGGCAAACATCATGGTTGGACCTGTACCCAGACCTTGTTTGATATGTGGTGCATTGCCCTCTAGCCAGTTATTCGCGCGTTGTTCCATATCGAGAATTTCATTGGTCGAGAGTGTGATCAATTTTGCACTGATACGGATAGATGATTTGTCAACGTTGATCTGATTGTTCAGATCAAGCCCGTAAGGTAAAGACATCTCATAAAGCAATAGGTATTGTGCTGCCAGGTCGCGTTTCTTGGGTAATTTGTACATGCTTTGATCATCTGCATGCATATTCTTGTTAAGCCGTTTCAGAATGTCGGTAATAGTATTGACATGTAATACTTCGGGTTGATCACGTAACCAGTTGGCAAATTTGGCGGTATCTGCAAGGAACCCCGGTTTACTGATACCACCGGATTCACCGGAGTCCAGCATATATTCAATGGTATAGACGCCAGTGAGATTTTCCGTCATGAAGTCTGAATCAGCCCTAAACTGCACGTCTTCTTCAAAATAATGTACAAATACATCGTTTAATTCATTTCGGGGCAGCGCCAGTAACAGGACAATAACGACAGATGACATGATCCAGAGTAATTTACTGCGATGTTTCACCACAAACTCACCAAGGTAAATCATCATTTTGGGTTTGTCTGCCCTGACCCGTCTCGTCCTGATAGGCATAAATGATATCAAGGCCGGTAAGAAGGTGATAGACATTACCAGGGAAGCGAGAACACCACTTGCAACCAGCAAACCAAGGTGTCTGAATGGCGGCACATCCGAAAACACCATCATGCTAAATCCAATCGCAGTTGTAACACTTGCGAGTGAGACAGGTTGTAAATTGAGCCTCAGACTTTCTATCAGAGCATCATTTCTCTCCATGCCCTGACGGATTGCATGCAGGAATGAAACGAGAATATGAACACAATTTGCTATTGCCACAGTCAATATGATGGTTGGAGAAGTGGCAGTCGGAGGCGTTATGGGTAAACCAAATGCAGCACCAATACCCAGGGCTATCACGATTGAAAAGGCTATAACCAGTAACGTGCCAATCGTGCTCATAAAACTGCCAATCAGGATACCTATCAATAACAGCATTAAAGTGAAACTGACTGGTACCAGCTTGGCTACATCCCGCTTAGATTCCTCGGTAAAGGCATTGTTCAACAAAACAAATCCGGAAAGGTAGGTCTTAATATGGGGATGCTGTTTTTCAATTTTCGCAGCGAGTTGCCTGGCAACCTTGACTACTTCCGGGTTTTCAGTGGCTTCGTCTATCCTTGGTAACTGCACAGTTATATTGACTGCAGTGATCCGGGCATCATCTGATATGAGATTGTTAACCAGCAGTGGTTCGTTTATCGCAATATCACGGATTGATTCAAGCTCGGGCTGGTTCAGACTTTCTGCATTTTTAACCAGAGCCCTGACAATAAGCTCATCGCCTTCTGCTTCCGTATATTGAAAATTGGTAATTGAATCGACACGGTTGGAGTAGGGAATTTGCCATGCTGCTTCCGTAAGTTCCTCGACAACTGCAAGCGTTTCTCGGGTAAAAACATTACCGTTATCCGGCTCGAGTATAATGATGACATTGTCATTCTTGGTAAATGTATTTTCCAGTGAATCGAATGCAAGTAGCTCAGGGTTTTCCTCACTAAAAAAGGTACGGTAATTCGAGGTAAAGTGGAGGCTGGCAGCACTTTTAGCTGCGAGCAGGACGACAAGGAGGCTGACTATGATGATCAGCCATCGGTGCCGGAGGACCCATTTCCCCAGTTGCTGCTCCAGTTGTTCCATGGTGATTTTATTTAATGGCGATTTTTTAATGATTATTTACTTGCCAATCCCGGTAATCAGTGTCTTGATTAAGGATTTGGCCATGACTTCGAATTCTTCAAGCGTGTACATATTCATAAACGTCGGTAGTTCAAACATGATCGTGGATAAATACACGCTGAAAGCGGTCTCTTCCAGGTTTTCGACCTTGAATTCCCCAGAATCTACCCCGACCTGCAGTATTTCGGCGATCAGATTGGTCTCTGTTGAAATTCTCTCGTATATGATTTCAGGGCTTGTTTCCTTGATATACTCGATAAGTTCAGAGACCTTTTTGTTATTGTTGGCCAGTTTGTACGTATACCTTAGGGTGGTGAGCAGGTAATTTTCCAGCATCAAGCATGCATTACCATGATAGGTATTGACTGCATGCTTGAGCATGACAACGCGCGCAATAAAATAATTACGTGCGCATTCAGCTATAATTTCGTGCTTGTTTTCGAAATAGCGGTAAAGGTTGGCAGCAGACATGTCGGCATCCTTTGCTATTTCGGCCATGGTGGTTTTTTTATAGCCGAATTGACTGAATCGCTTTTCAGCAGCTTGCAGGATCAGTTCCCGTGCTGCATCGTTGAAATTGATGTTTTCGGCTGCATCCATAGGTTGAATGTCCTGAATAATGAATAAATCGTATAATATTTTTTAATAGGCTTGATGTAAAGCTGTGCTAAATAGTGTTAACTTATTGAAAATAAAGTATAATAGCCTTTCCTGAATGGGGTAAATTTAAAATATCTTTTATACCTTTTTTGGGGTATGTCCCCTGCTATTTGAACATCCATGATGGACCTGAATGATCTTGAAGTCCTGTTGAAATCATCTGTGCCGATGATCCGGATTGAATCCAGGGAGGAGAACCGGATTATTGGTTTGTTTGAACGGGTGATTACCCGGCTAACCCGGCCTTTCTATCGCTGGTCCGTTACCGAGGGACTCAAACGAATGGATGTTGATAAGCCAGCCCAGTTACATAATAACAAGCCGCTGGAATTACTGACACAAATCAAGATGACCCGTCATGCCGGTGTCTATCTGTTGCTGGACTTCCATCCTTTTCTGGAAGAGCCAGTCAATATACGTCTGTTGAAGGACATCGCCCAACAGCATGTTGATGTGCCACATACCCTCGTTTTCATTTCACATGAGGTAAATCTGCCTGCCGAACTGGATCATTATTGTGTGCCGTATGAAATGGCCTTGCCCGGTGTTGGTAAAATAGAGGAAATCATACGTAAAGAAGCACGGGCCTGGTCTAGGCTGAATCAGGATCTGAGGATAGTAGTTGAAAAGGATTTACTACAGCAACTGATTAACAGTGTGTCCGGCTTGCCTGTAGATGATGTGAGTAGACTGATACGCTCAGCCATCCGCAATGACGGGGTGCTAACTCATTCTGATCTTTCCGAAATCACTCAAGCTAAATTCAAATTGTTAAACCTTAGTGGTGTCTTGTCTTTTGAGTATGATATGGCTGAGTTTGCGGAAGTGGGTGGTCTGATAAACCTGAAAAAGTGGCTAGCCATGCGTAAGGAGATATTTACAACAAGCGAATCTGCACCGGGACTGGATCCTCCAAAGGGGATGTTGTTACTGGGGGTGCAGGGTTGTGGCAAAAGTCTCGCAGCCAAGGCAGTTGCCGGTAACTGGGGTGTGCCATTGCTGCGGCTTGATTTTGGAACCCTATATAACAAGTATCATGGAGAAACTGAAAAGAACCTCCGTGAATCACTCAAAACGGCTGAAGTGATGGCACCTTGTGTATTATGGATAGATGAAATCGAAAAAGGAATCAGTCTTGGAGATAATGATGGAGGTGTATCAAGGCGGATTCTCGGTACCCTGCTCACCTGGATGGCAGAAAAGAAGCAGAATGTCTTTATTGTCGCAACAGCCAATGACATTCATGCCTTGCCACCGGAGTTATTACGTAAAGGACGGTTTGACGAGATATTTTTTGTAGATTTACCGGATGCGGAAACACGTGAATTGATTTTCAGGATACACCTGGAGAAAAGGGCACAAGATCCGAAGAAATTTAACCTGAAATCGTTGGCAGAAAAAAGTCCTGGTTTCTCAGGTTCAGAGATAGAGCAGGCGGTCGTATCCTCTCTTTACCGTGCTTATGCAGGAAAGGAAAATTTATCGGATACTGAAATTATCAGGGAGCTTAAGATGACCAAGCCACTTTCGGTTGTAATGGCCGAACAGATCGCCGCACTCAGGGAGTGGGCGAGTGACAGGACAGTCAGGGCGAATTAGGGAATTTAATAAACCGGCCAAATGCCCGGCTCCCTGTGCCGGTAGCAATCTCGTCAATGATTTCCAGTGATTGGGTGTTGATGACGATCAGATTGTCATCAAACCAGTTGGCAACATAGATTTCATTTCTTTCCGGGTTGATATCAATGCCTTCTGGATATTCACCTACAGCTAACGTATGAGTTAATTTAAAATCATCAAGACTAATGACAGATACAGTGCTGTCTCTCTGGTTGGTGACAAAGATCCTGTTACCAAGATGATCATGAGCAATTCCATAGGGAAACAAACCCGTATGGACCGTCTTGATAACCTTGTTCGTAAGACTGTTAATAATGCTGATATCACTGCTCTGGACATTGGCAACAAAAACCAGTTCACCTTCGTGGGAGACAGTAACGCCAAATGGTGCTTTACCTACCATAATGGTCTCAAGCAGCTCTTTGCGCTTCCAGTCGAAGACCATCAGGTTATTATCATCCCGGATTGCAACGTAGAGCTTCTTGCCATCCGGTGATAGGTCAAGCCCAGCTGGTGAATGACCGACCTGTATGGTGTCACTTACAACTAGACGGGAGTTATCAATTATATAGACGGCATGATCGTACCAGTCACTGACAAAAGTCTGTTTTCCGTCAGGTGAAACCGCAATACCAACCGGGCCATTGCCAACGGATACACTGCTAATTACTTCCTGTTTTTCAGTATCAATAACCGTTATTTCCCTGCTTTCGGGGTTACTCACATAGGCCCGGTTATCGGTCTGGCTGACTGCGATGCCGGCCGGCTTCTCACCAACATCAAGGGTTTGTATTACTTGTCTGCTTGCCAGGTCGATGACTGACACATTGTCGGAGCCCTGGTTGGTGATATAGGCAAAAGGTGCAGCAGCGAGTCCCGCGCTGATTGCGGATAACAGCATGGCTATTGCAGTTTGCAAGTGGATCATAACGGCATCTTAAAAACAGGCGATAATCAAACTGGTGTCATCAGCAAGATTATCAGCCGATTTTTATTTCTACTTACTCGGCGAGTGTTTTAATCTTCTCCAGTCCCGCGATGTAGAATCCGGACAATGCTTTCTGACCTGCCTCATCGCTCAGTTCCGGTGGTGGATTTGGCCCCGGGAATGAACGGTAGAAGGCACCTTTCCAGACTACCTTGGTTTTGCCACCTTCATCACTGAGCAGGATAGTGGATCCGTGTGTATTAATGGGGAAAGCCTCAATATTGGGCTCAGTCAGCATGTACTGGATCTTGTTTTGCTCAGGGACGTGCTTGACCAGTTTTTCCTTCAATTTCTGGCCATTTCCCAGGGTTATGATACGAATAGCGCCGGCTTCCTCAGGATTTCCTTCTGTAATTTCACAGCTTGTCACCTGGGGGTTCCAGTCTTTAATAGAGCAAAAATTACTGATAATGCTCCAGACCTTGTCAACAGAGGCATTGATTTCAATTTCTTGCATAACTTTTTGTCTGGCTGGGCCATGGGCAAATGTCAGGGCGGGGAGCAAGCATGTGATAACAATCCCGATTATTATTTTATTGAACATCTTTCTATATCTCCTGGATATTATAAATAGCCGTTAATGGTACACCTGGAAAACGATCATCCAGTAATTGTGTAACAGTCAAACGGCAGGTTTAAATGTCTGATTCGTTGGAGACTCCCGAGTTAACTCAGGTGCTCGAAAGTCGGGCGGTGATTTTATTATAATATGACTCATGAAGCATCAGTTGTGCCATTCGCTGTCCTGATTCATCAAGTTGTATCGACAGGTAGTTTAGCTTCCGGGCCAGCTTGAGGGTTTCCGCCTGGTCCCTGGACATGTGAATCGCTTGCCGGGTTTCCTCCATAGCACGCCTGGTGGCAACTTCCGGTGGAACCAGGCCGGCGTTTTTTAAGATCTTGTAGGCCATGCGCATTGCTTCCGGAACCAGCATATCCTCTTCAACGGGCAAGGGTTTTCCTGATCCTGGGAGATCATCCAATTCGCCACGTTGCACCGCAGCAAGTATGACTTTTTCAACCTGTTGTTCAAATATTCCGAGCATGCGTTTACCTAAATTACAGTGGGAACTTCTATCCAGAATTCATGGCGTATGAGTTTGTTAGTATGCGCAGATTCACATTATTGGAATGAATCCGTGGCAAATATGCCGCAATCTACCTGTCCATCATATAAAATAACGGTAAATTATCAAATGTGTGAGGCGCCATATGCTTGTTAAACCATTTTTTTTTGTGATCAGTTTTTTAATCTGCAGCACAAGTGTTCATGCTGATGAAGATATAGGCAGTGCAGTCGTTAAAGAAGGTGTCCATGCAGCTTTCCATGAATTGGAGCGGCAATTGATTTACAGGTTTTTCGATGACTATGTCGTGGTTGAACGCAGTCATGATAGCCGTTATTCAGAACATGATACGGGGTACAAGAAACATAAAGGCAAAAACAAGCAGTTGCCGCCGGGTATCCAGAAAAAACTCGACAGAGGCGGCAGTCTCCCCCCGGGCATTGCCAAACGTGATCTTCCGCTTGATCTAGAGGATCAATTACCCCCTGCACCCCATGGTTATGAAAGAGTCATTGTTGGTAATGATGTTGTTCTTGCCGAAATCAATACTGGTATCATTGCAGATATTCTGACAGATGCTGTTCTAGGAGAATAATTTATGAAACTGACCAGATATGTATTTTTTATAATTTGTGTTTTATTTACATACCAAGCATTGGCAGATGATACCTATGATCAGGATACCATACTGACGGAAGCCACCGATTTTTTTGGTGAGGCCACTGAAAGTGTAGCCAAGGTCATTGAAAAAATATTTAAGGAACAGGGCAGGCCCAACGCCTACATCGAGGGTTCGGAGGGCAGTGGTGCCTTAGTTGTGGGTGCCCGCTACGGAGACGGTATCCTATACAGAAAAACTGGCGGCTCAATGAAAGTTCACTGGACCGGACCTTCCATCGGTTTCGATGCGGGCGGCAATCTTTCCAAGGTATTTGTCCTGGTTTATAACCTGAATAACACAGAGAAATTGTTCCAACGTTTCCCTGCTATAGAGGGTGGATACTATTTCGTGGGAGGTGTCGGTGCCAATTATCATCAGGTTGATAATATTGTGCTGGCGCCAATTCGGCTGGGTGTAGGTCTAAGGGCCGGGGTAAACGCCGGATATATGAAATACAGCAAGGAGAAGACCTGGAATCCATTCTGATAAGCTTTGTACGCATATGTGCTAACGAATTTAAACACCCTGTTCCTGCAGGGTGTTTTTTTTGATCTGCGTTAACGAATATAAACCAATGGTCATGCCTATATTTGCCAGAAAAATAATTGTCGGTGCAGTCTTGTTGTTGCTGCTGCCCACGATAATACTGTTTACCTACATCAACTCATCACGATTCCTTTGCAAGGAGAAAAAGGAGATGAGATTGACCGGGCAGGAGATGGTATACCTCCGTAAGGCATTGTCACGGCATGTGTATTATCTTGCAGAAACTATTGGTGAGAGACATCATGAAAATCCCAGCTCATTGGATAAATCCATTGATTATATTGTTCATGAGTTTGAACAAGCGGGTTATTCAGCAAGTTTTGAATATTTCGGCGAGGCAAATTACCGGAATGTTATTGCAGAGCTTCCAGGTGTGTTGAAACCGGATGAGGTCATCTTGGTTGGCGCACATTACGATACAGTCTGGCTTTCTCCCGGAGCAGATGACAATGCCTCCGGTGTGGCAGTGCTACTTGAGATTGCAAGGATAATACGGGATAGATCCCTTAATAAAACAATACAGTTTGTTGCATTTGGCAATGAAGAGCAGCCATTTGCCGCCGGCCCGGATATGGGAAGTGCGGTTCATGCAAGCAGGGCCCGGCAGGACGATACGGCTATTGTAGCCATGTTTTCCCTGGAGATGCTTGGTTATTACACGGATGAGCCTGGCAGCCAGCATTATCCGGAAATCATAGGCTGGCTTTATCCAGACAAGGCCAATTTTGTTGGCTTCGTGGCAAACCTGCCTTCTGGAAAACTTTTGTTACAATCTCTTAAATCATTTCGTTGTAATTCTGATTTCCCTGCTGAAGGGCTTTTGATACCCGAGAATTTTGTTCCGGATATCAGACGTTCCGATCATGCAAGTTTTTGGGACCAGAATTATCCTGCATTGCTGGTGACCGATACTGCATTTTATCGTAACGAAAATTACCATACCCTGGCAGATATGCCAGATACATTGAACTATGAAAAAATGGCAGAATTGACAATAGGATTGATTTCAATGTTGGAGAGTTTATCCGGGCACCCGGTTGATTGACCATTTTCATTAACAATAACTTCACGTAATATTATAAAAACAACAATAAATAGAGACATAACCCGTGAAGATTGTCATTGCTCCCGATTCATTCAAGGAAAACCTGACCTCCTTAGAAGTTGCCAGTTGCATTGAAAAAGGCATCAAGCGGGTCCTGCCCAAGGCCAACTGTATCAAAATCCCCATGGCAGATGGGGGAGAGGGCACAGTACAGTCACTGGTTGATGCCACTGGCGGGAAGATTCTAAAAAAGCAAGTTGTTGCCCCCCTGGGCAACAAGGTTACGGCACGATACGGCATGTTGGGGGACGGGAAAACGGCCGTTATTGAAATGGCCGAGGCTTCCGGCTTGCCACTGGTACCCAAAAACAAGCGTAATCCGCTGAAGCTGTCCACGTACGGCACCGGACAGCTGATCAAGGCCGCGCTTGCCCGGGGCGCGGAAACAATCATCATCGGTCTCGGTGGTTCAGCCACGGTCGACGGAGGCGCCGGTATGGCTCAGGCACTAGGTGTGAAATTCAGGGACAAGCGCGGCAAGATCATCAAGGCTTATGCGACCGGTGGCATGCTGAAAGACATTGCCGCTATTGACATGGCCAGTTTAGATCCTGACATTAAGAATACCAGGTTTATCATCGCCAGTGATGTTACAAACACTTTATGCGGAACCAAGGGCGCCGCGGCTGTTTTTGGCCCGCAAAAAGGTGCTACACCGGCCATGGTCAGAATGCTGGATAAAAACCTCAGACATTACGGACACATTATTCAGAAGGAATTGAAAATGAAAGTTATTAATATCAAGGGTGCCGGCGCTGCCGGTGGTCTTGGTGCGGGCCTGGTTGCATTTACTGGAGCAAAGATGCAACGGGGTGTTGACCTCATAGTCGAGATTACCGGCCTAGAAAAGTATCTCAAGGGGGCGGATATTGCCATAACGGGCGAAGGACGGGTTGATTTTCAGACTGCATTTGGAAAAACACCTGCTGGTGTTGCCAAGGCAGCCAGACGCTACAAGGTTCCTTGTATCGCTATCGGTGGTGGGCTGGCGGACGATGCGCGGGGGGTGTTCGAACATGGCATTAGCGGACTGGAGAGCGCCGCTGCCCGTGATATGAGTCTGGAGGAGGCGATCCGCCTGTCGCGCAAGCATCTCGATCTTGCCGGGGAAAGGGTTATCAGAATGCTACTGATCGGAAAAGGACTGGCGAAGAAAAAGAAACGCTAGCCTGTTACCACTCTCCGGGTGTCGGAATATCAAATAATCTGAATTGGCTGGTATTGATATGCAGTTTTCCAGGTTCTGTGATCGTTTTGCTGACCGGACAGGTATTGTCCAGTTAATGGATGATCTGGGTAACGCCATGGCTACAGATAGTGATGTATTGATGCTGGGAGGTGGAAACCCCGGCCATATCCCAGAAGTACAGCAATACATTTATGAGAGTATGCAACGTATTCTTGAAAACCCGGCAGAATTTTTTCACGTTATTGGTGATTATGGCTCACCTCAGGGTGACATCTCTTTTATACATGCCTTAGCTAAATTTCTTAGACGGGAGTTGAACTGGAATATCGGTTCGGAAAACATTGTACTGACTGCCGGTAGCCAGGCCGGCTTTTTTTATCTCTTTAATATGCTGGGTGGTGAATTCGCGGACGGACAATTCAAGCGCATCCTGTTACCCTTGACACCGGAATATATTGGCTATGCCGATGTAGGATTGGTGGATAACCTGTTCATATCTTATCGCCCGGAAATCGAGATCCTTGATGATCATTTGTTCAAATATCATGTGAACTTTCATGACTTACAGATTACACCGGACATCGGTGCAATTTGTGTATCACGACCAACCAATCCGACAGGGAATGTTCTGACTAATGCCGAACTTGTACATCTACAAGAAATTGCTGATAAGCACCAGATTCCATTAATCATTGATAATGCTTATGGTCAGCCTTTTCCCAATATTGTCTTTACAGAAGCCACCCCGCTATGGACAGAAAATACAATAATCTGTATGAGTCTGTCGAAACTTGGATTACCGGGCACTCGAACGGGAATCATTATTGGCCCGGAAGAGCTCATCAAGGCAATCACCAATATCAATGCAGTATTGAATCTCGCGCTGGGTAATTTTGGACCGGCACTGGTTCGGGGCATGATCTCGAGCGGAGAGATTTCAAAGGTTTGTGATTCGTTTATAAGACCTTATTATCAGGCGAAATCAGAACAGACCATGAGGTGGATACAACGGGAGATGGCCGATCTTGATTACTACGTACACAAACCTGAGGGAGCAATTTTCTTATGGTTATGGTTTCCTAGGATGAAAATTTCATCCGAAGAACTTTACCAGCGTTTGAAGAGTAAAGGGGTATTGATTATATCAGGCCATCATTTCTTTCCGGGACTTGAAGATGACTGGGAGCATCGGCATCAATGTATAAGGCTGACTTATTCCATGCACCCGGCACAGGTGGACAAGGCGATCGGGATAATTGCTGATGAAGTCAGGGGTGCAAGTTAATAATCAACTGTTATTCATTTATTGAAGTTATTTTATCCAGCTCCTGTTTACGATGATTAATGACCTGCATAAATGCATGGGCTACCCGCGGCACACCTTCAAAATAGCGGGTCAGATTTTTGTATTCAGCGCGTAACAACAGGCAGGGCTCCAAAGTCCGGACACAGGCACTGCGCTTTTCTCCTGAGAAATATCCCATTTCGCCGATTGGTTCACCTTCACCAACGATTGCAATCGGAATTTCCTCACCGGTATTATCAAGCCGGAATACTTCGACCTGTCCAGTAGCAATGACATAAAGTGTCGGATCATCTTCTCCCTGCATAATGAAAGTTTCATCAGGACCATACTGTACTTCAGTGAAATTTTTGCAGAGTGAACCCAGTTCGGAACGTGAGAGAGAAGCAAATACCGGACAACCGGCAAGGCGTGCTATTCGTTGATTACGGAGGCTGTTTTCAAGCTCTTCTTTACTGATGACCCCCTGCTCGACAAGTATTTCGCCGATAGGTTTATATGTGCCCTTGGTAGTGTAGGAAGAGATTTGGCTTTCAACGGCATTATTGATGACGCCGCGGGAAACCACCAGATAACTGCCCAGTTTTTTGTTTTTGTCCTGCTTATTGTCTTCTTCAGCCAAGATACCCACCTGTTAGTACTTGATAGTAATGAAAAATAGTAGTCCAAAGGGACGGTTTAGGCAATTCGTGTTTTTCTAAATCGGGACAGTTTTCTCTTTTAGTTATTGTCTGAATCACTCATAAACATCAGGATGTGCAAATAAAACCGGAATTAACAGGGCTTGATGGTCATTAGATGAAGTTTTGCAAGATAAACACCGGTCATTGCACCCAAACCGAGAACAAGTCCAATATCAATAGCATTGCACCACCACCGGCCGCTACCATACTGAATAACCAGGCGCATGACAAGGTCAGATAAAGCATAGAAACTGTTTGATTTCCATCAGTTTTATGCCAGTATTCTAGAGGGGATCCGGAACTCTTTCCCTGAATTAATTACTTCAACAACCTGGTATGTGTTATGAATTCTCCGCGTGTATTATCAATTACTCGTGGTCTTGGGTGGTGGACCGAAGCATTTTCTCTTTTTCGAAAATCATTTCTGACCTGGATGGGTATTGTTTTATTATTGATTATTATTATATTGGTAATTAGTCTCATACCAATTTTGGGTAGCCTCATCTCACAGGTTTTAATACCTGTATTTCTCGCAGGCTTAATGTTAGGTTGCCGCGATCAGGAAAACGGCAAAACTTTGGGTGTGAATCATTTATTTGCTGGTTTTTCGAGACAGACCGGTAAGTTAATTGGTCTTGGCGCCAGTTATATTGTGATCATGATGGTCCTCGCTATCATACTGGGGTTGCTTATCCTTGTTATTCCTGGCGGGCGTGAAATCATTTCAAATCTTGTATCTGGCCAGTCGTCCATTGATGAATTCATGCATTCAGGTGATCTCCAGGAAGTACAACCCGCCCTGCAGTTTTTTTTGGTTATCTCCCTGATTGGTATAGCGCTATATCTGCCTATTTTGATGGCTTACTGGTTTGCACCTGCATTAATAATTCTTGATGAATTATCTATTGTAGAGGCACTCAAATCCAGTTTTCTGGCATGCTTATATAACATTCTGCCATTTACTATCTACGGACTCGCAGGCATTATTTTTATGGTAATTGCCGCAATACCCTTCGGTCTGGGTTACATTATCCTAATACCGGTCGGTTTTATCAGCATTTACAAGGCTTATGCTGATATCTTCCACCGTCAGGTGCAGCCGGCAGGTTAGACATGTCGCTGTTTATATCCAAGTCCATGATGCCAACCCAGGGCGAAGCCTTGCCTGGTCGTGAACATCCCATGGTCATTACAAATAGGCATTACGTCAATGGCCATCTTCTCAAACCTCCATTTCCGGATGGCCTGGAGATCATAGATCTGGGAATGGGTTGTTTCTGGGGTGCAGAAAGAAAATTCTGGATTGAACATGGCGTATATACTACGGCTGTTGGTTATGCCGGAGGACTCACTCCTAATCCAACTTATGAAGAAGTTTGCAGTGGTAAAACCGGCCATGCCGAGGTAGTCCGGGTGGTCTATGATCCGGTTGTTATTGATCTTGCTGATGTCTTGAAAGTATTCTGGGAGGCGCATGATCCAACCCAGGGAATGCGGCAAGGTAATGATCGTGGCACACAATATCGTTCAGCCATTTATTACCATACAAAAGAACAGGGAGATATTGCCGATCACTCACTTAAGAATTACCAGAAAGCCCTTGATGCATCAGATATGGGAAAGATTACAACAGAAATTCGTGAAGCTGGAGAATTCTATTATGCTGAGGATTATCATCAGCAGTATCTTGCCAAAAATCCGAATGGCTATTGTGGGCTGGGGGGCACTGGCATAAGTTATCCTGCCTCAAACTGATCGCCATAGGGATAATGGATTAAATTAAAACAAATAAAAAAAGTGGCTATTTTTTCGAGCGTTTGCTGCTGTCCGCTTTAATACGCTGTTTATTTTTGGACTTTGAAGATTTGGGCAGAATCATTTGCTGCTGGCGAATCGGTTCTATCATGGCGCCGGCCTGTGAACGATAGCAATTCTGGTCCTTTATCGTCATTTGCTTTACCCAAATGAGGGGAAACTTGCTGCAAAGCGATTGATCCATTCAAGGGCAACATATTCCCTGCTGACAAATGGCCCTTCATATTGACGCTTGTGCCTCAGGTAGCTCTCGATATGACAGATCTGTTCCACGATACGTAGCCTGTTGATCTGGTTGCGGCACTCCAGCCAGATTCCTGTCTCAAAATATTCGTCACAATTTTTTACTAGCACAACCTGTCCACTGAACATACAAGATTCTCCCCTGACCCGAATACAGACTTCTAGGTAAGAGCCGGGTGGGTAATATTCCGCACATTCAAAGTACAAACCCATGGCCTGGTCGTGATGGGTATGCCCAGAGGTATGGTCGACAGGAGGGGCGATGGCCCGGCATTCAATGGGGTAGCCGGCGGGGTGATGAATAAATCCCTGGAGATTGCTGTCCAGCTTCACCGAATAACCGACCGGAATACCGGGTTTCCTTGGCCTTACTGGCCGAGAAAATAAGAGACCTGGCCTGAGTGAACACCTGGCACGGGAAAACAATCTGTGGCGCATCATTTTCATACCTGATCTAACAATTGTTTTATTGATAAATACTTATAGGATTATTTTGATTGGAAATCAAGAAAAATATATAAATTTCTTATACATACAAAATAAAGTTTATTTTTTAAGTTAAAAATACAACCTAACTTTAATTATATAACCTATTGAATATTCGATAGTTTTGAATAAAATAGGTCTTGGATGCCGATCCTGCGATACCCACTGAACGGGCACCGTGTCATAGGGAGAAACTGAGAGAATTGACATGAAATACATCATTACACTTGTGTCCCTGCTGCTCGTCGGAACGTTGTATTTTATTTTCAGGCCAGCGCCGGACTACGTAGTAACCGAGGTGACTGTTTCCGAAGGTGAGGCTGACAATGCAGCCGAAGAAAACCGGGTTGACGAACAGACCCGGACCGAATCAGCCCGAAGGGAGGCCATGGCGGAAGAATTCAAGAAACTTGAAAAGGCCCGCCGCAACCTCGAATCACTACTGAACCGTTTGAAAGTTGTCTTTTATGGAGTTGATTTACCCGATGGCGAGCGCAAAAAGATTACCGAGGTTATGAAAAACGGTTATGCGCATCTGAAAAACAAAAAACTGCTGGGTGCTTATTCCAGCATTGATGAGATCAGCAGTGAACTCGGTCGTATAGAGTATATCTACAGGGAATTAAAGGACATCGAGGCGAAATACAGAGATCTCTAGCTACTAGGCGTGCTTGTTGTTCATGCGCTTGTTAATTCACCAAGATGCTCCGAAATGCACTGGGGCAAGCGCTCCAGATTATATCCACCTTCCAAAAGTGAAAGAATCCTGCCTTCGGAATAATGTTCTGCCTTTTCAATCAGTAGCCGGGTCATCCAGCCGTAAAACCCTGTACTCAGTTCTATATTGGCCAACGGGTCATCACGATGGGCATCAAACCCGGCAGAAATAATGATAAATTCAGGTTTGAATTCATCAATCTTTGGAATGATCTTTTCCTTGAAGGCTATTTCATAATCCCTGTCGTTACTGTTGGCAGGCATGGGGCAGTTGAGGGTTGCCCCTTTGCCTCGCCCAATACCCGTTTCTGACCGGGCACCGGTACCGGGATAAAACGGATATTGGTGAGTACTGATGTAAAGTACCGAAGGATCATCTTCAAAAGAATGCTGGGTGCCGTTGCCATGATGTACGTCCCAATCCAGTATCATGACTTTCCCCAGGCCATATTGCCGCTGCAGATATCGGGCCAGTATGGCAACGTTGTTGAACAGGCAAAACCCCAAAGCCGTTTCATGCTCGGCATGATGGCCAGGCGGGCGGAGCAAGGCAAAACCATTTGTGATTTCCCGTTTCATCAGCAGATCTGCCAGGGCCAGAGTGCCCCCAGCGGCGTTGATGGCTGCATCGTAGGAATCTATGCTGATGCTGACATCCAGGGAGTCTAGGTAAGGAACACCGGCACGACAGGTTTCTTCTGCACGTCGGATGTAACTCCGGCTGTGAATTGTTTCTATCCAGCTGACATCTGCCGGACAGGCATTGATTTTTCTCAACGAAGCAAACCAGGATTGGTTTTCAAGGTATTTCAAACTGATGGTAAGCCGTTGACTGCACTCTGGATGACCGGGTGAAGTCTGATGTTGCAGGAAAATCGGATCGTATAGCAGGCCGGTGGTCATTTATGTGATTAGCTTTCCAATTTCTTGATGACCTCATCAGTGTATTCGTTAGTGGTTGCTTTGCCGCCGAGGTCAGCGGTTACATAATGCTTTTCTTCCAGAACATTCGAGATGGCGCTTTTCAAACGCGCTGCCTTGTCATAATGGTTAGTATGTTCGAGCATCATCGCAGCTGCCAGCATCAATGCTGTTGGATTTGCAACACCTTTACCGGCAATATCCGGGGCAGAACCATGCACAGCCTCGAAAATCGCGGCATCATTACCAATATTTCCACCGGGAGCGAGCCCCAGACCCCCGACCAGCCCGGCAATCTCATCTGAGAGAATATCACCAAACATATTGGTTGTGAGGATTACATCAAACTGGGAAGGATTGATGACCAGCTGCATGGCGCAATTATCAACGATGCGTTCTTCAATCAAAAGTTTATCCTGGTAGGCCTTGCCAATTTCTGTTGCCGTCTCGAGGAACAGGCCAGTGAGGGCTTTTAATATGTTTGCCTTGTGAACAATGGTCACTTTTTTCCTGTTATGATGTACAGCATAGTCAAATGCAAACTTGGCGATGCGACGGCAACCACTTCTGGTGATGATACCAGAAGCCTCTGCCACGGCCTTGGGATCACCATCTATGGGTATATAGTGTTCAACGCCGACGTAAAGCCCTTCTGTATTCTCCCTTATTAAAACCAGGTCGATATCTTCAAATCTTCCACCGCGAATATAGCTTATTGCCGGCCTGACATTAGCGTAGAGGTTAAATTCTTCACGTAATCTGACATTTGCAGAGCGAAAACCTTTGCCCACGGGTGTAGTCAATGGTGCCTTGAGCGCAAGTTTGGTCTCCCGGATATTTTCTAGCATGGGCTTGGGTAGCGGATCGCCAGACTGCTCATAGGCAGACATGCCGGCATTGAATCTCTGCCAATCAAATGGTGCCTCCAGAACATCGAGCACACGAATGGTTGCCGAGATGATTTCCGGCCCGATGCCATCACCTTCAATGAGGGTTACAGGTATCTTGTTAATGACAGATTCTCCAGATGATTAATTAATCAAAATTACCTGTCGCAAGATATGACAGTAGAGTACTACGGTTATCTACAGAGGATCAGATTTATTCTTGCTGTTTTGAACTGCCTGAATATCCATTGGCAAGTCATAGCTGGGTGAGATCATGTCATCGAGTATCATGCCAGCTTCTTTCAGTATGATATCCATGGTGTCGTCTTCCTGATCCGCACCTTCGTTATTGGATTCATTATCATTCAGAGGAGGTAAACCTTGTGCAATTCTGATTTCATTTTCCAGCTGTTGTCTTGTTTTCTGTAGTTTTTCACGTTCAGCTTCCCTTTCTGACATAAGCAGGCTGATTTCTTTCTGATTACTGGTTTCCTCAATTAATTCCTGTTCTTCAAGCATCAACTGAAAGGCCCTGTCAGATTTTATCCTCTGCTTATGGCGTGTTTCTGCCATTGATATATCGTTTGGTGTTGACATGACCTTGATGTATTTCGCAGGTTTTACCTGATCCCAGGGAAGCGCATTATCAAGGGATTTCTCACCGTAATCAGATGAAATATTTGCTGTAGGCAGTATTATATCGGGGATAACTCCTCTATGCTGGTTACTGCCACCACTGACTCTGAAAAACTGGGCAATAGTTGTTTTAAGACGCCCATGTTCCTCATCAGCATTACTGATGAAACGATCCAGATCCACAATATTTTGTACTGTACCCTTACCGAAGGTAGGTTCTCCAATAATGATGCCTCGTTGATAGTCCTGAATTGCACCTGCAAAAATTTCAGAGGCAGACGCGCTGTTTCGGTCAACCAGTACAGCCATAGGACCACTGTAAACTATGGATGGATCCGGATCATCGTTGATATCAATTCGTCCGGTTGAGTCTTTGGTCTGCACGATCGGGCCTTTTTCGATAAACAAACCGGTTAATTCCAGTGCCTCTGATAGAGAACCTCCACCATTTCCTCTCAGATCAATGATCAAACCACTGATATTGGCTTCTTTTAATTTTGCAATGAGTTTTCTGACATCGCCCGATGTACTCTTGTAATTCTTATCCCCTCTGGCCTGGGCAGTAAAATCAATATAGAAGGTAGGCAAATTTATTACACCTATTTTACGCTTGCTTTCTGTAATCTCTATTATGGATGACTTGGCCGCCTGTTCTTCCAGTTTGATTTTGTTACGTACAAGCATAATCATTTTGTGAGGTCCTTCGGGACCTGAATTTTTGGGAAGAATTTCTATGCGGAGTGTTGTTCCTTTAGGACCACGTATCAGATCAACAACATCGTCAAGGCGCCAACCAATAATATCGACAATTTCCCCATTCTTACCCTGACCAACACCGATTATCTTGTCTTCATCATGGAGCTGGTTGCTCAGGTCTGCAGGTCCACCAGGAATAATGTTCTGTATTACTGTATAGTCATTTTCGGTTGTCAATACTGCGCCGATACCTTCAAGAGACAATCTCATACTGATATCAAAATTCTCTGATTCGCGTGGAGAAAAGTAGGCCGTATGGGGTTCGATTGATGTGGTATAGGAATTGATAAATGTCTGAAAAATATCGTTTGAATCCAGCTGGAAGGTATTGGTTCTGATTCTCTCATAGCGTTTTGCCAATGTATCGACATATTCAGCGTCATCTTTTTTAGCCAGGAGCAGGTTCAGAACATCATTTTTTACCCGTTTGCGCCAGATCTCATCAAGTTCGGCTTTTGTTCTGGCCCAATCGGAATCACGCCGGTCGAACCGATAGGATTCGTCGATTGTAAAATCAAAATCATTGTCAAGTATGGCAATGGCATGATTGATTCGCTCATCAACCCGGTTTCTGTAAATCCTGAAAATATCAAAGGCGGGCACAAGGTCCTCATCCTTCAGGCGGTTGTCCAGTTTGAAACGGTATTTATCGAAATTACTGATATCAGATGCCAGGAAATAACTGCGGTTGGGATCCAGACTGTCCAGGTATCGATCAAGTATCGAGGTTGACAAGCTGTCATCCAGCGGCCGTGATTTATAATGATAGGTATTGATAATGTGGGTAATGATTTCTGTCGCTCGTTCATGCCGTTCCGCAGGGACTATCTCGGATTCATCAACGAGCGGAATTTCCGCCTGAATGTTTGCTATAAACAGGGCAAACAGGAATACCAGGATTTGCATTAAACGCTGTGAGCTACTGCATGTGGGTATGTCGCGCATGGTCAGGAAAATCATATATCTGTTGAATTAATATAACATTTTAGCTATCGGCTGACACGATAATTGTGAGGAATTGCGCCGCACAGGTCACATTACAACCCGATTCCACGGTTTCTGGAGAATCAATATCCAGTTCAGGGACTTTTCGCTGTTTCCATGCCCTGATCCAGAGCATCCAACCTGATACGAATCGCCTCCGCCTTGTCCTGCCCGCCGCCCAGGAATCCCGGTGCCCGTTTATAAAACTCCATCAGGTCAAGCAGGGCATTTCGATTAGTACCGTCCAGTTCCACAGCAAGTTCAAACTCCTCTCGTGTCAGATTCGACAGTTGGTAGGCTGAAAATATCCCAGAATTCTCTGCCAGTCGTCCGTAACTTTTACCCAGCCAGTAATGGTAAAGTGATGAATCCGGTTGCAGGTCAACGGCCTTTTTAAAGGCGTCTACAGCTGAATCATAATCAGCATTGGTGTAATATCTTTTACCGTCAAGAAACAACCTGTCAGCAGAAATTTCTGCGGTTGTTTCTCCGGCAAAAAATAACATCAGAATCAGGATAAATACAAATAGCCTGTTTCTGCTAATAGATTGCCGGGGTCCGTATTGCATAAATTTTTTAAATATTTGCCTGTCAATCGGCTAAAAATAACGGTAAATGAGTATTTCGTAAACAACAATTTGATGGTTATACTCGGAAAAGGTTTCATGTTGATTGAGAAAATTCTGCTGGTGTTGTTCTATGACTAGAATCGTGCGCAAAAAATTCAAGCGGATTTCCTTATGGGTATTCTGTTTAATCATAATTGCTTCCTGCGATAATTCATCGGAACACTATGAGGCAGAAACGGAAACGGCCACTTCTCTCTTTGAATGCGATGCTGATAATGGAGGTCTTACATTACCCTCCGGATTTTGTGCCGGAGTGATTGCTGACAGTCTTGGTTTTATCAGGCATCTGGCGGTAAACGAAAGAGGAGATATTTATGTCGCATTGAGAAACACGCGACTGGGTCTTGGTGGAATTATGGCGCTCAGTGATAGTGACGAGGATGGACGAATAGACCAGATTGAAAAATTTACAGATATTCCCGGTCTGGAAATCCAGCTTCATGGTGGTTCTCTCTACTTTGCTTCTGAGAACGCTATCTTTCGTTATGAGTTAACAAATGAAAGCCTGTTACCTGAACCGAGCCCGGAGAAAGTGGTGGGTGATTTCCCAGAGCAGGATCTCCATGGAGGCAAGGCCTTTGCCATAGATAATATGAATAACATTTACGTGAATGTCGGTTCAATTTCAAATGCTTGCCAGGAAGAGGAACAGGTAGCTGGAAGCCCCGGCTTGGACCCTTGCCCGGAGCTGGACAATCATGCAGGAATCTGGCGATTTTCATTAGACCGGGTGAATCAGGTTCCGGGACAGGATGGTGAACATTATGCAATTGGCATCCGTAACACCTATGCCATCGATTGGCATCCTGTATATGACAAACTTTATGCTGTTCAACATGGTCGCGATCAGCTGCATGAATTGTGGCCAGACATCTATTCTGCTGAACAGGGTGCCCAATTACCAGCTGAGGAATTGCTTGAAATCAATGATTCACTGAGTTATGGCTGGCCTTATTGTTATTATGATAAACGCCTGGAGAAGAGAGTACTTGCGCCAGAGTATGGTGGCAATGGAATGTTAATCGGTCGCTGTGAAAATTATCCTGAGCCGCTCGTGGCCTTCCCCGCACATTATGGTCCCAATGACATGGTATTCTACACTGCAACGCAATTTCCCAGACATTATCAAAATGGAGCTTTTATTGCATTTCACGGTTCCTATGATCGCGGTCCTTTTGAACAAGTTGGTTACCAGATTGTATTCGTGCCGTTTACCAATGGTACAGTTTCAGGCAACTGGGAGGTCTTCGCAGACGGTTTTGCCGGGGACGGGCATGTGCGTTTCCCTGAGGATGCCGAATACCGACCGACAGGTGTGGCAGTAGGTCCGGATGGTTCGCTGTATGTAACAGATTCAGTTCAGGGACGTGTCTGGAGAATTATTTACCGGGACAGCGAAGCAGCCTCCAGGAAATGATTTATCACTGGATTGATGCTGTTAATTGATCCCAAGAAGTTCGATATCAAATACCAGCGCTTCATTGGGTTGAATGGAAGCACCCGCCCCACGTTCTCCATAAGCCAATTCGGCGGGCACAAAGATTTTCCACTTAGAGCCCACTTTCATCATTGGTACCGCTTCCTGCCAGCCTTTAATCACCTGGTTCAGTGACAGGGAAATGGGTTCGCCACGTTCATAGGAGCTGTCAAATACGTCACCATTTATATGAGTACCGTGGTAATGCACCTCGATATTACTGTCGACTACGGGTTTTTCTCCATCGCCTTCCTTGATTACCTTGTACTGGAGTCCGCTATCGGTGGTGACCACGCCATCTTTCTTGCTGTTCTCAGCAAGAAATTTCTCACCAGCAGCCTTGTTGCTTGCGGCAATGTTATTGCGTTCAGCTGCCACTTTTTGCTGGTACTTGCTGAGTGCCTCCTGAATTTCAGCCTGGCTCATTTGTAGATCTGCATTGTTGAGAATATCTTCAATTGCCTGCAGAAATGGCTCATTATCAATGTCAAAATTCTGTTTATTGATACTCTGAGCGAAATATACCCCCAGCGCATAACTGAGTTTTTGTTCCTCGGTTTTTATTTCTACAGCAGAGGCAGATGTAATAAAAAAAAGAGAAAGGATCCCGAGGGATAATTGAAGTAATTTTTTCATTTGCTTACCAGTTGATTTGAAAATATTTGAAATATTTAGACAATGAAAACTGCATGGGTTCAGCATCATCCCATAAATTCTGGGGCTATCCAAGCAAAGGCCGGTTGATCTGTTGAATACTAGACCAGATTCAGGTTCTGCAGTTCGTATTTCGTGCAAAGTATATCAAGCACTGGCCTGAGCAAGGGTTCTGTCACTTAGTGGTCAGCCAGTTGCCTGAGCTTTTCTCGCTGGACCACCCCGCCATAACCAATAAATACCAATCGTTCATGGATTGCTGCATAGTCCGTAATCACGTCGCCGATAATAACGCCACGACGGGTGCTGCCGATTAGTTCCGCGCAAACCATTTTCTTGCCTCCGCAGCGGCCGAGTGGTGAGCTTTCATCAAAGCCCTAATAATTTCCATTCTGGTCAAAATAAATTTCAACGGCATTGATACAGTCCGCTGAAATTTCCAGATAGTCAGCCAACTGCATGACCGCCTGACGAACACCGCCATTGACAATATGCACCTGTTTGCCCAGTTTTTGTAATACTTGGATAACCGGTTTGGCATCATGAACGAAGTCCTTGTTATATTGTTGCCCAAGCCAGTCAATAGCATATGCCGTACAAAAATACAGGACAAAGCGGTTTCTGATCAGATCTGAGGAACGGTTTGGACTGCGGCTAGGGCCTGTGTGAAAACAGCCCGTCCCGAACCGGTTTTGCGGGCATTTTCAGTGAGTATACGCCGGAATTTCCTGGCGCCATATTGGCCCAGGTACAGTCCCAGAACATGGCGGGTCATTGCCTGTAAGTGGGCGCCTTGGACGAGCTGTTGTTCAATGTATCGCAAGTAATGCTCGAGGATTGCTTCCCGGCTGGGTACTGCAGAGCGTAAACCAAATATCTGTCGATCAGCCTCTGCCAGCAGATAGGGGTTATGGATCACACCTCGGCCAATCATCACGCCATCGACCATGGTAAGTTGGCAGCCGACCTGCTCCAGTTTTGTGAAACCGCCATTAATCACAATCTCAAGATCCGGAAAGTCTTGTTTCAATTGGTGGACGGTCCGGTATTGCAGAGGAGGGATCTCCCGGTTCTGCTTCGGACTCAATCCGCTTAACCACGCCTTGCGGGCGTGAATTATAAACGTGTTGCAACCCGCGGTCCGGACAATTTCTATAAATTTACACAGGTGTTCATAGCGGTCCCTGTCATCAATCCCAATCCGGGTCTTTACTGTCACAGGAATGCTGATCTCCTGAATCATTCGCCTGACGCACTCGGCAACCAGTTCGGGCTCTGCCATCAAGCAGGCGCCAAAGCGCCCGTTCAGGACCCGATCACTGGGACAGCCGACGTTCAGATTGACCTCATCATAGCCCCGGTCCTCGGCTAGGCCAGCACATTCGGCCAGCTTGTCTGGTTGATTGCCACCCAATTGCAAGGCAATCGGGTGCTCTTCAGTGGAAAAGGCAAGCAAATCATCCCGCGGCCCATGGAGGAGGGCGCCAGTGGTGATCATTTCGGTATAGAGCAGAGTGCGCCGGGTAATCAGACGCATGAGGTAGCGGAAATGACGATCAGTATGATCCATCATCGGCGCGATGCTGAGTCTGCGATCGAGTTTTTTCATGTGTGACTGTCAAGAATTTGCCGGGTCAGGCAAGTTCTGAGGTAATACCCCCTGGGCAGGGTCTGGCCCGGGCTGTCATCCGGTCCGCTGCTGGATTGCAATGCCTTTGAATCACGGGCCTTGGGCCGAATCTGGAGATATTGCCCATAGCGGGAGGTCAGTTTGTCCAACTCACCCTCGCGAATCATCCCGGTCAATTCCTCCCAGTCCTGCTGCAGTATTTTGTCCTGAGCCACATCCGGATGCCAGAAAATCGGTGAACCAATACGTCGCTGAGCAAGCGGAATCTCCGGGGCGGCTTCGACCGGAATCCACAAGACCCGGGCCAGCTTGTGCCAAACCCGGCTTTGTTTCCATGAAGATTTCAAATCGTTTTGTGGCGCGACGGTACAGACATAGGTGGATTCCCGGGGGTGCCCCGGTCTATCAAGGGGCAGAGTTTTCAACTCGATCCCCAGCGCGGGAAAGTCAGGACCGGCATGAGTACTACAGGCTCCGGCTAGGGCCAGCTCGATCAACTGGCCAACCAAACCCTTGGCCTGTTTCATGGAAGCCGGCATTGTCAGCCCCGTCTGTAGGGCGACCTTACCCAGGGTCTTGCCGGCAAGTGCGGAAGCCCGTTCCATAAGTTCAGCTTCTGTGAGAGGTATCATGGTTTCAGGCGGCGGCATTGCTTTTATCAAGATGGCTTTCAATGGAATTGGTCAGGCATTCAAACTTCAAAGGATCTTTAATCAGATTGTTTTCCCGGTCAGTGATGAAGAATATGTCTTCTGCCCGGGCACCATAGGTCGCAATCTTTGCACCCTGTAATCTGATGCCACAAAAATCCATAGCCATACCGATTTTTGATAACAGCCCGGGTTGATCCAACGTGGTAACTTCCATAATGTTACGATTGTTGTTTTCATCCCGCGTGAAACTCACTCTTGTTGGCACATTAAAGTGGTCAAGTTTACACGAGCGGCGCCTGTGAGTTCGGGGAGGAAGCTTATCCCTGCTGGTCAAGGCTGTCCTGGTTTTCTCAATGATTTCATTAATACGTTCCTTGCCGCTTACCTCCTCTCCAGATTGCTCAAGTATGATGTAGGAATCAAACACATAATCATTTTTTGAGGTAATGATACGGGCATCAACCACATTCAGTCCAAGTCGATTTAATACCTGGGTAGTGGTAGAGAAGATTCCGTCACGATTTTTCATATATATAAAAAGCTCAGAGCCACCTCTCGCTGATTTTTCACGCACCAGTACTTTTGGTGTTTTTGAGGCAAGGTCCTTGTATAACGAATTATAATGCCAGGCAATTTCACCTGCAGAATATCGCAGGAAATAATCTTCACCCAACTGTTTCCAGAATTTTTTGTAATCATCTTTTGCCGTTATCCTTGGTCCAAGAAGTTCTTCAGATTCCTTCTTGGTATCACTGATAAGAGCCCGCTTGTTAATTGGATTTTCAATCCCGCGTCGCAATGCCAGTAGTGTCTTTTGATATAGTTCGGCCAGCAGACCCTCTTTCCAGTTATTCCATAAATCGGGATTGGTTGACTTGATGTCGCCGACAGTAAGCAGGTAGAGATAATTCAGGTGGTTTTGATCGGCAACAGTTTCAGCAAACGTGTTGATAACTTCCGGGTCACTGATGTCCATGCGTTGGGCCGTCTTTGACATATAAAGATGCTTTTCCACCAGCCAGGCAACCAGTTTGGCATCATATTCGCTCATGCCATGATGTTTGCAGAATCGATAGGCTTCATTCGATCCAAGTTCCGAATGATCACCGCCACGGCCCTTGGCTATATCATGAAACAGGCCGGCAAGATAAAGAATCTCCCGTTTCGGTAGCAGGGAATGGATAATATGATAGTTGGCGTTATCCTGTCCGTCTTCTATTCCCATCAAGCGCAGATTCTTGACTACAAATAGAATATGCTCATCTACTGTGTAAACATGAAAGAGATCAAACTGCATAAGCCCTTCGATCTTGTCAAAGGCAGGCAAATATCGGCTTAACAGTCCATATCGATGCATGCGTCTCAGCTCATGACCAACCTGCCTGGGCTGCTTGATAATTTCCATGAACAGAGCACGGTTCCTGAGATCGTCTCTGAATTTTTTATTTATACGATCTGCATTTTGACGGATAAGGCGTATGGTGCTTGCCCTGACACCCTTGATTTCCGGATTCAGCTGTTTCAAAAGAAAAATTTCCAGCAAGGCAAACGGGTACCGACTAAATACGTTTTTATTTTTNNTTATTCAATGGTTTGATTTTTTCACGTCGTCTGGCATATATAATGACCTCCTGAAAATGCTGCAGCAACATTTCATTCAGCATATTGAGTTCCCGAACTGTCCGGTAATACATTTTCATGAATTGTTCCACACCGCTGTTATCCGAAGCCCTAAAATCGAACTGTTCCGCTACTGCGCGCTGATGATCAAATAACAATCTATCTTCGCGCCGTCTGGTGATGAGATGCAGACCGTAACGTATGCGCCAGAGCATTAACTGTCCTGTATGAAGTATGCTCCACTCTTCACGCGTGAGAAAATTATGGTCGATTAATTCTCTTAGAGTTTTTGTTCTGAAATGCCGTTTTGCTATCCAGCCAATCATCTGAATATCTCGCATACCTCCAGGACATTCTTTTATATTTGGTTCGAGCTTATGTTCTGAACCATCGTATTTTTTATGGCGGGCCTGTTGTTCTTTCAGTTTGACTTGGAAAAATTTTTTTGTGGGCCAGATCTTTCCCGGACCGGTTAAATGACACATGTCGTTATAAAGATCCTGGTTACCGACTATTAAGCGTGACTCAATCAGGTTGGTAGCAACAGTAATATCAAGTTTTGCCTCTCTTATACATTCTCTTACGCTACGTACACTGTGGCCGACTTCTAGCCCCATATCCCAGAGGAATGTCAGGTATTTTTCGACGTGGATGAGTGATGAGGAACGGATACGGGGTTTCTTGAGAATCATCAGGTCAATATCCGAGCAGGGATGTAGTTCCCCACGGCCGTATCCTCCCACGGCAATCAGCGCCAGGTTATCTGTGGTCATAAACTGTGACCACGCATGGATAAGGAGTTGGTCAACCAGCCAGGCACGACCGTTCACCAGGCCCTCAATAGGTTCACCAGCCAGGAAAGACTCGTTGAGAAATTGCTGGCCTGCTTGCAATGCCTCTTTAAAAACAACTAATGGTTTATCCGAGGCTTCCAATGATTTCCGGAATTCTTTTACATCAAAAAGTCCGGGGTAGGTTTTGACTTCAGCATGCATGGCCTAGAACGTTTCTTCGGGTCGCCGGGTTAAAACTTCATGACCACTTTTGGTAACAAGAATTGTATGTTCCCATTGCGCTGACAGGCTGCGGTCCTTGGTCACTACCGTCCAGTCATCGTTAAGCAGTTTGACATGCCGTTTACCGGCGTTAATCATCGGTTCGATAGTAAAGGTCATCCCTTCTTCCAGTTCCATCCCTGAATTTGGTTCCCCGTAGTGCAGCACTTGCGGGTCCTCGTGGAATTCCCGACCAATGCCATGACCACAGTATTCACGAACCACTGAATAATTTCGCGATTCCGCATGTTGCTGTATGGTATGGCCAATATCACCAAGACGAATACCGGGCTTGACCATCTCGATACCGAGGTGCATGCATTCATAGGTGGTCTCAACCAGTCGTTTGGCAAGGATGGAGGGTTCACCAACATAGAACATCTTGCTGGTGTCACCATGATATTCATCCTTGATGACAGTGATATCAATGTTGATGATATCTCCATCCTTCAGTTTCTTGTCACTTGGGATACCATGGCAAACCACGTGGTTGACCGATGTGCAGATGGATTTGGGAAACCCGCGGTAATTCAGTGGCGCCGGTACGGCCTTGAGCTCATTCATAATGTAGTCGTGACAAAGCTGGTTCAGCGCATCTGTCGTCATGCCCGCAGTGACATGAGGTTCAATGAATTGCAGTACTTGTGCGGCAAGCTGCCCTGCAACCCGCATTTTTTCTATTTCTGCGGCAGTTTTGATGGTGACGGTCATTCAATTTCCCGGATATTTGCTGCTAAGCGATTGTTATGCCAAGGCTTATGTGGTATAAAGCGCCCGCAGTTTATCAAACTAACGACACACGCGCACTGAAACCGAGTAATGGGTGCCTGATCAGCCATGGCTGCCGGGTTATTGCAAGGGGTGCGCGGAGGCTTAACCCCAGGAGAAAACAAGTATGTCTGATGTCAGCATGAGAGAAATGCTGGAGGCCGGCGTGCACTTTGGCCACCAGTCCCGTTTCTGGAACCCGAAAATGTCCCCCTTTCTGTTCGGGCAGAGAAACAAGATCCACATAATTAATCTAGAAAAAACCCTGCCACTCTATAACGATGCCGTGAATTTCATTGGCAAGCTCGCTGCGAAGCGCAAGAAGATACTCTTCGTAGGAACCAAGCGCGCTGCCCAGAATATCATCAGGGAGGAAGCCGAGCGTTGTGAGATGCCCTATATTAATCGCCGCTGGCTGGGTGGTTTGCTCACCAATTTCAAGACGGTCAAGCAGTCAATCAATCGCTTGAAGGAACTAGAGTCCCAGCAGGATGATGGCTCTATGGAACGACTGGGCAAGAAAGACCAGTTAATCCTGCGCCGTGAACTCGAAAAGCTTGAGCGTACCCTGTCCGGGATCAAGGATATGGGCGGTCTACCGGATGTACTGTTCGTGATTGACGTTGGCTATGAGTACATTGCTGTCAAGGAAGCACGTAAACTGGGTATCCCTGTGGTCGGTGTGGTTGACAGTAACAATAGTCCGGACGGAATTGATTATATTATCCCGGGTAATGATGACGCAATTCGTTCAATACGACTCTATTGCAAGGGCATTGCCGATGCCATTATCGAGGGTAGGCAGTCGGTAGCGCATATAGCCGTAGGTGAGGGTGATGAGTTTGTTGAACTTGACGAATCCGGTGAACCTGTTGTTAAGGAAACTGAAGAGAAAGCCACTATTTCAAAGATCAAAGTCAAGAAAAAAGTTGCCAGCAAAGTAGTTAAGGAAACAGCAGGTGTATCAGCAGAAGAAGTGACAACGGAAAATCCTGACATTGAAGAAAAAGCTGATGCTGGAGAAAAGGACGAACCAGAAAAAAGCACCAAGACTGCAGTAACCAAAAAGAAGGTGACCAAGAAAAAAACCACGAAGAAGAAAGTTGCCAAGAAAAAGAAGAAAGTTGCCAGGAAAAAAGCATCTTGAACTAATGGTCTAACATATATGACAGATTTAATGAGGTAATCTGGAAATGCAAATAACAGCTGGAATGGTAAAAGAACTTCGCGAGCTTACTGGCGCGGGCATGATGGATTGCAAGCAGGCCCTGAAAGATTCCAATGGGGATATTGATGCAGCTATAGAAGCCATGCGCAAATCAGGGATTGCCAAGGCTGCAAAAAAATCAGGGCGTATTGCAGCAGAGGGTAATATTGTCATCAAACAGGATGCAGATGGTAATACGGTCATTCTTGAAGTAAATTCCGAAACCGATTTCGTAGCCAAGGATGAAAATTTTGTATCGTTCTGTGATTCTGTAGCCGAAATCATCCTGGCGGAAAAACCGGAAGACATCGAGGCATTAAATAACATTAAACTGTCCTCTGGCATATCCGTTGAGGAAACAAGACAACATTTGGTAGCGAAAATTGGTGAAAACATCAATGTCAGACGTTTTGTCATGTATAAGGCTGAGGGAGACTCGCTCGGCATTTATCTGCATGGTACACGTATCGGGGTTGTGGTGGATATGACGGGTGGTAGTGAGGATCTTGCCCGTGATATTGCAATGCATGTTGCCGGGCATCAGCCCCCACCGGTTTGTGTTTCTGATGATCAGATACCGGCAGAGACCCTAGATAAAGAGAAGGAAATTTTTGTGGCACAGGCCCGCGAAAGCGGTAAACCGGACGATATCATTGAGAAAATGGTGAGCGGTCGTGTGGCAAAATTCAAAAAAGAAATTACCTTGCTTGGCCAGCCTTTTGTAAAGGATCCCGATATAACGGTTGAAAAGCTACTTACATCTGCTGGAGCCAGCGTCAACTGGTTTATACGCTATGAAGTTGGCGAAGGTTTGGAAAAGCGCAGCGATAATTTTGCCGAAGAAGTTATGGCCCAGGCCAAGGGAGAATAAAAACATTGTCCAGCCCGTCAACAAAGATTAAATACCGGCGGGTTCTTCTAAAACTCAGCGGTGAAGCATTGATGGGTGACAGTGCTTACGGTATTGACCCCGCGGTTATCAGGCGTATTGCCGGTGAAATCCTCGAGTTATGCAAGGCCAGTGTTGAAGTGGCTATTGTGATAGGCGGTGGTAATATTTTCAGGGGGGCAGGTTTGTCAGCGGCGGGCATTGACCGGGTGACTGCAGACCATATGGGTATGCTGGCCACTATCATGAATGCGCTGGCCATGCAGGATGCCCTTGAGCAACTGGGCCTGCATGCCCGCGTGATGTCTGCTATCAAGATCAACCAGATTTGCGAGGACTATATCCGTCGTCGTGCCATCCGGCATCTCGAAAAGGGGCGCGTTATCATATTCGCAGCCGGGACCGGCAACCCGTTTTTTACCACTGATTCTGCCGCCAGTCTCAGAGCGATTGAAGTTGCTGCTGATCTGCTTATCAAAGCTACCAAGGTTGATGGCGTCTATACAGATGATCCGGTTAAAAATAAATCCGCAAAACGTTACGCCAAGTTGAACTATGATGAAGTAATAGAACAGAAACTGGATGTGATGGACGCAACTGCTGTGGTGCTCTGCAGGGAAAATAATATGCCCTTGCGGGTACTGGATATGACCCATCCTGGTTCGCTGATGCGGGCGGTTTGTGGTGAAGATGAAGGAACACTGGTTGCTGCCAATGAATAGAGAGAAGAGTCATGATAGAAGACATTATTAAAGATGCTGATAGTCGTATGATCAAAAGCGTAGACGCAATGAAAGTGGAAATGAGCAAGGTCAGAACGGGACGGGCAAATGCAAATTTGTTAGACCACGTTACCGTTGATTATTACGGTAGTGAAGTCCCAATTAGTCAGGTCGGAAATATCAGTGCACAAGATGCCAGGACACTTGTTATAAGTGTGTGGGATAAAAGTGCGATTGCAAGTGTCGAGAAAGCCATAATGCACTCAGATCTGGGCCTGAATCCACAAACAGCAGGGGAAGTCATTCGTGTGCCATTGCCACCGTTGACAGAAGAACGACGAAAGGAACTTATTAAGGTCGTGCGTGCAGAGGCAGAAAAAGCCAAAGTTGCTATCCGAAATATCAGGCGTGATGCCAATCAATCTTTCAAAGATCTGATTAAGGAGAAGAGTATTTCAGAAGATGATGAGCATCGTGCCGAAGAAAGAATACAAAAAATCACTGATAATCATGTCATGGAAATTGACAATCTTCTTGAAGCCAAGGAAAAAGAAATGATGGAAATCTGATCACAGGTTATTCATTTCCCGGTTGGATAATAAATGTCAAACATTCCTCATGAAAATCAACCCGGGCATGTTGTTATTATCATGGACGGTAACGGGCGCTGGGCAAAACGACGGGGACTTCCACGCATAGCAGGCCATAAGGCAGGCATTGACTCTCTAAGAAAAATCGTCCAACAGTGTGTCAGGAGAGAAATCCCGGCCCTGACAGTTTATGCATTCAGCAGTGAAAACTGGAAGCGTCCAGAAAATGAAGTCAATCTGCTGTTAAAACTCTTCATCAGTTCTCTGGAAAGGGAGATCAGGAATTTGCATGATAATAATGTCAGGCTGGGATTCATTGGCGACTGCACTGCCTTTCCGGAGTTATTACAAAATTCTATTTCATCTGCCCATGAATTGACGCGAAATAATACCGGTCTGATGTTTAATGTGGCTATCAATTATGGCGGCCGTTGGGATATAACCGAGGCTGTCAGGAAAATAGTGATAGATATCTATACCGGGAAAATAAGCATTGATGATATCAGCGAAGAAACTCTCGGCTCCAGAATTTGCTTGTCTGAGCTACCCTCTCCGGATCTATTTATTCGTACTGGTGGTGAAATGCGTGTGAGTAATTTTTTGCTTTGGCAAATTGCCTACACCGAATTGTATTTTTGTGACTCACTGTGGCCAGATTTTGACGAAACAGAATTTGAAAAAGCGTTACGCTGGTATGCAGGCAGAGAGAGACGCTTCGGGAGTATCAGTGAACAGGTGAATCATGCCGGCCGGAATTGAAAAACGGATTATTACTGCTTTACTGCTTGGGCTGATTGTTGTCGGCACAATTATTACAGGCTCAAGCCAACTATTTACATTATTAATGCTGACATTTGTTGCAATTGCTGCCTGGGAATGGCTTGGATTAAGTCAATTGCATCTGAAAAAACCTGCAATCACATACTTGGTAAGCCTTTCCGCCTTGATCTGTGTCTACTATATTCTTGATGCGCTTAAGCAACCATTATTAATTACAATTGCTGCCATATTAATCTGGAGCCTGGCTTTTGCTGTAATTCTGGCATACCAACACGGGAAAACATTTTCTATTACAAAAAAATATAAGCTCATCATCGGCCTGGTCATGCTAGCCATTGCCTGGAACAGTCTTACGATGTTATATAAGGCTAATAATGGTAGAGAATTGGTTCTTCTGCTGTTTATCCTAATATGGACGGTTGACAGCAGTGCCTATTTTATAGGCACATATTTTGGAAAACACCGTCTTTCGAGTCGTGTCAGCCCAGCCAAAAGCTGGGAAGGTTTTTTGGGAAGCTTGTTGGTCACCATTTTGCTGGCAGTTACTTATTCTGTTTACGCCAGTATCGATAAAATCAGTTATCAGATTATTTTGATTGTCATATTTCTCGTCACTGCTGCATTTTCTGCAATTGGTGATCTTTTTATCAGCGTTATGAAACGCGATGCCCATATGAAAGACACCGGTTCAATCCTGCCTGGACATGGTGGCATACTGGACAGGATAGATAGTCTAATTGCAGCAGCCCCGGTGTATGCCGGGAGTTTCTTTCTTATTGGAGACAGATATTGAAAGGCATCACCATCCTTGGTTCAACTGGTAGTATTGGCCTGAGTACACTGGATGTACTGACTCGGCACCAGGATAAATTCAGGGTTGTCGCACTCACTGCCAATTCCAATGTCGAATTACTGGTTAAACAATGTAAACAGTGGCAACCTGAGTATGCCGTAATGGCAAACACAGAACATGCTGAGATGCTCAGCAAACATTTACGAAAAAACGCACCGGATACAACCGTTTTGGCCGGGGAAGAAGGTCTGGAAAAGGTTTCACAGCTTGAAGAAGTCGACTATGTGATGGCTGCGATAGTCGGAGCTGCCGGCTTGTTGCCGACACTGGCGGCTGCCAGAGCAGGCAAGCGGGTATTGTTGGCTAATAAGGAAGCACTAGTGATGTCAGGGCAGCTATTTATTGACGCAATTCGGGAAAACAATGCTGAATTATTGCCAATCGACAGTGAACATAATGCCATTTTTCAGTGTTTACCTCATGATGTTTCAGCAGGACTGGCATCCAGTGGTGTCACCCAGATCCTGTTGACGGCATCCGGAGGACCATTCAGGACAATTTCCCTAGAGGAGCTGGAACATATGACCCCGGACCAGGCGTGTGCCCACCCGAACTGGTCCATGGGCCGCAAGATTTCTGTTGATTCTGCGACAATGATGAATAAGGGACTGGAAGTTATTGAGGCTTGCTGGTTGTTTAATACTTCAGCGGATCAGATACAGGTGGTAATTCATCCCCAGAGTGTCATTCACTCACTGGTCCAGTATGCCGATGGATCCGTGTTGGCACAGTTGGGTAATCCGGACATGCGTACCCCGATAGCACATGCCCTGGCCTGGCCGGATAGATTTGATGCCGGCGTTGAACCTCTGGATCTGTTTAAAGTTGCACACCTGGATTTTGAATCACCGGACTATAATCGTTTTCCTTGTCTGCGTCTGGCTAAGCATGCCGTCAGTCTGGGGGGCACGAGTACGGCGATTCTTAATGCTGCCAATGAGGTCGCGGTTGAGAGTTTCCTTAATAATGAAATCCGGTTTACAGACATTGCCCGGGTTGTGGAACATGCCCTTGAGAATATTGATGGACATGATCCCAGCACCCTCGACATCATATTGAAAGATGACGCCGACACACGCGATATATCGAGACAGTATATAAGGAGACTGGCCGCCTAATGGATATTCTGCAGCATATTCTGGCTTTTATCATTGCCCTGGGAGTATTGATTACCTTCCACGAATTCGGGCATTTTTGGGTCGCCAGAAAATTCGATGTCAAGATACTGAGGTTCTCCATCGGTTTCGGTAAACCAATCTGGAAAAAGTATATTGGTGAAGATAATACGGAACTGGTTATTGCCGCATTGCCACTTGGCGGTTATGTGAAAATGCTGGATGAGAGGGAAAGCCCTGTTCAGGCGAATGAACAGCACCGCGCCTTCAACAGGAAACCCTTGTCCCAACGGACTGCTATTGTTGCAGCCGGGCCTTTATTTAATTTCCTGTTTGCTATCCTGGCATACTGGTTGATGTATATGGTGGGTCTAACCGGCCTGCAGCCACTTGTTGGCGAAGTTAAGCAGGCGTCCATAGCCCAGGATGCAGGAATACAGGTTGGCGACAAAATCATTGCCGTAGATACAAAACAAACAGCCACCTGGACGATGGTCGTGGATAATCTTATTGGTCATGTGGTTGCAGGAAATAAGGTCAGGTTGACGTTATCACAGGACACACGGGGTGAGCGGGATGTTTATCTCGATCTCCAGGAAATATCCATCGATGATCTTGCAGAGAGCGGATTGCTCGAACGACTCGGAATTACTCCGAAACAGTTTATAGTTCCAGCCGTAATTGGTGAGGTGCATGCTGGTCTTCCGGCTGA
Organism: Gammaproteobacteria bacterium; assembly: GCA_011772965.1. GTDB lineage: Bacteria > Pseudomonadota > Gammaproteobacteria > Eutrophobiales > Eutrophobiaceae > SZUA-592. The sequence continues at coordinate 42,869 of WVYN01000077.1, forward strand.
CAGGGCCGGATTGAAACCGGGTGATCAAATCCGTCAGGTCAATGGAGAACCGATTGACGGTTGGCGAGAGTGGGTTGAATTTATAAGAGAAAACCCGGAACAGATTCTAAACATCAAAATCCAGCGTAACGGCAATATTAAAAATCTACAACTTCGTCCGGAGAGTAAAACAACAGAAAGTGGCAACGTCATAGGTTTTATTGGCGCAGCCAATGAGCCGCCGGATCTACTGTTTGCCAAAGAAGCCTATGCTCCTATCGCAGCATTCACCAAAGCCATTCAGAGAACACTGGATATGTCATGGTTAACCCTGCAGTTGTTGGGTAAAATGCTGACAGGGGAAGCATCATATAAGAACCTGAGTGGCCCAATCAGTATCGCCCAGTATGCAGGGGACTCTGCTAAAAGCGGTCTGGCCACATTCCTCTGGTTTCTTGGCATCGTCAGTATCAGTCTGGGAGTTTTGAATTTATTGCCCATACCACTGCTGGATGGCGGACATTTGCTTTACTACCTGATTGAATTTCTGACACGCAAGCCGGTATCTGAATCGGTTCAATTACTGGGCCAGCAAATCGGGCTTTTTATCCTGCTTGCATTGATGATACTGGTTTTTTATAACGATATAGTCCGTATTACAGGATAACTTTGCCATACAAGAACAATTATAAGCATGTCAAGAATTCTCGGATATTGTCTCTGTTCCTTAGTCATACTATTGATAAGTATTCCAGTTGACGCCGCGGAGGAATTTGTAATTGAAGACATTCGGGTTGAAGGCTTGCAGAGGCTCACACCTGGTACTGTTTTTAATTATCTTCCTATGAAAGTCGGTGATACCTTTGATGATGCGCGTTCAGCCGAAGCAGTACGTGCATTATTCAAGACTGGCTTCTTTAATGACGTGAGACTTGAAAGAGAAGGCAATGTCCTGGTATTTATCATTGAAGAACGGCCCACAATTTCATCGATCACGATAACAGGAAACGAGGACGTTCAGTCAGAAGATCTAATCGACGCCTTGCGTCAGATCGGTGTGGCGGAAGGACGTATACTCAATCAGTCACAGCTTGACAAACTTGAGCTGGAACTCAGGCGTCAATATTTCTCCCTGGGTAAATATGCCGTCAAAATAAATACCATCATAACACCGCTGGAAAATAACCGCGTGGATATAAGAATTGAAGTATCCGAAGGTCTGGCCGCCAAAATACAGAGGATTAATATTGTTGGTAATAAGTCTTTTGATGACGATGAATTGCTGGATGAATTCCAGTTATCTACGACAACCATGTTTTCTTTCTTTACGAAAAATGATCAATATTCCAGGGAAAAGCTCTCTGCAGACCTGGAATCATTACGCTCTTTTTATCTGGATAGGGGATATATCAATATGTCGATTGATTCCACCCAGGTATCAATCACTCCGGATAACAAGAATATTTATATCACTATTAATATTACCGAAGATGTGCAGTACACGGTGGCGGATGTAAAGCTGGCGGGAGAATTTATTATTCCTCCTGAAAGGTTGTTTGATGCAATTTCGGTCCAGCGAGGTGAATTATTCTCGAGATCGAATTTGTCTGAAACATCAGAAGCCATTACAAAAAAGTTGGGCGGTGAAGGATATGCCTTCGCAAATGTCAACGCGATACCCGATATCAATAAGGAAGACAAGACCGTATCGATTACCTTCTTTATCGATCCAGGCAAACGAGTCTATGTCAGGCGAATCAACTTCGCTGGTAACACCAAGACACGTGATGAAGTCTTGAGGCGTGAGATGCGCCAGGCCGAGGGTGGATGGGCATCGACAGGCAAGATTGAGCGAGGGAAGATCCGGTTACAACGCCTGGGATATTTCAGTGAGGTCAATGTGGAAACGCCGGCAGTACCCGGAACGGCTGATCAGATTGATGTCGATTATACAGTCACCGAGACCCCCTCTGGCCAGTTTAGTGTTGGTATAGGTTATTCCCAAACTGGCGGCATTATCTTCTCAGGCAGTGTCATCCAGAATAACTTTCTGGGTAGTGGTAAAAGGATGGGGGTTACAGTGAACACCAGTGATTTTAACCGTATAGTAAGTCTTCAATATAGAAATCCCTACTGGACGATCAATGGCATTAGTCGAGGGTTTTCTGGTTTTTATCGTGAGACGCAGGCGATCGATGCCAACTTGACTTCATATAACTCTGATTCTTTTGGCGGCGGTATCAATTTTGGTATTCCATTGACGGAATTCAATTCGTTTTTTACCGCATTCAATTATGAAAATACCAAAATTGACACGGACGAAAACTCGGCGCAAGTGGTACGTGATTTTGTTGCAGCTAATGGCGATAGGTATGATATTTTCAAGCTCACTGGCTCGTTCACTTATGACACCAGGAACGATGCGTTCTTCCCTGATAATGGTGTTCTGCATTCTATTACGGCAGGTGTGTCATTACCGCTGCTCTCCAGTTCTCTGGAATTTTACACGGTAGAATACCGGACAGCGGTATATTTCGGTTTTTTTGAAGATTATATTTTCTCATTGCGTGGTAATTTCGGTTATGGCGATGGTTATGCTGACACAACGGAACTGCCTTTCTTCGAGAATTTCTATGCCGGCGGTACCCGGTCGGTTCGAGGTTATGAGGACAATACTCTTGGACCCCAGGACGAATTTGACCGACCTCTGGGTGGTAATGTTAAGCTCGTAGGCAATGCGGAGTTGGTATTGCCCGTGCCATTTCTCAAGGATAACAAATCACTAAGGATTTCCGGATTCTTCGATGCCGGTAATGTCTATGCCAGTAACGAAGATATCGACCTGGGGGAATTACGCTACACAACCGGTTTGAGTGGTATTTGGGTATCACCTTTTGGTATCATAAGCGTCAGCTACGGTTTTCCAATTAATGATCAACCGGGTGACCGGACCCAGCCGTTCCAGTTCACTTTTGGTTCAACATTCTAGACAGGTATGGAGTCTAAATGAACAAAATTAAAAACTCTGTGGGAATAATCTCTCTGATTTGTCTCGGATTAAGTTTCCAGTCTGTATCAGCAGAGGATTATAAGCTGGGCGCGGTTAATGCCTTAAAGGTGCTTGAACAATCTCCGCAGGCAGAAACTGCCAGACAGGCTATCGAAAAAGAGTTTGCACCCCGTGACAAGGAATTGGTGGCAAAGCAAAAACAATTGAAAGCTCTGGAAGATAAGTTTGCCAAAGATGGGGCGATCATGAGCGAAAGTGAGAGGTCCAAGCTCGAGCGCGATATCATTAACCAGAAACGTGAAGTCACACGTGAACAGGATGAATTCAGGGAGGATTTCAATTTCAGACGCAATGAGGAATTCGCAAAGATACAGAAAGATATTCTTAATGCTATACAAAAGGTTGCCAAGGAAAATAATTATGATGTGGTATTGAGTGATGGTGTCATCTATGCCAGTCCAAAAGTGGATATCAGTGATCTGGTCATTGAATATCTCAAGAAGAGCCAGTAAGCACTATAGGGAAACAACAACACACTGAATATGTCAATATTCTATGACGCTGAAACTTGGGGACATTGCTGAAAAAATCAGCGCAAGGTTGCATGGTAAGCCCCAGCGTCAAATTCACTCAATTGGAACCCTGGACAAGGCCGGGCAGGGTGAAATCAGTTTCTTTTCCAACAGGCGTTATCTCTCTCAACTGAAAACCACTTCTGCTTCGGCTGTTATTTTGACGGAAGAAGACAGGCAGTACTGCCCTGTTGATGCGCTTGTTGTTGATGATCCCTACCTGAGTTATGCCAGACTGGCAAATATACTTTATCCGGCAATCAAAGCCATACCCGGTATACATCCTACAGCCCAGGTTGATAAATCTGCCAATGTAGATCCAGGATGTGAAATTGGCGCAAATGTATTTATTGGTAAAGATACGATAATTGCTGAAAATTCGATCATCTTTCCCGGTGTGGTTATTGGAGATAATGTAAGAATTGGTAAAAATTGCAGGATCTATCCTAACGCTGTGATTTACCAAGGTGTTATATTGGGAGACGCTGTAACTCTACATTCAGGAGTGATAATTGGTGCCGATGGTTTTGGTATTGCCAACGATCATGGTCAATGGCTCAAAATACCCCAGTTGGGCAGTGTAGAAATTGGAAACAATGTCGAAGTAGGATCAAATACCACTATTGACAGAGGAGCTATTGAAAATACGACTATTGCTGATGGTGTAAAGATTGATAACCAGGTTCAAATAGGGCATAACGTCATTATAGGGAAGGATACAGCAATAGCTGGCTGTGTTGCGATTGCCGGCAGCACCCGTATAGGTGAGCGTTGTATGATCGGAGGCGCCAGCGGGATAAGTGGTCATATCGATATATGTAATGATGTCATACTGATGGCCATGTCTGGAGTTAATAATTCTATCAAAGAAGCTGGAATTTATGCTTCAGGATTGCCTGTGATGGATGTAAAATCCTGGAGGAAAAACGTGGTCAGTTTCAAACAATTATATAATTTCAGTACCCGCCTCAGAAGGCTGGAAGATAACTCCGATAGTGACGATTGAAATCATGAACAAGATGACAATAGAGGAAATCAGGAAACACTTACCTCATCGGTACCCTTTCCTCTTAATTGATGCCGTTACATCGTATGAACCAGAAAAATCCCTCACGGCCATTAAAAATGTCACTATTAATGAACCATTTTTCCAGGGGCATTTTCCAATTAAGCCAATCATGCCAGGTGTTCTGATCATTGAGGCGATGGCACAGGCAGCAGCCTTGCTTGGCTGTGTGTCGAGGCCAGCAGTAAAAGAGAGCACACTTTATTACCTTGTCGGTATAGATAATACCCGTTTCAGAAAAACTGTCGGTCCAGGTGATCAGCTGGTGCTGGAAGTCAATTTTGAAAAAGAGCGCAGGAATATATGGAAATTTAATGCGAAGGCAACAGTTAATTCCCAGATCGTGGCAATGTCTGATCTGTTAACTACCGTGATGGAACCAGATTCTTGATCCATCCGACTGCAATCATAGACGCATCAGCCCGAATCAGTGACAGCATATCCATCGGGCCATATGCTGTCATTGGTCCTGAAGTAACCATTGATGATAATACCAAAATCGGCTCTCATGTTGTTATCAAGGGTCCAGCACATATTGGTAAAAAAAATCGAATTTTCCAGTTTTCCTCTATTGGCGAAGATCCACAGGACAAAAAATTTAAAAATGATAAAAATTCCGTTCTTGTAATAGGTGATAACAATATAATCAGAGAATATTGCACTATCAATAGAGGCACTGATCATGGCGGAGGAAAAACCATCCTCGGTAATGATAACTGGATCATGGCCTATGTACATATTGCCCATGATTGCTTGATTGGTAATAGAAATACATTTGCCAATAATACGACGCTGGCCGGACATGTGATTGTTGATGACAACGTAATATTCGGGGGTTTTACAGGCATTCATCAATTTTGTCATATCGGTTCTCACAGTTTTACCGCTATTTCTTCAGTAGTCGTCAAGGATGTGCCACCTTTTTTGATGATATCCGGTAATACGGCCAGTCCAAATGGTCTGAACAGGGAAGGATTAAAGAGACACGGATACAGTAGCGACACTATCAATCTGTTAAAGAAAGCCTATAAAATTGTCTACCGGGAAGGTCTGACTACTCATGATGCACTAGAGAAACTTAAACCTTTGGCAGAATCTTCGGACGAACTCAGGAAATTTTCAGATTTTATTTCTAATTCCAGCCGGGGAATTGTGCGATAGGCATGAATTATTTCCCCTGAAGTTTTGATGTAGGTTTTCACTCATGCCACGTATCGGAATAGTTGCGGGTGAGGTGTCGGGCGATCAACTGGCAACTGATCTGGTTATCTCTCTCAGACGCCAGGTTCCGGATCTGGAAGTTGTCGGAATCGGCGGGTCAGGGCTTGCCAGGGCCGGGTGCCATATCCTTTATCCTATGGAAAAATTGTCAGTCATGGGTATTTCCGAGGTGTTTCCCCGGATTATTGAACTCCTGAAGATTCGTAGACAAACCAGGGACTATTTCCTGGAGAATCCACCGGACGTTTTCATTGGAGTTGATGCGCCGGATTTTAACTTCCGCCTAGAAAAGCAGTTAAAAAAAGCAGGTATTAAGACAATACATTATGTCAGCCCGTCCATCTGGGCCTGGCGGGAATATCGACTCAAGTTTATCGCCAATTGCATTGATAAAATGTTAACGCTTTATCCCTTCGAGCCGCCTTATTACGAGAAATACAATATCCCTGCTGCGTTTGTTGGACATCCTCTGGCTAGCAAGATACCTATAAAAACAGACAAGCTGGCGGCCAGGAAGCGCCTCATGTTACCGGTTGACAAAAGAATCATCGCCTTTTTACCTGGCAGTAGGCAAAGTGAAATTAAACGAATGCTTCCTTCTTTTCTGGATTCACTTTCCTGGTGTCACCGAAAAGACAATGCTCTGGAATTTATTACAAACCTGGCCAGTGATTGGGCCGATCAATATGTTAGAAAGCAGGTTAAGCAAAGGAATCCGGCTCTGAGCGTCAAATATTTTCGGGAACAATCACTTGACGTCATGGAAGCCTCAGATGTTGTGTTGCTTGCCTCGGGTACTGCCGCGCTGGAAGCGATGCTATTAAAGCGGCCAATGGTAGTGGCCTATCGGGTAAACTGGCTGACCTATCAAATAGCCAAGCGTATGATCAGATTGCCTTATGTCTCATTACCAAATGTAATTGCTGGAAAACCATTTGTACCCGAATTACTCCAGCATGATTGTATAGCTGAAAAAATTGGTCCTGAAATAATGAATTGGTTGAATGATCAGGTAAGAGTTGAATCCCAGGTTAAAATCTTTGAAAAATTACATTCAAATATCAGGGTAGAATCAAGTCAAGTGCTCACAGAAGAAATACTGGGTGTGATGAATGCATAGTACCGGGGACGATATATTTTTTAATAATCCGGATCTGGTCATTGCCGGGGTTGATGAAGTCGGTCGTGGTCCACTTGCGGGACCGGTCATAGCGGCCGCCGTAATCCTTGACCCGAATAACCCGATTCCCGGGATCTGTGATTCCAAGAAAATTTCAGCTCAGAAAAGAAACTTACTTTATGATTTAATTTTATCAAAAGCGCTTGCCTGGGCAATTGCCCGGGCTGAGGTGGAAGAGATTGATCAAATTAATATTCTTCAAGCCAGCCTTTTGGCAATGCAGCGGGCCATTCAATCACTCGAGATGGCTCCGGACCAGGTTTTGGTAGATGGGAATATATGTCCGGAAACAGAATATCCGATCGACGCTATAATTAAAGGGGACAATATAGTCCCGGCTATTTCAGCTGCATCTATCATTGCCAAGGTTACGCGGGATCGTGAAATGGCGGAATTCGAAAGTCTCTATCCTGGTTATGGTTTTGCTAGACACAAAGGTTATCCCACCAGGGAGCATCTGGCATCTCTCGACAAGCTTGGTATTTGCGCTATTCACAGGCGTTCATTTGGCCCGGTAAAAAGTCGGATCTGAAATATTTTTTGTAGATATATGGCGAAGCTGTCAACGTTTGTTCATCTTAATGTTCATACTGACTATTCGATAGTTGATGGATTATTGCACGTCAGCCAGATAGCTGAATCAGTATCAGCACTGGGCATGCCTGCTATTGCGATTACCGAGTCTAATAATCTTTTCTCTGCCGTTAAATTTTACAAGGAATCAGAAAATTACGGTGTAAAACCTATTATCGGGGCAGAAATAAATATCGCTGACCCGGTATCAATTTCTGAGACTTCTCGCATCACGCTTCTTTGCAAGGATATTAACGGTTACAGGAACCTCACAAAATTGATAACCCGTGCCTATACTGAAGGGCAAAGGCAGGGGATACCTCATGTTGAGAAAGGCTGGTTAGATGAACACCATAAGGGTCTGATAGCACTTTCGGGTGGCAAGTATGGTGAAATTGGTCAGTCTCTTTCCAAATCACTCGAAGATAAAGCCAGCGATCAACTTCAAACCTGGATTAGTCTATTTGGCGATGATTTTTATATAGAACTGCATCGAAATGGTCACTCTGGCGAAGAGGAGTACATCCATGCAGCTATTGACCTTGCACAGAAATACAATTTACCGGTAGTGGCCACGAATGATGTACGTTTTTTGCATCAGGTTGATTATGAAGCTCACGAAGCAAGGGTATGTATCCAACAGGGGTACACATTAAATGACAGCCGGCGACCAAGGTTATATAGACCTGAGCAGTATTTACGTTCCGGTGATGAAATGCGGGAATTATTTAATGATATCCCTGAGGCAGTGGAAAACACACTGGTTATAGCCGAAAAATGCAATCTTGAATTCACTCTTGGAAAAAATTACCTCCCACATTTCCCCGTGCCTGATGGATATGAACAGGACAGTTGGTTAAGGCATAGTACTCATGAGGGTCTTCAAGCCCGATTAACTGCTGGGCTTATACCTGCTGAACAAAAAGATATTTATATAACGCGCCTGGAAGAAGAGCTTGATGTCATTATCAAGATGGGGTTCCCGGGCTATTTTCTGATTGTTGCTGACTTTATTCAGTGGGCAAAAAATAATGAAATACCTGTAGGTCCAGGGCGCGGTTCCGGCGCTGGTTCCTTGGTAGCTTTTGCACTAGGTATTACAGAACTCAATCCGATTGAATTTGATTTGCTGTTTGAACGTTTCCTTAATCCAGAACGTATATCCTTGCCTGATTTTGATATTGATTTTTGTATGGATCGTCGTGATGAAGTGATTGAATATGTTGCTGAGCATTATGGAGGAGACCATGTTTCCCAGATCATTACTTATGGCACCATGGCAGCCAAGGCGGTAGTTCGTGATGCAGGCAGGGTCTTGGGATATCCTTATGGTCTGGTCGATCAGATTGCCAAGCTCATTCCGTTTGAAATTGGTATGACATTGGAAAAAGCATTGGTACAGGAAGATGATTTAAGAGAAAAATATGAACGGGAAGAAGAAGTTACCGGCATAATAGATCTGGCGTTGAAACTGGAGGGGACTATTCGTAATGCAGGCAGACATGCCGGAGGTATTGTCATCGCGCCACGCCCGTTAACAGATTATATGCCGTTGTATTGTGAACAGGTGGGTAGCTCAACAGTAACACAGTTTGATATGGGTGATGTTGAGGGCATCGGCCTCGTGAAGTTTGATTTTCTGGGGTTGAGGACACTAACCATTATTCACAATGCCATAAAGGATATTAATGAATTTCAGATTGAAAATAATAAGGAAATTATCGATATCAAGTCTATTTCTATGGATGACAGGGAAACATTTGATCTCATCCGTAGAAATGATACAACCGCCATATTTCAACTGGAATCAGATGGCATGAAAAAACTGATAAAACGGCTACAACCAGACAGTTTTGATGATCTGATTGCCTTGGTTGCTCTGTTCCGTCCCGGACCCCTGCAATCAGGCATGGTTGATGATTTCATTGAAAGAAAGCATGGCAGAGCCAGAGTTGAATATGCTCATCCGGCTATCACATCAATTTTGAGACCAACTTATGGTGTGATCCTTTACCAGGAACAGGTAATGCAGATTGCCCAGGTTTTGGCAGGCTATACACTGGGGGCTGCTGATTTGTTGAGACGTGCTATGGGTAAGAAGAAGCCCGAGGAAATGGCAAAGCAAAGAGAAGTGTTTACTTCGGGTGCCACCAAACTGGGAGTTGACCAGGCAATCGCCACATATATTTTTGACTTAATGGAAAAATTTGCAGGCTATGGGTTCAATAAATCACATTCTGCAGCTTATGCGCTGATTGCCTATCAAACAGCATGGTTAAAATCACATTACCCGGCTGCCTTCATGGCAGCCGTATTGTCTGCTGATATGGATAATACAGACAAAGTGGTTATGTTACTGGATGAGTTAGAGAGCATGCAGATAAAACTTGAAACACCACATGTTAATCAAAGTGAGTATCGTTTTACAGTTTTATCAAGTAATGCCATATCTTTTGGCCTGGGCGCCATAAAAGGGGTAGGGGCTGCTGCCATAAGCAATATCATAGAAGAAAGAATAAATAACGGAAAGTATACTGATTTATTTGAGTTTTGCAGACGTATAGATCTTAAAAAGGCGAATAAACGCGTGGTGGAGGCCCTGATCAAATCCGGTGCCATGGACACACTCGGCCCGAACAGAAGCAGCCTGATTGCTAGTCTTCAGGGCGCAATTCAGTTAGCAGATCAATATTCTAAAAACCAGGCGAGTGGCCAGGATGACCTGTTCGGGCTGGATACCAGTGCCAACAATGCAAGTACTGCCAGTAACCCGGCTGAATTCAATATGATACCCGACTGGGATGATGATGAACGTTTGGCAGGTGAAAAAGAAACTCTTGGCTTCTATCTGGAAGGCCATCCAATCATCAAGTACGAGGCAGAATTAAGGCAATTTATCAATAAAAAACTCAAGGATATACAACCACCAGACAATGTCCTCGTTGCTGGTTATATTCACCGCATCAGAACACGATCGGGTAGCAGGGGAAGGATGGCTGAAATTGTGCTTGATGACAGAACTGGCCGTGCCAATATTACGGTTTATTCCGACAAATTCATGAAATACAGGCATCTGTTACTGAAAGATCAACTCGTTATTATCCGGGGTGATGTAGAACAGGATGACTTCTTTGAATCAGGCTATTCCATCATAGCGCGGGAGATATATGATCTTGATGAAATAAGAAACAGCAGGGCCAAGTTGTCATTAAGGATTTTTAATGAGAAGTTGACCGAGTCGAAAATTGATGAAATCAAGAATATATTGACAGTCTATCGTCCTGGCAACAGCCATGTGGATCTGCATTATCTCACGCCGGATTCTGCTTGCAAGGTCTCGCTCGGTGATTCCTGGCTGGTGAATCTCTCAGAAAATCTGTTGGCCGAGCTTAGAAAGTGCCTGGGTGAAGATAATGTTAATGTTGAATATAATATATAATTCACGCTCAAATATTTTGACTAAATTTTATAATTATTTTTAAGACTGAATTATGACTGAAGCAAAAGACGCAAATATGAATTTCCTTGATTTTGAGCAGCCAATTGCAGAATTGGATGCCAAGATACAGGAACTTCGCTATGTCGGTAATGATAAGGAAATTAATATTAATGATGAAATCACTAGACTGCAGAAACGCAGTAATGAGCTGATTACATCGATTTATTCATCATTATCTGCGTGGCAGATATCACAGGTCTCACGACACCCAGCAAGGCCTTATACGCTGGATTATATTCAGTTTCTGTTTACGGATTTTGATGAATTGCATGGTGACAGGAATTTTTCAGACGACCATGCAATTGTTTCCGGAATTGCCTACTTTGATAACCAACCGGTTGCCGTTATTGGCCATCAAAAGGGACGTGATACAAAGGAAAGAATATTCAGAAACTATGGAATGCCCAGGCCTGAAGGTTATCGTAAAGCCCTGCGCATCATGAAACTTGCAGAGAAATTTAATTTACCACTGTTCACATTTATCGATACCCCGGGTGCATATCCTGGTATCGGAGCAGAGGAAAGAGGACAAAATGAGGCTATATCCAGAAACCTGATGGCGATGTCGGAACTGGGCGTACCCATTATTTCTACCATTATCGGTGAAGGTGGTTCGGGAGGAGCACTCGCAATCGGGGTGTCGGATACACTCCTTATGCTTCAGTACAGCACGTATTCCGTAATCTCGCCAGAAGGATGCGCCTCCATTCTCTGGAAGAGTGCAGACAAGGCTGCTGATGCAGCCGAAGCTATGGGAATCACTGCCCAACGTTTATATGACCTTGGCCTGGTTGATGCCATCGTAGATGAACCACTCGGGGGTGCTCACCGTGATTATGAGGAAGCCGCGACTCTGCTCAAACAGGCCTTGCAAACCGAACTTGAAAAATTACAGGCAAAAGATTCGCTGGAATTAGTTTCTGATCGGCAATACAAAATACGTAACTTTGGATTTTTTGATACCTGAAAAGCTGTTCAGTTCTAGAAATTTCGATTGTAATATAGAGATTTGGTCAAATTATCGCTCAGTCCTGAAGCCATCCTGTCAGAATTAACCTGTCTGCCAGGGAAAAGTAATTATTATATTGCCTACAGTGGAGGACTGGATTCCACTGTGCTCCTGCATTTATTATCGTTGATAAAACAGACAGAAAAGATCAATTTAACAGCCATACATGTCAATCATGGTATCAGTCACAATGCTGATAAATGGCAGAAACATTGTACAGATATATGTCTTGAATTTGGCGTGACATTGATTTCAGAAAAAATTTCAATTGAAAGTAATAATGGTGAAGGTCTTGAAGCAAGGGCCAGGAAGCTGCGCTATCAGGTCTTCAAGAAGTATCTTTTACCCGGAGATGTCCTGGTGACAGCACATCATCAGGATGATCTGATTGAAACCATGATATTTAATCTTTTACGTGGTTCAGGACCGGCAGGACTCTCAGGCATCCCACGTTCAAGGCGATTAAATAATAGCTGGATAATCAGGCCTATGCTTGGCTTCAGCAGAATGGATATTGAACAATATGCCAAAGACAAGAATCTTATATGGGTGGATGATGAGAGTAATGATCAAACAACACAGGACAGGAATTATATACGCCATAATATATTACCTGTAATTTTAAATCGCTGGCCATCTGCAAATAAAACTCTGGCCAGAGTTGCTAGGCATCAGTCTGAACTGGTGAGCTTGCTTGAAAATATTGCTTCTGATGATCTCTCAGGAATTATTGACTCAAAAGATAATAGTCTCGATTGCCGAAAATTGACCATCTATAACAAGCCACGAATTAAAAACATGCTGAGGTTCTGGATTAAAAATAGCAACTTTGATATACCTAGCGAGATCATACTGGAAAATATCCTAAATGAAGTAATTTATGCAAGTAATGATAGACAGCCGCATCTTAAATGGATAGATACGGAAATCAGGCGTTATAAGAATAGGCTTTATATTATGAAATCGGCCAACGAAACGGATTTTACAGTTGATTATCGATGGGACCTGAAAGCTCCTTTGGAAATCAATCATCGCTTACTTAAGGCAGAGAGTGTCAAGGGTAGAGGGCTGCGTCAAAACCTGATTGGCAAAAACGGGGTAGAAGTCCGATTTCGTCAGGGAGGCGAGAAAATAAAACCTGTTGGCCGTAATGAAACTCATGACCTCAAGAAATTATTGCAGGAAGTTGAAGTTCCACCGTGGATCAGGACAACGATTCCACTGATTTATCTGGATGGCCAGCTGGCAGTGGTCGTAGGTTACTGGGTTGAGGCATCCTGCTCTGCATCCGGGAATGAGCCAGGTTGGGATATCACCTATGGACAACCATACTTTCGAGAGACAAGGAATGAGAATATTTAGAAAATTCAAAAGGTTCTTTGCATCTGGATACCAGTCGTCTGAAACAGGGCAAATCCAGATTGGGCAGTCCCAGAAAAACGCGGCAGCAGCAGAGTCAAGGCTTAGGGAAATTTATGGTGATGATACATATGACCTCCAAATGCTTTATGAATCATGGGCTGTGAGAGATTCATGGAAACTAAAAGAACAGGCATTGCCTTTGTTGCTGGGTATTAAACCGGACTCAATACCTTCAGAAAATGAGGAGCTCGTTGCCAGGCTGGATGACTTGTGGAGTCATGCAAATAAGTGTGTAAAACAGGGTGTACTGGAAGTGAGAAACAGGCAAGGTAAAGAAGAAGCATGGGAAATCAGTCCAGTGGAAGCTTATCGTTGGGCTACAATCGGTCGAATCGAAGTTCCAGATGAGCTTTCAACACTAATGGAATTTATTTCCTCTACTGTTAATAAAAAAAATCTAACTGCAAGTGAACTAACAACCAATAGCAATGATAATAATGCAGCTGATCAATTTGTCTGGTCCAGGGAGCAGGTGCTGGGTATGGCCCTGGCGATTCTCGCAGCATACCCTGATAAATGCAGAAACAGCAAAGGGCGAGTAAAAGTCGGTAAAATAATCAGTATTATTAATCAAAAAGCTGACTTCTGGCTCGGGAATAAAAAAACAGGTTTGACTGAGACAGCAATGAAGGATTTATTGAACAAGTGGCTCAATACCTTGCCTGAACAAATGCCCTAATGGTTGATCAGGAATTTAGTATCTTGCATTTATTTATTTGTCGGGGAACATTGGGTCAGGCAGATCGTAAAATTCAATTTTAACTGTCTTTTGTCCACTGCGTGGAGCATCTTTTAATTCGTCAATAATATTATCATGATCGTCAAACTCACCAAGCTGGGGTATGTCTTTGTTCAATTTAGAATTTACATTAATTATCTTCTCATGTAATTCATTGGAATATTCAAATTTATATGCCCTTGGTGGATTGGAGGAGGAGAGAGTATCAATTTGTGTTAACCATAAGTAAATTGCACCTTCATCTCCAGTAATTTTGTCAGGCTGTTCAACCTGGGCTGCAATCAAACGAAATCTTTGTGGCGGGTTGTCAGCAGTCGGCCAACCTAGCAGTTTTGGATATGAAATATATGTAATCACATAGAAAAAGGAAGTAATTATGATCGTTGATGCCTTGACCTTCCATGACCAGTTTGAATAGAGATTAATACTTAATAAAATAGCCGCAATAAGAATATATGCAGCAATTAACCCTGAAATACCCAATGTGAACATTATCTATATCTCCAGATTTTTATTTTAATAATTATCCGATTGTGACGATACTCTTAGGCAGAAAATTTATATCGCTTATTTTGCCTTCGCGACCAATCTTGAATCTTAACACTGTTCTTTCATCGCCCTTTTGTTCAATAGTAACGGTGTCATAATAAATCACTTCTAATTTTGGATTGACCTTGTCCAACCGGACTGTTACATCAACTGGTTTGGAGGTCTCGGTTGCGTAATAATGAATATTGACAACATATTCTCCCTTTACAACCCCACGTATTGTGACTACCTCCTGATTCAATGGATTTACGATTTCTTCTCCATTAACAGTGATGAAATCATTAACCATGCCCCTGTCATCCCGATCAAGATGAAGTAAACCCGCCTGCGGGTTCCTGAACCAGATAACATTACCATCCGGATCCTCAATCCATGTATCAATATCGTCCGGGCTGTTATCTTCCCATGTAACAGTTATTATGTATTCGGCCTTGGGATCAATGATCCCGGATTTTGCTTCCGGATTCATAAACAAGATTGCCACCAGAAACAGGAAGGTAAAACCTAGCAAAGCGTTAAAGAGCAAGTCTGTAAAGGGGTCAGAGCGGTGGCGTTCTTTTAAAGAAATCATCAGTTAATTTTCGGAAGAATATATACCTGTGCCAGATGCTTGGTTGTTTGTATGAGATCATCAATGCTGGTATCCAGCATATGATATTGAACAGTTGCAAGCATGCTGCAGACCAGTCCAGCCATTGTAGTATAGAGTGCGGTGCCCATGCCGGTGCTCATATGTTTAAGAATTTTTTGCATTGAGGTTATGTCAAAGTCAGTGATATTGGCAACAGATCCCAGCATGAAAATAAAACCGATAATAGTCCCCAATAGACCGAGTTTTATCATAATATCAGCAGAAAACCAGCCAATTTCATGTGGGGATTTGAGTCGGGCTTCATAGACCTCAATCAATTCCGCATTACTATCAGACAGCAAGTCAGCTGCATTGGGGTAGTGGGTCCCCTTATTCAGGAGGTCGTGAATAAAATTGGTAACAATACAGTCTGGCAAGGTAATGTCGCCATTGACATGTACCTTGTCATCAGTCATCTGCAGAGAGATGTTTTCATTGTTACGGACCAGCTCTTCCACTTTTTTTGAATCATTTATTTGGGATGATATATAGAAAACACGGCTGGCACAGTGGAAGGCAACAAGAATATAGAGGATAGTAATGGCATAGGAGATATAACTTTTATCACTCAAATAGAGACGGATGAGCAGATTCTCATTCCAGGCAACAATAATGGAGAAAATGAATATTCCCGTAAATATAAGCCATGCTAAAATAAGATGATGAGAGCCTTTTTCGGGTTTCTCAATAATATCGCGGGATTTGAATAATTGTGATAATTTCATTTTGTATTATTCCCATTTCAAGATTGCATGATCAATGATATAAACCAATATTTCATTCATATCACGAATCAGGACATTCAGTTTTTCATTACCCGGCAATTCCTGCCATAACTGGGCAGATAGTATATATGAGCCCTCTTTACCCCGGATAGTAATTCTCCCCGGACAGGAATTGATCATTTGAGGATCAAGTTTCAGTATTTTCTCTGCAAAAGTCAGACTGCAATATAATATGATTTCATAGTCCGGGAAATCTTTATTTCCCCTTTCCCTGATAGCTTCACCAACATGCAACCTTTCGACAATTCTAAGATTCTGTTCCATGATAGCAAATTCAACATCTTCTATGAGCTCTCTAAGATTTTTACCCGATGATCTTTCATAGGCATCCGGGATTCCACTTGCAGTAATCATGGTTGGAAGGAATGAAAGGCTTATACACAAGAGCAAGCCTAGTAAAAGTAGCAGACGATATACCAAGGCTTTCATTCACGAATAACGACCTTGGTGCCAATGGAAACGAATTTGGCAAGGTCTATAATCTCTTCGTTTGTCAGGGCAATACAGCCATTGGTCCAGTTGTGGCGATTATGTATTTTCAGTTTTTCATTATTCATATCACCGAGGCCATGGATTCCAATATATCCGCCAAGAGGAGTATCCTGTGGCGGAATTTCACCAGTTTTGTTGGCAAGTGCAATGGATTTGAATTCCATGGCTGATATAAGCTGATTGTGGTAACCATGCCAGGCATCATTCATATTTGGATAATCGAGTTGCATGAATAAATGAAACTGGCTGTTATCCTTGAAATCTATAATTCTGTAAATTCCATCCGGGGTTTTCTTGTCACCGGAGAAACGTTTGCTTCCCTTGCCCCCCTTCCCGTATGCAATTCGATATTGCTTGATAACTTTTTGATCCTGAAAAACAATCAATTCCTGGCGGGATTTGCTTACCACAATCATGTTCTCGGCAAGGCTGTGCTGGCCAAGGCCAAGCAAGACCATGAGCAGAAATGCCCGAAACATGGCGTGTTCGGTTAGCAATGGAAGGCGTCGTTTCATATTATTGTTCCTGCCCGAGTGTTCGCTGCATATTATTCTATACACAAATCACAGCGGGTAAAAATCAAACGATTTGAAGCTAATATGCAGACTTATTCAGGTAAGATAATAAGTCTAGCAGGCGAGCATGAAAAAGGGGCCAGAAGGCCCCTTTATGCTGACTATAGTGTCACAAGTACATTACTTGTTGTTGATGTACATGGTGACTTCAAAGCCAAAGCGGATGTCGCTGTATTCTGGAGTATCCCACTTCATGTTTAGTCTCCTAAATTTTTGGTTATAAAAAAAAGAACAAACCGGTCTTACCGGTGTACGGTTCATTGTCTCGTACAGCGTTATAAATGCAGAATCCATGCCAGTTTTGTGAAAAGCTTAAATAATTAATAAATACAGAGAGTTATATAATAGCCATAAGGATGAGCCCGTAACTGACGGGTAAAATAATTCAGATCTGGTTAAAAAATACCTGCGTTAATGGTCTATATGAACCACTTACATCATCCGGTATACTCTGCCGTATTATGTGGTTCAAAAAACCCCATTCTCTGCGAAATCTTCTTATAACTCATGAGATTACGTTCCTGTTACTGGTAACTGCTACAGGCCTTCTGGGAGGTCTCCCGGCCTATTTCTGGCAGCGCCATTCAGTGGAATCCGTACGCCTGAACTCATTGATTTATGTCAATGAGCAGATTCGAGGTGACCTGTTCCGACAGATACAGGAAGCCATCCGTGCCCGTTTGCTGGAGGAGCCGCAGGCTCTGGAAAGCTATGGCGAATATTCACGCCGAATCGACGAGCATTTTACCCGCTTACGTAAGAATGCCCGAACAGATGAGGAAAACTTGGCTATCGAGGAACTTCAGGCGTCTTACCGTGCGATACAGAAGGACATGAACAAGATCTTTACTGATCCCTATATGGCCAGTCGCCAGGTGCGCATGAAAATACTGGACCCGGGCTTCGCCCAGAGCATGTTTGGGCGTTTTGAAGATGAATACCAGGCCATGAACAGCCTTTTGACCCGGGAATATGACGAACTGGCACAGGTGCTGGAACGCTGGACCAGTTACGCACCAGTCTTGCTACCCATTCCGCTGTTACTGGCCTTTCTGCTAGTGCTATATGCCCGGTACATACTTAACCGGGACTTCGTCAAGCCCATGTCTAAGGTTATCAGTGGCGCAAGGACCATCAGTCGCGGAAAACTTGAGCAGCAATTGCCTGAGACCGGCGTTGAGGAAGTTTCTCAACTGGCACGTACCATTAACACCATGGCCAGAGATCTGGAAGAGAGCCATCAGGCCCTGGTCGAGAGTGAAAAACAGGCTGCACTGGGCGCGCTGGTTCCAGTGGTGGCGCATAACATCCGTAACCCTCTGGCCAGCATTCGTGCTACGGCGCAGGTCATTGACGACGCCGAAGATGAAGAAGATTTGCGGGAAAGCAAACAGGCCATTCTGGATACCATCGATCGCCTGGGTCGATGGGTGAATGCACTTGTCTCCTACTTGCATCCACTCAAACCTAATTATCGCTTGGTATATGCACACGAAATGGTCGATGCGGCGTTGTCACTGTTGATGGCCAAGCTTACTGAAAAAAATATCGAGATTAAAAAACATGGCTGGGAAGAACGCTTGCGTCTTAATGCAGATCCGGACCTGATGGAGCAGGCGCTGTTTGCCCTGCTTGCCAATGCAATCGATGCCTCACCTCGTGATGCAATTATCACGATCAGCCTGGTACCACGGGATCAGAACCTGGAGATACATATACAGGACCAGGGGCCTGGACTACCGTTTGAACCGAAATCAAATAACTTGGTCCCTGGCCCATCGACCAAGCGTTTCGGTACCGGCCTGGGTATGCCGATCGCTTTCAAGATATGCGAGCGGCATGGCTGGAATCTGAATTTCAAATCGGTCAGTGGCAAGGGTACCACTGCAATCATTACCGCACCCATCAGGATCATCGAGGAGTAGACATTCATGAGTCAGGACGATCATTCTTCTGTTCAATCAGTAAAGATACCGGTCGTAGATAAACAGGTATTGATTGTGGAAGACGAGGAGGTATTTGCACGAGCCGTACAAAAGAAACTGTCCCGTGCCGGTTACAAGAGCGAAATTGCCGGTAATCTGGCGATTGCTAGTGAGAAATACCAGTCAATTTCTCCGGACCTTGTTCTGCTCGATATGCGTTTGCCCGATGGTTCCGGACTGGATTTTCTCTCGGACATCAAACTTACTCCAAATTCAGGAATGGCGGTAATCGTGATGTCGGCTTATGGTGAGCTGGAAGATGCCGTATCTGCAATGAAACTTGGGGCATCCGATTATCTGAAAAAACCGGTCGACATGGATGAACTCATGATTAATGTCGAGAAGGTGCTTGATAAGAGCCAGCTCAGCCAGAAACTGGCTTACTCTACCAAACGAGAGCAGCACGCTGTGGAGGGAGTTGCTTTTGTAGGTGAGTGTGATGCGATTATGGAAGTGAGAAAACAGGTGGAACAAATCAGCCGTCTCACAGAAGCAACCGATACCATTCCGCCAACCATACTAATTCTCGGTGAGACAGGGACGGGGAAGGATGTTGCTGCACGCCTGTTACATGAAAACAGTTCGCGCAAGGACAAGCCATTCGTCCACGTTGACTGTGCATCCCTGCCCAAGGATCTGATTGAAGCCGAGTTATTTGGTCATGAAAAAGGGGCGTTTACCAGTGCCCATGTGGCCCGCACCGGTTTGATCGAGGCTGCCGAAGATGGCGTGCTCTTTCTTGATGAAATTGGAGAATTACCGCTTGATCTGCAATCAAAATTGCTGGCAGTACTGGAAAGGCGAACATTGAGACGTGTGGGGACCACTCATGAGCGCCCGGTGGCCGCCTGGTTTATTGCAGCAACCAACCGTGACATCAAGACCCTGATGGAAAAGGGTGAGTTTCGTTCTGACCTCTATTATCGTTTGAATGTACTGAGCATATTCATACCGCCGTTACGAGAGCGGGGTGAGGATATTCAGTTACTTGCCGAATATTTTGCAAATCAAACGGCCAGGCGCTATGGTCTGAATGAAACCCGCTTCTCAGATGAAGCCAGCAAGGCACTAATGGAGTATCACTGGCCAGGCAACGTACGAGAGATGAAGCACTTGTTGGAACGAGCTGTGCTTTTAAGTGGCGGAGGGGAGATTACCAGTGACGCTTTATCACTGGGGCCGAAAGAATCCGGGCAAACGGGAACCACAGAGACGAACATCAGTGACCTGACGTTAGACTCGGCAGAATTGATGCTAATTAAGCAGGCCTTGGAAAAAACCGGCGGTAATGTTTCAAAGGCGGCGCGGGAGCTGGGTATTACGCGAATGGCCCTGCGTTATCGTATGAAAAAATACAATCTATGACACTAAATCAGGAGAGATATCATGGCTAAAGTCAAGGTGGAAACCGAACTGGACCAGGCACCCCAGGAGGTTTGGGATCTTATTGGTGGCTTCAACGCCCTGCCAGATTGGCATCCTGCCGTGGAAAAGAGTGAGCTCGAGGAAGAGGGCAGCATGCGTCGCCTCAGTCTCGTTGGCGGTGGAACCATTATTGAAAAACTTGAAAAAATGAGTGACAACGAGAGAGTTTATTCCTATTCAATTGTTGAGAGTCCGTTACCTGTTGCCAATTACAAGGCCACAATTTCTGTGAAAGATGATGGTAGTGGCAAGGCAAAGGTCGAATGGTCCGGTGAATTCACGGCCTCAGGCGCATCAGAAAATGATGCAGTTGCTATAATGGAAGGCATTTACCAGGCGGGTCTGGATAATCTGAAAAAGATGTTTGGCGGGTAATTATTAGTTACCCATCAATGGAGCTTCATACGTGGTTTGGCCTTACGGGTTAATACATCAGCAATAGCTGATAAGAATACTCTCATTGGGCCATTAATTGCCAGCTGATGCATTTTGTAAAGTGATTCATAAACCAGCCGTGCAATAATACCCTCAATCATGACATTGCCGGATATCTTTCCGGCCAGGTTGCCCATGAGACTCCCTACCGTGGAATAACGGCTCAAATTTACCAGCGATCCGTAGTCCACGTATCGGTAATCCGGGAGTGGTTTTCCGGCCAGGCGTTTCTTCATACTCTTGACTAACAGTGACGCTTGTTGATGTGCTGCCTGGGCCCTCGGCGGGACGATGCCATTTGTGCCTGGCATGGGACAGGCAGCGCAATCGCCAAATGCGAAAATATTGTCATCCCATGTCGTTTGCAATGTGGTTTTTACCACCAATTGGTTGTTGCGACTGGTTTCCAGACCGTCAATATTGGAAAGAAAATCAGGTGCCTTGATCCCTGCAGCCCAGACCTTGATTTCGGATGGAATAAACTTGCCGCTTTCAGTATAGAAACCCTCGTTAGTTGCCTTATTCACGCGCTGTCCGGTCATAACTTCAATATTCAGTTTAGCCAGGGCCGCCACAGTCTTATTGGAAATGCGATCCGGTAAAGCGGGTAATATTTTATCTGCGGCTTCAATAATGGTGATTTTTACGTCCCGCTCTGCCGAGATATTACTGAGACCGAACTTGACCAATTGCTTGCTGGCTTCATACAGTTCTGCTGAGAGCTCAACTCCTGTAGCTCCTGCACCGGCAATGGCAATATGCAATTGGCCTTCCCGGAGTGGTTCTTTCTGGGTGTGTGCTGCCGTATATTTTCGCAAAAGGTACTGGTGGAACCTGTCAGCCTCATCCCGCGTATCAAGGAACTTGCAGTGTTCTTCTACACCGGGGATATCGAAGTGGTTGGTAATACTTCCTACCGCGATGACCAGAGTATCGTAGTTGAAGTTCCTGCGAGGGATATATTCATTGCCTTCATCGTCCAAAGTGGGCGCCAGACTGATTTCTCTCTTTTCCCGATTCAGACTATCCATACGCCCCAGACGAAAATTGAAATTATTCCAATGTGCATGTGCCATATAACTCACTTCGTCATCACTCGAATCAAGCGAGCCTGCAGCCACTTCATGTAACAAAGGTTTCCAGATATGAGTCCGGTTGCAATCGACCAGTGTTATCTCGGCTTTTTTTTTCTTGCCGAGCTTATGGCCCAGCTTGGTGGCCAGTTCAAGTCCGCCTGCGCCACCACCGATAATAAAAATTTTATGTAAATCAGAAATATTCTTCATTTGGGAGATGTTCTCTCGGAATATGCGTACTGAAAATGTTATAATACATTTTTTAAAATTCGCTACTCTATCTAACTTTCCGGAGGTATTAAACTCAGCGATGGACAATAGAACCCGCACAGAACTTGAGGCCGCAGCTTTCAGACGTCTTTTGGCCCATTTAAGGGAGCATACCGAGGTTCAAAATATCGATCTGATGGATCTTGCCGGTTTTTGCAGAAATTGTCTTTCAAAATGGTATCTTGCTGCCGCCGAGGAAAAAGGCCTGGATATGGACTACGAACAGGCCAAGGAAATTATTTATGGTATGCCATATTCCGAGTGGAAGAAAAAGTACCAGAAGTAAAACATATCTCGCTGAGATGCCAGACAAAATCGGCTCAATATATCTGTGTTACTGAATATCCTCTCTTACTTAACAATTGTAACAGCCCTTTTTTGTCTGGTAGATGGGATGCGCCTACAGCCACAAATACACCGTCTTCTGTCATCAGTTCTTCAATCCTGTCAGCCATCCTCAAATTTCTGTCATAGACCATCCGCTTGATGTAACGTTGATAAACATTCTCATCATGATGTGGGGACTGGTTGAAGAGGACGATGCCGGCAAGGTCTCTGGCTATATAGAGGTCGCGCAGAGTTCTGGTATCACGGATGATCTGCTTATGATTGCATATGGTGTCGGTTAAAATCTCCAGTTGATCATCCAGAGGAATGCCATCCAGTTGATTGACCAGTTCTTTCATGGTTTCAAGACTTCTGGCTTCCTTGTTTCCCTGTAAGGCTTTACTGTAGATAATCATATCCAGCGTGGGGCCTCTGATAGGTTTTGGCCGGCCGATAAGACTAAATGCAGCCCACGGTTTCAATTTATGGATTGCTTCATGCGGTAAGCCGTATTCCGGCAGTATCCGGGCCAGTTCAGTCCAGAGCGGGTCACCCAGCAGTGATTGTAATTCCTTGTCATTATTAAAATACATCGCTTCACTAAAAGCGTGGTTGGATTGCTGATCCGGAATTACTTCCAGCATGATTATCCGGCTTGTATGTATGGCGAGATTTACGGGTGGTGGTAATGAAGTGGTGATCAGCCTGTCCTGGGAATGCATGGTACCAAACAGATAGCCGCTATTCCCATTTTTAGCTTCAATTTTCCATAATAAACCCTCACCATAAGGTATACTATCTCGTGTTTTTTGCTTTATTTCCGGATCTTCCTCAATGGATTGGTAAGAAGCACAAATATCAGCTAGATTCGTTAACTCTGTAGACGACATAGTGCCGGAATAAAATATAAAAACAGAAGCAAGTATAATGGTATTTTTAACAGGCATTATTATCTGATTGTATTAATGTTCAAGTTGAGTTCCAGAGTTCTGCTTATTTTGATGTTCGCACTCATGGCAGATGCCTGTGCACGGTATCAATATGAGCCAGAGCCTGTTGAAACTTTACATTCAATAGAGGCATATCACAAAAGAAGTCTGGAATCTCCCGCATTGGCAGAGTTTATTGGCCAGTATGACACCGGCTCGACACTATGGCCGATATCCAGATGGGACCTGGCTTCATTGACTTTGGCTGCCTGGTATTTCAACCCCCAGCTCCAGATTGCCATAGCCGGTCATCAAAAATCCATCGCTGAGCAGGAAACCGCCGGTCAGTTAATCAACCCCCGGTTGGGACTGCCATTTGAATATCACAGTGACACGACGGGCGGGGTTTCACCTTGGTTAATAGGTCTGGTTTTTGATCTGGTTCTGGAAAGACCGGCAAAGAGACAGGCCAAGATGGATCGGGCAAGGGCAGGTGTTGATCTTGCAAAAACGAATATTTATTCAGTTGCCTGGGATCTATACAGTAATTTACGCAAACATTACATTGCCCTGTATCAGGCCAGGGAAGTCAGGAAGAATTTGTCGGAACAGGCAGCAATAACCGAAGAGATGCTCTTACTGCTGCAAAAACGCCGACAAGCTGGTCAGGCCAGTGATTTTGAAGTGGCCGTCATTCGAATCGAACTGCAGCGCCTGAAGATAGCCTTGAGTCAACAGCAGCTTGCAGAAATTGATTCTCTGGTGCATCTGGCAGGTGTAGTGGGTGTATCATCCACTGAACTTGACAATATCTCTATCAGTTTCAGAGATATTGAAAGACTGTCAGGCCATGAGGCCCTGGAAATTCATCAACTCTTGAATGCTGCCTTGTCTCATCGTCTGGATATCAGGATGGCACTGGAGGAATATGCTTTTTATGAGGCAGGATTGCGACTGGAAATCGAAAAACAATATCCGGACATAGTACTTTCACCGGGTTTCATTTTTGATCAGAATGATAATATATGGGCATTGGGTGCTTCCTGGGTTTTGCCATTATTTCATCCAGAGAACGAACCATCTATCAGACGGTCATTGGCCGAGAGAAAACTGAAGCAATTCGAGTTTTTGTCATTGCAAAATCGTGTGGTTAATGAAGTTGAGCTTGCCATTGCACAATATAAAGCAAAAAAAACTGCGATCGATCAGGCCGGAACACTATATGAAGAAGCTTTGGAACGCAAAGACATCCTCCAAAAACAATTTGATGTGGGATATGTCGATCGCCTGCGGCTAAACAGAAGCAAGCTGGAAACCGAGATAATTAGACAGTCGGTCGTGGAACTGCAATTATCATTAATAGAGCAGGCAGGCAGGATTGAAGATGCTATGCAATACCCTCTTGGAGAACCTGCCTATCAATCCTACATATACAATGAATAATCATGAAACTGATTTTTAATATTCTTGGAATAATTGTCCTGATAACGCTGGCTTACTTCATTGGGGAATATTTTTACTCAGTTGAATTTAAAGAAAGCTTGACAGAAGAAGAAGGCACTCAGGCATCAGGTCTTTTGATAAAACTGATTGACGGTAATCCGGTGGTTCAGATTTCACAGGAATTGCAGGAACAGGCAGGTATAACCGGGATAATACTCAATGAAACTGAATATCAACATAGTTTCATCGCCCATGGGAAAATTATTGGTCTTACTCCTTTGGTTGATTTGAATTCGAAACTCAGACAATTACAAACACTCAAGTCGAAGTCCGCAGCAAGTCTTGAGATCAGTAACAAGGAATATCAAAGACTCCAACTTTTACATGCCGATGCGGCCAATATTTCCACTCGGGAGTTACAGCAGGCAAAAATGAACTGGATTTCAGACAAGGCAGAATATGAAGATATCACAAACCAGTTAAGCAGTTTGTATGAATCTTCTGTGCAACAGTGGGGGAAAGCTATAACTGGGCAATTATTTGACGGTAGTGAACTTATTACTGAGTTGTTAACAGGCCAATCCCGGTTATTACTAATTAGTCTGCATCAGGGACAGTTGCTGCCAGAGGGTAATGATAAAATCGTGGTTTACCAGCCCGGCCAGGAACAGAATAAACAAATAGCAAACTATATATCTCAGGCACCCTATTCCGATCCACTATTACAGGGTCTCTCTTATTTTTTTTACACAGGAAGCCAATTCCCTCGCGGCATATATTTGATGGCAGAAATTTATTCCGGTAGTGACAAAGTCCAAGGTATCGAACTTCCTGAATCTGCCATCATATGGTATTCAGACAAACCGTGGGTATACATAAAGTCTTCAGAAGGATATTTTGTAAGAAAAGAAATCCGGAAGTATCAGCCCGGATATGAGAAGTGGTTTGTAGAGGAAGGAATAGATCCGGGAGAGTATGTGATTACCTCCGGCGCACAGATGTTATTCTCGGAGGAATTCCACTGGTCTATTCCAGACGAAGATGACAATCCCTGATATATCAGTGAACAGCGTATAACTGC
This sequence comes from Gammaproteobacteria bacterium, assembly GCA_011772965.1. Classification (GTDB taxonomy): domain Bacteria; phylum Pseudomonadota; class Gammaproteobacteria; order Eutrophobiales; family Eutrophobiaceae; genus SZUA-592. Next base: position 69,142 of record WVYN01000077.1, read on the forward strand.
AATAAAAATAAAATCAGTACATGCTTGCATCCATAGTCCATTTCTCAATCCGTTTTCGTGGTGTAATACTCGGGCTTGCGATGTTGCTGATTGCCTACGGTATCTACGAGATACCCCGTGCCGGGCTTGATATTTTCCCTGAATTTTCCCCCAAGATGGTCATCATTCAGACCGAATCACCTGGTCTGTCATCAGAACAGGTAGAAATACTTGTAACCCAGCGAATTGAAAACGCAATTGGTGGCTTAATCAATCTGAACTATATTCGCTCGGAATCCATTCAGGGTCTCTCGATTGTAACGGTCATTTTTGATGAAGATAGTGATATTTACCGTAACAGACAATTACTGGCAGAGCGTCTGGCAGGAATCGGTAATTCCCTGCCTGAAACAGTAATGCAGCCGGTGATAGTACCACTGGCCTCTTCGTCAGCAACAATACTCACAATTGGCATCCGCAGTGAACAGCGTAATTGGATGGAATTGCGTGAAATTGCTGACTGGACGATCGTACCGCGGTTACTCAGTGTTCCGGGTGTTGCCGATGTTAACGTTTTTGGAGGCGATGTCAGACAACTCCAGATCCAGTTGTTACCGGAAAAACTAGTACAGTATGGACTGGCCATGGATGAAGTGGTCGCAATTGCCAAAAGGGCCACCACAATTCAGGGTGTCGGTTTCATTGAAAATGAAAATCAACGAATCACACTGACTACTACAGGCCAGCCGCTGAACCCCGAAGAGCTTGGAAGGGTTATTTTGCGATACCACGATACACAAGCTATTTACCTCACAGATGTGGCTGATATCAGGTGGGCAGCCAAACCGCCTTTCAGTGCTGCGGCCATCATGGGTAAACCCGGTATTGTTATGATGGTAATCGGGCAATATGGAGCCAATACCCTGACTGTTTCCAGGGCTGTGGAATTAGCACTGGAAGATCTGGAAACACTGCTCAATAAGCAGGGTATACAGTTATATCCGGATCTGTTTCGGCCCGCCAATTATATTGAAAGCTCTTTGCATAATATTGCCGAGCATCTTGCTATCGGTGGATTATTTGTTGTTATTGTCCTTTACCTGTTTCTTTTCAATATCAAGACGGCCTTTATCTCCGCGTTGGCAATTCCCCTGTCGTTGATCAGTGCAGCACTTGTATTGCTTAATATGGGTATCAATCTCAATGTCATGGTACTGGGCGGGCTTGCAATCGCACTTGGTGAAGTTGTCGACGATGCCATTATTGATACTGAGAATATCTTCCGGCGCCTGCGTCAAAACAGGCAACTACCGCAACCCAGACCGATAGCTGATGTGGTCTTTAATGCCTCGATGGAAGTTCGGAGTTCCGTGGTCTATGCAACTTTCATTGTGGCGATTGTGTTTATTCCATTATTAACCCTGAGCGGACTGGCAGGCCGCTTGTTTTCACCATTGGGATTTTCTTACATTTTGGCCATCCTGATGTCATTGGTGGTGGCACTGACTGTCACACCGGCCCTGTGCTACCTTTTGCTGGAACGGGGCAAAATACCAAATGATGACCCGCCATTAATCAGGATGCTGAAACCTGGCTATGGCAAGGTACTGCATTTTCTCAGCTTGTCACCCTTACTTACTATCTGCACCAGCTTGTTATTGTGTTTGTTATCACTGGCAATAGTGCCAACCCTAGGTGGTCAGTTTCTCCCGGATCTCAGGGAAGGGCATTATATTGCTCACACATCCAGTCTGCCCGGGACGTCATTACAGGAATCAATACGTATGGGTAATACCCTGACTAAAAAGTTTCTTGATATACCCGGAGTAAGATCGGTATCACAATGGGCGGGAAGAGCTGAACGTGGAGCGGATACCTTCGGCAGTCATTACAGCGAATTCGAGGTCGATCTGGAGCCACTGTCGGGCGGTGAACAACAGGAAGTCCTGGATCAATTACGTGCAGTGATGCGTGAAACCCCTGGTATTTTGTTTGAGGCTCATAATTTTCTATCTGAACGAGTGGATGAAACAGTATCAGGCTATCAATCGCCTATAGTTGTGAATATTTATGGAGACAATCTGGCACAACTCGATCGGTTGGTGCAGAACGTTGCCGGGATCATTGGCTCATTACCTGGAGCTACAGACATTCAATTGCGCTCACCTCCCGGTACCCCGTTTTTACAGGTTCGTTTAAGGCTTGATGAAGTCGCAAAATGGGGGCTCAAACCTGTAGATGTGATGGATGTTGTCCGGATTGCCTATGAAGGCGAGACAGTTGGCAGCATTAACCGGGGTAACCGTATTTTTGATGTCGTTGTTTATCTTTCAGAAGCAAAACGTAAACAGCCTTTTGATGTAAAAACCTTACCTGTTAAAACGCCGGAGGGAACCTTTATACAACTACAACAGGTAGCAGATATCAGTCAGACAGGTGGCAGGTATAATATTCTGCATCAGGGTGGGCAACGGGTTCAGACAGTGACATCACATGTGGAAGGTCGAGATCTTGAGTCATTTATGGATGACCTGAGGCATCGCGTGTTAAATGAAGTCCAGTTTCCCGCAGGCACTTATCCTGAATTCACTGGTGCCTCTATTGAGCGGGCGAAAGCACGTGAAGAACTTATTCTCCATTCAATCATGGCTGGTATCGGCGTTTTTATATTAATCTATATTGCCGTGGGCAGGATCAGGAATGTATTATTAATGTTGTTGAATCTGCCATTTTCACTGGTAGGTGGTGTCTTGGCCGTGGTCTTTACGAATAATATGATCTCCGTGGGGTCGATGGTTGGATTTGTAACCTTGTTTGGAATCACTGTTCGTAATTCAATTATGCTGGTCTCGCATTACCAGTATCTGGTTGAGACAGAAAGATTGCCATGGGACATGGATACAGCCATCCAGGGGGCACAGGAACGATTGCCCTCTATAATAATGACCGCACTGGTAACAGCTCTGGCCATGCTGCCTATTGCTTTCAACAGTGATAATGCTGGAAGAGAGATCATGGGTCCAATGGCCAGTATCATTATTGGTGGGCTGGTTTCTTCCACCATTCTTAATCTGTTGATAATGCCCATTATCATGCATGCCTTCGGTAAGTTTGTTAGCCCTATGCACAATGGGTAATATGCTTGTGTAAGCTGATTAATCTAGTAACATAAGTGTTAATTAAATAACTTGAATACTAAATATGAAAATTCTGCTCATCGACGATTCTAGAGAATTCAGGGATCTGGCAGCAATGTATCTTAGAAAAGAATTGAAAGACAGTGTCGTGGTTAAATATGAAGTCGAGACCATGGGCAAGCCGTCTCCAGATTTCAAGTGGTCAGATTATGATGTTGTGTTACTGGATTATAACCTTGGTGGTGGTGAGGATGGCTTCACATGGTTGAAAGAATTCAGATCCCTGCCTGATTTTCCGCCTACAATCATTCTCACCGCTGAGGGCGATGAATACATTGCAGTCAAGGCCATCAAGCTTGGTGCAGCAGATTACCTGAACAAAGTCGATATGACACCCAAGCGACTGGCACAAATGATGAGTAAGGCGATTGACTACACGCCCGAAAAATTTGCCGAACTTGAAAAAGATAAAACGAGTGCCGAGCAACTGGTTAAAAAACTTCATACTCAAAACAAACAGAAGAAAAAAGATCAAAATGAAATTGATGTTGGATCGGATTACCGGATAGTAAGGATGATTGGCCATGGCGCCATGTCCAGGGTTTATCTTGCAGAAAGAACTTCGGATAGGCTGTCGCTGGTTTTGAAAATTCTCGATATTAAAAAAGCATCACATAAAAATTACATCAAACGTTTTATTCGTGAGGCAGAATTACTCGCCGGATTGGAAAGTCCGTTTGTCTGTAGAATATACGACCATCGAGTTACCGAAGAATATGGTTTCATCGCAATGGAATTTTTCTCAAGAGGGGACCTGAAACAGCGGATGGAACTGAATTTGACTCCGGGAGTCGCGTTTAATTATTTAACTCATATTGCATACGGCCTCGATGCAATACACAAAATTAATATTGTCCATCGCGATCTGAAGCCGGCAAATATCATGTTCAGGGGGGACGATAGCCTGGCATTAGCAGATTTTGGAATATCAAAAAAAATGGATGCAAAATCAGATCTCACTGCCATGGGACAGATAATTGGCACACCCCATTATATCAGCCCCGAACAGGGAGAAGGTAAGGCAATTGATCAACGTTCGGATATTTATAGTGCCGGTGTATTACTTTATGAGTTGCTAACTGGCAAGAAACCGTTTACAGCATCATCGGCAGCAGCAGTTATCTATCGCCATGTTCATGCAGAGATCCCGACCTTATCGGAAGAATTGTCACCTTATCAGGAAATAATCAACAAGGCTCTCGCAAAAAAACCTGAAGACAGATTCCAGACAGCCGCTGAATTTATTAAAGTTCTGGAAGAGGCTGAAAAAAGTTGCAATTAGTTTTTACTTGCGGTTTCAATTTTTCGGTTGAGTTTTGCTAGCCACCATTCTGCCTGTTGCTTAGTGCTCTGATTTGTAGATGCCTTGTTCAGGGCCTTGTTGGAAATGACCACCTTATCATTATGATAAGCCGCTATACCCAGTAACAGATTGGCGCGGGCGTTTTTATTATTATCATCAATATTATTTGCATCCTCCAGCGCGGATTGGGCTTTATCCCACCTATGTTGCTTGAAATAAATTTGCCCAATTCTAAGATACACGTCCGGGTCGCCACTCATCTGGGCAATGTCATTCAATACTTGAAGGGCTTTATCATCTTCATTGGAGCGAATCCAGCTGTTAGCAAGCAAGTCCAGATTCTCACGGCTTCGTGGAATAATGTTCTTACCAAGTTTTTCCTCGAGAAAAAGTGCTGCTTTATGTGGAATATCTTCTACAAGATATAGATTCACCAGTTGCTTTATCTCTAATTCAGTTAATAAATTTTTTTTGTCAGCTAGCTCATAGACAGCGATTGCCTTTCTGTTATTGTCAGCCCGAAGATATGTATTTGCCAGATATAACAAGTAATCAGATTCTTCCGGGAAACGTTTAATCATATTGACCAATGTATTACTGGCATCCTCATACTGTTCCAGTTCATAGTAGGCAACAAACAACATTTCATACCAGTAATTTTCAGGATCTTCTGAAATCCTTAACGCCTGTTTTAAATGCGGCACCATGTCAGCATATTGTTCCAGTTGGTAGTAAACAGTGGCAGCAAAAATATGGGCCTCAATGCCAGGCCTTGGAGTTTTATTCAACCAGGTCTCAAGATAATCACGGCTTTGCTTGAGATCTCCCTGCTGGACATGCAGTTGCGCTATGATATAGGTCAGGTTCAGGGTGACATCATTTGGCAAGGCCCCGAATTCCAGGGAAGTAATAAAGGCATCCAGGGCTTCGTAGTATTGCTCCATGGCATTATAAATATACCCCAGTGTCTGGTTCAAAACTGCTTTTTCATAGTTACTTAGATCTCTTGTCAGAAGTTCTACCAGCTTGGTTCTTGCCTCAGGATATTTATTTTCATCCATGAGTTTCTGAATTTCCTGCAAGGGTTGATAAAGTTTATCAGAGAGCAGGTATTTTCCGTTATCTTCAGCATGAGAAGATATTGGTGGTGCACCGAGCAGCAATAAAGCAGATAGAAACAGGATATATAATTTCATTTCATCAGCCCTGAAGTGAAAACCGTATTACCTGACGAGCGCGTTGTTCGACTGCCTTGCCATTACTTATTTTCGGGGGAAATTCCCATTTTTGTAGGGCCCGGCGTACCGCTTGTTCAAACATGCCCTCGGGTTCCGACTCGACGACTTTTATATCTTTTACCTTTCCCTCGATATCAATAGTGAATTCCATCACCACATAACCTTCTATGCCCGCACGTTGGGCTCGGGGTGGGTAAATGGGTTCTATCCTTCGGATAGGTATAAGATTGGAATCTATTACCGGCAGTTCTGGACCAATATCAGCCGGAGCAGATTTCATGAAATCACCAATATAGGGAACTCCATCTACACCAAGAGGGATATCGATATTCGGACTGGGTGCGGGTAAATTCGGTTGCGGAGTGTCGGGTATCTCGGATACAGGTTCGGTAGGCAGTTCCGGAGGGGTCTCCGGCTCCTCTAGCTCTTCCGTTTCCTGTTCTTCTAACGGTTCTCTGCTGGTGTCTTTTTTCTTTTGTATATCGATAAACTCAATATTACTCAGTGATTCAAATTTCGGCAGCTTAACCACCTCATTGGTGACCAGGTGATAAATCAAAAGAAATAGCAGGAAATTGATCGCCAGCGAAAGAATGATAACTGCAGGGATTTTGTAGGCATAAGTCACCATAATGACAGCGGCAGCTATAGAATTTTTATTCCCGTTCAGCTGCTATAGCGACTTTCGTCACGCCAGCAAGTCTGACCTGATCCAGAACATCCACGGTCATTCCGGCACGTGAATCCTTGTCTGCCAGTATAATGACGGATCCTTCCGGATTCTGTGCCTGTTGTTGTTCAACATAGGCACGAATGGTTCTGATATCGATATTCCGGTTCTCAACCCAGATTTCATTATTTTTGTCGATGGCAATCACCAGGTTGCTTGCTTCTTGTCTGACAGCGGTTTGTGCACTTGGACGATCAACCTCTATCCCTGCCTCTTTGGTAAATGATGCTGTGACCAGAAAAAAGATCAGTAATATGAAAACCATATCAATCAGTGGTGTCAGATTGACATTGGCGGCTTTGGTACTGTGTTCTGAATGACTAGGTCGCATATCAGATTTGCAAACAATCTTTTGCTTCTTCCTGGTAAGTACTGATCCGGTGTTCCAGATCATTGCAGAAATAAATTCCGGCAAGGGCCGTGACAAGCCCGGCAATGGTTGGCAACAGGGCACGGGATATGCCGGTTGCCATACCCTGGGTATTGCCGGTACTGAATACATTCATGATGTCGAACAATGCAATCATTCCGGTAACGGTGCCCAGTAAACCCAGTAGAGGCAACACGGATGTTGTTGCGTGTATCAGTAACATGAATTTGCTCGATGTTATCTCAATGTCGGCCAGCAATCCTTCCCTTATACGCATCGCATACCAGGAGGTATGATCGGTACGGGAATGCCATGTATCAACTGCCTTTTGCAAGTCTTTTGGGTAAATAAAACGTACATACCAGTAACGCTCCAGTATCAGGATCCATAAACCAACCGACACGATCAGTACCACCATGAAAATAGGTCCCCCTCGTTCAAAAAATTCTATTGCAGTTTCAAGGAGGTTTTGCATGTGTTATTGCTTCCTTTTTTCAGCCAGCATCGCCACGAATGCTGCACTTTTTTCATCAAGAATATGGATCAGACGATTGCTTTTGGATGACAGGAACCCATGAAATAGTAACAGCGGTATGGAAGTTGTCAGCCCCATGACTGTGGTTACCAGTGCCTGGGAGATACCGCCGGACATTACCCTTGGATCACCGGTGCCAAACAGCGTAATTGACTGAAATGTTTCAATAATACCAGTTACGGTACCCAGCAAACCCAGTAACAGCGCTATTTCTGCCAGCAGGGAAATAATACGCAGGCCGCGCTGTAGGACCGGTAGTTCCTTGAGTATGGCTTCATCCAGTTTCAATTCCAGGGTTTCGGTGTCTACATCCGGATTATTCTGGTAAACCGCCATAATCCTGCCCAGGGGATTATCCCCGGGAGTTTTATCATCCATCTGCACTTTAAACTCATAGTCGATCCTGTTCAGCTTGATATAACGCGTTATTGCAATCAGCAGACCAATCAAACCAAGAGTTATTATCAATACGCCTACCGGTCCACCTTGGGCAATGCGGGTCATCAGGTCAGGTACCTGGATGAGTAGCGCAAGCATGGCGCCACTGGTTGGGTCAATAGGGAAGGGAACAATACCGCTCTCGGCTTCTTCGAGTTCTTTTGCCATTGACTGGAAACGCGCCGCTGGTTGTCGGCCGGGTTCTATCAGATGCGGGCTTTCCGGCAGAAATCTCAGAAAACGGCCATCGGCAACAACGTTAAATACACCCACGCGGGTAACGGTTTTTTCTGTTTCTTCACCTGTATTGGTAATGATTTTGGCCGGGAATTTTGCAACTTTTCCGGCTTCAACCATCTCATCCAGCATCAGCTTCCAAACTTCTTCAAGATGGCTGATGGCTGGCAGCGATTTGCTTGCAGCCAGTTCATCAATCAGGTCATCCCGATCGGGTTTTTGTGCAGAAACCAGAGATGAGTCAATAACAGAGTCAACATCATTGGCCAGTTGCCTGACAATGCCATGCAATTCTCCCAGTGAGCCCATGCGACTGGAAAGTTGTGAATCCAGTGCATTGATTTCGCGTTCATTCTGTTCGTAAATGGATTTAAGCGCCTTGCTGCGTTTTTCCTCGGCAATCAGCAAGTCCGTGGCATCTTCCAGTAATTTTTTCTGTTCACTGTACTCTCTTAGGAAACGCTCTTCACGTTGTTGGTTCAGTTTTTTTTGTGTCAGGCTTTCTTCTTTTACTTGCTTTAACAATTCTTCCAGCGTAGTAATTTCCTCCGCCTGAACAGGAATGAAAAGTGAAAATGAAAAAATGATCAGAAAAAGATTTTTCATTCAGACTTCTCCGGCAGGTGAACCGGGATTTTAAACAATGCCGGCGGTGATTGTTTTTTTGCAATCTGGATTCCCTCAGCTATAGATTTATTGTACTTGCCTGGCAATGACTCCCATTGTTCAGTCCTTTTATTCCAGAAACCACTGTCTTCACCATCCAGAGTCTGATACAGGAGGGCGAGGCGACCAATCCGTAGTGTCTCCACAGTGATGCTTTGTCCATTAATTTCTATAACATGGTTTTCCGTTGCAATATTGCGACCATATTCCATTTCTATCTGGTAGGTTTCCATAATTCTGCGATACTTATCGGGCAGGCTGACATCTGGACGATCCATCATTTCCTTTATCAGATTAAGACGTGCCTGACGTTCCTCGGTAAGAAACGGCATATCAAGACGAATAAATTCCTCGAGAATCTCGATCATACGTAACATTAATGGCACAATATTACGTTGTGTTTCTTCAATGCTGTTTAACTGTGAAAGATTTGAAATCTTCTCTGCTCTCTGATTCTTAATTAGTTTTTCAAGCTGAGCGTTATAGGTTTTCAGGCTGTCTATCTGCTGCAAGGTGTACTGATATGCCTCGAGCATGCCGCGGGTTTCGTTGGATAGTTGCTCGATTTTTTCCTGAGTCTTGCGAGTCTCGATGTTGGTTTCGACTGCCTTTTCGATCGCCTTGTCCAGCGCGTCGGTGTCAGCCATGGCCGGAACCAGGCTGAATACCAGTATTAATAATAAGAGCTTGTTAGATATATTCATTGGAATTATCAGGATTTTTTCCCAAATGACTTGATTTAATTGGATAAATGATAACTATTCTTTTTAATAACATCCATTAATTACCTTCCGGGCACATTTCCAACTTGGGGGATCCAAGCTACCATGCAACGAACAGTTGTTGTATTCAAGAGACCTGCTGACCTGGTAACAGTTGCATGAGCCTGCGAATTCGCCTGACAATATTAATTACTTTGCTTTTCATATTAATTTTTATGGGGGCAAGCTATTTCATTATAACCAATGCCCGTAATGCGATATTCAATGAAGTGCAGGCCACCGCTACGCTGACACTGCAATTGATAAAAATTGCCCTGACCAGTACCGCCAGTAGCGAACAAAGTGAATTACAGGATCAGGTACTTGAGGCCATTTCCCGTCTGGAGGATACCCGGCATCTGCACATCGAACTCTACCGTTACAATAACCCTTACCGCGAAAGCAGGCAGAGTATTAGTTCAGCCGAATCATTATCAGCACAGACAATTGCCCCGACCTGGTATGCCCGGCTGGTGGAACCCCCGGCCATGGAGTTTCATCACTCCATTCAGGAGCTAGGCATGCCGGAAACAGAAATCATCATACGGGCGAATCCAAGTGATGAAATCACTGAAAGCTGGACGGAAACCCGCGACTTACTCATGTTGCTGGTCTTGTTTGTGGTGCTGGCAAATCTACTGGTCTATATCACACTTGGACGAGGTTTACGGCCAATCGACAGTATTCTTCACGGTCTGGAAGGTATAGAGCGAGGTAATTACAGATTACGACTACCGGAATTCAAATTGCCTGAATTATCACGCATTTCATCCAAGTTCAATTTGATGGCCGAAGTGCTGCAAAAGAGCCAGGAAGAAAACCTTTACTTGACGCAACGCTCCCTCGCCATACAGGAAGATGAGAGACGTAAACTGGCTTATGAGCTTCACGATGAACTCGGTCAATCCATCACAGCTATTAAGGCCGTCGCCACCTCAATTGAGCAACAGTCATCCCGCGGCGATGAACTGACTCGCGAGGGTGCAGAAACGATTATCAATTTATCAAGCCGTATGTATGATGTTGCGAAGAACATGATGCAGCAATTACGTCCGCCGGCTCTGGATGAACTCGGATTACGGACGGCATTGCAGGACATGATTGATGACTGGAATGCCAGGCATCAGGATATTTTCTGTTATTTCAGTTTCAGCGGGGACGTAGATGGTCTTGGTGAACAGGTTGACATTAATATCTATCGCATCGTGCAGGAAAGTCTTACCAATATCATCAAACATGCCGGTGCCACAACGGTAAAGATCAACTTGCAAGAGATTACTGATGGTGGCCAAATTAACAATGATCGCAAGGTTGTAGAACTGGATATTGAAGACAACGGCATGGGTTTCCAGGCAACCGATGTGCAAAAAGGCCTGGGCCTGATGGGCATGCGTGAACGTTTACAGGCATTGAACGGGAGTTTCAATATAGAAACCGAACCCGGAAAAGGGACACGCATCAGGGTAACCATTCCACTCACGGGGAGAGGGTAAAGAGAACCATGACTGAATCGGAAAAAATCAGGGTCTTGCTGGTTGATGATCATGCGGTGGTTCGGGCCGGTTACCGTGTATTGTTGAAAAACTGTGATGATATTGAGGTCGTTTGCGAGGCTGAATCTGGAGAGCGTGCCAGTCGGGCATTTGTTGAATCAGAGCCTGACGTTGTGGTTATGGACCTGTCCATGCCAGGTTTGGGCGGACTGGAAGCCATTCGCCGAATCACGGCAAGGGATGACAAGGCAAGAATCCTGGTTTTCAGTATGCATGAAGACACGGTGTTTGTCGAACAGGCCTTGCAGGCCGGCGCCCAGGGTTACATTACCAAGAACAGTGCGCCGGAGGTCCTGATTGAGGCCATCAGGGAACTTGCATCCGGGAAGACGCATATTGACTCCGATATTTTGCAACGCCTGGCAATACAGAAAAGCCGGGGAAGGAATTCACCACTGTCGACACTGTCCACCCGTGAGTTTGAAATCTTTTGTCTGCTGGCCGAGGGTTTGAATACCAGTGAAATTGCCAAGCGCATGTCACTCAGTTACAAAACGGTGGCCAATTACAGTACCCAGATCAAAAGCAAGTTAAACGTCACCAGCGTGGCTGAACTTGCCCGCCTGGCCATACGGCATAACATCATTAATCCCTGATGATTTACAGTCACCGGGAAATATTCACTATAATTGCCTGATAATTCTGGAGGGATTGTCTTGCTAGGCCCTCTCCGTTAAGATATTTGGAATAAGTATAAAAATTATATTGTGGTAGCTCCGGTTTGAACGAACAATCCCCGTATCAAGAACGAGGCCCGGTCTGGGCCAGTTGGCTGGGTATCATGGCCATTGTCTTCGGCATATTCCTGACCGCAATGCATGGTAATGAGGTGCTCTCACATATTGTCTACAAACCGGGCACGGCGGCCGTGCAGGATATTCCGATCAATTGCCGTGAAGATGAGCTGATAGAAGAGGGCCTCAGTTTCACTGAGTGCAATCTCATGGGAACGACTGTCAAGAATGTGATCGTGTCCAGCCCGGACTGGTTCCGGAATTTTCACATTACTCTCTCAGCTGTCGGTGCGGTCATAGCCATTATATCGATTGTTATGGGTATTCTGCTTCTGGATTTCCGAGCCTGGATAGTTAAACCTGCCGTTCTCGTTTTTGGCTCTCTGTTGGTGATAGACATGATCAGTTTCCTCGCTATCGTCAATACCGGTCCTTTATTGAGGGCGATGTATTTATGGGACACTCTGTTATGGGCCTTGATTCATGTGGTGTTGATGTCGGCCACCATGGCGGGACAACATTTGAATTCAGATTGATTATTATTTAACTTATTTTCCAAACGGCAATCAGAAGCAACAACATTACTCATGCAACGACCAGGCTATAGCAGAACTGCCATCATCATGCACTGGCTGATGGCCATTTCCATTTTTTTCCTGTTTATTTCCAGCTGGTGGATGTTGTCGCTGCCGCTGCCATCGGAAGATTACAAATACCGGGTCCTGCCCTTCCAGTTACACAAAAATATCGGCATTACCCTGATTTTCGTGCTTGGGCTCTTGCTCTATGTACGCTGGATTCATCGGCCAGCCCCTGTTGAGCCTACGGCCATGACACCGGCTATGCACAAGCTGGCTGCAGCGAATCATGTCGTTCTTTATCTGACAATTTTTGTCTGTTGCCTGAGTGGTTACCTGTCTTCCGCACACAGTGGCTGGACCACCACGCTCTGGTGGGTCCTGGATTTGCCCGACTGGGGCGAGGAGAGTGAGGAATTAAATATCCTGTTTTCTGATATTCATCTGTGGACCTGCTGGATCTTGCTGGCCCTGGTAGCCGCACATATCAGCGGGGCCATCTATCACGCCTTTCGACGCGACGGTCTGGTCCGGCGCATGATCCGTTGGTAGACAGATGGTTTATTGACTGGACAATCCTGACCTAGCGTGGATCGACACTGAATTTTTGCCCGCCAACCGCAGCCTCATACATAAGGCCACCTTTCGCCTGGGTAAATATAGCCACGCCGCTGCTGTAATCCGCATCGGCCGATGCCCCAGCTGTCACCGCCACCGCTGAAGCCTGTGCATTAAGTTCGAAATTACCGCGTTTGAAATCGTTGAGCGCAACATCATCCTTGAAGAAGATAAATTCACTGTAGACCTGGCCACCAAACTGAAAACCAAATGAAAACTGCGTCATCTTTACCACAGCAGAGGGCGCACCATTTTCATACAAGAGTCCCTTGCCGTAGGCCCCGCCAATGCCCACGCCACCTTTGCCCACGCTCGGGATAATCACGTAGCCGGCAGCCGCATTGAAAAAACGCTTCATGTCCGGATCAGACTTGAGCATCTCGGCCTTGGCGGCCTGGGCCTCTTTGTCCAGTGCCTCCACTTCACCCGGGTCCCAGGCTTGTGTTGATGATAGAGAAAAAACAGTCAATAACAACACGGTAAATTTCAAGCTTGTTTTCATGGTTATCCTCTGGTGGTAGGAATCAGATATTCAACTCAGTAAAGATTAATTTGACTGCTGAAAGATCGCAAATGCATTGTCCGATGAGTGATAATGGAAAATCCGATCCATTGTCAACATTTACCTGATCATGCAGAAATATTTGCAATTCGCGTCAGCTGTGTTTGCAATATGCAACAATTGTTCATGATTTTTTACATCGTTGGGAAAACTCGTTGACCCGCCAAGCAAATATTTAAAATCGTCCCGGAAGCATTGAATATGCCAGATTTATAAATCCATTTCATTACTAGAGTAAACCCAGTAATATGGGTATTAATGCTATAATTTAATATGGGTTATTAGTGCTATATTTATGTTGGGTTTTGCTGTAAATAATAGAGTAAAGAGGGAGATGCCTAGATGCTCAAATCACTCCAGATAGAGCCGGAGAAGTGTACCGGATGCCTTCAGTGCGAAATGGCCTGTTCCTACCAGGCAACGGGGGTATTTAATCCCGCCGTCTCACGGATCAAGATTTTTGCCTTCCACGAGGAAGGACGCTTTGTCCCCTATACCTGCACCCAGTGCTCCGAGGCCTGGTGTATGCACGCCTGTCCGGTGGAAGCGATTGTTTACAATGAAAAGACCGGGGCAAAGGAGGTCCTGGAAGATGTCTGCGTTGGCTGCAAGGTCTGCACCATTGCCTGCCCCTTCGGCACAGTGAATTACAACCAGGCAACCCGTGTGGTTTACAAATGTGACCTCTGCGGTGGCGACCCGGAGTGTGCCAAGGCCTGTCCGACGGAGGCCATTACCTATGTCGATTCCGACCACACCGGCCTGGACCGCATGCGCGCGCATGCAGCCCAGAATCTCCCACAACAGAGTTCACAGACTTAGGAGGTTTGTAACATGGCGTGGACCAGAAATGTATTACGGGTCAACCTGACCAAGGGCAGCATTACCAACGAACCACTCAATATGAAGTGGGCCAATGACTATTTGGGCCAACGCGGGCTTGCCACCAAGTACCTGGTGGAAGAGACCGATCCAAAATGCGATCCGCTGGGCCCGGATAACAAGATGATCATGACCACCGGTCCCTTGACCGGTACCATGGCTTCCACCGGCGGCCGTTACTCTGTGGTTACCAAGAGCCCCCTGACCGGCGTCATTGCCTGTTCCAATTCCGGCGGTTTCATCGGCGCGGAAATCAAGAACGCCGGCTGGGACATGATCATCTTCGAAGGTAAGTCTCCGAAGCCCGTTTATCTTTATATCGAAGACGACAAGGTCGAGTTGTTACCGGCCGATGATCTCTGGGGCAAGTCCGTCTGGGAAGCAGACGAGATGCTGCACAAGAAACACCAGGATCCCCTGTTGCGGGTGGCCACGGTGGGCCGTTCCGCCGAGGCCGGCTGCCTTTATTCCGGAATAATTAATGACTTACACCGTGCCGCCGGCCGTTCCGGGGTCGGTACGGTGATGGCCTCAAAGAATCTCAAGGCCGTCGCGGTCAGGGGTACCAAGGGAGTCTCCAACATCAAGGATCCCGCTGGCTTCATGAAGGCCACCCAGGAAGGCAAGAAGGTACTGGCTGAAAATGCGGTCACCGGGCAAGGCTTGCCGGCACTGGGCACTCAGGTGCTGATGAATGTCATCAATGAAATCGGCGCCATGCCAACCCGCAATTGGCGCGAAGTGCAGTTTGAGGGGGCCAGCAAAATCTCCGGTGAAGCCATGAAAGAACCTCGTCCCTCGGATGGCCGCCCTAACCTCACGACCAACGCCGGGTGTTTCGGCTGCACCATCGCCTGTGGCCGAATCTCGACCATCGACAAGGGTCATTTCACAGTCGATAACAAGCCGGAATACTGGGGTGCTTCCGGGGGCCTGGAATACGAAGCGGCCTGGGCCCTAGGTTCAGACTGCGGCGTGGATGATCTGGATGCACTGACCTACGCCAACTTCCTTTGCAATGAAGATGGGTTTGATCCGATCGACTTCGGGTCTACTGTAGCCGCCGCCATGGAACTGTTCGAATCCGGTGCCATCACCACCAAGGAAACAGGGGGCGTCGAACTCAGGTTTGGTGATCCCAAGGCACTGGCCTGGGCCGCCGAGGTGGTGGCCAGGGGTGAAGGCTTTGGCAAGGACCTGGGTCTGGGTTCACAGCGGCTTTGTGAGAAATACGGCAAGCCGGAATTCTCCATGACGGTCAAGGGCCAGGCCTTTCCGGCCTATGATCCGCGCGGTATCCAGGGCATGGGTCTGACCTATGCCACCTCCAACCGTGGGGCCTGTCACCTGCGCAGTTACACCGTGTCTTCCGAGGTGCTGGGGATCCCGGAAAAAACCGATCCACTGGTGACCGACGGCAAGCCGGAACTGGTCAAGGCCTTCCAGGATGCCACCGCGGCGGTGGATTCATCCGGTCTGTGTGTGTTCACGGCCTTTGCCTGGACCCTGGAAGATATCTCACCGCAGATCGATGCCGCCTGTGAAGGTGACTGGACTGCAGACAAACTTCTGGAAGTCGGTGAGCGCATCTGGAACATGGAACGCGACTATAATCTTGCTGCAGGTATCACCGGCAAGGACGATACCCTGCCCAAACGCCTGTTAAAGGATGCCGCCAAGACCGGCCCGGCCACCGGCAAGGTCAACGGTCTAGCTGAAATGCTCCCGCATTACTATGAGATCCGTGGCTGGACCAAGGACGGTGTGCCGACTCCGGACACACGCAAGCGTCTGGGCCTGAACCCGAAAGGCGTTGCGGCCTGATCCACGGCGGTTGCTATGGAACATGTGATCATCGGAGCCGGCCCCGCGGGCGTGATTGCCGCCGAGACCCTGCGCAAGGTTGCCCCGAGTGCAAAAGTCACGATCGTCGGCGATGAAAAAGAACCGCCTTATTCCAGGATGGCGCTGCCTTATTACCTGATCGAAAAGATCGATGAAAAAGGGACCTATCTGCGCAAGAACGGATCGCATTTCCAGGACACGGGCATCAACCTGATCCAGGACCGGGTGACCAGCGTCGATACCAGGGACAAGTACCTCACCCTGCAGAAAGGCGGGTCGGTAAAATACGACCGGCTCCTCATCGCCACAGGCTCCCATCCGATCTCACCGCCCATACCGGGTATCGATCTGCCCGGGGTCTATCCCTGCTGGACCCTGGAAGACGGGCGCAATATCGCCAACAAGGCCAAACAAGGCTCGGACGTGGTGCTGATGGGGGCCGGCTTTATCGGCTGCATCATTCTTGAAGCATTGGCCGAACGCGGTGTCAACCTGACCGTGATCGAGATGGGAGACCGCATGGTCCCCCGGATGATGAACCAGACCGCCGGCAACCTGATCAAGAAATGGTGCCANNTGGTGCCAGGAGAAGGGCGTGACCGTACACACCTCGACCAAGGTCGAGGCCATTGAAAAGGCCGGTGGTTTGCTCAAAAAGGGTCTCAAGGTCAAACTCAGTAACGGTGAAACCATAAAAGCCGACCTGGTCATATCCGCCACGGGCGTGAAATCCAATATCCAGTTCCTGGAGGGCAGTGGTCTCGAGACCGACGAGGGGATCCTGGTCAACGAATACCTGCAGACCAACATCCCGGATATTTATGCAGCCGGTGATGTTTGCCAGGGCATGGATTTCTCCACCGGTGAGTACTCGGTCCAGGCCATCCAGCCGACGGCCGCCGACCATGGCCGCATTGCCGCCATGAATATGGCCGGGAAGAAAACCCGGCACCAGGGCAGTGTTAACATGAACGTGCTGGATACCATGGGACTCATCTCCAGTTCTTACGGACTGTGGATGGGTGTCAAGGGCGGGGATTCCGTGGAATTGAATGATCCGGAACGCTACCGTTACCTGAGCCTGCAATTCGAGGACGATATCCTGGTCGGGGCCCAGTCACTGGGACTGACTGAACATGTTGGTGTTCTGCGTGGCTTGATCCAGACCCGGTTGCCGCTGGGCAAATGGAAAGACCAGCTCATGAAAGACCCGACCCGGATTATGGAAGCCTACCTTGGTGCGACACAGTCCATTGGCCACAACGCAGGAATCATCTGATCACCGGGATGCAGATCACGTTCAAGCTGTACGCTTCCCTGACCGATTATTTACCCGCCAGCGATGACAAACACGCCGTCAAGCTTGATGTTCCCGAGACCATCACGCCCAACGAACTCATTGATCAATACCAGGTGCCCAGGGAGATGGCGCACCTGGTGTTATTGAACGGCATTTATCTCAATCCCGATGATCGGGATCGGAGCGTGTTTAACGAGGGTGATACGCTGGCGATATGGCCACCGGTCGCGGGTGGATGAGCCGGAATAAGAAAATCATCCAGTGGATGATTTTCCCGGCGAACGCCCTGCCATGGAAGGCAAGGCTGGGGAGTAACCACGGCACTTAATTTCGACAGGGATGTCATGTAATGCTTCAATTTCTGTCGCGCTCAGTCCATTGGACAAACGCAGCGTGGCGAACGCCCTGTCAGGGAGGGCAGGGCTGGGATATATCTTCGGCCCATGATTATTTCTATTTCCGGTAAATAACTGGCCGGTGCAAAAAAATGGGCATCAATATTAATATACTTTTATGGCATTTACTTTCAAGCGCGAAATGACCATTACCCATGATGATTTCATGCGTATCTTACCCAGGGCCATCGGCAGTCATGAATTTGCCGTAAACGACCAAAAGATTTTTTTCAGTAATAAATTCTATAGTATGCAAATTCATGTATCTGATGAACAGCAATGGGGTATCGGTTCATTAAACTTACCGCGCTTGCTGGTCGAGATCAGCCTGGAACATTGCAGTGAAGCCGAGGCAAATGCCGCCATGCGGCAATTTGATCGGTCCTACCAAAAAGGCGGCGGTTAAGTGCGCAAGATTCTGTAATTAACATCAACCGGTTAATGAATTTGATCCCATGCCCGACCTCTCAGAATACTCACATTGATTTACCGAATAACTGGTTGATTATTTTAGCTATATAACACTGCAGTATTGCGATGCAACATTTTTTATTACGCTCTTCAATCCTTGTTGCATAAAAACAACAATTGCTGTTTTTTCAACCACATAGCTGTTGTTTTTATGTAAAATTCCGCTTGCTATGTGACCCGGTCTGTTGTATTTTTCACAGGTCTTATCAAGACGATAATAAGAAGTTCTCTTCAATGCATTTAGTGACCCTTAAACAGTTAACAGGGGGGGAACAACAAGCTGGGGAGATCGACTTTTAATTTCTAGAGATTGTAAGTCAATTTGTTTTAATCAGGAGGTATTACAAGTGAACAAGAAACTTTTAACCAAGAGCACAGTCGTTGCCCTGGTGGGACTGTTCGCTGCGCCAGCGATGGCGGAGTTGAGCTTGTCCGGCTGGATCAACCAGGAAGTGTCTTACCTGGATAACGGCGACAGCAGTGAGTTAGTCTCCAACGCCGGTAACGGTACTACGCTGGGTTCGCGTATCACCTTTGCCGGATCAACCGACCTGCCGGGTGGTTACACGGCCGGTTTCGATGTGACTCTTGAACCATTGACGGTTGGTCAAGTGTTGGGTGCTGGTAGTACCTGTGACATCGGTGCTTGTGGTGACCTGAACGGTGATTTTATCAATGTCCTTGGCCACAGCCTCAACTTTGCCGGTGGTTTTGGTAAGGTGACGATGGGACTGCAGAGCATGCCGACCGATAACATCGCCGTGCTGGAAGACCCGTCCCTGACCCTGTGGTCGTCCATCTCCCCGGTGTTCGCGAATAACGCTGCCTCGCTAACTGGTGATCCTGCATTCACCGGATCTGGTTTGACACCTGGTGACTTCCTGCAGTGTTACACGGTGCCGGGCCTGTTCATCGGTATCGACTGTAACGGTATCTACCGCCAGGGTGTGCGTTATGATCTGCCGACCTTTGTTGACGGTCTGGGTATCGCGGTTGGCTGGGCCAACGACGATGTCTATGATGTCGCCGGTAAGTACAAGACCGCCTTTGGCCGGGTGAACGCCCAGATTGCCGTGGGTTACGCTGAAAACCACGGTGTTGGCAATAGCATTACATCTGACAACCTGCAGATCCAGGCCGGTTTCATGGATAATGCCGGTTCCGGTCTGTTCGGTTCCGTCGCCTATCAGCGGGAAGAAACCGATGTCGTCGGTACAGATTCCACCGATGCCTACTGGATCAAGGCCGGTATCAAGCGTGCCTTCAACAGCCTCGGTGATACCTCTATCGCCGGCCAGTTCGGTATGTACAACGACCAGTTCTTTAATATC
>WVYN01000077.1:88877-89163 GCA_011772965.1 Gammaproteobacteria bacterium
GTTCAGTATTTCGGCAGCGCCTTCCAGGCCTATGTGGTTTGGGAGACCCTGGATGTCGAGGCTGATCTCATAGCTGGTGGTACCGCTGATGCTGATGAGATATACAACGTCAGAGTCGGTGGCGTCGTATTCTTCTAATACTCTGATTTCATAAGTATTAAAGAATACATTCAGTTGTGTTGAAAAGGGCCCTCCGGGGCCCTTTTCTTATTTACAGGGAGGTCATGTATATTGCCCGTGCAGGGAGCACACGGGCAATGTATGTACAGGATGTAAGGTATGCCGC
>WVYN01000036.1 GCA_011772965.1 Gammaproteobacteria bacterium
ATCCGTGAAGGCGGCCGCACCGTGGGTGCCGGGGTCGTCTCCAAAATTATCAAGTAACAGCTAATGGCAGAAAAACAAAACATACGAATTCGCCTCAAGGCCTTTGATCATCGCTTGATTGATCAATCCACTCGCGAAATTGTCGAGACTGCACGCCGTACCGGTGCACAGGTCAAGGGGCCTATTCCTCTGCCGACAAAGAAAGAGCGCTTTACAGTGTTGATTTCCCCGCATGTCAACAAGGACGCGCGAGATCAGTATGAAATCCGCACTCACAAGCGTTTACTGGATATTGTAAATCCAACTGACAAAACGGTTGATGCCTTGATGAAGCTTGATTTGGCTGCCGGTGTTGATGTGCAGATCAAGCTGAACTGATATAGGTTGCGTGACAATGACGATTGGAATAATTGGACGTAAACGTGGCATGACCAGGGTCTTTACTGAAGAAGGACAGTCTGTGCCTGTCACAGTGATCGAGGCGGAACCAAACAAGATCACTCGCGTCTTGGATGCTGAACATGATGGTTATCGGGCTGTCCAGATAGCCTGGGGCAGCAAGAAGACCTCGCGCGTCAACAAGCCCCTTACCGGTATCTTCAGTAAGGCAGAAATTACTGCCGGTGAAGGTCTGTATGAATTCCGCCTGGGCGATAGTGAGGGTGAGGACCTGGCCCAGGGCGGTGAGATTAAGGTCGATATATTCGAGGTAGGTCAAAAAGTTGATGTGACGGGCACCACCATAGGCAAAGGTTTTGCCGGTGCAGTGAAGCGCCACAATTTTTCCATGCAAAACGCCACACACGGTAATTCACTCTCACACCGGTCAGCGGGGTCCATCGGTCAAAACCAGACACCTGGCCGTGTGTTTAAGGGTAAAAAAATGGCCGGTCAGCTTGGCAATAAACAGCGTGCCACCCAGAATCTGGAAGTGGTTCGAGTCGACGCTGATCGAAACTTGATCCTAATCAAGGGGGCTGTGCCGGGTGCTAAAGGCGGTAAAGTTATCATCAAACCTGCTATCAAGGCGCGTGCTTGAGAGAAGACTTATGGAACTTAAATTGCACAGTTTTAACAAGAAGAGTACTGCGAAGTTGAAGGTGCCTGATTCTATTTTTGATGCGCCTTACAACGAGGCATTGATTCATCAGGTCGTGACTTCCTACCTCTCAGCAAGTCGTGCCGGCACCAAGGCCCAGAAGACCCGTTCAGAAGCGCGGGGCGGCGGCAGGAAGCCCTGGCGCCAGAAGGGCTTGGGACGAGCACGTGCCGGTACCATCAGAAGCCCAATATGGCGTTCAGGTGGTATCACCTTTGCAGCAAAGCCGAGGGATTACAGCAAGAAGGTAAACAAGAAGATGTATCGTGGTGCCATTCGCTCGATTCTGGCAGAGCTGTCCAGACAGGAAAGGTTGCTTTTTATTGATGATGTAAAGATGGAAAGTCCGAAGACCAAGGCACTGGTTGAGAAACTGGATAGCATGAAACTCAAGGAAGTGTTGATAATTACCGACGAAATTAACGAAAATCTCTATCTGGCCTCAAGGAATATACCCTGTGTTGATGTTGTGGATACACAGGAAATCAATCCATACACCCTGATTGGTTATGAAAAAGTATTAATGACCAAACCGGCACTTGAAAAAGTCGAGGCATGGCTGGCATGAACGAAGAACGATTAATTACCCTGCTCAAGGAACCTTGCATCTCTGAAAAGAGCACCATGGTGGCTGACAAACACAACCAGTTTGTCTTCAAGGTTGCTGTAAATGCCAACAAAACCGAGATTAAAAAGGCAGTTGAAAAAATATTCGAAGTCGAGGTCGCTTCGGTACAAGTCTCCAATGTTAAAGGCAAGCGCAAGATATTCAAGAATGAACCAGGAAAGCGTCCTGGTTGGAAAAAAGCGTATGTAAAGCTGAAACCCGGTTTTGATATCGACTTCATGGGAGCGCAATAGAGCGGTAAAACACGATGGCAATTGTAAAACCAAAACCGACATCTGCAGGGAAACGTTCACAAATCAAAATTGTGACTCCTGATCTATTCAAGGGCAGTCCCTATGAGCCCTTGCTTGAGAAACAGGTCAAGAAATCCGGTCGCAATAACAATGGACGGATCACAGTCAGGCATCGAGGTGGCGGTACAAAACAGCGCTATCGTTTGATTGATTTCAAGCGCGACAAGGATTCGGTCCCTGCAAAAGTAGAACGTATAGAGTATGACCCCAACCGGTCAGCTCACATTGCCCTGTTGTTATATGCTGACGGCGAAAGGCGTTACATTATTGCGCCGAAGGGGATTTCCGCGGGGGCTGAACTGATGTCTGGTACCAATGCTGCTATCAAGCCCGGTAATTGTCTGCCTTTGCGTAATATTCCGGTTGGCACGACCCTGCATTGCGTGGAAATGAAGCCGGGCAAGGGCGCCCAGATTGCGAGAAGTGCTGGCGCGGCCGTGCAACTGGTTGCCCGTGAAGGCATACACAGCACATTAAGGTTGCGATCCGGCGAAATGCGGAAGGTCATGTCAGACTGCCGCGCAACAATTGGTGAAGTTGGCAACGGTGAGCATTCTTTACGCGCCCTTGGTAAGGCCGGTGCAACACGCTGGCGAGGTATTCGTCCGACTGTGCGCGGTGTGGCCATGAACCCGGTGGATCATCCACATGGTGGTGGTGAAGGTCGAACCTCTGGTGGCCGTCACCCGTGTACTCCCTGGGGTCAGCCGACCAAGGGATATAAGACCCGTACCAACAAGCGTTCCGATAATATGATTGTTAACCGAAGAAAGAAATAAACTAAGAAGATCGTGCCACGTTCAATTAGAAAAGGCCCATTTGTTGACCATCACCTGGCCGCCAAGGTTGAAGCCGCCAGGGCCGGTAATGACAAGCGCCCGGTGAAGACCTGGTCTCGCCGTTCCATGATTTTACCGGACATGGTTGGATTAACTATTGCGGTACATAATGGCCGCGATCATGTTCCGGTGTTGATTTCGGAAAACATGGTTGGCCACAAGCTGGGTGAGTTTGCTGTTACTCGTACTTTCCGTGGGCACTCGGCTGACAAGAAGACAAAATAATCATGACTACATCAGCAACATTAAAATTCAGCCATTTGGCACCACAGAAAATGCGATTGGTAGCCGATCAGATCCGTGGCCTGCCGGTAGACAAGGCGCTTAACCTTCTGAGTTTCAGTAACAAAAAGGCGGCAACAGTTCTGAAAAAACTGCTGGAATCAGCTATCGCAAATGCAGAACACAATGATGGCGCAGATATCGATGCATTGACAGTCAAGACCATCTGCGTTGATCAGGGGCCCGCTATCAAGCGACTTCGACCCCGGGCACGTGGCCGTGCCGACAGAATTTTGAAGAGAACGAGTCACGTTACGGTGACCGTTGCAGAAACCGACAAGTGAGAAACTAATGGGTCAAAAAGTACATCCGACAGGCATCAGGCTTGGCATTATCAAGGATTGGACTTCTACCTGGTATGCCGATAGCAAGGAATATGCGGGCTATTTGCATACTGACATAAAGGTCAGGGAATTCCTCCGCAAGAAGCTTGCCAATGCGTCTGTCAGTCGTATCCAGATTGAACGTCCGGCCAATAACGCAAGGATTATTATTCACACAGCCAGGCCCGGTATTGTTATTGGCAAGAAAGGTGAAGATATTGAAAGACTGCGCCTGGAAATATCCGAGATGATGGGCATCCCGGCACAGGTCAGTGTTGAGGAGATTCGCAAGCCGGAACTGGACGCCTATCTGGTAGCTGAGAGTGTTGCCCAGCAGATTGAGCGCCGTATCATGTTCCGGCGTGCCATGAAACGTGCAGTAAACAATACCATGCGCCTGGGGGCCCAGGGCATAAAGATAAACGTAAGTGGTCGCCTGAATGGTGCAGAAATTGCCCGTTCAGAATGGTACCGTGAAGGCCGTGTGCCGCTGCATACACTGCGAGCCGATATTGATTATGGTTTTGCCGAATCCTATACCACATACGGTGTGATTGGCATCAAGGTGTGGATATTCAAAGGAGAAATTTTTAGTCGACAGGAACTGGAAGACGAGGAAGCTTCACAGGAATCAACGACTACAAGCTGATGGTGAGTTAACGTGTTACAGCCGAAGAAAACAAAATATAGAAAGCAGCAAAAGATGCGCAACCGGGGTATGGCCAAGGGCGGGAATAAGGTTAGTTTTGGTGAGTTCGGGCTGAAAGCGATTTCCCGTGGACGTATTACCGCCCGGCAAATCGAGGCTGCGCGACGCGCCATTACCCGTAGTGTAAAGCGTGGTGGCAAGGTCTGGATCCGGATATTCCCGGACAAGCCGATAACGAAGAAGCCGATTGAAGTTCGCATGGGTAAGGGCAAGGGTAATGTTGAATACTGGGTTGCACAGATACAGCCAGGACGTGTGCTTTATGAGATTCAAGGGATCAGCGAAGAACAGGCCAAGGATGCATTTCGCCTCGCTGCCGCCAAGTTGCCCGTTAGGACAACCTTTGTTAACAGGACATTACTCTAATGAACGCGGCAGAATTAAGAAAAAAGAAAACCGAAGAATTGAAAAAAATGCTGCTTGAATTGCGTCGGGAGCAATTTAACCTGCGTATGCAGAAGGGTACCGGACAGCTGGGCAAGCCTAGTGAGATGATTCGTGTTCGTCGCGAGATTGCAAGAATCAAGACGGTGATGGCTGAAATGGAAGCAGGTGCTAGATAATGGCTGAAGCTGAAAAACGACCTAAAACACTAACGGGCCAAGTGGTGAGTAATAAGATGGACAAGACCATCTCCGTACTGATTGAACGCACTGTGAAGCATCCTCTTTACGGCAAGTATATCAAGCGTTCGACCAAGCTGTTTGCGCATGATGAAAATAATGAGTGCGGCGAAGGTGATATCGTTATTATCGAATCATCGAGACCGATATCCAAAAATAAGTCCTGGCGACTGCAGAAAATTGTCACCAAGGCACAGGTAATTTAAGAGAATGAGGTACAACGACGCATGATTCAAATGCAGACAATTCTGGATGCCGCAGATAACAGCGGCGCCCGCCGCCTGATGTGTGTGAAAGTACTGGGTGGTTCCAAGCGTCGTTATGCCGGGGTGGGAGATATCATTAAGGTTAGCGTGAAAGAGGCAATAGCCCGCGGCAAGGTCAAGAAGGGCGAAATCTATAATGCCGTTGTGGTACGTACCCGTAAGGGTGTCCGTAGACCTGATGGATCTTTGATTCGTTTTGATTCCAATGCTGCTGTATTGCTNNTGAGAAGCGCAGCATTCATGAAGATTGTTTCTCTTGCGCCAGAGGTTTTATAAGTATGCACAGGATTAGGAAAGGTGATGAGGTTGTCATCCTTGCCGGTAAGGACAAGGGCAAGAGAGGTACCGTTTTAAAGGTATTGTCTCTCGAAGACAAGGTCATCGTTGAAAATATCAATATGGCAAAACGCCATACCAAAGGTAATCCCATGCAAGGTGTTCCGGGCGGTATTGTTGAAAAGGAGATGCCACTCAATGTATCAAATGTGGCAATCTTTAATCCAGTCACTCAAAAGCCTGACAGGATAGGATTCAAACTGCTGGAAGATGGCCGCAAGGTACGATATTTCAAATCCAATGATGAAGTAGTGGATGTCTGAGGTCATAGACGAGATGTCAAGGTTACAGGAATATTATCGCGAAAAAGTTGCGCCACAGTTAGCAGAGCAGTTTAAGTATGATTCTGTGATGCAAATACCGCGCATTAGCAAGATCACTATAAATATGGGTCTGGGTGAGGCAATTGCTGACAGAAAAATTATAGAACACGGCATGGAAGACATGACGAAGATCAGTGGACAGAAACCGATTGTGACCATGTCCAGGAAATCAGTTGCCAATTTCAAGCTTCGTGAAGGCTGGCCTGTTGGTTGTAAGGTCACCTTGCGGCGTGAACGCATGTATGAGTTTCTGGATCGACTGATTTCTGTCGCAATCCCTCGGATACGTGATTTCCGTGGTTTCAGCCCGAAGTCGTTTGATGGGCGTGGAAATTATACGCTTGGCGTAAAAGAGCAAATCATTTTTCCCGAGATTGATTACGACAAGATAGATACCCTGCGTGGCATGGATATCACCATTACGACAACCGCAAAGACAGATGAAGAAGCGCGCGCATTGTTAACCGCGTTCAAATTTCCAATTCGCAGTTAAGGATCGAATTATGGCTAAAGCAGCAATGGTTAACCGGGAAATCAAGCGAATGAAGCTGGTAGCAAAATACGCCGGGAAACGTAATGACTTGAAGGCAAAAATTGTTGATTCCTCTTTAAGTGAACAGGAACGGGCTGAAGCGAGGAAAAAGCTTAACATGCTTCCGCGTGATTCTAGTCCTTCGAGATTGAGGAATCGTTGTAATCTGACTGGTCGCCCTCACGGTTATTACCGTAAGTTTGGTCTGGCCAGGAATAAGTTACGTGAAGCTGCCATGCGCGGTGACATACCCGGGTTGGTCAAGGCAAGCTGGTAAACAACAGCAACTGTCGGCAAGCGTAATTAGCAATTAGAGACATTGATAAACATGAGAAATAAACATCATATATTCAGCAATAGGGCATGGCATCTGGCAGGACAGAAGCTTGTGGCTTATGGCTGGGAGCGAAGTGCATGAGTATGCAGGATCCGATATCAGATATGTTGTGCCAGATTCGTAATGGTCAGGCCAGAGCGAAAATCAGTGTTGTTATGCCTTCATCAAAACTGAAAGTATCAATTGCCGAAATATTAAAACAGGAAGGATACATAATCGGCTACCAGGTCCAGGAGAACAATAATAAGCCAACTTTGTCGATTGATTTGAAGTATTTTGAAGGCAAACCTGTAATTGAGAAATTACTCCGGGTTAGCAAGCCAAGTCTGCGCAGCTACAAATCATATGACAATATACCAAAAGTTCTAGGTGGATTTGGAACAGCTATTATTTCCACCTCAAAAGGTGTGATGACAGATAAATCAGCTCGTGCTGAAGGCATTGGCGGTGAAGTACTTTGTATCGTTGCTTGATGAGAAATAACGATGTCCAGAATTGCAAATAATCCAATTACCTTGCCCTCAGGCGTAGAAGTGACCATCAACGGCAGTAGTGTTTTGGTAAAGGGTAAAAATGGTGAGATGAAACATGACGCACATCCCCTGGTTGATGTGAAGCAGGAGGATGGCCTGTTGAAGTTCGCAGCCAGGAATAACTCAAAAAATGCCAGGGCACTCTCGGGAACGACCAGAGCATTGATACAGAATATGGTAATCGGTGTTAGTGATGGCTTTGAACGCAAGCTTGAGATCATTGGTGTAGGTTATCGTGCCCAGGCCCAGGGCAAGGTTCTGAACCTTACGCTGGGATATTCTCACCCGCTCAATTTTAATATTCCCGAGGGAATAACGATTGAAACACCGTCCCAGACCGAGATTTTAGTCAAGGGGATGGATAAGCAAAAAGTCGGTCAGGTGGCAGCCAACATTCGTGACTATCGTCCGCCGGAACCTTACAAGGGCAAAGGCGTTCGTTATACAGGTGAACATATTATCCGTAAGGAAGCCAAAAAGGCTTAATTGATATGAACAAGAAAAGCACCAGAATTCGCAGGGCACAACGCACACGCGCCAGAATCAGGCAGAATGGTGACAACCGTCTTTGTGTCCATAAAACACCACGTCACATGTATGCACAGATAATTGCACCTGATGGTTCAAAGGTGGTTGCCAGTGCTTCCACTCTCGACAAGGAGATTCGTGGCAAGGTGAAATATACCGGCAATGTCGAGGCGGCCTCGGTGGTTGGTAAACTGATTGCCAAGCGTGCCAAGAAAGCCGGTGTTACTAAAGTAGCATTTGATCGCTCCGGATTTAAATATCATGGTCGTGTCAAGGCGTTGGCGGACGCAGCACGAGAACAGGGCATGGAACTATAGAGGTCAGAACAGATGGCAGTTACTGAATCAATAACGGGTAATGAAGATTTACAGGAAAAACTGGTCGCAGTTAACCGCGTGGCCAAAGTCGTCAAGGGTGGCCGTCAGTTTGGTTTTGCTGCATTGACGGTTGTTGGTGACGGTAATGGCAAGGTTGGTGTTGGTCGTGGTAAATCCCGTGAAGTGCCGGTTGCAATACAAAAAGCTATGGAGGATGCCCGACGTAACATGATCTCTGTACCCTTGAAGGAAGGCACCCTGCATTATCCGGTTACGGCAAGACATGGCGCAGCCAAGGTTTTCATGCAACCGGCGTCAGAAGGCACTGGAATTATCGCAGGTGGTGCAATGCGTGCTGTGTTTGAAGTGGTTGGTATTCACAATATCCTGGCAAAATCCATTGGTTCTACCAATCCGATCAATGTCGTACGCGCGACTATTAAGGGCCTGCAGAATATTTCTGCTCCGGAACACATTGCCGCAAAACGCGGTAAAAAAGTTGAGGACATCGTGGAATAAATCATGGCCGGTAAGAGTAAGAAAATTAAAGTTACCCAGACACGCAGCACCTGCAAACGACTGGCAAATCATAAGGCCTGTATCACCGGTCTTGGACTGCGTCGTATTGGTCACACAGTGACACTTGATGACACCCCGGAAATCCGCGGGATGGTTAACAAGGTGTCGTACATGGTTGCTGTCGAGGAAGCATAAGATGCGTTTGAATTCTATCAAGCCACAAGCAGGTTCAAAGCCAACTGGCACACGGATCGGAAGGGGAATTGGTTCAGGGCTGGGTAAGACCGGGGGCCGCGGCCACAAGGGCCAGAAATCCCGCTCCGGCGGTTTTCATAAAGTCGGTTTTGAAGGCGGCCAGATGCCAATTCAGCGTCGTTTACCTAAATTCGGTTTCAGTTCACAGGTCGGACAGTCAACGGGTGAAATACGCTTGGACGAACTGGCCAAGGTTGATGCCGACGTAATTGATATAGAAACCCTTAAATCGGCAAACCTGGTGGCAAAGAATATTAAACGGGTCAAAGTGATTTGCTCTGGCAAACTGGAAAAAGCTGTGATCATCAAGGGCCTAGGTGCTACCAAGGGTGCAAAAGCTGCCATTGAGGCAGCCGGTGGCAAGGTCGGGGATTAAATGGCTGCAGTTAACCCGGCAATTCCTGGTGGCTTGGCGGGCCTGGGCAAGCTAAAAGAGCTGCGCCAGCGTCTGCTGTTTGTATTAATTGCCCTGTTTGTCTACCGGATATGTACCTTTATACCGGTACCCGGGTTGGATCCGGAAGCACTGGCTGAAATGTTCAATCGTCAGAGCGGAACGATTCTGGACATGTTTAACATGTTCTCTGGTGGTGCCCTCCACAGGTTGTCTGTGGTGGCACTGGGGATCATGCCATACATCTCAGCGTCAATTATCATGCAGCTGTTGTCTTTTATTGATCCAAGGCTGAAGCAGTTGCGTAAAGAAGGTGAAATGGGTCGTCGCAAGATTACCCAGTACACACGCTATGGTACGGTCATTCTGGCAACGTTCCAGGCTATCGGAGTGGCCGTTGCGCTGGAAGGCCAGAATGTTGTGCTGACATCAGGTTTGAGTTTCCGGATTACAGCAGTCGTCAGCCTGGTAACCGGGACCATGTTTCTGATGTGGCTGGGTGAGCAGATTACCGAGCGTGGCGTGGGTAACGGTATATCTATGATCATCTTTGCAGGGATCGTGGCTGGATTACCCTCAGCAGTCGGCGGGACACTGGAGTTATCCCGCACCGGTGAATTGCATTTGCTGGCCGTGCTGGCATTGTTTGCCCTGGCTATCATCGTTACCGGCTTTGTAGTATTTG
This sequence comes from Gammaproteobacteria bacterium, assembly GCA_011772965.1. Taxonomy (GTDB): domain Bacteria; phylum Pseudomonadota; class Gammaproteobacteria; order Eutrophobiales; family Eutrophobiaceae; genus SZUA-592. Next base: position 9,822 of record WVYN01000036.1, read on the forward strand.
TGGAACGTGGACAACGACGGATCACGATCAACTACGCAAAACGACAGGTTGGACGTAAGGTATATGGTGGTCAATCCAGCCACCTGCCGTTGAAACTGAATATGTCGGGGGTAATTCCACCGATTTTTGCGTCAAGCATCATTCTGTTTCCGGCAACGCTGGGCAGATTATTCGGTCAGGGTGAGGGCATGCGCTGGTTGCAGGATATTTCCACCAGCCTGTCACCGGGTCAGCCGCTTTATGTAATGTTATATGCCGGCTTTATTATATTCTTCTGTTTTTTCTATACGGCGATCGTGTTCGATCCCAGGGAAACAGCGGAGAATCTTAAGAAATCAGGTGCTTTTATCCCGGGTATGAGGCCTGGTGAACAGACAGCCAGCTATCTAGACAATGTACTGACCAAGCTTACTATGGCTGGCGCCACCTATATAACTGCAGTGTGTTTATTGCCGGAGTTTTTGATTTTGAAATTTAACGTGCCGTTTTATTTTGGTGGCACATCATTATTAATTATTGTCGTCGTCGTAATGGACTTTATGTCGCAGGTTCAGGCCCATCTGATGTCGCACCAGTATGAGGGTCTGTTGAAGAAGGCAAACCTCAAGCGTCATGGCCGGCGTTAGGGTTTAGCGGGAGATCAGGAATGAAAGTTAGAGCTTCAGTTAAAAAGATTTGCCGAAATTGCCGAATCATTCGTCGCAAGGGTGCCGTTCGTGTCATTTGTACTGACCCCCGGCATAAACAACGTCAGGGCTAGGCACAAGAAAGAGGATTATTGGAGAATTAGTATGGCACGTATTGCTGGAGTAAACATACCCGATAACAAGCATCTGAATATTGCCCTGACCTACATTTACGGAATTGGCAATTCCATGGCTTTGGAAATATGCAAGTCGGCAGGTCTTGAGGCGTCGGCAAAGGTCAACACGCTCTCAGAAGAGGACCTTGACAAGATTCGATCCATTGTCGGTGAGCAACTGGTTGAAGGTGATTTACGCCGCGATGTCTCCATGAATATTAAGCGGCTGATGGACATGGGTTGTTACCGTGGCATCCGACACCGGCGTGGCCTGCCCCTGAGAGGCCAGCGCACCCGGACCAATGCCCGTACACGTAAAGGGCCGAGACGCAGTATCAAGAAATAGGATGGTAACAGGTTAAGACTATGGCAAAGGTAACCACTCGCAAGAAACGTGCTAAACGAACCGTTGTTGATGGTGTAGCGCATATTCACGCTTCATTTAACAATACGATCATTACCATTACTGATCGTCAGGGTAATTCCTTGGCTTGGGCAACTGCCGGTGGCAGCGGTTTTCGTGGTTCACGCAAGAGCACGCCCTTTGCGGCACAGGTCGCTTCCCAAAAGGCCGGTGAAGCAGCCAAGGAGTTTGGATTAAAAAACCTTGAGGTGTTTATTAAAGGACCGGGTCCGGGCAGAGAATCTGCCGTGAGGGCACTGAATGCTGTTGGTTACAAGATTACTAACATCACCGACGTTACACCTGTTCCACACAATGGTTGTCGTCCACCAAAGAAACGACGCGTTTAGAATCGGAGTTATCAATTTATGGCACGCTATCTTGGACCAAAATGTAAACTGAGCCGCCGTGAAGGGACGGATCTCTTTCTGAAGAGCCGGGCGCGTTCTCTCGAATCAAAATGTCAGATTGACAAGATTCCCGGTGAGCAGGCGGGCAAGGCAAAGCGCCTGTCTGACTATGGTCTGCAATTACGTGAAAAACAGAAGTTGCGTCGAATCTACGGCATACTCGAGAAGCAGTTCCGTAATTATTATTTTGAAGCTGCCCGTATCAAGGGTTCAACAGGTGAAAACCTTCTGCAGTTGCTGGAACGTCGTCTTGACAATGTAGTTTACCGGATGGGTTTTGGTGCGACTCGTACTGAAGCCAGACAACTGGTTAGCCATAAGGCTGTATTAGTGAATGGAAAGTCGGTCAATATTCCGTCTTATCAGGTTCAGCCTTCAGATACCATCACCATCAGGGAAAAATCCAGAAATCAGGTCCGGATTCAGGATGCCCTGGCTGTTGCCGAGCAGTTTGGATTTCCTGAATGGGTTGATGTTAACCCGAAGAAGATGGAAGGAATTTTCAAGTCTATACCTGAGCGGAGTGATTTACCTCCGGATATCAATGAACAACTCGTAGTCGAGCTTTACTCCAAGTAAAAGCCGAGGGAGGAACCAGACGCATGTCAGTTGCATTTAATGAATTATTAAAGCCGCGCCGTGTTGATGTAAACCCGGTTGATGGTTTCACTGCAAAAATTATCATTGAACCCCTGGATAGAGGTTTTGGCCATACCTTGGGCAATGCCTTGCGCCGTGTATTGCTATCATCCATGCCAGGTTGTGCTGTCGTCGAGGCTGAGATTGAGAATGTCCTCCATGAATACACCACGATCGAAGGGGTACAGGAGGATGTTACCGATATCCTGCTGAACCTTAAAGGTCTGGCCATTCGTATGCATGCCAAGGATGAAGCCTTGCTGACCTTACGAAAGAACGGTCCCGGTGAAGTTCGTGCCAGCGATATCACGGTTGACCACGATGTTGAAATTTCCAATCCGGATCATCTGATTGCCAATCTGACCAAGTCTGGTGAACTGAACATGATCATGAAAGTGGTCAGGGGACGTGGTTATCATGCTGTCACGATCGGTGATATTGAAGAAGACCAGGCAATTGGCCGTCTGAAAATGGATGCATCGTTCAGCCCGATTCGCAGGGTTTCCTATGAAGTACAAAGTGCCCGCGTGGAACAACGCACCAATCTTGACAAGCTGATTCTGGAAATCGAAACCAATGGCACCATCGACCCGGAAGAGGCAGTCAGGGAGGCCGCTAGAATCCTGCGCAACCAGCTTAGTGTCTTTGTTGATCTCGAGGCCGAGGAATCCCAGATAGCAGCTGTTGCCAATGAGCCGGAAGTTGATCCGATTTTGCTGCGACCGGTTGATGATCTGGAATTAACAGTGCGTTCTGCCAATTGTCTCAAGGCTGAGAGCATATATTACATCGGCGATCTGATTCAGCGCACAGAGGTCGAATTGTTGAAGACCCCGAACCTCGGCAAGAAATCTTTGACTGAGATCAAGGATGTACTTGCGTCAAGGGGACTCGCACTTGGTATGCGGCTGGAAAACTGGCCCCCTGCCGGTCTTTATGAAAGCAAGGATGTATATAGTCAACCGATCGATAAGAGAGAATTATAATGCGTCATCGACAAAGCGGTAGAAAACTCAATCGAAACAGTCCTCACCGGAAAGCCATGTTCCGTAACATGGCCGTTTCCCTGATGGAGCACGAGGTGATCAAGACGACTCTACCCAAGGCAAAAGAACTTCGCAGAGTGGCTGAGCCATTGATCACCATTGCCAAGAATGACAGCGTCGCCAAGCGTCGCCTTGCTTTTTCAAGGTTGCGAGACCGTGAGGCTGTGACCAAACTCTTCAATGAACTAGGGCCCCGTTACAAGGATCGTCCTGGTGGTTACCTGCGCATTCTGAAATGCGGTTTCCGTCCAGGTGACAAGGCACCAATGGCCATCGTGGAACTGGTTGGCAGGGCAGATGCCGAAATAAGTGAGAAAGATACTGGCTCTGCCTGATATTCGCTATAAAATGACATAAAAACCGGGCATGGCCCGGTTTTTTTATGCCATGCTGCTTTATCCAAACATACCCAAAACGTAAACTGGTATCATGATCTTTCTGTTTACCGATTATGGAATTTCAGGGCCATACCTTGGCCAGGTCGAATCCGTGCTCTGCCAGCAGGCACCGGAACAGCGAATAATAAATCTCATGGCAGATTGTCCCAGACAGGATCCAAAGGCGTCCGCCTACCTGCTCGCAGCCTTGGTAAATCAGGTTCCTGAGCAAGGCATTGTATTCTGTGTTATTGATCCGGGGGTTGGCTCTTTTGAAGATCTGCCGGTCGTGTTACAGCTGGATAATCGCTGGTATGTTGGCCCGGACAACGGTCTCTTTGATATTATTACTCGTTATGCCAAAACCAGAACATGCTGGAAGATTAACTGGCGACCCGAAGTTCTCTCCACCAGTTTTCATGGTCGTGACCTTTATGCACCAGTTGTTGCCATGCTGGCAAACGGGAAGGAAATTCCCGGTGAAAAAATAACATGGAAAGACCATCACAACTGGCCAGACCAGCTGAATGAAATTATATATATTGATAATTTTGGAAACTGCATGTCCGGGCTTAGTGGCAAGACCTTAGATATTGATAAAAAACTAGACATTAATGGCTTAATTGTTCCCTATGCCGAGACATTCTCTGCCGTTAATATTGGCCAGGCTTTCTGGTTTTACAACTCAATTAACCTTGTCGAGATAAGTATCAACCAGGGTAATGCAGCAAAAGATCTAGGACTTTCGATTGGTTACTGTCTGAATTTTAGTTGAACGTTTGGTTCGATATACAATTATAGTAGTTGTAGTACCAGGGCTATCTGGCAACCAAATCCAATAAGGAAGGTAATCGTCCGTACCCATGGGATTGCAAAGGTTTAGGCGATAACGTGAACAATCCTTCCTGTGGTAAGCTTTCCGCCAAGTAGGAACCCAATCATCACCAGTATCATATCTGCGATTAGCTGAAAATGATCAAGGATAAACGGAGGAAAGATAGCGAGCACTTCATTACCGATGAGGACACCAAAAACGAGCAACAAAGTAACTCGCGGCAGAGAGGTTTTTCTGCCGATAGGATCGGTGGCCAGTCCCAGTAGCAAGATACTGCCTATAGTGAGCTTTGTCAGTCCTTGGCCAGTTTCTTGCGAAGCAATTCATTAACCTGTTTCGGGTTCGCCTTCCCCCTGGATTTCTTCATGACCTGGCCAACGAAATAACCGATGAGTTTGCCCTGTTTTTCCACGGGACTGTTGCGGTATTGTTCCACCTGCGGTGTGCTATCAGCTATGACTCCATCAACCAGTTTTTCTATGGCACCGGAATCGGTAACCTGCTTCAGGCCTTTTTTCTCAATGATTTCATCGGCGGTGCCTTCACCGTTCCACATTGCATCAAACACTTCCTTGGCAATTTTGTTAGATATGGTGTTGTCATCAATTCGCTTTATTAATTCGCCAAGCATTTCATCATTCACGGGCGAGTCTTTAATATCAAGACTATTACGATTCAGTGCTGCTGAGAACTCTCCCATTATCCAGTTTGCAGTTAGTTTAGAGCTTTTGACATCAAGACTAGCGACGCTACAAGCGGCTTTTGCAGTAGATTCATAAAAATCAGCCATATCACGACTTGAAGTAATTACACTACTATCGTATTCAGAAAGCTTATATTCCTTCATGATTCTTTTCTGTCTTGCATCAGGCAACTCGGGTAATGATGTCTTTATTTCATTTATGAAGTCTGGAGAGATCTCAATTGGCAATAAATCCGGGTCAGGGAAATAACGATAATCGTTGGCTTCTTCCTTACTGCGCATGGAACGCGTCTCATCCTTGACCGGGTCATAGAGTCTGGTTTCCTGCACAACCTTGCCACCGGATTCAAGCTCGTCTGTCTGGCGTTCGATTTCATGCCGAATGGCTGCCTCGACAAAGCGGAATGAATTCAGGTTTTTCAGCTCGGTCCGGGTTCCCAGTTCGGAGTCTCCCTGTGGACGGATGGAGACATTGGCATCACAACGGAACGATCCTTCCTGCATGTTACCATCACAGATACCCAGGTAGGTGACGATGGCATGAATCTTTTTCATGTAGGCGCCAGCTTCCTTTGCTGAACGAAGATCCGGTTCAGACACTATCTCGATGAGAGGCGTACCGGCGCGGTTCAGATCAATCCCCGTCAGATTGCCAAATCCCTCATGCACCGATTTACCGGCATCTTCCTCCAGGTGGGCGCGGGTGACGCCGATGGTTTTAGTCGTCCCGTCTTCCAGCGTGATATCAATCTGGCCGTGACTGACGATGGGCAGCTCATACTGGCTGATCTGGTAGCCCTTGGGCAAGTCGGGGTAAAAATAATTTTTACGGGCAAAGACTGAGCGGGGTGGGATCTCGGCATTAATGGCAAGACCAAACATAATGGCCATTCGCACCACTTCTTCGTTGAGGACCGGCAGCACGCCGGGCAGGCCCAGGTCAACGGCGCAGGCCTGGGTGTTGGCTTCGGCGCCGTAGGTGGTTGCTGCGCCGGAGAAGATCTTGCTTCTGGTGGCGAGTTGCGCATGGATTTCCAGGCCAATGACGACTTCCCAGTCCATTATTCATACCCCGTCGGTTTTTTCTGGTGCCAGTCAGTGACCTGTTGGAAACGGTGAGCGACATTCAGCAGCCTCGCTTCAGCAAAATAATCACCGATGATCTGCATGCCTACGGGAAGACCGTTCAACAGACCGGCAGGCACTGAGATGGCTGGGAGACCGGCAAGATTAACCGAGACTGTATAGATGTCTGACAAATACATACTAATCGGGTCGTCCATCAATTCATTTAATCTAAATGCTGTACCCGGTGTCGTGGGTCCGATAATCACGTCGACATCTTTCAATGCCTGTTGAAACTCGTCACGAATGAGCCGGCGGATTTTCTGTGCCTTAAGGTAATAGGCATCATAGTAACCGGCAGAGAGCACATAGGTGCCGATCATGACCCGTCGCTTTACCTCCCGGCCGAAGCCCTCGCCCCGGGACCGGCAATACAGGTCATTCAGGTCTTTAGGATCTTCACAGCGGTAGCCATAGCGCACACCGTCAAAGCGTGCCAGATTGGATGAACATTCTGCAGGTGCCACTACATAGTACACCGGAATGGAAAGTGTCGAACTGGGTAGACTGATTTCCGTGACAGTGGCACCCAGTTTTTCCAGTTCTGAAATTCCGTCATGGACTATCTGACTGATATCAGGGTTAAGACGCTCATCGAAGTATTCCTTTGGCAGGCCAATCTTCAGTCCTTCGATGGGCTGTTCCAGAGCAGCGATGTAATCCTCGACCTCACGATCCACCGACGTTGAGTCTCGTTCATCAAAACCAGCCATGGCGTTTAAAATCATTGCAGCATCCTCTGCAGTCCGGGTCATTGGACCGCCCTGATCCAGGCTGGAAGCAAAGGCAATCATCCCGTAACGGGATACCCGACCATAGGTGGGTTTTAGTCCGGTAATGCCACAGAGTGACGCTGGCTGCCTGATCGAACCCCCGGTATCAGTGCCGGTCGCAGCCGGTGCCAGTCTGGCAGCCACGGCAACGGCAGATCCACCGGATGAACCACCCGGTACTCGTTCCTTGTCCCAGGGATTTTCTACTGGGCCATAAAAGCTCGTTTCATTTGAAGAACCCATGGCAAATTCATCCATATTGGTTTTACCGAGCATTACCATACCGGCGGATTCAAGTTGCTTAACTACAGTGGCATCGTAGGGGGAAATAAAATTATCCAGTATTTTGGAACCACAGGTAGTTCGGATGCCATGGGTACAAAAGATATCCTTGTGAGCGATGGGTATTCCTGTCAAGGGACCAGCGTTATTGGCCTTGATTTTTACATCGGCTTCCATGGCCAGCGATAATGCCTTGTCTTCCGTGAGGCTGATGAAACAATTCAGTGATTTATTGAATTTATTACACCGGTCGAGTAACAGGCGGGTCAGTTCTTCACTTGAAATTTCTTTATTTCTTAGTGACCGCGAGAGCTCGGCAAGCGTCTTGTTATGCATGTGAAATTTTCATCTGCAGGATTTTAGAGAAAATGGAATTACTCGATGACCTTAGGAACCAGGTAATGTCCGCGCTCGACGGCAGGGGCATGTGACTGGAGCTGCTCTCTTTGATTGGTCTCTGTAACCTTATCCGGTCGCAATCGGGCACTCAGTTCAAGCGGATGAGCCATCGGTGTGACCGAACTGGTATCTACGTGATCCATTTGTTCGACTAGGTTCAGGATATTTGACAGGTCGCGGGAAAATCCGGGGGTATCCTCCTCGGCGATCTCGAGCCGGGCGAGCCAGGCTATTTTCTTAATATCGGATTGTTTTAACATACAAAAATGACAATTATTTTTTTAAAAACAGTTAGTTATGTCCCGATCGGATGATATCCAACCAATCTAGCGTGATCTATTTCCAGTATTAGGTATAAATATTCCCGCAGCGGCTTGATATTCCGCATAAAAATTCATATCGTGACGGGATTTTACCGGATATTAGGTATAAAATGCGACAGTTCGCCGGTGTCGGGGTACGTCCTGAAAACAAATATAGCACGACCCGCCGCTATTCATCATTAACGAAAACCAGAAGAAGCCAGACCTTTAATGTTTAATACTTTACGTGGATTATTTTCTAACGATCTCTCAATTGATCTGGGCACTGCCAACACCCTGATTTATGTTCGCGGCAAGGGCATTGTCCTTGATGAACCCTCCGTCGTTGCTATACGCAAGGGTGATAGCATCAACTCCAAGTCTATCTGTGCCGTCGGTGCCGAGGCCAAACGAATGCTGGGCAGGACACCCGGGCATATCACGGCCATCCGTCCATTGAAAGACGGCGTGATTGCAGACTTCACCGTCACAGAAAAAATGTTGCAGTATTTTATCCGCCGTGTACATGGTTCCACTTTGTTCAAGCCAAGCCCCCGGGTTCTGGTATGTGTACCTTGTGGATCGACCCAGGTAGAGCGGCGTGCCATTCGTGAGTCTGCAGCAGGGGCTGGTGCAAGAACCGTGCATTTAATTGAAGAGCCCATGGCTGCGGCCATTGGTGCCGGTATGCCTGTGAGTGATGCCCGCGGATCCATGGTACTGGACATCGGTGGTGGGACAACAGAAGTTGCCGTGATCTCACTTAATGGTATTGTCTATTCGGACTCAGTTCGAATTGGCGGCGATCGATTCGACGAAGCGATTATTAACTATGTTCGTCGTAACTATGGCAGCCTGATCGGTGATGCTACAGCTGAGCGCGTCAAACATGAAATCGGCTGCGCCTATCCCGGTAATGAAGTACGTGAAATTGAGTTGCGTGGCAGAAACCTTGCGGAAGGTATTCCACGCAGCTTTACTCTCAACAGCAATGAAATTCTTGAAGCTTTACAGGAACCACTTGCCGGGATAGTCGGCGCTGTCAAGAATGCACTTGAAAAAACTCCGCCAGAATTGGGTTCCGATGTTGCTGAACGTGGTGTTGTGTTGACTGGCGGTGGCGCCCTGTTAAGAGATCTGGATAGATTGTTAATGGAAGAAACGGGATTACCTGTCGTAGTTGCGGAAGACCCACTGACCTGTGTTGCTCGAGGTGGAGGGCGTTATCTGGAGATGATAGATGAATACGGCAGTGACATACTGGTAGTCGAGTAGAAGTATATTTTTAAATACAGAGGTGATGGCGTATTAACACACTATTTGCAAAAGGCCCGTCTACCAATGTAAAAGCCGTTGCCTTTGTGGTTTTATCAGTTGTCTTGATGACAGTTGACCACCGTAACAGTCATCTCGAGTCCGTACGATCCGCTTTGTCCGTTATTGTTTTTCCTGTCCAGTATATTGTTGACCGGCCTGCGGCCTTGTCCGGCTGGATAATGGACACTCTCAAAACCCGTGATAATCTGATTTCAGAGAATGAAAAGTTACGCAAGGAGCAACTGCTACTCAGTTCTAAACTGCAAAAATATGATGTGTTACAGTCAGAAAATCAAAGACTACGCCTTCTTCTGGAATCTTCCTTAAAACTGAAAGACCGGGTTGTTATTGCAGAATTACTTGCCGTCGATATGGAACCATTTCGTCATACTGTTGTAATTAACAAGGGAAAGCGATCAGGAGCCTATGACGGGCAGCCTATCGTTGATGCCAATGGCATCATGGGACAAATTGTTCACGTTGGACCTTTTAGTAGTACTGTCCTGTTAATTACTGATCCAACCCATGCCCTGCCGGTACAGATTAACCGCAACGGTCTGAGGGCCATACTTCTCGGAACAGGTGAGCGCAATTATCTGCAGCTGATTAATCTTCCCAACAATGCAGACATCAAGAAAGGGGACCTGCTTGTATCTTCGGGACTTGGTAGCCGTTTCCCGGCCGGTTATCCGGTTGGTGTGGTAGCAGACATTAAGCTTGATCCGGCTGAGCCCTTTGCCAAGGTCAAGGTAGTGCCAAGTGCCAAGCTGGAACAGAGCAGGGAAGTATTGCTGGTGTGGCCTTACTCGGAGGGCAGGATAGAAACAGAACATGAGAGCATTGCCCTGAACTAATGAATGAGCATAAGAAAAAAGGCATTATTATTGTTGTTGCCAGTTTCATTGTAGCACTGATGATGACTGCATTACCGCTACCCGAATGGGCGGCTAATTGGCGGCCCGCCTGGGTAGCGATGGTACTGATATACTGGTGTATGGCACTACCTAACAAGGTTAATATTGGAGTTGCCTGGATTGCCGGGATCATAATGGATGTTTTGCAGGGCACCTTACTGGGACAAAATGCACTGGGTCTGGTATTGCTTGCCTTTATCACTATAAAGGTCCATCAACGTATCAGGATGTTTCCCCTTATCCAGCAGGCCCTGTTCGTAATGGTTCTAATATTACTCTATCAGCTTATGTCACTCTGGGTACGTGGCCTCATGGGTGTGCCCCCGAGAACATGGACGTACTGGACCCCGGCAATAACAAGTATGGTATTATGGCCATGGTTGTTCATCATCCTGAGAGATATACGTCGTAAATACATCGTGTCCTGATATCGGACATGTCGATTCAGTTTGAATTCAAGGATATCGTCGAGGAGACACGTCAGGTAAAAAGGCGTGTGCTGATTACCGGCATCGCCATGCTATTGTTGTTTGGTTTTCTTATAACACGCCTGATATACCTGCAAATTATCCAGCATGATCATTTCATTACCCTTTCTCAGAATAACCGTGTCAAGGTAGTACCCATTGCACCTATCCGTGGTCTGATTTACAGCAGAGATGGAGTGCTGCTAGCGGAGAACCAGCCTGCGTTCAGTCTGGAAGTCATACCAGAAAAGGTCAATGATCTGGACGTATTACTTTCAGAAATATCTCTCATCATAGACATCCGTGAGGATGATATCGCCCGGTTCTGGAAAAGTTTAAGGGAAAAGCGGCGGTTTGAAAGTGTGCCTTTGAAATTTAACCTGAATGAAGCAGAAGTTGCTCGTTTCTCTGTCCAAAACCATCGTTTCCCTGCAGTGGAAGTAATTGCAAGACCATACCGTCGCTATCCTGAAAATGAATTAACAGCCCATATTATAGGTTATGTTGGCAGGATAGATGATAATGATCTTCAGACAGTGGACGTTTCCAACTATCTGGGTTCCACCCATATTGGCAAGATCGGGGTAGAGAAGGCATATGAAAATATTCTTCACGGTCAGGTAGGACACCAACAAGTCGAGGTCAATGCCCAAGGCAGGGTAATACGTGTTCTTGAGAGGACACCACCGATCCCCGGGAAAAATATTTTCCTTACCATTGATATTGGCTTGCAAAAGATTGCGATGAAATCCCTGCAAGGGAAACGGGGAGCAATTGTTGCTATGGATCCGGCTAACGGTGACATTCTGGCACTGGTCAGTGCCCCCTCTTATGATCCCAATCTGTTTGTGAATGGTATTGATTATGAAACCTACAACAGCCTGCTATCTTCAAAAGATACACCACTTGTTAACCGGGCATTGCAAGGGACCTATCCTCCCGGTTCCACGATCAAACCTTTTCTGGGTCTTACAGCATTAACATACGGGATACGGGAACCGGATGATACTATATGGTGTCCGGGGTGGTATAGGCTGAAAGGCAGCAGTCATTTGTATCGTGACTGGAAACGTGAAGGTCATGGTGAGGTAGATTTCAATTATGCCATCATGCAGTCATGTGATGTCTATTATTATGACACAGCTAATGATCTTGGTATCACCCGCCTTCATGATGGACTGGTTAATTTTGGTTTTAGTAATAAGACTGGAATAGATATTGGAGGCGAAGCTGCCGGTCTTTTACCTTCCCCGGAATGGAAGCGAAAGACCTATGATCAACCCTGGTATCCGGGTGAAACGTTGATTGCAGGCATTGGTCAGGGCTCACTGCTGGTTACACCGTTACAATTGGTTAATGCCACTGCCTCACTTGCAAACAATGGTAAATTGTATGCCCCTCATCTTGCTGCGGTATCTGCAGACCAAATCAGTCATGAGCGCAATGATATCCAGACTATCCGGTCGAGTGAAATCGGTATTTACCAGGCAGCACAATGGGAAATCATTAAACAGGCCATGATCGACGTTGTTCATGGTGAACGAGGTACAGCACGGGGCAGTGGATACAATTCAAAGTTCAGGATGGCCGGGAAAACCGGTACAGCACAGGTGATTGCAATTGCCCAGGATGAAGAATACAAGGAAGAGGATATCCCGGAGGAGCTTCAGGATCACGCCTTGTTCATCGCCTTTGCACCTGCTGAAGAACCTTCAATTGCCGTTGCCGTAATTGTCGAAAACGGCGGCAGCGGATCTTCAAGTGCTGCGCCTATCGCACGGCAGTTGTTTGATTATTACCTTGCAGGTTATCAGGAAGGCTAGGGAATGGAAAAGAGAACAGTCGCCCAGAAGCTGCATATCGATATGCCACTATTATTTGGTATTGTTGTCCTGTGTTGCATCGGTCTAGTTGTACTCTACAGCGCAGGCGGTCAGAATCTACATCTAGTTATCAGGCAGGCAGTCATCATGACAGTTGCCCTGTTGCTTTTGTTTTTGACAGCCCAGATAAATCCCTATCAACTGCAGCGCTGGTCGATCTGGTTTTACCTGCTGGGAATAATTCTCCTGATCATAGTCCTGTTAGCCGGATATACCGGCAAGGGTGCCCAACGTTGGCTGAACCTGGGCCTTTTCCGGTTCCAGCCATCTGAACTGATGAAACTGGGGGTACCAATGGTGATGGCCTGGTTTATAGCCGGAAGCCAGGTTCCGCCTAATATTGGCCGGGTATTACTGGGTTGTGTATTTATTATTGTGCCGGTATTACTTATCGCAAAGCAGCCGGACCTGGGCACAGCAGTATTGGTTGGTGCAGCCGGCTTTGCAGTACTGTTTATCTCCGGTATCAGCTGGCGGTTTATCATTTCTGTGATGGTGTTGATTGCTTCTGCCATGCCTGTTATCTGGTATTTTATGCATGACTACCAGAAACGCCGTGTTCTGACCTTCCTGAATCCGGAACAGGATCCGCTTGGAGCCGGTTACCATACGATACAGGCAAAGATTGCGATCGGTTCCGGTGGTTTATTCGGTAAGGGCTGGCTGAACGGCACCCAGTCACACCTGGAGTTTTTACCTGAGCGTTCTACGGATTTTATATTTGCTGTCTTTTCCGAGGAATTCGGTTTGATGGGGGTCGTTCTATTAATAGCAATCTATGGCTATGTCATAGGCAGGGGGCTGTGGATTGCCATGAATGCCCAGGAAACCTTCGGCAAATTACTCGCTTCGGGTTTGATCATGACACTTTTTGTCTATGTCTTTGTCAATATAGGCATGGTTAGCGGACAGTTACCCGTTGTTGGTGTGCCGTTACCCCTGATCAGTCTGGGAGGCACCTCTATCGTTACTCTTATGCTAGTTTTCGGCATATTAATGTCGATAAGTACTCACAGGAGGATGTTGTCTAGTCAAGTATGAGAATGTACAAAATTATCAGCGCAATATCACTGGTCATGCTGAACAGTGCCTGTTTTGCTACCGCACCACTCGATAAAAAAGCGGTTAACGAATTCATTAATTATATGCATACGGCATATGAGTTTGATAGTGCCGAACTCAAAAGTGTCTTTGACGAGACTGTAAAATCCCAGAGGGTTCTCAATGCAATATCGAGACCAGCAGAAAGGCTCCCTTGGTATGAATACAGGAAGATATTCATACAAAACGAAAGGGTAGATGGCGGTATTGATTTCTGGCAACGTAACAGAGAAACCCTGGCGCGTGCTGAGGAAACCTATGGTGTACCTGCTCACATTATTGTTGCCATCATTGGTGTGGAAACCCGTTACGGTAATTATACGGGTAGAGACAGGGTTATGGATGCGTTGTCTACACTGGCATTTCATTATCCCAAACGCAGCAAGTTTTTTCGGGGAGAGCTGGAACAATACCTGTTGTTGACCCGGGAACAGAATCTGGATCCCCTGTCAATCAAGGGTTCCTATGCTGGTGCCATGGGAATGCCGCAGTTTATCCCGAGCAGCTACAGAAATTATGCTGTTGACTTTGACAGGGATGGCAAAGCAGATATCTGGAATAATCCCGTTGATGTAATCGGAAGCGTGGCAAGCTATTTTAATCGGCATGGTTGGCAGCCAGGCAAGCAAATTGCAATACCGGCCAGTGTACAGGGTGATAAATATAGGCAATTGATCAGGGATGATTTGAAACCGGATGTTGATACTGCCGTAATCAATGATTATGGCATAAATGGCGAATTCAAGATCAAGGATGAGCCACAATTGAAAGTATTGAGCCTAGAAACGGGGGAAGATACAGAGGAAATCTGGCTATGTTTCCAGAATTTTTATGTCATTACACGATATAATCACAGTGCTTTGTATGCCATGGCTGTATTCCAGTTATCAGAAATGATTGCAGATGAGTATAACAATATCAATTTGACGTCCAGGTGATATGGGTATTCTGAATTCCAGAAAAGTAATCGTATTGTCCTGCATTGCATCCGGATTTCTCGCCGGTTGTGGCTCCTCAGCACCTGTGCGACAAAGCGACGGTCCTCCAGCTGCAGCTGTGGACGTCGCGGCAATTCCTGATGCTGTCCCACGTGTCGAACCACGGAGCCGGTATGGCAATCCTGATTCCTATGAAGTGTTCGGCAAGCGTTATTATGTAATGAATAACAGTGAGGGATATGTGGAAAGGGGAATTGCCTCCTGGTATGGAAAGAAATTTCATGGCAGACGCACGTCCAGTGGTGAAGCCTATAACATGTATGCAATGACAGCCGCTCACAAAAGTCTGCCATTACCAACCTACGTTGAGGTTATAAACCTTGAAAATAACAGAAGTGTCTTAGTGAAGGTCAATGACCGTGGGCCATTCCATGAAAATAGAATTATTGATTTATCTTACGCTGCGGCAAGCAAGCTGGGTATTATTGGCCGCGGGACCAGTCTCGTGGAGGTTCGGGCGATTAACCCCCGGACTTATGCCGGCAAGCAAAAACCAACCGCTTATCGCATGGTCGCTAATAAGGCCGTAAGCGAATTTTATATTCAGATTGGAGCTTTCAGCGAACTGGATAACGCAGAATACATGCGTCGCAAGGTTAATATGAAAGGTGATTTGGTCAATATTAGCCAGGCTTCAGTTAATGGACAAACACTATACCGGGTCAGAATAGGACCAATCAGGGATATCATGGTATCTGACAGAATTGTTGATGAACTGCTAGGCAAGGGAATATATGATCACCGGATCGTTATAGACTGATTTCTTTTATCAAAAATCAAAACAGGTAATTATGCGTATAAAAAGTTTGTTTTTAATTGTTTCAGTATTCTTGATTTCAAATTCTGCAGTTTCTGCTGTATCCATTATTCCATCACCGCCGACAGTTGATGCAAAAAGCTATCTCTTGATGGACCATGACAGTCAACAACTTTTGGTGTCCCGGGAAATCGATATGAAACTCCCGCCGGCCAGTCTCACCAAGATTATGACCGTTTATGTGGCAGCTTATGAGCTTGCACAGGGTAATATTTCACTTGATGACGAGACAGTAATCAGTGAAAAAGCTTGGAAAATGGCAGGTTCAAGAATGTTTATCGAGGTCAATGACAAGGTAATGGTAAGGGACCTGCTGCGAGGCATTATTATACAATCGGGCAATGATGCCAGTGTTGCGATAGCTGAGCACGTTTCCGGTGATGAAGCTATTTTTGCACAGTTAATGAATCAGCACGCAAAGCGTTTGGGAATGAAGAATTCCCATTTTACGAATTCTACCGGACTGCCGCATGACAACCATTATACCACTGCGAGGGATGTGGCTATTCTGGCCTCGGCATTAATTCGTGATTTTCCGGAACTTTATGCAATCCATGCTGAAAAGCAATTTTCCTATAACGATATTAAGCAAAATAACCGCAACCGTCTGCTTTGGCTTGATGAAAGTGTTGACGGCATCAAGACTGGGCATACGGAGGAAGCGGGTTATTGTCTGGTGACATCTGCCATACGTGAAAACATGCGTATGATCTCGGTTGTCTTCGGTTCTTCAGGTGATAATGCCCGTACTAAAGCTAACCAGTTTCTGCTGAATTATGGTTTCAGGTTTTTTGAAACTACCAAAATCTACAGCAGGAATGAAAACATTTATACGGCAGATATATGGAAAGGAAAATCAGACAACATACATCTCGGGCTTGGCAAGGATCTTTATGTCACTATTCCCAGGGGACAGGCAGATAAACTGGATACAGTATTTGAAGTTCAGGAGTTTATTATTGCCCCTGTTGAGCAGGGCAGTAATCTGGGACATATGAGCCTGATCCTGGATGACAAGAAGATAGTTGACAAGCCGCTGATTGCCATTCAAACCGTTACGGAGGGAGGTTTTTTCAAGCGCATCAAGGATGAATTGCACCTCATGATTGTTAGATAAATAATAATAAATGCAAAATATATTTCTCAATGGTGAATACCTGCCTATCAATCAGGCCAGGATTTCGGTATTCGACAGGGGCTTCACCTTTGGGGATGGAGTTTATGAAGTGTTTCTGGTTTATCACAGAAAGATTTTCAGGCTGCAGGAACACCTGGAAAGACTGAACAACAGTCTTTCGGCGATCTATATGGATAATCCATATTCAGATTCACAATGGCAGGAACTGTTGATCAAGCTAGTAATGGACAGCCCGGCCGACAACCAATCCCTCTACCTTCAGATCACGCGGGGAGTATCCGAACGCGATCACGCCATTGATATCGCCGAAAAACCTACAGTTTTTGCCATGAGTAAGCCCCTCCCGGAGCATGATTTCTCGAGTGGAATCAAGGCGATCGTTGCTGATGATATTCGCTGGCAACTGTGTTATATCAAGGCAACCACGCTTCTGGCCAGTGTTATACTCAGGCACCAGGCATCTCTGGCTGGCGCCAAGGAAGCCATACTGGTCAAGGACGACAGTGTGACCGAAGGTGCTGCAAGCAATGTATTTATCGTTATTGACGGTGTGGTAAAAACACCACCCAAGGATGGCAGAATATTACCGGGCATCACCCGGGACCTCGTTGTGGAACTTCTTAATGAATCAGGTGTGGTTTGTCAGGAATCAAATATTACCCGGGATGAACTCTATGTTGCCGAGGAGATCTGGGTAACCAGTTCCACCTGGGAAATTGTTCCAGTTGTTATGCTGGATGATACCAGGGTTGGGGACGGCAGGCCGGGTCAATACTGGGAACGAGCGCGTGATATTTACCGGCAATTCAAGGAAGCACAGAGACAGAGCTAAGCTTTAATTCCGGTTCAAGAACATGGAGATCTATAAGGCATTTATCATAGAGGCAGCTCATCGTTTACCTAACCTGCCAAAAAGTCACAAGTGTAACCGCCTGCACGGGCACTCATTTCGTATAGAGATCTGGGTACACGGAGATCTGGATGAGTCACTTGGCTGGATAATGGATTTTGCCGACATATCCAGAGTCGCCGACCCCGTTATCAAACAGCTCGATCATTATTACCTGAATGATATTCCCGGCCTGGAGAATCCAACCAGTGAGAATCTGGCGGTATGGATCTGGCAAAAGCTGGAACAACAGCTACCTGGATTAAAATCCGTATCCATTGCGGAGACCTGTAATTCAGGTTGTGTTTACAGGGGACCCGGATCAGCTTGATAGCATCAGGACCTGATTCCCTTTCCGGTATTCAATAAATACAGGCAAACGGAAAACAATATTATGATAAATAAAATAATAATCAAAAATGCACTCACGATATTGATGTCAGAAATTCCAATAATCCCGTACCTGAATGCGTTGACTATATAAAGGATCGGATTTAACTTTGATGCGTTTTGCCAGAAATCGGGTAACAGATCAATTGAATAGAATACGCCGCCAAGGTAAATGAGCGGTGTAAGGATAAAAGTCGGTATAATTGATATGTCATCGAATTTTCTGGCAAATACTGCATTAATAAATCCTCCCAGAGAAAACAGAATACATGACAGGACGACTACACCAATAGTGATAGCAAAACTATGTATATCCAGTTTTGTAAAAAACAAGGCAACGATTGTCACCACGATCCCGACAAGTAGACCTCTGGCAATTCCGCCGACTATATATCCGGCAAGTATGATGATGTTTGGTATCGGGGCAACCAGCATTTCTTCGATATGTCTTTGAAATTTAGCGCCGAAGAAAGAAGACACCACATTAGCATAACTGTTATTAATGATAGACATCATAATCAGCCCTGGTGCAATGAACTGAACATAAGTAAAACCTTGCATCTGACCGATTCTGGTTCCGATCAGGTTGCCGAAAATCAGAAAATACAATGCCATGCTTATGGCTGGCGGGATTATGGTCTGTAACCAGATCCGCGTGAAACGATCAATTTCTTTTATTACTATTGTGCTGAAAGCAGTCAGATAAAGGTTGGAATGCGACACTTCAGATTGCCTCCCTGTTATTCTTGTCGAGCAATCTGACAAATAGCTCTTCCAGCCGGTTCGACTTGTTACGCATACTGATAATCCTGATACCCTTTTCAGATAACAGGGTAAACAATTCATTGAGATTTTGTCCTTTCGAGATAACGGCTTCCAGAACAGTATCATCTTCTGTCTTGTAGAGAGTGAATCCTTCCAGTAATGGTAATGTTTCAATTGCCCTGTCCACATCCAGTATAAAGGTTTCAAAATGCATCTTGCTCAAAAGGGACCTGATCGAGCTGTTTTCAATGATTTGGCCACGATCTATGATTGCAACATTCCGGCAGAGTGATTCAGCTTCTTCAAGATAATGGGTGGTCAAAAGTATTGTCGTCCCTTTTCGGTTAATATCGCGCAGGAACTGCCACATCGAACGTCTTAGCTCGACATCAACACCTGCAGTTGGTTCATCTAGTATTAACAATTGTGGTTCATGTATCAGCGCTCTTGCGATCATTAATCTGCGTTTCATACCTCCAGAAAGTGTTCTGGAGGGATCATTCCTTTTTTCCCACAAGCCAAGCTGGGTCAGATATTTCTTGGCACGTTCACGTGCCTGCTTTCTTTTTATTCCATAATAACCACCCTGATTGAGTACTATCTCTAATGGTGATTCGAACTGGGAGAAATTGATTTCCTGAGGGACGATACCAATCATTGATTTTGCCTCGACCATCTTTGTGTCGAGATCGAAATCAAAAACAGTAACCTTCCCAGAGGTTTTCCTGACTAGCGTGGTGATAACACCTATGGTGGTCGATTTTCCGGCACCGTTGGGTCCCAGCAGCGCAAAAAAATCACCCTGCGAAACTTCCAGGTCAATTCCCTTGAGGGCATGGAATCCATTGGCATAGGTTTTTTCCAGATTAGTAATTTGTAATGCTTTCACGGTGATTAGTTTAACAGAAATGAAAAAACTACGGTAAAGCGGTTGCGACGCCGACTGATTGGCAGGATGTAGAAATAAAAATCAGCGTTGCCGGATATTTTTCAATTTTATCTTTTGCTGTGTTCCCTTGGCCTTCAATAACTTTGCGAGAGTACTATCACGTTTTAACAACAGGCGGAAATATTCTTTCGGAATTTTTATTAAACTTGATTTTTCATTGGTTCTGGCAAAGGCATTGCGTTTACCCTTGCTGTCGGGCATCAGGGCCTGCTCTCCGAAATAATCGCCTTTCTTCAGTTTGGCAAGGACAACAGCATTACCATCCGGGTCCAGGGTAAAAATTTCTATCGTACCGGACAGCACGACATACATAGCATCGGCTGGCTGCGCTTCCTTGACCACAAAATTACCGGGTGCCACATGTATAACGTCTGTCCACTGATTGATCGAAAGCAGCTCTGCACGGTTCAGGCTCCTGAACAAGGGGATTTTCATAATCAAATCCCTGACCGGGTTGGCGGGCAGGGGGGTCTGGCTTGGCGGTTTCGTGCTGGTAATCGGTGTTTTTGATTTTGCCGTGGGTTTTGCTGGTTTGGGCGGCATTTTTGACGGTGGCGGGGTGGCCGGATTGATTGCCGTAATCTCTTCGTCTTCCTCAAGGCTAAAGGTGTCACGTTTGACACTCAGCAGCACATATTTTTTGTCAATCTTGAATACTTTTGTAGGATAAAGGGTTTTTACACTCGCATTGCGCCGACCGGTACTACCCGGGAGCAGAGAACGTTCGCCAAAAAAATCTCCTGCGCGTAATGTGGCTATAGCTATTTCCCGATTACTTGATTCGGCCCTAATAAGCACTTCGACCACGCCCTCAAGAATGATGTACATACAGTTACCAATCTCGGATTCCCTGATAATGATGTCCTTTGGTTGATATTTTTCCACGCAATTTTCCGGCGCATCGATGATCTTTTGCAAGATATCATCCGGTAAGGATCTGAATATCGTCGTGTTCTTAAGCAACTCTTTTTTTAGTGCCAACCCATCCATACACAAACCTGATTAAAGATGACCTCGGATTTATATACGCCCTGGTCGATGCCAGGATTGGTTATAGGTTCTCTCTTGGGGAGCCATTATTATCCCTGTCATGTTGATTTGCAAAAGTGAACTTTAAAAGTGATAGCTGAATCACCCGGGCAGGATTACCCGCGTGTCCGGTGCTCAGTTTACCGCGCCAGACTCATTCATCCAGCCATAGCTTAGATAGTTTTTCCTGGACCGAGTTCTGCCGCAAGGGGCTGTTCAAGTTGGAGAAATCGACCCGATCCAGTTCCTGATCCTGATTGTAACAGGAGTATACAAAGTACTTCTCACCGGTCGTCGGTTCAGAGTGCTTGCAGAGGCACTGGGCGCAGACCCCCTTCATCGTGCATCGCATGAACGAATTGATAGAGCCGATGGCGGAATGTTCTGGCTTTAGATTCGCTCGCAGATGCCCGTGGCGGGCCTCTTTTACAGCCGCCATCATCCGGTCCGAACCGATAGCGATCAGGTGATCGACATCCTCGATTTTGATGCTGGTTTAACCCAGCTCTCCTTTGGCGTAGGCCTCGAAAGTAATTAATCTCTATATTTTTATAAATACAAAGAATAAAAAAGCCCCGTCAATGTGCATTATGACACACTGCACAAAAAACTGGACAAGCCGGGTTTCAGCCCGGTCAGGAATCCTTCCGCGTGGTCACATCCAGGGAATCTTCGTCGTCGTCACCATCGTGCCCTGACCTGTTGTTATGAACTTCTGTCCCGGGATAGGGGCTGAATGGGAAGGGTCGCATCTCGGACTGGAAGGTGACATAGTTCAGTACCTGCAAGGCATACTCGGAAATACTGTGACTGAACGCGGAAAGCTGCTGGTTCAGAGATCCAGTAAAGAGCTTGGTGAGGAACTGAAAAATCACCAGCAACCAGATAAGAATGACCAGGAAATAAAAAATGACGCCGAAAATCACGATAAACAATCCCCTGATCCAGGTATCTACATTTTTCAGGTTTTCTTTAACGTCCATATCCCCTCCAGTTTGTCAAACGACGTTAATGAGGAAAAACACAAAAAAAATTATAACGACTCCCGCAGCAAAAATCTGCTTGATCCTGATGCTTATCAATGGCCATACTCGCATATGTTACTATTAAATGAAGAAATCCATTTCCTGAAAACCTGGACCAGTGCAAGACGATTCAGCCCTCGAATTTCCCTGCGAATTTCCCATCAAGGCCATGGGTCGGGCCGCGGATAATTTTGACGCCGTCGTGGTGGGGATTATTCGCAAACACACACCGGATTTTTCCGACTCAACTGTCAAGTCACGCCTTAGTAAAAGCGGCAATTACGTTTCAATCACAGTGACGATCAATGCCCGTAGCCGTGAGCAACTGGATAACATCTATCTGGATTTGACGGCAAACGACCTGGTACTGGTTGCCCTCTAGGCAAATGTGGCAAGCGATTATCAGGCATCTGGGCCGTAGGGATTATCGGGAAGTGTACCGTGAGATGCAGGCATTCAACGATACACGCCAACAGGATACCCTCGATGAGATCTGGTACCTAGAGCATGACCCTGTTTATACACTCGGTCTGGCCGGCCAAGAAGAACACTTATTGGCCACTGCTGATATTCCCGTTATCAAAACTGACCGGGGCGGGCAGGTTACCTACCATGGCCCGGGACAGCTGGTGGTCTATTTAATGATTGATCTCCGACGCAAGGGTACCGGGGTCAAGGAATATGTCAGGCTTATTGAGCAATCGCTTATTGATTATCTGGAAACGCTCGATGTGTTTGCCAAACGCCTGGTCGGGGCACCCGGTGTCTATGTCAGCGGCAAGAAGATCGCTGCCCTGGGTGTCAGGGTCAGGCATGGCAGTGCCTACCATGGGCTGGCGCTGAATGTAGACATGGAACTGTCGCCCTTCAATGGAATCAATCCCTGTGGTTATGAAGGGATGAAGGTGACCCAATTATCTGATGAAGGTTGTGCAGTGGATGTACAGACAGCCTTCGATGGTTTGTTACCGTTTTTGTCTGCAAATCTGGGTTGTGTCATACACCAGCCCGTTACCATGCAAGCACAAACAATAGTCCGCAGTCCTTAAATGTCCTCGCAAACAAGTAACTTTATGTCATCACAATCGATAGATAACAAACCGGACAGGAAACAACGAGGTGAACTGAAAACTTCACGTCTGCCCGTGAAAGTCATTCTCAGCCAGGGGCCTTTACCCCGTAAACCGCACTGGATCAGGGCCAAGGCACCGACTGATCCGAAGGTTATTGAGCTGAAATCCATGCTGCGCGAACACCGTTTGCATACGGTATGTGAAGAAGCCTCCTGTCCCAACCTGGGTGAATGTTTTGCCCATGGTACCGCCACATTCATGATCATGGGTGACCTGTGCACCCGCCGTTGTCCGTTTTGTGATGTGGCCCATGGCAGACCCAGGCCGCTTGATCCGGAAGAGCCTGCTAATCTGGCAGAGACGGTCGGGTTAATGAAACTGAAGTATGTCGTAATTACCTCGGTTGACCGCGACGACCTGAAAGACGGTGGGGCTGGCCATTTCCGTGACTGTATCCGTGCCACAAGAGCAGCTGTGCCAGGGATTACCGTGGAGATCCTGGTGCCGGATTTCCGCAGAAAAATGCAATTGGCCCTGAAAAGTCTTGGCGAATGCCCGCCAGATGTATTTAACCATAACCTTGAATCAGTTCCCTCGCTTTACCGCAAGGTCCGGCCTGGTGCCGATTACAGCTGGTCACTGGACCTAATCAGACGCTTCAAGGCTGCGAATCCTGAGGTACCGACCAAGTCCGGGTTAATGCTTGGCCTGGGTGAGGATATTGATGAGGTGAAACAGGTACTCAGGGATCTCAGGTTACACAATTGTGACATGTTAACGCTTGGTCAGTACCTGCAACCCAGTCGTTACCACCTCCCCGTGGAACGATTTGTAACCCCGGATGAATTTACGGAGCTGGGTGAATATGCCCGAACGCTGGGTTTCAGCAGTGTTGCCAGCGCCCCCATGGTACGTTCATCCTATCACGCAGACCTGCAAGCGCTGTCGACACTCAAGGTAAGGGGGAAAAACAGCCTAGGGTCCTAGTCGGTTTTTGACAGGAACAATTCCGGGTTGACCAGGGTGCCGTTCAGTAACACACTCCAATGTAAATGCGCACCGGTCACCCTGCCGGTACTGCCAACCCCGCCTATCAGATCGCCACGCTTTACTTGCTGGCCGTCACTGACATCGATTCTATTGAGGTGACAATACATGGTAATCAGCCCCTGCCCATGATCGATAAATACGGTATTGCCATTAAAAAAATAATCGCCGGTATTGATTACCACGCCATCTGCGGCGGCCCTGACCGGGGCTCCTTCGTTGGCAACGATATCAAGACCCGAATGTGGCTTCCGGGCCTGTTCATTAAAAAACCGTCGGAGTCCAAAAGGACTGCTGTACCTGCCTTCAACAGGTTGTAACATACCTAGTTCGTAGATCTCGATATCACGCCAGTGGGTCTTGGCGTTTTGAATTAATTGATATTCCTTTTCTATACGCGCCATGTCTCTTGCAGTTGGATTAACCTGGCGTTTGTTTTTAATGGTCAGATATTGTGTCTCGTATTTCTTGTCCTTGACGCTGAAGGTATAGCGGCTGTTTATATTACCTTGTTGTACTTTCAGGCTGTGCTCACCCGGCATGAGGTCCAGTGGAATACCAAGAACAATCTGCCAGCTGTTACGCTGACCGGTAACCAGGACAGGCCGGTCCCGGAACCAGGCGCGTGGTCTGTCGTCAGCCTGAACCTGGATCTTGACAATGCCGCCGGGGACGGGATCGCTGGTGGGCAGTTCAACTGCATGGGCTGGAACAAGTCCCGGGGCCAGCAAAAACAGCAAAAATAAAATCCAGTGTTTAGTCATCCTTGTAAATCTTTTCAACCTTGCTGTGTATGTGCCCGCTGCTAAATCGGGTGTTGATCCGGTCACCGGCTTTTACATCTCCTGCAGTACGGATGATTGCCCCGTCTTCAATCCGGTTGACGATACTGTAACCGCGCTTCAGGGTGGAAAGCGGGCTGACCGTGTTCAATGCACGTGACAGGGACGAGAGCGCAAGCTGCTGCTGTTCAAAGATCTGTTTCCATGATCTGGACAGACGTTTTTTCAGTTCATCGCAATGAGCCAGGTTCATTTTTAACTGGTGTACCGGATTATATGAAGCGAGCCTGAATTTCAGTTCTGCGACCAGCTTGGCCCGCTTGTCAAGACTACTTGCCAGGGCATTCTGCAGTTGCATTATCGAGTGATCGAGTTGTTGACTGATCATCTGTATGGTTCGCGATGGATGCGGAATGCATTGTTCAAGATACAGTATGTGTTTCTGTTGCTCCCTGATGAACTGTTGAATACGTTGTCCGAGTTTTTTCCGGTATTGTTCAATTTCAGATCTGAGTTGTCGCTGATCGGGGCTTACCAGTTCTGCGGCAGCGGAGGGTGTGGGCGCCCGGGAGTCGGAAACGAAGTCTGCGATCGTGTAATCAATTTCATGGCCGATACCGGTAACAATGGGCAGCTTACAATCGTGTATTGTCCGTGCCAGTTTTTCATTATTAAAGCACCAGAGATCTTCCAGTGAGCCACCCCCGCGGGCAAGGATCAAAACATCACATTCATCTCGTTGATCGGCGAGTTTCAGCATATGGATAATTTCATCAGTGGCTTTATCACCCTGCACTGCCGTGGGATAAATGATCACTTCTGCTGCAGGATAACGGCGATTAAGGATATTCAGGATATCATGGATGGCAGCGCCGGTCGGTGAGGTGATGATACCGATGTGTCTCGCCATGTGCGGGACCGGCTTCTTGAGTTTTTCATCAAACAGGCCTTCCTTGTGCAAATGTTGTTTGAGTTCCTCGAAGGCGCGTTGCAGGGCACCGGCTCCGGCGGGTTCCATATGTTCAATGATGAGCTGGAATTCACCGCGATTCTCATAGAGGCTGACGTTGGCACGGACCATGACCAGCATGCCATTATCCGGTGCAAACTTCAGACGCTGGTTACGGTTACGAAACATCGCACATCGGACCTGCGAATATTCATCCTTGAGCGTGAAATAGATATGGCCGGAAGCCGGTTGTGCAAAATTGGAGATCTCACCCTCAACCCACATCGGTGGAAAACTTCCCTCGAGCACCGCTCGCACCTCGCGGTTGAGGCGGGTGACGTTATAAATCTCCGCCCTGGTTGGTGTCTGTTCCGGTGAATTTGTCATTAATTATTGAAAATAAAGGTGGTTTTAAACTATCTGGGTTGTTTACCCTCAGCAATGCAGTCTCTATAATACCCGGTCATTTTATTGGCCCGTTAACAAGATATCCATGCGTATCACAGAGCAAGCTCTTACCTTCGATGATGTACTTCTTGTTCCCGCTTACTCACAGGTATTGCCCCGCGAAGTCGATCTTAGCAGCCGCATTACCCGCGATATAAGCCTGAATATTCCGATCCTGTCGGCAGCCATGGATACGGTGACTGAGGCCAGACTCGCCATTGCTCTGGCCCAGGAAGGTGGCATCGGTATTATCCACAAGAACATGAGCCCCGAAGCCCAGGCCCTGCAGGTGCGTACCGTGAAAAAATTCGAAAGCGGGGTAATCAGGGATCCCTTCACAGTCACACCGGACACCACCATTGCTCAGGTACTGGACCTGACCCGTTCCCACCAAATCTCCGGGGTCCCGGTAGTCGAGGGTGAAGAATTGGTGGGCATTGTGACCAGCCGTGACCTGCGGTTTGAAACCCGGCACGAGGACCCGGTTAAAAACATCATGACGCCCAAGGATCGCTTGGTGACCGTCGGTGAAAATGCCGATGAACAGGAAATCAAATCACTGTTACACAAACACCGTATTGAAAAGGTGCTGGTGGTCAATGACAAGTTTGAATTGCGTGGCCTAGTCACCGTCAAGGACATCCAGAAGGCTGACGAGTATCCAAATGCCTGCAAAGACTCGGAAGAGCGACTGCGGGTTGGAGCTGCCGTGGGTGTCGGTGAAGGTACCATGGAACGGGTTGAGGCCCTGATCAACGCTGGTGTCGATTTGATCGTTGTCGATACAGCTCATGGACACTCGGCCGGTGTGATTAATATGGTGAAAAATGTCAAGGCTACCTACCCGAAAGCCCAGATTATTGGCGGCAATGTAGCAACTGCCGAAGGCGCGCTCGCTTTGGCCGAGGCCGGCGCTGATGCCGTGAAAGTGGGTATCGGTCCGGGTTCCATTTGTACCACGCGAATTGTCACCGGTGTCGGTGTGCCGCAGATCACGGCCGTGATGAATGTAGCCGAGGCACTCAGGAAAAAAGGTGTGCCGTTAATATCGGATGGCGGTATTCGCTATTCCGGTGATATTGCCAAGGCACTGGCCGCCGGTGCAGCCTCTGTGATGGTCGGGAGCCTGCTGGCCGGTACCGAGGAAGCGCCGGGCGAAGTGGAACTGTTTCAGGGCCGTTCCTATAAAACCTATCGCGGTATGGGATCACTGGGTGCCATGTCCCAGCTGCACGGTTCCTCGGATCGTTACTTTCAGGAAAACGATGAAATCGAGAAGCTGGTTCCGGAAGGTATCGAGGGCAGGGTGCCTTACAAGGGTGCCTTGGGCGCGATCATCCACCAGTTACTCGGGGGTATCCGTGCCTCCATGGGCTATACTGGCTGCAAGACTATCAGTGAGATGGCCGAGAAGGCATTGTTTGTCCGTCTGACAAATTCCGGCGTCCGTGAAAGTCACGTTCACGATGTGACCATCACCAAAGAAGCGCCGAATTACCGCCGGGAATGACCGTTGTACCCTGCGCCCGGTCAAGCCATTACATATTCTACTAATTCCCTGCTGCTGGCTGCCACATCATGACAGTCGATATCCATTCAGAACGCATTTTAATCCTCGATTTTGGCTCCCAATACACGCAATTGATTGCGCGGCGTGTACGCGAAGCCCAAGTCTATTGTGAAATCCATCCGTTTGATATTGCCGATGAATTCATCAGCGACTTCAAACCGAAAGCCATTATTCTCTCCGGCGGGCCGGAGTCGGTAACCATCAGCAACGGCGTACGGGCACCGGCGCTTGTTTTTGAACTGGGTGTTCCTGTCCTAGGTATTTGTTATGGCATGCAGACCATGGCCGAACAACTGGGTGGAAAGGTCGAGGCCTCGCAATTACGTGAATTTGGCTATGCCCAGGTCCGCGCCCGGGGCCATTCAAAACTCCTGGTCGATATCCAGGACCATTTGAATGACCAAGGTCATAGTCTGTTGGATGTGTGGATGAGCCACGGCGATCGCGTCAATCAATTACCCAAGGGTTTCAAGATCATTGCATCAACCAGTAATGCACCCATTGCCGGCATGGCAGATGAGACACGACATTTCTATGGTTTGCAGTTTCATCCCGAAGTAACGCACACGCTTCAGGGTGCGGCTATATTGAGCCGTTTTATCCATGAAATTGCCGGTTGCCAGGGACTCTGGACCACGGAGAACATTGTCAGTGATGCCATCGAGCAGGTCAGGGAACAAGTGGGCGAAGACAAGGTGTTACTGGGCCTCTCCGGTGGTGTGGACTCCTCCGTGGTAGCCGCCTTGTTACACTCCGCGATCGGTGATCAACTCAACTGTGTGTTTGTTGATAACGGCTTGTTGCGGCTTGGCGAGGGCAACCAGGTGATGACCACCTTTTCTGAATACATGGGCATCAACGTGATCAGAGTGAATGCTGAGGCACGGTTTCTGGCAGCGCTGGCCGGCAAGGATGATCCGGAAGACAAGCGCAAGATCATTGGCAGGGAATTTATCAAGGTCTTCGAAGAAGAGTCGGAAAGGCTCACCAATATTAAATGGCTGGCCCAGGGTACGATTTACCCGGATGTGATCGAATCGGCCGGGGCAAAGACCGGCAAGGCCCATGTGATCAAATCACATCATAATGTCGGCGGCCTGCCTGAAACCATGCAACTGAAATTGATCGAACCCTTACGTGAACTCTTCAAGGACGAGGTGCGGCGCATTGGTGTGGAACTCGGGTTACCCCATGAAATGGTTTATCGACACCCGTTCCCTGGCCCCGGACTTGGCGTACGTATTCTTGGTGAAGTTAAAAAGGAATATACCGATATCCTCCGGCGTGCCGATGCTATTTACATCGAGGAACTCCGCAAGCATGAATTGTACGACCGGGTCAGCCAGGCATTCACGGTCTTTCTGCCGGTGCGCTCGGTGGGTGTGATGGGCGACAGCCGCAAATATGATTATGTCGTTTCCTTGCGAGCCGTAGAAACCATTGATTTCATGACCGCACACTGGGCACGGCTGCCTTATGAATTTCTCGAACACGTGGCCAGCCGGATCATCAACGAGGTTGATGGTATTTCGCGCGTCACTTATGACATTTCCAGTAAACCACCCGCCACCATCGAGTGGGAATAACATATTTGATTCAAACAAAATTTTGCCAGCGACACCCATGGCACCAGACAATCAACAGCACAGAGATGAATACTGGATGCAAAAAGCACTGGAGCTTGCCCATCGTGCCGAATCCCAGGGTGAAGTGCCGGTGGGAGCAGTGCTGGTATTAAATGACCAGTGCATAGCAGAAGGCTGGAATCAACCCATTTCATTAAACGATCCCTCGGCCCATGCTGAGATGATCGCCATCAGGCAAGCCGGGCAACGACTCAATAACTATCGACTCTGTGATACCACGCTCTACGTCAATCTTGAACCCTGCATAATGTGCGCAGGGGCCATCATTCATGCCCGGGTGGGAAGAGTGGTATATGGTGCGAACGACCCAAAGACCGGTGCTGCAGGCAGTGTATTCCAGTTACTGCAGAATTCATCGCTTAATCATTACTGCCAGCTCAGTTCTGGAGTCTTGCAGGAACAATGTGCAGCGATTCTTAGCGACTTTTTCAGGAACAGAAGATAGCAGTGACTGTTTGACTATGATCGGGATATATTGCGCAATGCTATACTCCATGACTTGATGGATGAACCCAAGTGTATAAGGTATCTCCATTGAATGATGGTTTTGACCTTATTTAATTAGAATCTAACAAAATACTTCCTCATGAGCCCGGAACAATCCCAACCTGAGCTGATAGCGCTTGCAAAGCGGCTGGGCGAATCGTTGCTGGCCAATAATTACCGGCTTGCCACAGCGGAGTCCTGCACGGGCGGCGGGCTGGCCTACGCCATTACTGCGCTACCCGGGAGCTCATCATGGTTTGATCGAACGGTTGTCAGTTATTCAAACGATGCCAAAAAAGATCTGCTCGGGGTAAGCCAGGCGACTCTCGATTCCGAGGGGGCGGTCAGTGCTGTCACCGCAATTGAGATGGCCGAAGGACTGCTGGAACGTTCCCCGGCAGATATAACGGTCGCCATTACCGGTATTGCCGGGCCTGATGGAGGTACACCGGATAAACCGGTGGGTACTGTATGTTTTGCCTGGTCCCTCAGGCAGGGTAAAACCTTATCGAGTTGTGTTCGCTTTGAAGGCGACCGTGACAAGGTCAGAAGCCTCGCCATATTAATGGCCATACAGGGACTGCTGGACATGCTGGAGCAGAGCCGTTCCGACTAGAGCAGGCTCATAATTTTTTCAATCAGTTCATCGTGGGGAAAAGGTTTGACGATATAGTCAGTTGCACCTGCCCGGAAGCCTCGCTTGATATCGTCTGCAGTGTCCTGGGCGGTCAACATGATTACCGGCGTATCAGACCAGCCTTCGAGTGACTGGATTTTTGCAAGTACTTCGAAGCCATCCATAATGGGTAACATGATATCAAGCAAGATCAGGTCAGGCGGGGAACCGCTGGTAATCACATCAGTGGCTGCCTGGCCATCTTTTGCAAAACTGAGGGAAAACCCTTTGCCAGACAAAAGATGCTGGAGCAGGGAACAGACATCCTCATCGTCCTCGACAATCAGTATCGTTTTGCCGGTAATGTTATCCATATGAGTCCCTTTTTGTCATCATTGGCTGTGCAAAGATGTTCACCGCCATAACAAAATATTACAGTATCCCTGGTAAAAGTTTAAACAGCGTCTAGCTAAATTTCAGCAACTGCCATGCAATCAAATCAAACCGGGCGCCTGTTCCTGGCTTACTGGCCGGATCCGGCTTGCCAGAAAAGCTTTTCAAAACTGGCAAAACAGCTATCGCTGCGAAACGCACGACTGATCAAACCCGAAAATATCCACCTGACGCTGGTTTTTCTCGGGCATGTAGACGAGAAAACCTTACCACAGTTGACCAGATCCCTCGAAACCATCGGTACAGAACCAATCGAACTGGTATGTGACCAGCTCGGTTGGTGGCAGCGATCGCAGGTGATCTGGATTGCGCCGGCAAGTGTCCCGGATAACTTGCTTATTCTGGTCGACAAACTCAATAGCACTGCGCAAGGATGTGGCCTCAAGGTCGATGAAAGGCCCTACAGTCCGCATATCACCTTGGCCCGCAAGGTCCGGCAACCACCCGTCCGTCCCGAGTTCAAGCCGGTGACCTGGTTTTTGCGTGATTGGGTGCTGGTGCGTTCCGAAACACTGCCAGAAGGCGCCCGCTATACGCCAATCTGGTCGCGCGAGCAGGGATTTATCGGCCAGCAGAACTGAATTTCAATCGGGCAACTCGGGGCCGTTTATATTGGTCGTTTTTGTGTGATAATTAGCCCACATTTTTCAATACATTTTGGTGAAACGTTTATGGATGACAAAAAGAAACAGGCACTGGGCGTAGCGCTCAGCCAGATTGAGAAACAATTCGGCAAGGGATCTGTAATGCGCATGGGCGATGCGGGCATCGTGCGTGATGTTGAAGCGGTATCAACCGGTTCGTTGGGGCTTGACGTGGCCCTGGGCATCGGTGGTATGCCGCGCGGACGTGTCGTGGAAATCTATGGTCCGGAATCGTCGGGCAAAACCACACTGGCACTGCATGTTGCTGCAGAAATTCAGAAGGCCGGCGGTACGGCTGCGTTTGTCGATGCCGAGCACGCCCTGGATCCGGCCTATGCCGAAAAACTCGGCGTTCAGATCGATGATTTACTGGTGTCCCAGCCGGACACCGGTGAGCAGGCCCTGGAAATCACGGACATGCTGGTGCGTTCCGGCGCCGTTGACCTAGTGATCATTGACTCGGTCGCCGCCCTGACACCAAAGGCGGAAATCGAAGGTGAGATGGGTGATAGCCATATGGGCCTGCAGGCACGACTGATGTCACAGGCCCTGCGCAAGCTCACGGCTAACATCAAGCGTTCGAATACGCTGGTGATCTTTATCAACCAGATCCGCATGAAGATCGGCGTCATGTTTGGTAACCCGGAGACCACCACCGGTGGCAATGCCCTGAAATTTTATGCCTCCGTGCGGCTGGATATACGCCGTATCGGCGCGATCAAGAAAGCTGACGAGGTCATCGGCAATGAGACCCGCGTCAAGGTCGTCAAGAACAAGGTGGCGCCACCATTCAAGGAAGTCATCTTTGACATTCTTTATGGTGAGGGGATATCCCGTGAAGGTGAGATCATCAACCTGGGCGTGCAACATGAGCTGATTGAGAAAACCGGTGCCTGGTACAGTTACAACGGTGATCGCATAGGTCAGGGCAAGGACAATGTCCGCAATTTCCTGAAAGAAAACCCGGAGATGGCACAGGAGATTGAACAAAAGATCCGCGAGAAGGTCTTGCCGAAGGTCAAGGTTGCCGAAAGTGAAGAGGAAGCCGAGGCCTGAGCAGCGACAAGGCAGACATACGTCAACGTGCCATGGGTCTACTGGCCCGTCGCGAACACAGTGCTCGGGAGCTTTCGCACAAACTTAAAAGTCGTGACTACGACGAGGTGTCTATCCAGGCCGTTATCGAATTATTGATCGATGAAGGGCTGCAAAGCGATGATCGTTTCGCCGAGCAATTCACCCGCAGCCGGGTTGAAAAAGGCTATGGGCCAATCCGGATACGGCAGGAACTACGCGAACGTGGCATTGCTGACTCCCTCATCTCCCATTACCTTGATGTAAATGATCCCGAGTGGTCGAGGCGGGCACAAAAGGCACGTGAAAAGCGGTTTGGGCGGAGCCTGCCAGGCAAGTATCGTGAGCAGGCCAGGCAGGCGCGGTTCCTGCAGCAACGCGGCTATACGAGTGAACAGATTATGCAAATAATCAAGGCAGGTGATGAGTGAAAACAGCGTCTGAAATACGCTCGCAGTTCCTGGAATATTTCCGGGACCGTGACCACGAGGTTGTGCCCAGCAGTTCACTGGTACCTGCCAATGATCCAACCCTGCTGTTCACCAATGCCGGCATGGTCCAGTTCAAGGACGTATTTCTCGGCAATGAGAAACGCGCCTACACCCGTGCTGTAACTTCCCAGCGCTGCGTGCGCGCCGGCGGCAAGCATAATGACCTGGAGAATGTCGGTTACACTGCCCGCCACCATACCTTTTTCGAGATGCTGGGTAACTTCAGTTTTGGAGATTACTTCAAGCGCGAAGCTATCAACTATGCTTGGGAATTTTTAACCAAGGAACTTGGTATTCCGGAAGAACGCCTGTGGGTGACGGTGTTCAAGGATGACGATGAGGCCGCCGACATCTGGTTGAAGGAAGTCGGGGTTTCCAGGGACCGCTTCCGTCGTTGCGATGAAAAGGACAATTTCTGGTCCATGGGTGATACCGGTCCGTGCGGACCCTGCAGCGAAATCTTCTATGATCACGGCGAGGGCATCTCCGGCGGACCGCCCGGATCCGATGAGCCCGAGGGCGATCGCTATGTCGAAATCTGGAACCTGGTCTTTACCCAGTACGATCGCAACAGCGTCGGCAAACTGAATCCCATACCGGACCCTTCGGTGGATACCGGCATGGGACTGGAACGCATCACCGCAGTCATGCAGGGTGTCCATAACAACTACGACATCGATCTGTTTCGGCACCTGATTGATGCCCTGAAGCAACTCGCCGGCAAGAAGAAACTGGAAGTGACCTCCAGCCGGGTCGTGGCCGACCACATTCGTTCCTGTGCCTTCCTGATTGCCGACGGGGTAGCGCCAAGCAACGAAGGCCGTGGCTACGTCCTGCGCCGGATCATCCGCCGCGCCATCCGCCACGGTAACAAGCTGGGCTTCAAGGAACCGTTTTTCTACAAGCTGGTCGTCGCACTGGAAGCTGAAATGGGCGAGGCCTACCCGGAACTCGGCCGCTCCCGTGCCTACATCGAAAAAGTCCTGCTGGCTGAGGAGCAGCGTTTTGCTGAAACCCTGGAACAGGGCCTCAAGGTCCTGGACGAGGTCATAGCGGGCCTCAAGGGCGACAAAATAGACGGCGAGGCGGTTTTTAAGCTCTATGATACCTACGGCTTTCCCGTCGATCTGACGGCCGACGTGGCCCGGGAAAAGGGACTGCAGGTGGACATGGAGGGCTTTCACCAGGCCATGGCCGAGCAGCGGCAGCGGGCCCGTGCCGCCAGTAAATTCGAGGCCGCAACCTCAGTGAATACCGACGACAAGCTGGTCAGTGAATTCAGTGGTTACAACCGCCTGCAGCAGAAATCGACCATCATTGCCATCTACCAGGACGGCCGCAAGGTCCAGTCCATGGCCCAGGGTGATCTGGGCGGGGTAATCCTGCTGGAAACCCCGTTTTATGCCCAGTCCGGTGGTCAGGTCGGCGACAAGGGTGAACTCACGGGGCAAGGGGTCTTTTTCGAGGTCGAGGACACCAAGAAACAGGGCCAGTCGCATGTCCATCTTGGGATCTTACGTGCCGGCAGTCTCAAGGTCGGGGATGTGGTCACGGCCACCGTGGATGGTGAGCGGCGCCGCCACATTATGCGCAACCATTCCGCCACTCATTTATTACATGCCGCACTCCGCACGGTGCTGGGAGACCACGTGGTGCAGAAGGGTTCCCTGGTTGCGCCGGACCGGTTGCGGTTTGATTTTTCCCATCCTGAGCCGCTGACGGCAGACGAGATCCGGACCATCGAACGCCTGATCAACCGCACCATCCTAGAAAACAGCCCGACCAAGATCGAGATCATGCCGCTCGAGAAGGCCCTCGAGTCCGGGTCAATGTCACTTTTCGGTGAAAAATACGATGATGTTGTCCGCGTGCTGAAGATCGGCGGGACTTTCTCCAATGAACTATGTGGTGGTACCCACGTGGAGCATGCCGGAGATATTGGCCTGTTCAAGATCATCTCGGAAGGGGGCGTGGCATCGGGGATCCGCCGGATCGAGGCGGTTACCGGGGAAGGGGCCCTGGACTGGGTCGATCAAACCCAGCACTCGCTGGACCAGATAACCCAGGTGCTGAAGAGTGACCGGGACAATGTCGAAGCCAGGCTACTCGCCCAGCAGGAAAAGCTCCGCAAGCTGGAAAAGGAGGTCGAGCAATACAAGGCCAGGCTCGCCAGCAGCGCCGGTGATGACATGCTGGATTCCGCCGTCGATATCGACGGCATCAAGGTCCTGGCCTGTACCCTGGACGGTGCCGATGCCAAGACCCTGCGTGATACCGTGGATCAGCTCAAGAACAAGCTGGGTACTGCGGCCTTGATCCTGGCCGCGGTCAACGACAACAAGGTCAATCTGGTGGCCGGGGTCACGGCCGACAGCACCGGCCGGATCAAGGCCGGTGATCTCGTCAATTTTGTCGCCAGGCAGGTGGGCGGCAAGGGCGGCGGTCGCCCGGACCTGGCCCAGGCCGGGGGTAATGATCCCGCCGCTCTGCCAGCTGCCCTGTCCGGGGTTCCGGACTGGGTCCGGCAGCAGCTGAGCTGACGTTCTGATTTAATCTCACCCGCAATTCCGTTAGAATCTGCGCCTTTTTGGGGCTCGCAAGGGAGCAATGGCATTAATCGTACACAAATACGGCGGTACCTCACTTGGCAGCATCGATCGCATCAAGGCCGTCGCTGAACGGGTCCACGCAGCTCGTAAGACCGGGGACAACATTGTGGTGGTGGTTTCAGCGATGAGCGGTGAGACCGATCGGCTGCTGGGGCTGGCCAACGAATTGTCCGAGGTGCCGGCACCCCGGGAAATTGACGTACTGCTCTCGACCGGTGAGCAGGTCACCATCGCCCTGCTGAGTATTGCCCTCAAAGAACGCGGTTGTGATGCCATTTCCTATACCGGTGGCCAGGTCCGGATCCTGACGGATAATGCCCACAACAAGGCGCGGATCCTGGACATCAGTGGTCAGCACATCAAGAGCAACTTGGCCGCGGGCAAGGTGGTTGTGGTGGCCGGGTTTCAGGGTGTCGACGAGGAGGGTAATATCACCACGCTGGGCCGGGGCGGTTCCGATACCACGGCCGTGGCCCTTGCGGCAGCCTTGAAGGCAGATGAGTGTCGTATTTTTACGGATGTTGACGGTGTTTACACCGCCGACCCGCGGCTAGTCTCCCGGGCCCGGCGGCTGGATACCATCACCTACGAGGAAATGCTGGAACTGTCGAGCCTGGGCTCCAAGGTATTACAGATCCGCTCGGTCGAATTTGCCCAGAAGTACCGGGTCAAGCTGCGTGTCCTCTCTTCGTTCGAGGAAGGGCCGGGCACATTAATTACTGAAGAGGACGAGAGTATGGAAGAAGCAATAATCTCCGGGATAGCCCATAATAAAGATGAGGCCAAGCTCACCATCGTCGGGGTGCCCGACAAGCCCGGGATTGCCCACAGCATACTGGGACCGATAGCAGACGCTAACGTTGAAGTGGACATGATCGTCCAGAACGTCGGGGCCGATAACCTGACGGACCTGACCTTTACTGTACACCGCAACGATTATGACAAGGCCCTGGCCATCCTCAAGGCCACCTGTGAAAACATGGGTGCCCGGGAAGTTACAGGTGATATATCAATTGTTAAAATATCAGTAGTGGGTATCGGAATGCGGTCCCACGCGGGTGTCGCCAGCAAGATGTTCAATGCGTTGGCAAAAGAGGGGATCAACATCATCATGATCTCGACCTCTGAAATCAAGATTTCGGTCGTGGTCCATGAGAAGTATCTCGAACTGGGTGTCAGAACCTTGCATTCGGAGTTCGGGCTGGAGCAGGAAAGCTAGAATAATAACAAGGAGCGGTGATAAACCGTCAGGGCAGGGCTGCCCTGGTTCGCTTAGAGTGATGTAAACAGGAGATTGAATAATGTTAATTTTAACGAGAAGGGTAGGAGAATCCCTCATGATCGGTGACGAGATCAATGTTACCGTGCTGGGAATCAGAGGTAACCAGGTGCGGATTGGAGTCAATGCACCAAAGGACGTCTCGGTTCATCGTGAGGAAATCTACGATCGAATTCAGCAGGAAAAAGTGGCTTCCGATTCTGAAGGATAATCTGTTAACGCAGTAATTATTGCCCGCACCGTGTTTTTCATGGCGCGGGCAATATTGAATTCAGGGTTTCTTTTTTTATGGAATGGAACTGAGGCATGGAAAAAGCGCCAGAGTAAACAGGGAAAGTTAACGACACAAAATCATGTTTATGGAGAGGTGGCCGAGTGGCTGAAGGCGCTCCCCTGCTAAGGGGCGAACCTGATTAGGAAATTCATCCGGTGAATGAATTTCCCGGTGAGCGGTGAGGACAGGAAGTCCGAGACTGGGATACTTAGCGAGGTAAGGATAACCGAGCTTAGTATCATTACGACCGTATATGGATTGAAAATAGCAGTATGAACTAGGAGAGGTGGCCGAGTGGCTGAAGGCGCTCCCCTGCTAAGGG
>WVYN01000060.1:0-2603 GCA_011772965.1 Gammaproteobacteria bacterium
CGAAAACCTGCCGCACACTCTCGTCACGATTGCTGATGCCAGGGAGCAGCCCGCACAGATGACTGATCTAGATCCTTCCGGGGATTCGGTGGGCGATATCCTGACTTTTGATCAACCTTTGCTGGACGAGCATATGAATCCCATCGGCAATAACAGCGGTTTCTGCCTACGGACCGAGGTGGCACACCGTTTCCAGTGCCAATGGACACTGACTCTGGCCAACGGCTCCATCCAGGTAGCCGGTCGTGAATTCGACCAGGGTATGTCGAGGCTCACGATCGTGGGCGGTACCGGTGAGTATTCCGGAATTCACGGCGAGATGATTTCAACCAATAATAACGATGGGACGTTTACCCAGATTCTGCACTACGGGGTAAAATAATTTTACCTTACGGCGTAGACCATCCAGACGTGTTCCCAAACAAACAGTGAGAAGATGATGATCAACCCGCCAGAGGCGAAGACACCGCCAAAAAACAGGCCGAAAAGGGAACGTCGTAGATTGATCGACCTTGGTGAATGGATAAATGAAAAACACAAAATCAATGACCCGAATAGGCCAGATATTCATAACAATATCCACTAATACGCTGCCGCCACGCAGCGGTAAATCGTCCCAACTAGCGTCTTGTTATGTGTTTTGATGTATTCCATTATTTAAATAATCGAATATACTTTCAACTTCTGCTTCATTAAAGATTTGATCAAAATATTTTATATATCCATTTAGTTCATTAAGAGTTAATACTTTAACATTTTTGAATTCTTCTTTAGGTTTTTCACAAGTCATAATGATAATATTTCTAATTGGTATTTTTTTACTACCCCAATGATGGTGTTGCAAGCTAATATTGTTAAAATTTGATTCACTATTCAATCGAACAAATAACGCATAACTAGTTCTTAAAATTTGTTCGACAGGGGATCTTAGATCAAGATTCTTTAGTGACTGTTTACTCCAATTTTTGGTTTCAAGAATAAATACACCTGATTGACAAATTAATAGATGATCTATTTGGATACTAAAAATTTTATCATTTTCTTTTTTGTTATATATAGGTGGATTAAATTTTACTGAAAAATCATTAATTAAATAATAGTTATCTGATAGTTTTTGTAATTCATTTATAACTGAATTCTCTCCAATTGCTCCAGCTATTAGCGTATAAAGCCCATCAACTACTTCTTTTATATAATCCAGTTCTTTATAGGACTCATCACATCGCGCTGAAATAATCTTTTCCTTGTTTTCTCTATAATCATTTAATTTATTTTTGGCCTTAATAACTTCATGTTTTGTAATATGTATTTTCTTATCTAGAATTTTTTCTAAATTTTTTTCTAGATATGATTTTTTATTGGATAGTTTTCTAATTTTTAGGTAATAGACTATTTTATTGAATAAGTTTTTATTGCTTTTCTCTATGGCCTGTTTTAATTTTTCTTCTAGTTTTTTTATATTATAATTTAATTCATTTAGAATATTGGCTTTTAAAGCATCATGAATCTGTTGGCGCTTGACAACTGTAGACTGCAGATTATTTATTTCTTTATCTAGTAGGTTTTCAATAATTTTAAGTGTTTCTTTCTTTTCAGATTCATAATTCTTTATAAAATTATTGATTTCACCAATAGAATTAAACCTAGTAATGCCTTTCTCATTTAATATTTTTTTTAATTTCTTAAGGGGTTCTATTTGTCCTACAACAATAGTCATAATTCATTAGTAATTACTGCATAATATGTCATAAGAAACTAAAAAATAGGCAATCATCAAGCCGCCCTTTCCCGCTTCGCCAACTCTACCAGGGCCTGACGGACCTCGGTGTTTGTGGTGACCGGCTTTGAAAAGCTGATGCGGTGGATGCGCCTGCCGATGCGCAGGTGAAAACCTTCGCTGTCTATACCAGCCATGACCGGTGTGTCGGTTTCTTTTAACGTGATGTCGTAGAGCTCGCAGTAGTGGCGGATGGCATCGACGTGGTCGTTGTTCATGTGCCGAATCATGGCCTGTTCCTCATCGAAGCTAAACGGGTTCGGCCGCAGGAATGCTTTACGGTCCAGCCAGTGGATATCGCCGAAACCGCCGATGTAACGGACGCGGTTAAGTTCGACAGTATAAAAATGGAAGTCATGGGTCTTGTGATAATCGCGCGTGTGCGGGAAGTATTCATAGTAGCGCTGCATGGGGTATTCGTCCCCGTCCGGCAGCCGTGTCGCATCGCCGATGTAAGTCACACGACCCACGGTCTGGATATCGTCCGCACCAGTCTCGGTCACGATCAGCGAGACCTTGTTGTCCGCATTAATGTTTTTCGTGTGTTGGGCGATGGTGCTGATGAGGATCACGGGTTGGCCTGTGTAATCGATCACATACGGCACCACCGAACCGAAGGGGTAGCCCGGCATCTCCACCGAGTTGGTACAGAGGATCCCCTGGTACTGCTGTAACAGCAGATCACGGGCCTCTTTTGCGCTGGCTTGTTCAGTCATGACTTTGCAGGAACCGAGGCCAGGTTTGTTTCAACCAATCGCATGAATTCCTTGAAATCGTTGACCACGGCATCCGGCATGTGGGGATGTTTATCGGTGTTGGGGAATAT
>WVYN01000060.1:2729-3037 GCA_011772965.1 Gammaproteobacteria bacterium
TCACCGCACACCGAGGTCTCGAAATGATGTGACCAGCCGTTAATCCCGATCTTTTTAATCTCGTGGCGCAGGAATTCCCGGTTGCGGTTGGTCAGCACCGCAAGTTTAATGCCCCTGCCTTGCAGATTGGCCAGCATCTCCTCGATGCCTTCTTCAAACGGGTGGATTTCGCCGAAATGCTTGCGGTAGTTATCATCGAAGGCAGCGTGTGCGATCTTCTTGGCCTCTTTATCTCCGTCGAACAGGATTTCGAAGATATCCGTCCTCGATATCTTTCCTTGCTCTTTGATCTTCGGATGCAGTTTATG
>WVYN01000060.1:3120-9969 GCA_011772965.1 Gammaproteobacteria bacterium
TCCACCAGCGTGGAATGCCAGTCGAAGATGATGACCTTCGGTGGCGTGAGAATGATCGCTTCAATCCCTTTTTTATGTCTTTTTAATAATTCTTCCATAGTCTGACACATTCAGTAACTTATCTGTCTGCACCCGGTTCATGATGATATCGACCAGCGTCGTGGTGTTTGGATATATAAACGTCATTTCCGGTTTGTTCTGACTTTGTTTGCCATCGTAGATGACATAATCTACTGCCGGCGTGTGATTTCCCCGCTCGCTATTTGAACACTCGCCCGCCAGGCCTGCAAGTGATCGAGGATGGCCTGGGGCTTGTGGATCTGCGGATTGGAGTGTTCAAAGTCTTCCGCCTCCTCCCGCGCACGCAAGATCTCGACGGCGCGGTCGAAGGCAGCAAGGAAATTCTGTGTGTCCGGCAAGGCGTCCTTGAAATAGGCCTCGCCGAAATAGGTGAACTCATTGCGATCTTCGCAACCGAAGGAGGTCTTGTCGGAGGCGGCTGCCGTAATAATTAATGTCTGGTTATTTTTCAGGTGGGGAATATAGCCCCCGGAGTAACAGGCCGAGACCACGATGACCTTCCACTGGATGGGCAATGCCTCCAGCATGGCGGCCAGCTCCTGGACCGGCAAGTCCGGCAGGGGCAACTCCTCCTGTTTCAGGCTGAACTTGAAATCGTCGGTGCCGTGGCTGCTCAGGTAGAGGAACAGGATGTCGTTATCCGGATCCATCTTCTGGCTGATCCGTTCCAGGGTCTGGCGGATACTGGTCTGGGTGGCCAGGGGGTAGTCGGTTACCGTTTTGACATTATTAACAAGGGCCATGGACTTGCCCTCGGTATCGAGAGTGTTATCGAAGTAGTCACGGATGTAGAGCACTTCGCGGCGAAATACGGATTCGGTACCGTCACCGGCGATGCCCAGGAAATACAGATCAATGACACCAGGATCGTTTTCCTCGATCTGGTTCCAGTGGGTTTCCAGTAATGCCGACTGGTTATAGAGGACGAGTTCGTTATTGGCTTCCGTATCAACCACCAGGTCCATGTTATTGGCCTCGACCAGCTTGCCATTCTGCCAGCGGCCGCGGATGACCTTGGTGCCGTCGACCGGTTCGGCATAGGTGAGAATACCGCGGCCATGATACTGGCCGTAATGGAAGCGGCCGACGTAGTGATCACCCCGCGCGGTCATGAGCCGACCGCGGCCATGATAACTGCCGTGTTCAAAGTCACCGACGTAATGGCTACCGTCTTTGCCGATGAATTCCCCTTCCCCGTGCAGGGAACCCTGGACGAAATAACCGAGGTATTGATCGCCATTGGCTTGGGTAAGCTTGCCTTCGCCGTGAAAGACCCAGTTATCGAACATACCTTCGTATTTGAGGCCGGTGCCATCCGCGTACTTGCCCATACCGGTAAACTGGCCTTTGACAAACTTGCCCTCGTAATGCCGGTAGTCAATGGAGGTGTAGGTACCCTGACCATCTAACTCACCTTTTTTGAACTGGCCGCTGTAGACATCGCCGTTGGCCATCTGGAAGGTACCGGTCCCTTCAAACCTGCCCTCAACAAAATCGCCGGTGTATTCCATGTCAGCGTCAACGTAGGTGCCGTGGCCGTGCTGTTCCCAGTCCTTGACCTCGCCCTGGTAATAGCGGTCGCCGGAATAACGGATGGTGCCCATGCCGGTAAAACGGCCGTTGGCAAACTGACCTGAGTAAACAACGCCATTAGAACTTTCGTAACGGCCCTGACCATGGAACAGGCCGTTTTCAAATTCGCCCTGGTAGATATCGCCGTTGGGCCAGCGCATGCGGCCCTGGCCGTGGATGACACCGTGTTGCATCTCACCGTCATAGATCGCGCCGTCCGGGACGATGGCGACCGGTTGCGGCAATTGGAAATTGAGGTGCAGCAAGGTGGCCAGTATGATGGTGCCAGTGATGCTGCCCACGATAAAGGCGACGAGGGTTTTCATGCGCGATTAGCTCTGGGAGTGCTGCTGTAAAGGATATCCACGGTTTCATCTTACTGAATAATCCCAGGCATAGCAGCCATTTACCCGCGCGATGGGCATAATGCCCGGAACGAATGCCAGAGGCGGCAGTCATTTATTACTAACAGACATAATTCATAAGGAGTCATTGATGATACCCCGTGGTTTGAATGCAGTTTTTATTTTCCCCCTGTTACTTGGCGCCCAGGCCGTGTCGGCCGATGTGGCGGACAACCTGAAGAAACTGACCCTGCCCGATGGCTTTGCCATTGAGATCTATGCCGATAACGTGCCCGATGCCCGTTCCATGGCACTTGGTCAGTCCACGGGGACGGTGTTCGTCGGCAACCGCGGTGGCGACAAGGTCTATGCCGTGATCGACAAGGACAAGGACCGCAAGGCGGACAAGGTGGTGACGATCCTGGACGGCTTGAAGTCACCGAACGGTATCGCCCTGCACCAGGGCATGCTGTATGTCGCCGAACAACACCGCATCGTGCGTTACCCCGCGCCCGGCTTCAGCCTGGACCTGCCATTCAATGAAATGGGTGAAGTCATTTATGACCAGTTGCCGGACAAGGCCCATCACGGCTGGCGTTACATCGAGTTCGGCCCGGATGAAAAGTTGTATGTCACCGTAGGTGTCGCCTGCAACATCTGTGATGCGAAAGAACCGGAGGGTACCATCCTGCGCATGAACCCCGATGGCAGCGATGTGGAGATCTTTGCCCGCGGCCAACGCAACTCCGTGGGCCTGGGCTTTCATCCGACTACCGGCGTCTTGCATTTTACCGACAACAATACCGATATGATGGGTGATGACATCCCGCCGGGTGAATTGAATGCCGCACCGAAAGCGGGCATGCATTTCGGTTTCCCCTACTATGCTGGCGGTGATATCCAGCACCGGAAATGGAAAAAAAAGACGCCGCCCCAGGCGGTGACGTTTCCGGTGGTTGAGTTCGCTGCGCATACGGCCCCACTGGGCGTCGAGTTTTACACGGGGGATATGCTACCGGCGTCCTACAAGAATACCGCGTTTGTCGCCCAGCACGGCTCCTGGAACCGCAGCACGCCGATTGGTTACCGGCTCGAGCATGTGGATTTTAATGACAAGGGCGAGGTGACGGGTCACCGGATCTTTATCGAAGGCTGGCTGCAAAACAACCAGGCCTGGGGAAGGCCGGTCGATATCCTGCAATTACCAGATGGCTCGCTGCTGGTGTCCGATGATTACCAGGGTGTCATCTACCGGATTTATTACAAGGGCTGACCCCCGGCTTTGAACATATCCAAAAGGGGACAACTTGATTTCAGGACTGTATATTTATTTTTATTACAATCCATCTGAATTCAAGTTTATTTAAACCGGTGAGCTGTTATGAATACCACCATTATTGGTAACCGCAAGGCGGTAAAGCGGAATTGCCCAATCTGTGGAAGGGACTCGGACACCGCAATGAATAACAAGTATTCGGATCAGATGTGGGTCATGAAAACCTGTCCAATATGTGCATTGGTTTATCTGCAATATGCCCCGGTCTACGAAGAACTTATAGAAGACTTTGCCTGGGAAGTGACTGCGACCTCCAGAGGGGTTGAACGCAAGAAAAAACACCCAATCAAAAGCTGGTTCAGCAAGCACACGCGCTGGCGTCTGCATCTTTTCAAGCGCAACCGTGTCGAAGATATTATCACGCGTTATGTCTCAGGCGGAAACGTGATCGATATCGGTTGCGGTAAGGGCACTCAATTAAAACAGTTACCAGATCAGTTTGTACCATTTGGTATTGAGATCTCAAAAAGCGAGGCCAATTTCGCCATAGAATACGTCAGTCAGCACGGGG
The DNA here is from genome assembly GCA_011772965.1 of Gammaproteobacteria bacterium. Classification (GTDB taxonomy): domain Bacteria; phylum Pseudomonadota; class Gammaproteobacteria; order Eutrophobiales; family Eutrophobiaceae; genus SZUA-592. Next base: position 6,965 of record WVYN01000060.1, read on the forward strand.
GACGAATCGTAAATGCATCAGCGCTGGAAGGTTTGCGGGAATTTAAACAAAACTTTGCAAGCTGTATCGTCATGCGTGCCTATCTGGAACACGAGGCCAACCCAAAGGATGTCATGGATGAAATTTACCGCATTCTAAAACCAGGTGGCGTAGTCATCATCAAGGTACCAAACTTTGCCTGTTTTAATCGTGTGCTACTTGGTTCTTACTGGTCCGGTTTTCGATTTCCTGATCATCTGAATTATTTCACCCCGCAAACGCTGTTGCGCATTTGCAGGGATGCTGGTTTGGATATTCTCTCTTTTGGAATCATGGATCGATTATCATTACGCGATAATATGTGGCTTGTTGCAGGTAAGAGTGAGTGATTTCAGTTGATACGCTAATGAATTACATTACACTCACTGCTCTGAGTTTTAAAAAACAAAAAGATTTTGGAGGGTAATATGCCGGAACTTGACCAGGACCAGATCGAGGAAATGAAGGAAAGCTTCGATTACTTTGATACGGATAAAAATGGACAGATCGATTTCAACGAGTTTGTGCAATTCATGGGTGTGTTGGATTCAGAAATGTCTAATGAGGAAATGGAGGTCGGCTTTGATATCATCGATTCAGACAATAACGGGGCAATTGATTTCGATGAATTCATGGACTGGTGGAGCGAACTCTAAGCTAACGCTCATTTAATAATACCGGCCACTGTTTTGCTCAATGCCTGTCCCAGCTCGGCGTGTTGTTTGGCATCCAGATGAATCCCGTCTTTTGCACTGGTCTTGATGACTGCTGCCGCATCAAAGTAATGGGTGTTGTTTTCCAAACAGACCTTTTTTAATTCCCCGGCCAGTCCGGCAAAGCGTTTTCCCGCATCTTCGAATTTTTCCTTCATGTCATTCACTGGTGCCGTGATCGTGGGCGGTGAGACGACCAGAATATCCGGCACCGGCATACCGGGTTCGATCGGGGCCTCGCGGATGATGCTGATCAGTCTTGCCGTACCCTGTGCCGAGAGCCAGGCGTTGTTGTTATGCACACGTTGAAAATCATTGATGCCCAGCATCAGGATAACCAGGGCCAGAGGGGAATGCATTTCAATCACTTGAGCCAGTCCCCGGGAGCCGTCACGGCCGGACTTTAACGGGTCCTCCCACACCGTGCGCCGGCCATTGAGGCAATTCTCAATAACCCGCACGTCCTCGCCCTGTTCCTTTAATCCGATCTCAAGTATACCCGGCCAGCGCTTTTCAAACGGCAGGCGTTGCCGGGTACCGGGAATAATGCCCCAGCTTAAACTATCCGAGTACACCAGGATCTGTTCCATTATGTCATCTAATTCCTGTTACCATGGGCCCCTACTATAAAACGTCCGTTGAAAGAGCGTCATATGTTTGCAGGCTTTGAAGAACATTACATCGATGTTAATGATGTGACAATTCATTGCGTCACGGCCGGTGATGGTCCACCGGTGTTGATGTTGCACGGCTTCCCCCAGAACCTGGCAATGTGGACCCGGGTTGCACCCATATTGGCGGAACAGTTTACGGTTGTTTGTGCCGACCTGCGCGGTTATGGGGACAGCAGTAAACCGAAATGCCTGCCAGACCATTCCAATTATTCTTTCCGGACCATGGCGAACGACAATGTTGAACTGATGAAGGCACAGGGTTATGACTCATTTCACCTGGTCGGCCATGATCGCGGCGGCCGCACCGGCCATCGCCTGGCGCTGGATCATCCCGATGCACTGGAGTCACTGGTGGTGATGGACATCGTGCCGACACATACCATGCTCACCGAAACCAACCGCCATATTGCGAGTGCCTACTGGCATTGGTATTTCCTGTCGCAAGCCGAACCCTTCCCGGAACACATGATTGCACTGGATCCGGATTTCTTTTACGAAACCAGCCTGTTCGGCTGGGGCGCGACCGATATTAATGATTTTGACAAGGAACAACTAAATGATTACCGGCGCTGCTGGCGCACACCGGAGATGATTCACGGTTCCTGTTCCGATTACCGGGCGGCAACCACGATTGACCTGGAACATGACGAGACGAGTCTTGGACAAATTGTTGAATGTCCCACGCTGGTCTTTTACGGCAGTAAGGGAACCATGGCACAGTGTTATGATATCCCGGTAACCTGGCAGTCACGCTTCAAGAATATGGAAGTAGCCACCATTCCCGGCGGGCATTTCTTTGTCGATAATTTCCCGAAAAAGACCGCCGAGATCCTGATTCGATTTTTGAGCTCTCACGTATGACAATCAGAAAAGATATCAAGGCAATCATTCCTCTGATACTGGGCATCATCAGTGCCCTGCTGATATTCCTGCCAGATATCCTGGGGCTGGGTATCATGCACCAAACTGAAAACATCATCTGGACAGCACTGATGTTTATTACTGCGATAGCTGGAATAGCCTATGGTGTAAATCTCTTTAAAGGCGAGTTTACTCTGATAGGCAAGATATTTACGATCACAGGCATCATGTTTTGTTTGATTGTTTTTGGATTAGAAGTGGCCTTGATGGAATTCTTACTTACTGGTGGTGGCTAAAGTAAGACAATATTTATGGCGATCAAACAACAGCTCTGTAGCTTATTACCGTATATAAGAAGAATCGTTGCAATCATCATTCTCTTGCTGATATACATAATGCTGATTAATGTTTTTGATATTTTTCCATTGGAGGTTAAATTTTCTCAGCATTGGTATACCCTGGCGGTGATATGTATAGCATTAACCTCTGTCGGGGTATCTTACCAGATTTACCCTCTCTCACCTTTGACAATTACTCTAGTAATGCTGGTTTTTATAACTTACTGGAAGATACTGGATCCTGCCTTTTTCATCAGCTTGTATGCGGGCGTTGACCTATTGGAGGGCATTAAGGAAGTAATGGATGGCTTCGACTGGTATCGATACCTTTCAGCTGTGTTTGCCGTTCTCTTTGCGGCGCTTTTTTTCAGATTTCTGAGACATCATAACTAAGCTATTTT
>WVYN01000060.1:9992-60579 GCA_011772965.1 Gammaproteobacteria bacterium
TGAAAAGCTTGATACTGGTCCATCATATCGAGTGATTTAGCGGCACTCTTTAATGTGATCTTGCCCTGGTAGGTATTTACCCCCCTGGCAAAGCCTTTTTCACCCTTTAAAACGTCATGACCATGATGAGCGAGCCTTTGTATGTAAGGTAACGTGACATCGGTCAGGGCTATTGTTGCCGTTCGCGGAAATGCCCCGGGCATATTGGTAACACAGTAATGCGTGACACCGTGTTTAATAAACACGGGATCGGAATGCGATGTCGGTCGTGAGGTTTCAATACAACCGCCCTGGTCGATACTGACATCGACGACGACCGATCCCTTTTCCATGGTCTTGATCTGCTCCTCGCTTACTACGTGCGGGGTCCGGGCACCAGCCAGCAACACCGCACCAATTAATAAATCGGTATCCTTGATGTGTTTGCTGATACTCCGATCATTGGAAACGACGTAGTGGACGTGCTCGGTAAATTCACCCTTGTAGGAATCGAATTTCTTTCTTTGCCGGCCCAGAAGCAGGACGTTGGCACCCAGACCGTCGGCGCGCTTGGCCGCATGCAAACCGACAATGCCATCCCCGATTATCATGACTTTGCCATGGCGCTTGCCGAAGATGCTGCAAGGTTGTACGCCCTTGCCGCCTTGCGGCCTTGCCAGATAATAACCGCCGATACTGGTCGACATATTACCGGCAACGGCACTCATGGGGGCCAGCAAAGGATATCGGCGCTCTCCATCTTCAACAGTCTCATAGGCAATCGCGGTGGTACCTGCCTTTAACAAGGACCGGGTCAAATGTGGATCGACACCGGCCAGATGCAGGTAGGCAAACAGAATATTATCACTGAGATATTGATACTCGGCCTTCAGCGGCTCCTTGATCTTGATGACGAGTTCCGAGTCCCAGGCCGTTTCCGTGTTAACGATTCTGGTACCAACGGATTTATAGGCCTCGTTTGTGAAACCGGAACCAACACCGGCATCTTTTTCAATACAGACTTCATGTCCCTCACAGATCAGCTGTTTCGCGCCATGCGGTGTGAGGGCAACACGGTTTTCCCTGTCCTTGGTTTCCTTGATGACACCTATCTTCATAATCAAATCAGGCCCATTTCATTCGGCACATTCTGGCTATCAGGATAGCAGCGAACGGCATGACCAGACCAAGAATTATTGAGACCAGGATGAGTTCACCGAGTTGACTGTAATCGGCGGCGACCTGGATTTCCTTGCTGACCGGGTCCCTGACTTCACGGGTGACGATATAGATCTGGTTCAGGTACTTGGTACCAAGCTGCGAGCCGGCCAGGGCCAGATTGGTAAACGAGGCCATCACCGCGAAGAAGGTGGCCTTGAGATTGGCCGGTGCGGAATGTGCTATCCAGGCCAGCATGGGAATCATGGCAATCTGCCCCAGTGGCGATTCGAGCGCGGTGTTAACGACGGCAATAAACTTTGCGTCCACCACACCATTGGTGACTGATGCAGTCCACTCGTGCATACCGTAATACATACCCAGGTAAGGCAATGAAAGGAGCGTTCCGGCAATGGTCAAAGCTCCAACCACATAGGCAATGGAATGGTCTGCCATGAAACGCCGGAAGATAAACATGCCGAACAGGGTGAGAATACTGCCAATGATCGCCAACAAGGAAAAGAACTCCTGGTCGAATTGCAATTCATCCATCATCCACCAGGTCATACCGGCACCCTGAACCGGGATGACACGAAAAACAAAGATGATAATTGCAGTGCCAACCAGGGTATTGCGGGCTCGCGGGGTCAGCTCCCTGGTCAGTTTAGCAATCAAGAAACAGACAATACTCATAGAACCGGCAAAGATGATTTCCTGGTTGTATTGGTAATTACTAAAACCCATGCCAATGGTAAAGATGACGAAGAACAGACTGCCGCCGAGTATCCACCAGTTGGGATCGGTCTCTTCCGCGTATTCCAGCACGATTCGCTCCACTTCCTCATGCGGGATACCTTGTGCGAGGAGTCGAAGGCGCTTGTTACGTTTGATAAAGGTAGCCAGCAAGACACCAGCGACGGAGATGATTGGAATCACCAGCGCAATGAGATAGACATTGCGGTAAAGCACCTGTTTATCCGCCTGCGGTAAATCACCTGTGCCGGCAAACACGTAAAGGTTAATGAAGCCGACCAGTACCGTGCCACCGATGATGGCGACCCGACCCAGGGTCTGCATGGTCGTGTGCATGAGCTTGAGTTTGTCAGGGTCGATGGGGTTACCTTCGATATCCACCCGCGGCACGGCCTCGACGGTCATGGCATCGGCCACAGAGTCCTGGATCACATAACCGATGGGTGCGAGCAGTACACTGATCACAAACCAGGCGCCGGCCGGCATCATGGTTTCCATGGCCTCGCGATCCGTGAGCAAGCCGATCATGATCAACAGACTCACCGCGATTAATCCGGCACCCAGATAGACCAAGAGACTTTTCCAGCGCCAGATCAGATCGACCAGGTGGCCCATGGGCATTTTCAATGACCAGGGAATGGTCGCCCAGAAACCGAGGGCGGCCAGGAACTCCGCAGACAGATCCAGGTATTCCTTGATGAAGAAAGTACCAACGATCGCGGTCAGGCCCGAGATACCGGCCGCCATGTAGACCATGAGTGGCGGCAGATATGACCAGCGCATCTCGCGGCCCAGCGAGAGGATATTGATCTCTATCCAATGGAGGATGGCTTTAAACAAGGCAGGGTATCCTTTTATTATTAACTCTTTTTGTCACTTGCCGGGGGCGCGAGTTCATTATGCAGAAAAAGCCGGCACAAAAAAAACCAGGCCAGGGTGTTACCCACTGGCCTGGCTGGATGTCAGCTTCTACAGGAGGTACTACTTACTCAAGACGCTGCCATTCTGGCACTTCTGAAGATGCCGCAGAGTTATCCATGGCAGCCATACTCTCTCCACATTCCCAGCCCCAGCCACGCTGTTTCTCAACGAAGTCCCCGGCCTTTTCATCACAATAGCCCTCCTGGGCCTGGGCACTCCACAAGACCTCGGTATAGCCATTCTTGGTATAACGCACTTCACAGGGAGCTGTGCCACTGCCAAGATAAGCTACCTCGATGGTGCGTTGACGGTCGCCATGGGTACACACATAGGTGGTATCGGCCAGGGCGATCTGGCTGAAACAGAGGATTAACAGGGTGCTGATAAAAGTCTTCATCTCTTTCTCCTATTCCAAGACTGAATATAAAGCAGTTAGAAAGTTATAGCCCATATCCGGGCACGGTGCGGTGTATCTTGTCACAAAACAGCAGATTATGGCTGGCTCATCTGACGCATGAGCTTGTAAGACATCAGGCCAACCACCAGAACGCCTGAGAGAAGAATGACCCAGAGAAACACTTCCCGCCAGGGGAAGTGCTTGACCGGCACCAACGCACTCTCACCCTTGAGAATCGTCGGCTCGCCGATACTGGCCTGCTGGACGAGCTCCTGTTCCCGATCACTGCCGAGGACATTCATCAAGGTATGAACGGGTTTCTCCGGCGGCTCGGCACTGGCATTGCCATATGCCAGCAGGTAAGGGCCCTTGCCCCGGGCCAGGAAATAAAGATAGTTTGGCTGCCAGGCATAATGCAACTCCGGCATGGCAGATCCGATGCTGTCGCTTGATTTGACCTCGAGTTCCCAGTAACGGTGGCGGCTCAGCCGTACGCTGATGGGTTCACCTTCGAGGTGTGTGCCTTTCATGTTCAACCGGTAAAACAGGCCCGCGTACTGCGTCCGCCATTTTTCGTCCTGGTCATGACGGGAACGGACAATGGCATCAATCAGGGTATTGTCATCCGGCAGGGTCACATTGATCTGTTCCACTGGGAAATAACCACCGAGATCAAACTGGTAGATGTTCTCATTGTCTTCCGAGCGGGTGCCCGTGACCGATGACCTGCGATAATGATTCTCATGATGCGCCGTTTTTAACAGGGCGCGAATATTGGAAATGCGTAAACCTTCGTGATCATCCAGCCAGCTGAACCGAATGTATTTCATATCCCGTTCCGGCAGATTAATCTGATTTTTTTTCAACGAATGTGTGCCATAGCTGAGTTCAGTAAGAGTTGCCCCATCAACCAGTGTTGACCAGTAATTGAGGTCGTTACTGGATTCCAGCCTGACCTTCTTCAAATAACCTTCTTCGTTTGAGTGACTGATGATCACTTCCAGCGCATCGACCGGTTGTGAAATACCGCTGATATCGAGCAGGTATTGGTTCTGGTCCTGATTAAGCGTTGCACCATTACCCCTGTAATGTAATTCAAGGATCTTGCCATCTTCACCCAGGCTGAGGTCCAGTGACTGGTCATCAGCCAGTTTCTCTACATTACCCCGCAGGGGAAACACCGGCAAATCAAACCAGGCCGTCTTCAGAACCTTCTTCTGTTCCTGGCGCTGTATGGCAAAAGGGACGCGTTCACCGTCCTGGTTGAAGATCCGAACATCTCCCAGGTCATACCTTGCCGCGGTCTCATAGACTTCCGCAGGCAGTTCTACCCGGTAGATGGCACTGCTGCCATCCGTGTTAATGGGATTTGCCTGGGCATAATCCTGCATATCCGGTTCTACAGCGGCATAGGCCAGTGAGGCCACAAGCAGCAGGCAGGGAGCAAGCAACGGCATGCTCATTCAGCGGCCCGGGTTTCGGATCGGGGAGGCAAGGGACTGAAATAACCGATCAACAGCATCAAGATACCAACACTCATGAATGAAATAATACGCGTTACCGTACCACTGTCGTCAAGATCAATGATAAACAGTTTCAGGACCACAGCGCCAAGCAGTGCACCCCCCGTAAACCAGACCTTCCTGTAACCCAGTCGGTTGGCCAATCCCATGAGCAGGAATGCCGTCAAGGTCCAGACGATGGAAATGACAGTCTGGAACAGGTCCGAGTTGAATATCTGCCAGGCCCGGTAGGGCACGCCGGCATAAAAATGCACCCCATGGGCCACCAGGGAATTCAACCAGACGAAAAAGACCATGCCAATGGCGGCAATGACAGGCAGCCTCTGCACAAAAGCGGGTTCCGGTATCACCTCTTTCTTCCAGTTGGCAACCCATTCAATGGCAGCCAACAAAGCGAACAGTTGCGCGACATCCTGGGGATTGATCACGGGATAATATGGCAAGGGTGACGGGTCACCGCTGCGCGTACAAACAACCAGCGTCCAGATGCCAAGATAGATAATGACCGGCAACAGACCGGTACCCAGATAGGCCGGCGCAAACTCGGTGATGGGCCAGCGCAGTCTTGATTTCAGGTTCATGACCGCGAACACCATAATGGCAGGGACCAATCCCCAGAAGATGTGGTCCCAGTTCTGCAGACCGGTCACATGGCGGCTGATGCCATGGGCAACGATCCAGGTGAGGATAAAAATCAGTATATATAAAGTACCGGCATGCCATTTTTCCAGGAGGCTGTGCCGCCAGGAACCTGCTGCCCTGTGCAGTATGCGGTACTGAATCACGAACGCTGCAATCCAGGCAATGAACCCGAGGTCTGCAAACGGGTTAACGCCATAATAGTATTGAATCAGGCCAATGATGATCATTACTGGCAGCAGGAACAGGGCCGGGAATTCGGCGGCAGTCCAGCCCAGGCGCCGGGCGAGGACGGTGGCCAAGAGAAAACTTAAGGCAATAAAGAACAGGCTGGCATTAAGTTCATAATGGGCCAGTAGATGATAATCGATCTCCATCAGTCCGGCGCCGAACCACCAGAGCAGTCCCCAGGCCAACAGCAGATAATGCAGATCTTTTTCGGGTTCTTTTACTGCCTCCCGGTGGCGATAGTAATTTAAACCAATAAAGAGTCCGGCGATGGCGATCAGGACTGAACCAACATAATCACTGTTGAGGACCGGCAAGTTGCCATGTGGGTGACCGATCGTAGAGAAAAAAGCCAGGCTGGCACCGATCTGCAACAACAGGCCAAACACGCGGGCCAATAGACGCTGTTGCCGGATACCGACCCAGGTTATGCCCGCACCTTCGAGTGCCCAGGCCGCGGCCGTCCAGCGGCCATCGAGCACAAACGGTATAGCCAGGCTAAGGAAGATCACGCCGAGAGCAAGGAATGACTCTGTCAGCATCCGCATGCCATCGACCTGCCGCTGCCAGAGTGCGGCGGCCAATACCGTATAGATAGCACCCATGCCCAAGGCTGAATAGGCCTGACCAAAGGCAAAGTCCTGGACCAGGGCGCTTTGCAGGACAAAACCCACCAGCGGCGTGCCAAACACCAACGACCCATCAACCACACCTTTTAAACGGGGAGGTTGTTGATGAGCGAAGAGGATCGCGATGGCCACGTAAAAGACAAAGAACAGGATCAGGAAAGGCTCCGTGGTCGCGAACTTCTCCGGTGAATAATATTCAATGCCCCACAGCGAGCCGATAATAAATGTGAACAGAAAACCGAGCCAGTTCAGCCCGCGCCAGGACTTGTACCAGGCGATACCGAAGATACCGGCATTCAGGAATGCGTAGTAGGAAAACAGGGCAACGTGATTACCGGAGTCCGTCGACACCAGGATCGGCGCCAGAAAACCACCAGCCGTGGCAAACATGGCAAGCGACCTGGAATCCTGCAATATAGCCAACAGGCAGGAAAAGATCACCAAACCGAGCATGATGAAAAAGGCCAGGGTCAATGGCAAGACGTTGAGCTTGGCCGAGGCGAAGACCGTGAGATAAAGAATACCGACAGCACCGCCCTGCAATACCAGGGCATAGTTGGCGTTTTTAAAGCGCAAGCGCCAGCCGAGGATCAGCATGACAATGGCGCCTGCCGCTATCGCAGCAAGCCGCAACTCAACCGGCAGCATCTCGCGTTCCGCGGCGTAGCGGATGAGGAACGAGGCGCCGAAGATAAGCAATATGACTCCAACCTTGACGACGACATTGCCCGTGGTAAAGAACCGTTTGATGAATTGAATCATGCGGTTTTCCGGTTGGTCCGGGATATGAGCATCCGCTGCTGACTGCCAGCCGACGTCTGTCGCTTTGCTGGCAATCTGGGCTGCGGATGGTTTGGGTATTTCCGTGGTGGCAGTTGTATCTATTTCAGAAGTATCTTCAGATATATCTCCGGTGCCAAAGTCTGGCGCAGTGGTCGAAGATTTTTTTGCCGGGCTGGTGGTCACTGATGCGCTGTCGACGAGTGTTTCCTGGAACTGCTTGAGGCGTTTTTCCAGATCCAGCAAACGGTTTTTGGTATTGATCAGGGCACCGGCCAGAAGCCCGATAAAGAAACCGATGGCCGCACCGCTCAGCGGGTCATTTTCCCATTCCCCTATCCAGGCACCAATGACGATACCGATGATTCCAAAGATGGTTTTCATCCCTTGCTACACCTTGTGGTTTTTTATTGATAATACAATGTTTCAGCAGGATCACCCGGTTAATACGGAAAGCTGTGTCGCTATTCACCTTTTGGCTGGATCTGCCCAGCCAGTAATTTGAATTCTTTTGTACGCCGACTGCCCTTGCGCCAGACCAGGCCAATCTCACGGAAACTGTTTTTTGCCAGGGGCCTGGTGATGATGTGGGTATGTTTCAAAAGATTGGAATGCAGCGCCATCTCGGGAATAAACGTGACGCCGAGATCCGCGTCCACCATCTGCACCAGGGTCAACAGGCTGCTGGCCGTAATCTTGCTGACCTTGTCCAGACTGCGGATCTTGCAGGCAGAGAGCGCATGGTCTCGCAGGCAATGACCGTCTTCCAGTAACAGCACACTTTCCTCCGGCAGGTTATCGATGACGTAATTTTCCGGATCTATCAGCCTCGAGCCTTTGCGGCAGGCCAGGTGGAAATTGTCCCGGAACAAGGACAGGGACTCGACACCACGAAGGCGGTAAGGCAAGGCGATCAAAATTACATCCAGTTGACCCTGCATCATGAGCTCATAGACCCGTTCGGTCTGGTCCTCATGCAGAAACAAGTCGAGTTTCGGGAAGGACTTGCGCAGTCTCGGCAACAACTCCGGCAGCAGGAACGGGGCAATGGTGGGAATGACCCCCAGGCTCAGGTGGCCGGAAAGTGGTTGCTGGTTTTCCCGGGCGATATCGATGATCACTTCCATGTCGGTGAGTGCCAACCTGGCCTGGGTGGCGATCGCCTTGCCTATGGCCGTAATGGTCACCTGCTTCTTGTTGCGATCGACCAGCTGGACGTTGAGCAGGGACTCCAGCTCCTGGATGGCAACACTGAAGGCCGGCTGCGAGACGAAGCAGGCCTCGGCCGCTTTGCCAAAATGGCGGTGCTTTTCCAGGGCGATGAAATATTGCAATTGACGGTTGGTAGGCAGGTTCAGACGCATAGGATACTCCGTAAAACTAGTGATAGCTATTTTCTATTATAAACATAATTATAATCCATTTTAATTATAATATGTCTGTCCCTATACTGCATCTATCGAAATGAACGAACCTGTTTATAAAGAGGATAGCAATCATGAGCATCAATATAGGAATCAAAGAGAAAGACCGAAAGGCGATCGCCGATGGCTTGTCCAGGGTGCTCGCCGACAGTTATACGCTTTATCTAAAGACGCATAACTATCACTGGAATGTCACTGGGCCAATGTTTAACACGTTGCACCTGATGTTTGAGCAACAGTATACCGAACTCGCAACTGCGGTTGATGAGATTGCCGAACGTATCCGGGCACTGGGTGTGTATGCCCCCGGTTCCTACAAGGCCTTTGCCAAACTGACCGACATCGAGGAAGAGACCGATGTGCCTGCCGCGGAGGAAATGGTCAAGCGGGCTGTGGACGGACAGGAAACTGTGGTCAGAACAGTGAGAGAAGTATTCAAGCTGGTCGACGCAGCCAATGATGAAGCTACGGCCGATCTGCTGACCCGGCGCATGCAGGTGCATGAAAAGAATGCCTGGATGTTACGGAGTTTGATTAACAACGCTAACTAATCCCTCCTGGTTAGCACAACCAGGGCGGTTCCCCCGCCGCCCCGGTATTTTTACAGAATCTTTTAACCATTAACTTTTAACAAACTGCAGGAGTAATTGAATATGACAAATATGGAAGGAAAAAGAGTACCGGAAACGATATTCCGTACCCGTGTTGATCACGAGTGGGTGAATGTCAGCAGCAAGGATATTTTTGATGGCAAGACCGTCGCGGTGTTTTCACTGCCCGGCGCGTTTACACCGACCTGTTCTTCGACACACGTGCCGCGCTATAACCAGCTGGCACCGATTTTCAAAAAGTACGGCGTCGACGATATCGTTTGCATCTCGGTAAATGATGCTTTCGTGATGAACGAGTGGAAGGAAGCCCAGAAGGCCAGCCGCATTACTTTCATTCCCGATGGTAACGGTGAGTTTACCGAGGGCATGGGCATGCTGGTCGAAAAAAACGACCTTGGCTTCGGCAAGCGTTCCTGGCGTTATTCCATGCTGGTGAAAGACGGCGTCGTCGAAAAAATGTTTGTCGAACCTGAAGTTCCTGGCGACCCATTCCAGAATTCAAACGCCGATACCATGCTGGAATATCTAGCACCTAAGGCAGACAAGCCAATTGATGTGACCGTGTTTTCCCGCAAGGGTTGCGTCTACTGTGCCAAGGCCAAGAGCCTGTTGCATGATGCCGGTATCGATTTTGAGGAACTGGTCCTCAACCAGGACTATACCGACAACACTTTGCGGGCGGTTGCCAACGCAACCACCTACCCGCAGATCTTCATCAATGGTGAACACATTGGTGGTTCTGAAGACCTGGAGAAATGGATGGCCCCCAGGAAAGCTGCTTAACCATCGAGGCAGCGTTGCAAAGACAACGGCGGGGAATACCACCCCGCCGTTTTTTTGTGCCTTAAAAAAACAAACTTCTTAAAGTCCAGGGATATCTCCTGCTAGAATTCGCCACTGAATTAAAGCTAAAGGATCATCATGATGGAAAAACAATTCGAAAACATGCTGTTTAGCATGCGCTGATTACTGGCACCGATTTACTTTGGCCTTTCACTGGCCTTGCTCGCCCTGGGTATCAAGTTCTTTCAGGAACTGTTTCATGTGTTCCCGATTATTCTCAATATGTCGGAATCACAAATCGTACTTACCGTGCTGGCACTGGTGGACATCTCGCTGGTCGGGAGCCTCATTATCATGGTCATGCTGAGCGGCTATGAAAATTTTGTTTCCAAGCTCGACGTAGATGAGGGAGCTGATAACCTGGGCTGGCTCGGGAAACTGGATGCCGGCAGTCTCAAGATCAAGGTGGCTGCCTCCATCGTTGCCATTTCATCCATCCACCTGTTACGGGCCTTCATGAATTTGCAGCAAATCGATAATGATAAACTGATGTGGTATGTGGTCTTTCACATGACCTTTGTATTTTCTGCCCTGTTGCTCGGTTACCTGGACAAGATTGCCTTCGCCTCACACCGGGATCATTAAGCAGTAATAATCAACCGGCTTCACTCTCCGGCATGAAATTTTGCAGGAGATCGTTCAGGTAACGCTGCCCGGTCTCCGTCGGTTTGAGCGTGGCCAGGTCCCAGGTCAGCATACCCTTATTCTCGGCGTGCTTTAATTCAGCCTCGATCACACTGAGGGGCATGCCGGTCCGCTGCCTGAAGAGGTCGGGTGAAACACCCTGTGTCAATCGCAGGGCATTCATCATGAATTCCAGCGACAGGTCAATGCGATACAGTTGCCTTTTTTCAGTAATGACATCTGTCGTACCGGCAAGCTGCATGTAGCGCTCCGGTAACCGGTGACGGGCAAAACGGGTAACGGTACCGGCAGAAACATCGGTCAACTTGCCATGGGCACCGGCACCCAGACCCAGGTAATCACCAAACTGCCAGTAATTGAGGTTATGCAGACATTGTTGATCCGGTCTGGCGTAGGCAGAGATTTCATATTGTTGATAGCCTTGCCGGGCCATGAGTTCATCTCCCGCCTCCTGCATCTTATTAATGACATCATCATCCGGTAATTTCGGCGGGCGGGCATAAAACACCGTATTGGGTTCAATGGTCAACTGGTAACGTGAAAGATGGGACGGTTCATGCGCAATTGCTGCCTCCAGATCCCGGAGTGAGTCGGCAACAGATTGCTCAGGCAAACCGTACATAAGATCTGTATTCAGCGATTCGAAGCCGGCTGCCTGTGCCAGGTCGATGGCGGCATGGGCTTCGCTTGCCGTATGGATACGCCCAAGTTGCTGTAAGCGCGCATCGTTAAAGCTTTGTACACCAATGGAGAGACGATTGATGCCGAGAGCGCGAAAGGCTTTGAACTTGTCTGACTCGGCTGTGCCGGGATTGGCCTCCAGGGTTATTTCAATGTCGGGATAAAAATTAAGTCTTGCCCGTAAACCGGCCATGAGCTGTTCCATAGCCTTGACTGAAAACAGGCTGGGGGTGCCGCCGCCGATAAAAATGGTATTGATGCGACGGCCCCAGATACGCGGCAATTCCTGTTCCAGGTCACGGATCAGGGCATCGATATATTCAAACTGCCTGGTTTCATCCTGCCCGCCTTCATGCGAGTTGAAATCACAATAGGGACACTTGCGTACACACCAGGGCAGGTGAATGTAAAGCGACAACGGTAAATTGTCATGGAATGTTAATAACGGTGTCATGGGAGTGGGAGAGTATAAACCTTCCCTGTAGTTCCGGGTAAATTCCCCAAAAAGCAATCTTTGCATTGTCCTCTCTTATCCCGGGGAAGGGATTTGAGAGTTTCCTAGAATTCCAGCTTGAGGAGGTTGACCAACCGACGCAAGGCCTTGCCGCGATGACTGAGGTTGTTCTTGTGCTCGGGTGACAGTTCCGCCGAAGTACACAGGTTATCCGGTAAATAAAATATGGGATCATAGCCAAATCCGTTTTCCCCCCGCGGTTCGGTAACCGCAATCCCCTGCCAGATGCCCTGGGCAATCAGAGGGACGGGATCCTCGGCATGACGCATGTAGACCATGACACAGACAAACTGTGCCTCACGCTGATTTTCGGGCAGCGGCCGAATGTCTTCAATCAACTTTTTAAGGTTAGCTTCATCCGTTGCACCTTCCCCTGCATACCGGGCCGAGTAAATTCCCGGACGGCCATTCAGGGCCGGCAGTTCGATACCGGAATCATCGGCAATGGCCGGCAGGCCCGTCAACCGTGAGGCATTTCGTGCCTTGAGGATGGCATTCTCGACAAAACTCAGTCCCGTCTCCTCGATCTCGGGGACCTTGAGTTCGGACTGGGAGATGATCTCGATGGATTCGCGAGACAGCATTTCGCTGATCTCCCGAACCTTGCCCGGGTTATTACTGGCCAGGACAATCCGGTGTTCAGACAATTCAGTTTCCGAGTGCCTGATGTTGCATGTTAAACAACTGGTTGATTCCCAGCCTGGCAAGTCCCAGCATGCTATTGAGTTCATCCATGCTGAAAGGATGGCCCTCCGCTGTCCCCTGGACCTCAATGAATTCACCATTGTCATTCATGACGATGTTCATATCGGTTTCAGCGCTGGCGTCTTCCTCATAATCCAGGTCCAGGACCGGTATCCCGTCGCAGACACCCACCGAGATCGAGGCAACCGCCGCCAGCACGGGGTCTTGAGCGAGCGTGCCCTGGTCTCTCAGGCATTGGACAGCATCCCTCAAGGCCACATAGGCGCCCGTGATCGAAGCCGTGCGGGTTCCGCCATCGGCCTGAATGACATCACAATCCAGGGTAATGGTGCGTTCACCCAGGGCTTTCAGATCCACTACTGCCCGCAGGGCGCGACCAATGAGTCGCTGGATTTCCATGGTCCGCCCACCCTGCCGGTTCTGCGAGGCCTCGCGGCGCATGCGTTGACCGGTGGAGCGTGGCAACATCCCGTATTCCGCGGTGAGCCAGCCTTGTTCCTTGCCCTTGAGAAAGCTGGGGACACGATCTTCAATACTCGCATTACAGATAACCCGGGTCCTGCCAAACTCGATCAGGACCGAACCCTCGGCATGACAAGTGTAATGTCGGGTGATCTTGATATCACGTAATTGATCCGGTGCTCTGCCGCTGGGTCGCATACCTTCCCTCCAGGTAAAAAAGCGCGGATTATAGCCTAAACCATCGGGCAGTGTATTTGCCTCCATGGTGAGACGCGTTAGTATTACGCCCCACTCCGCTTTCGCAGTAAACAAGAACAACAATACTAGAGGATTGACCATGATTACCAGCATGACCGCCTTCGGGCGTACGGAAGAGACCGGAGATGCCGGACATGTCATCTGGGAAATCAAAACCGTCAATCATCGCTACCTCGAGATCAACCTGCGCTTTCCTGATGAACTGCGAATGCTGGAAACTGCCGTTCGTGAAACCATCAGCCAGCGTATCAGCCGTGGCAAGGTGGACTGTAACCTGCGATATGAACCGACCATAACCGAAGACAATGGCCTGCCTGTTAATGAATCGCTGGTCAAGGGTCTGCTTGATGTAACTGACCAGATTGCCGGACGTATTTCCCGCGCTATTGCTGTCAATCCAATCGATATCCTGCGCTGGCCCGGGGTGATCGAATATGAATCACCGGACCCGGAACAGGTGGCTGGCCCGTTACTGGCGCAACTGGAAAAGACCCTGGACCGGGTGCTGGAGACCCGACAGGCAGAGGGCAGCAAACTCAGGAAGATGATCCTGGAACGTTGCCAGGCTGCGGAGAAAATTGTCGCTGACATCAAGCAACGACTACCGGAAATCATCCAGGGGGTAAGGGAACGCCTGCAGACACGGGCCGCTGAAATGAAGGTTGAAGTGGACCCGGAACGACTGGAACAGGAGATCGTCTTGCTGGCACAAAAATATGATGTCGCCGAGGAGATGGACCGCCTGGAAACCCACCTGTTTGAAGTGGAGCGCGTGCTGGATCGCGATGAACCCGTGGGCCGGCGGCTGGATTTTTTGATGCAGGAACTGAACCGTGAGGCCAATACCCTCGGTTCCAAGGCCGTGCATTATGATTGCAGCGCGGCCTCGGTTGAACTCAAGGTACTGATCGAGCAGATGCGCGAACAGATACAGAATATTGAATAACATGCCCGGCACCTTATTTATCATCTCCGCGGCATCGGGTACCGGCAAGACCACGCTGGTCAGAAAACTCTGTGCCGAAGTGCCGGACCTGCAGGTATCGATTTCCTATACCACCCGGCCGCAACGCACCGGCGAGGTCGAGGGCGTGGACTATTTCTTTGTCAGTGAAGAGAGGTTCAGCGAGATGGTCAATGAGAACGCCTTCCTCGAACATGAAATTGTGTTCAGCTATCGTTATGGGACCCCGCGGGCCTGGGTCGAGAGCCAGATGAATAATGGCAAGGACATCATCCTGGAAATTGACTGGCAGGGTGCGCGCGACATCAAGGCCCTGTTCCCAGATTGTGTCAGTATTTTTATTCTGCCACCGAGCCTGGAGGAGTTGGAAAAGCGCCTGCGGCTCCGGAAACGCGAGGATGCGGCCACAATCCAGGAGCGCCTTGACGCGGCCCTGGAAGAGATATCCCACTATGAGCTGTTCGATTATCTGGTCATGAACGATTGCCTGGAAAAGGCCCTGGCGGAGCTGACCGACCTTATCAGGTCGACACGGAAAAATGAGCGCTATCGGGGCCCGGATCACCTGGATTTGGCCAGACAATTGATGACAGAGGGTGATGATATTCAGTAGAATGGCCGACCTTCAGTAACTCAGAGAGAATCAAAGAGGACAAACATGGCCCGATTGACCGTTGAAGATTGCCTGGAATATGTTGATAACCGCTATGACCTGGTCATTCTGGCCGCCAGACGCGCCCGCCATATTGTGTTTGGCTCTGAACCCCTGGTCGAAGAAGAGAATGACAAACCGACTGTCCTCGCCTTGCGGGAAATCGCCGACGGCCTGGTGACATCGGAGAATATCGACAAGATCAACAAACCCGAAGACCTGCTGGATGATCTGGAAGGGGAAGAAAGCATTAACTTTCCCGAAAACGAATAAATACGCATCCCGCCCCAAAGGCGGGATTTTTTTATCCCCGCCCGGCAATTCCCCGGATTGTCGGCACCACACCCGGATTTCAATGTTATATTGAATATATACATCTGAAATTGTTGAGTAAGTATGCAGGGACTGAATGATCTTCTGAAAAAAATCCGCACCTATCTGCCTAATGACCAGGTGGAGGAAGTGCACAATGCCTACCTGTTTGGTGCCGAGGCGCACGAGGGCCAGCATCGCGTCAGTGGTGAACCCTATATTTATCATCCCCTGGAAGTTGCCTACATCCTTGCTGATATGCATATGGATCACCAAACACTGATCGCGGCGCTGCTGCATGATGTGATCGAGGACACCGATACTGCGAAAAAAGAAATCAGCAAGCGATTCGGAAAGAGTGTTGCGGAACTGGTGGACGGGGTCAGCAAGCTCACCCAGGTAACCTTTGACAGCGTGGAACAGGCCCAGGCCCATAACTTCCGGAAGATGTTAATGGCCATGAGCAATGACATCCGTGTGATCCTGGTGAAGCTCGCTGATCGTCTGCATAACATGCGCACACTGGGTGCCCTGCCCCCGGACAAACGTCGACGCATCGCCCGTGAGACGCTGGAGATCTATGTGCCGATTGCCCAGCGCCTGGGGCTCAACACTATCCGCCTGGAACTTGAAGAACTGGGATTCACCACGCTTTATCCCATGCGTCACCGAATTCTGGTAGAACAGGTCAACAAGGCCCGCGGCCATCGAAAGGAAGTGATCGACAAGATCCGCAATGCCCTGCGCCGTCGCTTGCGCCAGGAAAAGATTCCCGCAAAGATCTATGGCAGAGAAAAACATCTGTATGGTATTTACCAGAAGATGTGGGAGAACCACCTGTCATTCAATGATGTCTATGATGTGTATGCCTTTCGCATTATCGTTGATTCGGTCAATACCTGTTACCAGGTAGTAGGCACCGTACATAACCTCTATCGTCCGGTCCCGGGCAAGTTCAAGGATTACATCGCCATTCCTAAGGCCAACGGTTACCAGTCGCTGCATACCGTGCTTTTCGGTCCGTTTGGCGTGCCGATTGAAATCCAGATACGTACTCACGAAATGAATGACGTTGCTGAAGATGGAATTGCCGCGCACTGGTTATACAAATCGGAAAGCAGGGGTGATCGCAGCGGTGCGCATAAACGGGCACGCGAATGGTTGCAAAGTATTATTGAGATGCAACAGACCGCAGGGAATCCTGAAGAGTTTCTGGAAAATGTGAAAGTTGATCTGTTTCCGGACGCGGTTTATGCCTTTACCCCCAAGGGGCGCATTATAGAATTACCGCGCGGCGCAACGGCGGTGGACTTCGCCTATGCGATTCATACCAATCTGGGCAATTCCTGTACCGGGGCACGCATTAACCGCCGGCTGGCTCCACTAAGCACCCAGCTCACCTCGGGACAAACGGTCGAGATCATCAAGTCACCAGGCGCACAGCCAAATCCGGCCTGGTTGAATTTCGTAATCACGGCCCGGGCCCGTTCCAATATCCGGCATTACCTGAAAAACATGAAGGCCAACGAGGCCGTTGCCCTGGGCAGACGCATGCTCAACCGGCAACTGGAACTCCTGAACAAGCGGTATGTGGATCTGGAACACGAACAGATTGATCATGTGCTGGCGGAATACAAAATGGACTCAGAAGATGAATTGCTACGTGATATTGGACTCGGTAACCGTCTCGCCCCGCTGATTGCCAGAAAACTGACGCTGAATGGTGAAGATATCCTGGTGAAAGAGGAGGATTCACGGGATTCCTCTGCCCCATTGCAGATCAAGGGGACGGAAGGCATGGTCGTCAGCTTTCCCAAGTGCTGTTATCCAATTCCCGGCGACCCCATCATCGGCTTTGCCAGCGCCGGTCGCGGCATTGTGATTCATACACAAACCTGCAAGAACATCGCCGAGTATCGCAATCACCCGGAGAAGTGGATTAATGTGAAATGGGAAGACCACATTGACCGTATCTTCCCCACCCTGCTGCGAATGAATGCAATCAATCAGCGCGGAGTGCTGGCTACCGTGGCCTCTGCCATATCCGATCAGGAAGCCAACATTATAAACGTTGACATCAAGGACAAGGGTGACCGCTATACCAAGCTGGAATTTGTGGTTGAGGTCCGTAACCGCAAACACCTCGCCGATGTCATGCGGCGGCTGCGCGGTATCAAGAACGTATCAAATATCTCCAGGCGTTAAGCCTGAGTAGTATCAGGATAATAGGCTGGAATAGGAATGCCCTTTTCAAGCAGGAGTTCCCTGACCTTTTTCACTACATGAAAAATTTCCTGGTTCCAGTCTGCACCCTGTTCATCAAACGCGGCCTGCTCCATTTGCACGATCCACCGGTCCTCGGAGAAGATGCCATTGGTAAAGTAGATAATGAAAGGCCAGAACAGATGTATCAAACCGGGTATGGAGGGTTTGCGTACGTTTATCAGGCCGAAAGTATGGTTGATGCGTTGTTTTTCATCCACTGGGACATAGGTAATCCAGAGATCCAGTGCCGGGTGTTCGGCACCTTCAGTCCAGAATTTCAGAATCTGGTAAGGGTACTGCGTGCGGATGGTCATTTTGTCCTTGACCCGATCCTCTTCCTTGCCAGTACGTTTGCCGAGCATAAACTTTTCACCAAGCGGAGTATCGCCCTCACGCGAAAACGTATAATCCACTTCTACCCAGCCATCGCCTTCCCGCAAATCCAGATAGGTTGTCTTGATCCTGGACATGATCCGGCGATGGAGAAATTGATGATTCATGTCCATCAGGTTTTCATGCAGGAAGGAGTAATGGCATTCCACCTGGTCATCCAGGAACCGGGTTTTATATTTGAGATCGTCCCAGGTATTGATCTCGGGGAAAGGCACAGAATCTACAATTTCCGGGTTACCGGGAAACACAAAGATCAGGCCATAAGCCTCGCGGCAGGGGTAGGCACGTACGCCACGCGGGACCATCTTGCTGCTGCCAACATAAGGAATATTCACGCAACTGCCTGAGCAGTCATAACGCCAGCCATGATAACCACACTGGATTTCCTCACCATCAACCACACCGGCATGCAGAGGAATCTGTCGATGGGCGCAACGATCTTCAAGTGCAAACATTTTTCCAGTCTTCGTCCGAACCAGCGCAATCGGATCTCCGGCGAAACGGCGGCCGATAACTTTCCCCGGCTTAACGTCTCGGCTACGCGCCATCGGGTACCAATAATCGGGATGGGCACCGGTCTTGCGCAGATCAGGAATGTTTTTTTCAACCTCGTTGCCGTGTTCCTGGCTTATCCGGGTAACCGTTGTCATGATGAATTCCCCTGCAATTTTCTAGAGCTTATATATTTTATATCTGACCACATGTCGCAGTTGTATTGTATGACAAGGATCAAAGACTAATCATTGATTTCAAAATTATTCCCGATGTCTCCCTGCTGACCACGGTATTACCTCAGGGAGAGGTAATGGGTTAAGATAATCGCGGCAGCAACTATAACATAATTGAAACTGCAGATTACCGTACCGTCTTTGCCAATCAAATATTAACCATCCAATTTCAAGAGGTTAGCCATGAGCAGAAGCATTATTTCCACGGATCAGGCACCGCAGGCCATCGGTACCTACTCACAAGCCGTCAAGACTGGTAACACTGTCTACCTGTCGGGACAAATTCCACTGGTAGCAGAAACCATGGAACTGGTTGAGGGAGATATGCGGGCCCAGATTACCCGGGTGTTTGAGAATCTATCTGCGGTAGCCGCAGCCTCGGGGGGATCACTGGCAGACGTTGCCAAGCTGAATATTTATCTCACCGACCTGGCCCACTTTCCCCTGGTCAATGAGATTATGGCTGAATATTTCCAGGAGCCTTACCCGGCGCGAGCTGCGGTCGGCGTTGCTGCCTTACCCAAGGGTGCACAAGTGGAAATGGATGCGGTGCTGGTCCTCGAATAATCGGATCGAAGGTGGCCCATACAACCAGCAAGCGAACACCGGCCAGCCTGACGCTTGACAGTCCCGTTAGCGAACTCCGGGGCGTCGGCCCCCGGATCCGGGACAAGCTGGACAGACTTGGCCTGAACGTAATCGCGGACCTGCTGTTTTACATGCCCAGGCGCTATATCGATCGGACCCGCCTGTCCCCCATTGGTAGCCTCCGGCCAGGCACCAGCGCACAAGTCGAAGGCCAGATTGAGATGACACAGCTTAAATACGGTAAACGCCGTTCCCTGTTATGTCGGATCAGTGACGGTACAGGTGCCTTGACCATTCGGCTGTTCTATTTCTCCAGATCACAACAAAATCGCCTGCAGCGAGGCATGAAGATTCGGTGTTACGGGCAGGTACGATTTGGTACCAGCACACTTGAAATGATTCATCCCGAATACCAGCTGATTGAAAGCAATGAAACTGTTGCCGTCGATGAATCCCTGACCCCCGTGTACCCGACAACAGGGGGACTGCAACAATCGACCTTGAGAAATCTTACCCGGCAATCGATCGAAGTTTTAATACGGGCCGAACGGGGACTGAATGAATTATTGCCCGATCATTTATTAAATGAATTCACTCTACCAGAATTGCAAGCGGCCATTGCTTATGTACATCAACCTCCACCCGATGCCCGGGTAAATGAGTTACTGGCCGGGACTCATCCCGCGCAACAGCGCCTAGCCTTTGAGGAACTGCTGGCGCAGTACTTGAGCCTGCAACGATTGCGACAGGCAACCCGATCCCACCCGGCAACGGCGCTGGTTGCCAAAGAAAACCTGAGTGATCAATTCCTGCAAAGCCTGCCCTTTACCCTGACTAATGCACAATCCCGTGCTTTTGCAGAAATAACCGAAGATCTGGGTAAAAGCCAGCCAATGTTACGCCTGTTGCAGGGCGATGTGGGTTCGGGCAAGACCGTGGTGGCGGCAATGGCAGCATTGCGCGCCATAGAATCAGGTTATCAAGCGGCCATCATGGCACCGACTGAACTGCTGGCAGAACAACATTTCAGAAACCTGAAAGACTGGTTCATTGGCATGGATATTGAGGTGCTTTTATTTACCGGCAAGCTTCGGCAGGCAGAAAAACAGGAACGGCTGAACATACTCTCCAGTAATCATCGCTGTATTGCAATTGGTACCCATGCGCTATTCCAGGAAAGCATGGCCTTCGCGGCTTTGGGTCTGGTCATTATTGATGAACAACACCGCTTTGGCGTGCACCAACGACTTGCCTTGCTGGAAAAAGGCAAACAGGGAGACACTGTACCGCATCAGTTAATCATGACCGCCACCCCGATACCACGCACGCTCGCGATGACTATGTACGCTGATCTGGATATAACCGTCATCAATGAATTACCTCCCGGTCGGCAAAGCATAAATACCGTTGCTATTCCGAGTAGTCGTCGGGATGAGATCATTGAGCGCATTGAAAAGGCCTGTCATGAACAAAGGCAGGCCTATTGGGTCTGTACCTTGATAGAAGAGTCCGAGGCTTTACAATGCGAGGCAGCTGTTGACACCCGTGATTACCTGGCAAATTGCATACCCGGTATTTCAGTCGGCCTGATTCATGGAAGGATGAAGGCAAGTGAAAAAGAGCAGGCTATGGCGGCGTTTAAATCCGGAGAGATACAGTTGCTGGTTGCAACCACAGTGATTGAAGTGGGTGTCGATGTGCCCAATGCCAGCCTGATGATTATCGAGAACGCAGAACGGCTTGGCCTGTTTCAACTACATCAATTACGAGGCCGCATTGGGCGGGGCAATAAGAAGAGCGATTGTGTACTGATGTATCTGCCACCACTCAGCGATACAGCACGGGTTAGACTGGATACGATGCGCCAGACAAATAACGGTTTCGAAATTGCCAGAAAAGATCTCGAGATTCGTGGACCCGGAGAAATGATGGGCACCCGGCAAACCGGTTTACCGGAGTTGCGGATCGCAGATCTAATGCGAGATTCCGGACTGCTGCCAAAGGTGCATTCAGCTGCCGGCATATTGCTTAATGACTATCCGGACAGGGTTCCGGCCCTGATTCAGCGTTGGCTGGGACCCGCAACCCGATACACCAAGGTATAAAAAATTGAAACTTCAGTGGCAACCCATCTCACGCTTTAATCATTCCACGCTGGCAGGCAAATTACGCCGACTGCTTGCTGATCATGGATCACTTACCCGTCACCTTAATCGATATTGTCCGGAAAAAGTGAGCATCTCAATCAAGAACCAATCATGGCAAACTCCACTTATGGAAGAAAGAAAAAGCCTGATGCTTCCCGACAGAACCAATGCTTTTGTCCGGGAGGTGTTCCTGACCTGCCAGGAACAGCCTTGGGTTTATGGACGCAGTATTTTACCGGCAATGACGGTATCAGGCAGCGAGCGACGCTTGCTGAACTGGGGAAACAAGTCCCTGGGGGATTACCTGTTTACTACCGGATATTGTCGTCGGGGGCCGATAGAAGTTACCCGGATTCCTTCGGGAAATGCATTGCATCAAATGTGCGGGTTGAGAAAGAACATCAGCTCTCCACTCTGGGGCAGACGTTCGATATTCTATATTCGAAACAAACCTCTCCTGGTAATTGAAATACTGTTACCGGCCTTATACAAAAGTATCGCGTAAGTACATTTCTTGATATGTTCAGGAAGCAGAACCATTCATATAGCGGCTACTCACGCAAACGGGTCAAGATGGAATGCCGGGATTGAAAGACTTCACAGTGATGCTTTCACAGAAATTCAAATCTGCCCGCAAAAAAACCTGGCCGGTAATCAAACAACGATTGTATGAATACTTTCTGCTGACCCGCCTGCACAAACCCATTGGAATTTTTCTTTTACTTTGGCCGGCGCTCTGGGCCTTGTGGATTGCCGCTGGCGGCGTGCCGGATATCAGCATATTGTTTATCTTTATTGCTGGCGTCATTCTGATGCGGTCGGCAGGCTGCGTGGTCAATGACCTTGCTGATCGTAATATTGATCTTCATGTGAGCCGGACCAATAAAAGGCCATTAACAGCCGGGAGGATAGGTTTTACAGAAGCCCTCACTGTCGCTTTCTTCCTGGTATTGCTGGCATTCCTGCTGGTTCTGACTTTGAACCCGTTTACCATCAAACTGTCTTTTGTAGCCCTGTTTCTTGCCATCATCTATCCATTCAGCAAACGGTTTACCTATTTGCCACAACTTTTTCTCGGCGCAGCCTTTGGCTGGGCCGTCCCCATGGCTTTTGCTGCACAAACCGGCCAGATTCCGGTGGTGGCCTGGATGCTTTTCCTGATTACGGTGCTCTGGGCAGTTGTCTACGATACGATGTATGCCATGGTAGATCGGGAAGACGATATCAGGATTGGCGTTAAATCCACAGCCATACTGTTCGAGGAGGCAGACCGTCTGATTATAGGTATATTGCAATTGCTGGTATTGTCTGCACTGGTTCTGGTGGGGCAACGAATCGATGCCGGGACCATTTATTATGCTGCACTGGCAATTTCAAGTGTCTTTTTCTTCTATCAGCAATACCTGATCAAAGATAGAATACGTGAAAAATGTTTCCAAGCCTTCCTGAATAACCATTGGTTCGGGGCAACGGTATTTGCAGGCATTGTCCTGGATTATTACAGGGGGAGTTAAATGATCTTGAGAAGTCAGATGTTGCTGGTCTCAATGCTGCTGTTGATCGGTGAGTCAGCTGCTGAGACCGCTATTGTGGAACAGGAGTGCAGACGCATTGCGGGTAAACTGGCCAGTGTGGCCTTTACTGAATGCATGGACAGGAACCTGCAATTAACTGACGGTATTTCTGTGAAGGATGCACCGATACTAATCAAGGAATACCCGCCACTGCTGGATCAACGACAACCTGTCGGGCGTGTATTGCTGATTGGAGGTATTCATGGAGATGAATATTCCTCGGTCAGTGTGATTTTCAAGTGGATGCGGACTCTGGACAGTTATCACTCGGGGCTGTTTCATTGGCGAATAGCGCCCCTGGTGAATCCGGATGGTCTATTGCAGGATGATTCTCATCGGAACAATGCCAACGGCGTCGACCTGAATCGTAATTTCCCCACCCGGAACTGGGAAGATGAGGCGCAGGTATACTGGATCAATAAAACCGGTCGCAATCCCAGACGATACCCGGGGCCAGGTCCTCTCAGCGAACCGGAATCACGCTGGCTGGTTCGTGAAATCAATACCTTCAAGCCGGACGTGATTGTTTCCGTACACGCCCCGCATGGTATCGTTGATTATGATGGTCCCCAAGACGGGCCTTATAAACTGGGACGGCTATACCTGAACCTGCTGGGGACCTACCCCGGTTCATTGGGACGCTATGCGGGTGTGCAGGAACAGATTCCGGTTGTGACAATTGAGTTACCTTATGCGGGCATTATGCCAACACCAGCAGAAATCAATAATATCTGGCTGGACTTGGTGAAGTGGTTAAGTCAAAACCTGCCCGTAAGTACCATGGCCGATGAAAACCGTTACGATATGGATCCTTCGTAGATAATCTTCCATTCGCCATTGCTATCCTGCCGCCAGTATTGACGCTTGATGAACCGGCTGCTGAAATTATCACTTTCATAATCCTGAATAAAGGTAACAACCAGCAGGTTATTTTCACCCGGATAAAGGAAGGCACTGGTGCTGGACAGATTGACCTTGATATAACGCTTGTTTGAATTAACCCGTCGCTTGTGCTCGACCCAGCCATCATAATCCTTCCCCAGACCGACATAGTCTCTGGCATAGTGGCGAAGATACAAATCCATATTCTTGCTTTCCCAGTCCCTGCGCCAGGTTTCGATAAACGAGTGATAATTCGCCTGTCTCTTCTGCCAGTTATTACGGTCAATCCAGTGTAATTGCCTGGCGAGTATCACCGGTGTTTTGCCTACAGTAATGTACTGATGCAAGGTCCGAAGGTCATCGTTACTAAGGACCACACAGCCATTACTGTCCCTGGGGGGACGGCTGTAGGTACCCAGCGGTGTACCATGCAACCAGATGCCATAGCCATTGCGCTTATAACGTTTGTCCATGACATTCGGATAATCAATCGGGAAGGCGCCATCTCCGTAAAAATCTGGTAATTCGTCCGGACTGATAAAGCTTTTGACAAAATAAACGCCGGTAGGAGTTTTTTGGTCACCTTCCTGATATTTACCAATTCCCTTCTTGCCAATAGAAACATAAAAATCGTTCACCAGATAAGGAATGCCTTTCCGGTTCTGGAACAAGTACAGGCGTGAAGCTTCAAGATCAATGGTAATGACATACTTTTGATCGTCACTGAGTTGTACCAGTGCTTCAGGCACCTTGTTTTCTGACGGCGGATTGAGATGATGACGCCAGCGAACCTTTGCTTCTTCTTTCAGTGAATCGATATATTCATAGGAGAGTGATGGGAAGTTACCAAAGTCTGTAATGGGCCGGCTATGCGCCAGTAACAAATCTCCATAGATTAACTGGGCCAGCCGAAAATTTGGTTCCACTTTGATGAGATGTTCAAGACTGGACAAGGCCTCTTCCATCTGGTTATTGCTGATGTTTTCGAGAGCATCAATTAACAGTTTCTCATACTGATGAGTCATGGTGTGCGCAGGTGTTGCCTGGGAAACCAGGTCCTGGGCAATACCGTGCATTGGCGCAAACAGTAAAAATAGGATACCTGTCAACAGAGTCCGATAGTTTTTAAGCTGTAATATTTTCATACTCTAGTTGCTTTCTTCCCGAACAATAAGCCAGCGTCCATTAATATGGTTCAGCATTAGTGTCTTCATTACTGTATCACTATAGGTATCGGATTCGTATTTTTGCAAGAAATTAACGCTGACCCGGTCAATATTTTCCACATTCACATCAATTTTTGAAAGAGTGACCTTGATATATTCGGGTGTTTTCAACCGCTCTTTCCTCTTCACAAGCCATTCTTCCCTGGTCATGTCATAAGGATTGTAATCCGGTGAATAACTGGAAATGTACTTATCAACATCCTGGCTCGTCCAGGACATGGCCCATTGCCTGACACTATTCATGGCATCATTCCGTACCTGATCATATTCCGGGGGTGCTTTTACCGGAACTGTTTCTTTTGCCTCGACGACAGCTGCAGTTTCAACAGCTGGCTCTGCCTTTGCCACAATCTCAGGCTTTTGAGTCATGGACTGTTTTTGTATTTCAGTTGTGGCTTCACTGGTTCTGTTGCTTGCCTGACTGCCCATGGCCTTTATCGAGAACAACTCATTTACCAGTGACAGTTTTTCACGAGCTGTCTCGTTTGTGTTATCCAGTTCCAGGGCCTGATTGTATGCCTGGCTTGCCATCTTGGCATAAATATCCCCCATATTCTCATGGGCCGTTGCATAACTCGGATGGGTATTGATTGCTTGTTTGAGTGCCTTATTGGCTTTTTCGTATTTTCCTTGTGAAGCATATATAACAGCGAGGTTATTATATGGTTCGGGTAACTCGGGATGATCATTGATGAGTTGTAAAAAAATAATTTCCGCATCCTTGAGCCTGTTCATACGAGTAAGGATTATCCCGCGGGTGAACCTTGCCTGTATGTTCTCGGGTTCTTCGGCAAGAATGTCATCAACATCCGAGAGTGCTTTATTAAACTTGCCTTCATTGATGAGTGCCCTGATCTCTGCCAGGCTGGTTGCAGCGAGCATCGGACTGAACATCGGCAAAGAAACAAGGCTCAACAACAATAGCCAGCTGGAAAATTTCATCTGATCAGATCACCATTAATTATGATTAGCTGCAAATTCCGGATTGTGGAGCCCCGAGAGGGAATCGAACCCCCAACTGATGATTACAAATCAACGGTTATACCATTTAACTATCGGGGCAATATCTTTATATTTTACGGCTGTCGGGCTGGCGCCGTATTCTAGAGATTAAGCTATTTTTGTGCAATTTTAGTGCAATTGACCGGAACCGAATTATACCGGGCAGGAAATCCGGTAAACATTTCGCTCATGACATCGGTTTGCGATGACAGCTTAATGTCGACCCAATACACCATTTTGGCATCCCGGTATGGGACAACGACGGGCTGATAGCCCCTGTCCTTTAGTTCATTGAGGCGCCGGTTAACTGCCGCCTGGGTGGAAAACAGACCAAGCGATATGGCATTCCTGAGGTCACCCGTTTCAATGAGGCGGTAGTCCCTGATGCCCTTGCTCTTCAGGTCCTCGATAGCCTTTATCGCACTGCTGCGCGATTCCTGCTGTGCCAGGTAAACCCAGAAAAGCCGGTTCTCCTGTTCCCGTTCCAGACGTTGCTGGACATTTATTCGCCTTTCCTCGAACCAGGCAATCAGGTCAGCGGTTTGCTGATCATCTGGAAACGGACCATAAGAAAAACAGGTCTGCTGTGTTTCGGATAGATTGTTGCTGATACTACGGGTACTGATATCCGGTAACTGTGATACCAGCAAGTTCACGATTTCCTGCTCAATTTTCACATCGTTGGTCATACCGGAAACACCAGTCTGGATATCAGCTGCTGTTTTGGCAGCTTCCGATATATCAGTATCTACTGTTTCAATATCCGGTGAGTCATTGTTGGCGGTTTTTGTCTCCGGTGTTTTATTCAATTCACGAACCAGAACCAGACGATCGACACCCCTCGGCACCGGCAGGGCCTCCTTGCGGTTATTCAGGTTGATACGGGTCTGGTGATCAATTTCCCAGCCCATATAGGCCACATTGATCACCAGTAAAAAGATAAATAACCACTTCATTCCAGATTCGCCGCGTAAATCGCCAGACCTTCCAGCACCAGGTGTGGTTCGATGCTGTGCCTTGCCTTGAGCAAGTCACTGATCAAATCCGCCTCGCCACCGGTTAAAAGACACATGATATTTTCATTTACTTCCGAGGTGTTTATAACATGCTCGACCAGGGATACCAACGCCAGTGCACAACCATTGGCCACGGCCTGCCGGGTATTTATCGCAAGGTCAACACCCGCCGGATCGATGGATTCAGGTATCCCCGACGTCTGTTTGAATAATGATTGCTGCATGGTATTCAGACCGGGAACAATCAAGCCCCCTATGTGTATGCCGTTTTCCCCCAGGACATCGATTGTCACCGCCGTCCCACAATCTACTACACAGACCGGTGATTGATATTTTTTCCATGCAGCAATCAGGGCCATCCAGCGATCGATACCGTATTCACTGATATCACTGTAGGCATTTTGCACACCGAACGCAGAGCATGATACCTGAGCATAAACAGGTTTAAGCTTCCAGTTATGAGATATCCAGTCATCCAGTGTTTTATTCAAGCTGCTTGCTGCGACACTGGAAACTATAATCTGTTCAGGAATTGCAAGTGCAGACCAGTTTTCTGCCAACAGAGCTGAAATATCTTTCTGATTATGGGCAACACTGCAATGCTCTGTTAAGTTCTGATCAAGCAACGCCCATTTAATTCGTGAATTACCGATATCAACCAGAAGCTGCATCATTCCACTCTCATGCTGATCTCACCGATATGGAATCTTCTGACCTGATGATTGATTTCCATCATCAGGGCCCCGTGATCATCAATGTCCAGTATCCGGCCTCTCAGGGTCTCATCCGGTAATATGAGGCGTGCCAGTTTTCCTTTCATACAATCATAGGTTCGCCACTCTTTCATGATTGATGCTGGCTCAGCCTGACTGATTTTTTCAAGCAACATAACCAGATTATTGATAATAATGGCAGCGCACTCGTTTCTTGAAAGACGATTCTCAGATACGCTGAGAATGTCGGTCCAGGGTTGATCAATGGCATCAACATCCATGGTCCTGATTGCATAATTGAGTCCGATGCCAATAACTGCATTACAGGGACCTGCAGATTCAGCCCTTATTTCAACCAGTATGCCGCCAAGTTTTTTTCCGTTTACGAATATATCATTTGGCCATTTCAGCCCGGCATTGGTGATACCAACTTGCTGCAGTGCCCGGATAATTGCAACCCCGGTACCGAGGGAAATGACCGTTAATGGTTCAGGAGAGACTGGAAAATGCCATCCCAGTGATAAACAGATGCCCGAGGCAAAAGGAGATATCCAGGAATTGCCGTGCCTGCCACGGCCGGCAGACTGGTATTCCGCCAGGGCCAGACGACTATGGATGTTTTCAGTTCCGATTAATTCAGATAAATAGCGGTTGGTGGAATCAATTTCGCTGAAGACCTCCAGGCTGCTTAGTCTATTTCTGACAGCAGGAATAAGCCCTGAATCAAGTTTTGCTTTATTCAGTAATTCCAGGGTATCGGGCAAGCGATGCCCCTTACCTTTCACCGAGTGAATAACCAGTCCATACTCTTCCAGCTGTCTGACCTTTTGTGATATCGCGGCACGTGATATGGATAATTTTTCCCCCAGCTCTGATCCCGAATGAAATTGCCCGTCCGCCAGCAAGGCCAATAATTGATGATGTGACTGGTTCATGAAATGCCGGAATTTTTGAGCTCAGAAATCCCAATCAGAATATTGGGAGAAACAAGTAAAGGTAATCCCGGTAATACTATTTATCTTCCTTTTCATCCAGGTCAAGAAAATTATCAAGCGTCATGTCATCATCAGGATCAGATCTTAGTGTTGCATTCTTATCTTCATCACCAATGGTCTCGTCATCACCGTCCAGCATGAGTGTCTCTTCCTCTGCAAATTTGCTGCCTTTAGGTTTCTTCCTGGAAGTATCGTCTTTGTCCTTGTCAGGCGATGATGAATCGCTTAGATCAAAATCAGCAGACTTGATATTACCTGTTGTTGATGCCAATACCGTATTTGACAGCACCGTCTTCTCGGCTTCAACCATATCAGGCATAACGAACTCAAATTCAGTCTTATAAAGTCTGATTCTGTCTCCATGTTTCAAGCGTACTTCACCGGTAATCATTTTATTGTTAACAAACGTACCGTTGATGCTCCCCTGGTCAGCAATCCAGTAAGAATAATCCTTGTAAGTAATAAGTGCATGACGACGGCCTATTGTTGATTCGGGGACGATAATGTAATCCATATGATCTGTGGCTGTTCCGGCTACACGTCCAAACATTACTGGCTTTGTTCCCAGCTTATAATTAGGTAATAATGTCTTGCCGCTTAGGTCATTAATGTAGGCTTCCTGTACTTGATCCTGATCTTTTCTGGACTTATTACTCCTGAATACAATCCAAACCATTACGACTACCGCGATAATCAATACTGATAAGGCCACAAGTATCAGCATTGATCGCATGCGTTCTTCTTCACTCATCTTGCCTTGATCGACTGGAATCTCAATATATATGGGTTGTTGGGCAGGCGTGGAGGTTTCCGTTTCTGCGGTAGTTAATTCACTTTCCGCCAGGGGAAGATGATTTACCTGATCATTAATGCTGGTAAAGACATTCTCCAGGTCTTCAGCCTTGAGTACACGGTAATACTCACCATTGGTTCGTTGTGCCAAAGACTGTATCAGCTCAAAATCTGCATCTTCGGTAAATGCTATGCCATAAATTGATATATCAGACTCTCCAGCATCATCTGCGAGGTCAGTTTTCAACCATTTCGATTTCTCAATATCACGTTGTGGATTACCCGTATCGACAATACCATCAGTCATAAAAACAATCAGTTTCCTGGCATCCGTTCTCGCAGTGGTTTTCAATTCATAAATGGCGCGTTCTATTGCCGCCGGACTGTTTGTGTACTGGCCCCGATAATCAATTTGGTCAAGACTGTTCAGAATAGTTGCCCGGCTGTTCTCATTAACAATAGTCAGCGGCACTGAAAGGCGGACATTTTGATCGAATACAATAATTGCTACCCGGGTTTCCTCATCGAGCCCATTAATAAATTCAATGACTGCCTGGCTGGTTAGAAAATCAGGGTCATTCTTTTTCATGCTGCCAGAATTATCGAGCACCAGGAATACATCCTTCTGGATTATCGGCATGGTTAGATCGCCTGCGTCCTTCATATCTTCAGGGATGATGATTGACACTTGTGCCTCTTCTCCTGCTGCCGTGATGTTGATATCGGCATTGGTTTCTGAGTCCAGGGCTTCCTGTCCCGGATCAATCTGATTCGGGACTTCTCCGGCAACCGCAGGTGAAACAGCGATCGAAAGCAAGAGAAAACCAAGAATAAGTTGCGAGGCCAGATTCATGATGAGAGAGGATTCAATGACCACCTGCCAGTAATCCGTGAAGCTTGCATGCAGTAACCCGTTAATTTGCTGTATTTTTCCCATTATGACATAACACCGGGGGTGTTTCCGGTCTGGATCGGCCTTTGAGGATCAGAACACCAATCGCTCCATGACCCCGCATACAGCCTGGCCGCCGGCATACCGGCACAGGCAATGGCGAGCAGGTTATGACATGCCGTGACGCCGGAGCCACAATAAAATACCACCTCATCAGAGGGGACATCGGCAAACAGGTGTGCGAACTGTTGTTTCAATTCTTCGGTATTCTTGAAACGGCCGCTTGCATCAAGATTCTCCTGCCAGAAATGATTAATGGCCCCCGGGATATGTCCCGCCGCTGAATCGATGGGTTCATGTTCACCCCGGTATCGCTTCGGATCTCTGGAGTCCACGAGCAAGGGACAGCCTTGAACCTGATCAACGGTAATCAGCCATGATTTGTGTGGAGAACCGTGATATTCAGTCTTTGGATTTCTTTCTTCGCCATCCAGTACCGGGTAACGATTTTCCTGCCATGCCGGCCAGCCACCATCGAGAACGGCCACCGCTTGGTGACCCATGTATCTCAGTAACCACCAGAGACGCCCGGCAAAGGCACCGCTGCTGGCATCATAAACAATGACCTGGGTATGTGGCCTGATGCCTAAACGTCCAAACAATCGATTCAGGTGATCCGCGGAGGGCATGGGATGGCGACCGTGATCAGTCAAGGGCGGGCCACTCAGATCGTCATGGACATCGGCAAAAACAGCTCCGGGAATATGTGAATCCAGATAGGAATCTCTACCCTTGTTTGTGTCCGCAAGATCATAACGGCAATCCACGATGACCCACTCCGGGTCTTCCAGATTTGTACGCAGATCTTGTGCAATTATCAGAGTTGTATACATTAATACTGGCTTAAACTGCCTGCTTGGTTTCAACGGTTTAAGGATACATTGATGGCCACGGCCGGGGAATAACTTACTGTTTTGATTTCCAAGACTGATACACATTACTGCAGAACATTAGCACTGATCCTGCTTACTGCCACGCTGTCTGGTTGCAGTTCTATGGACTATTACACAGAATCCATGATGGGCCAGATGGAGATCATGCAAAAGCGGGAGTCGATTTCAACTCTCATAGATTCGCCATCTATCGACACAGAACTGCGTAATCAACTTCAATATGTTCTTGCAGTCAGGGAATTTGCCAGCAAATCACTGGGGCTGCCTGATAATGAAAGCTACCGATACTATGCCGACTTGCAACGAGAGTATGCGGTCTGGAATGTCTTTGCGACACCTCCCCTGTCTCTTGAGAGCAAGCAATGGTGTTTTCCGGTTGCCGGTTGCCTGAGCTATCGTGGCTTTTTCTCACCTGAGGATGCCGCCCGATTTGCAGACAAGATGGATAAAGAAGGTCTGGATGTGTTTGTGGGTGGCGTCAGCGCCTATTCCACCCTTGGCTGGTTTGCAGACCCCTTGCTGAATACCATGATGAACCGCACGAATGTAGAAATCGCTGAGATCATTTTCCATGAACTGGCACACCAGAAACTGTTTATCCGTAATGAAACCGGATTCAATGAAGCCTTTGCCGAGACTGTCGCACTGGCAGGTGTCAGACACTGGCTGCAATCACACGGAACTGCTGATGAGTTATTGCAGTATGAGAGTCAGAAAACAATTGAAGCCCGGTTTGTCAGTATGGTCATGCAGACCCGAAATGAACTGGAGAAACTATATCAGTCTGATCAGGATGAGACGAACAAACTGCGTGAGAAAAACCGTCTGCTGGGAAACCTGAAAAGGAGATATCAGGATCAGCGCTGGGAATTCCCCGGGCTTTCCAGATACGAGGACTGGTTCAGTGAAGACGTAAATAACGCAAAGCTCTCGGCAGTCGCCACCTATCGGGAATACCTGCCCGGTTTTATTGCCCTCCTGCATTCTGTCGATGGACAATTCCTGCCTTTCTATCAACAGGTCGAGGCACTGTCCCGCTGTGACCGTCCAAAACGAGAAAGAATTCTCAAGGATCGGGTCACGGACTTTTATTGCCCTGATTAAACGCCTATCATGCCTGTCCAGCGCCAGAATATGGCGTCAGAAAATACTCTGGTAAATGATATTTCATTATGTTTATCATGGATTTGGTTTATTATTCGCCTTTCAAGAGACGCTCCGGATGCTGACATATGCTTAACAAGTTCTTCTCCAAACCGGTAGAACTTTCAGTCGGGGATCAGATCCTCAGGTTTTGTTCGATCCCGGATTTTGAATTCAGCCTCAGCGGCCGGACCTCAGTTCCCACCAAAAAGATCAAGGAACTGGTCAAACTCTCAACCAAGAAACTCAAGAACGAGGCGATCACCATTAAGGATATTGAAAAACGCTTCGTATCGATTCTTTCACGCTCCATCGAGGAACCCGGCAGCATTAACCAGGCTATGCGGGAACTGGATCCCTCGATCTTCTCCCAGGACCATGGCTGGCGCAGTATCATCGCTGCCCTGAACGAAACCAGTGATGATCTTAACCCGTTTCGCCGGGTGGCCTTGGTGAAATACATGCAATACCTCTCGGCCCGCCAGGAAATTATCAAGTACATTTACTCTGAAAAGCAGGCCCAGTTGAATGGCAATGGCAAGGGAGGGGATGTAAGCAACGACAACCTTAGCGGCACCCTGATCCTCGAAAGCACCCTGTTTGAGCCTGAGAATGTTGGCAAGCATGAAGAATTGGAACGGATGCCAAAGGGTGAGGTTATCTGCCTGAAAGTTCCGGACGGGAAAGAGGTCGACATATGCCTTTCCAGGCATCACTGCAAACTGACCTGCAAGGATGGTGTCGGCTTTATCGATCAGGAAAACCGGCGCCACCCACTGAAAAAAGGTAAAAATTACATTGGCAGGGACACCGGCAGCACCGTGAAAATCGACCCGACATTGCGGGACATCTCCCGGCTTCACTTGTTGATTGAATATTCGGACGACAATCAATTTTTACTGACTGATATGTCCTCTCACGGCACCTACATTCATCCACGGCTGCTGGAGCAACACACCTCCTGAGCCAACGGCGCCCGGGCCTTGTACCCGGGGCAGGCATATATTAAAAAAAACGATATCAGTATAATTACTTATTATTTAATGGAATATAGAATGTTTGCTAGGATATGCATCCTGTCGAGACAACCAAATAATTGGCAATTAAGATGACTAAAGAATTCGATACTGAACAACTGGCAAAGGAATACAGGGACAAGAGCCCGCAGGAGATCCTGGCCCTGGCGCTGGAACACTTTGACACCGCAGCAATCTCCTTCAGCGGGGCCGAGGACGTGGTCCTGGTGGACATGGCCTCGAGGATCCGCCCCGATTTCAAGGTATTTTCCCTGGATACCGGTCGCCTGCACCCGGAAACCTACCGCCTGTTCGAGCAGGTCAGAAAGCATTATAAGGTAGACATTGATGTCCTCTCACCAGACAAGGAGGCCGTCGAACAACTGGTCCGGGAAAAGGGCCTGTTCAGTTTCTATGAGGACGGTCATAAGGAGTGCTGCGGCATCCGCAAGGTTGCCCCGCTGCGCAAGAAGCTGGCGACGCTGGATGCCTGGATTACCGGCCAGCGCAAGGACCAGAGCCCGGGTACCCGCGCGGATGTCCCGGTGGTGGAAAAAGACATTGCCTTCTCGACCCCCGACCATTCGCTGATCAAGTTCAATCCGCTGTCTTTCTGGAGTTCGGCCCAGGTCTGGCAGTACATTCGTGAAAATGATGTGCCTTACAATGAACTGCATACCAAGGGTTTCGTCAGCATTGGCTGCGAACCCTGTACCCGCCCGGTATTACCAAACCAGCACGAACGCGAGGGCCGCTGGTGGTGGGAAGAAGCCACCATGAAGGAATGCGGGTTGCACGCGGGCAACATCAAGCAACAGACTGGATAAGCCCAATGCAGATTTCGATGGTCAAGAAAATCAAGGCTGATGGCTCTCCCTGCCGCAAGTGCCAGGAGGTTGGAGAGCGCCTGAAATCGGCGGGTCTGGAAGACCGGATTAACCGGGTGATCATTGCCGACGAACGTGAGCCCGACAGCGAGGGGATGCAGCTTGCTGTCCAATACCAGATAGACAGGGCCCCGTTCTTCCTGGTTGAGGAAGAAGGCCAGGAACCACGCATCTATACGGTCTATATGCGCTTTCTCAAGGAAGTACTGCAAACCGAGGCCTCTGAAGAAGAGCAACTCAAGGACATCCTCGACTCCTCTCCCGATCTCGATTACATCTAGCGTTAATTAATGAGTCGGTAGTTTCAGGCCATTGAAGAGCTTATCCAGCTCGTCTTTGCTGTCCGTGGCCATCGCTGCATCCACGACTTCCCGGTTGAGATGGGGTGCAAACAATTCAATGAAATCGTACATATAGGTTCTCAGGTAAGTCCCCCGGCGAAATCCGATTTTCGTGGTGCTGGCCTCAAACAAGTGACTGGCGTCACGGGCTACAAGGTTGCTATCGAGATCCGGATCATAGGCCATACTGGCCACAATCCCCACGCCCAGACCAAGCCGGACATAGGTCTTGATCACATCGGCATCGGTCGCGGTAAAGACCACCCGGGGCGTGTAGCCCGCCGAATTGAAGGCCTTGTCCAGCTGGGAGCGACCGGTAAAACCAAAGACATAGGTGACAATCGGGTGTTTCGCCAAGGCCTCCAGGGTCAGGGTCCGCTCGCTCGCGAGCGGGTGATCATGGCGCATGATCACGCTGCGGTTCCAGCGGTAGCAGGGCATCATGACCAGGTTTTCAAACAACTCCAGGGCCTCGGTCGCGATCGCAAAATCCACTCCACCGCGGGACGCCATCTCGGAAATCTGGACCGGTGTGCCCTGGTGCATGTGCAGGGAGACTTCCGGGTAGCGGCCGATGAATTCCTTGATGACTGTCGGCAAGGCATATCTGGCTTGTGTGTGAGTAGTCGCTATCGATAAGGTGCCCTTTTCCCTGTCCTTATATTCCTGGGCGATCCGCTTAATGTTGGCCACCTGATCCAATACCTGGCCGGCGATTTCAATGATCTCCTTGCCCGCCGGGGTAATCTCAGTCAGGTGTTTGCCGCTGCGGTGGAAGATCTTGATGCCCAGTTCGTCTTCCAGGATGCGGACCTGCTTACTGATGCCCGGCTGTGAGGTAAAGAGGGCGTCGGCCGTGGCCGAGACATTCAGGTTATTGCGGGCCACTTCCCAGATATAGCGCAGTTGTTGCAGTTTCATAGGACGGGCTATTTATTCTAAATAAATATAAAAATATTCATAATAATTACTTTTCAGTATAGAAAACCACCGTTACATTACAAGTCCCCAAAATACAGCCAAAGTTGGTAAAAAATTCAGCCGCTTATGGACTTCGCTTTTACAATTGCCGGATTCATCGTCGGTTTTATTGTCGGTCTGACCGGTGTCGGCGGTGGTTCGCTCATGACCCCGATTCTGGTCCTGTTTTTTGGCATCACACCGGCCATCGCCGTGGGTACGGATCTGCTGTATGCAGCCGTCACCAAGTCCGGCGGCATCGTAGTCCACCACCACCGTAAAACCATTGAATGGAGTATTGTCGGCCTGCTTTGCCTGGGCAGTATCCCGGCGACCTTTGCCGCCATATCGATCCTGAAATACCTGGGCGAGGCCGGGAAAAATTATGACCAGCTGATCACCACGACCCTCAGTATTGCCCTGATTCTGACCTCACTCGTGCTG
The DNA here is from genome assembly GCA_011772965.1 of Gammaproteobacteria bacterium. Lineage (GTDB taxonomy): Bacteria > Pseudomonadota > Gammaproteobacteria > Eutrophobiales > Eutrophobiaceae > SZUA-592. The sequence goes on from WVYN01000060.1 coordinate 46,028, forward strand.
ATCTTTAAAAAGCAATTGTTGGTCCTGGGACAGAATGACCGGTTTGCGACAATGCGGAACATTCACCATCGTTACCAGAAACACATGACCGTGTTGTCAGGTGCATTGATCGGAGTACTGGTCTCCTTTTCTTCGGTTGGCGCCGGCGCCCTGGGGGCAGCAATCCTGTTGTTCCTATACCCAAGAATCCGTTCCGCGTCCATCGTTGGCACCGACCTTGCCCACGCGGTACCCATCACTGCCATTGCCGGCCTCGGCCACCTGCATCTCGGCACGGTGAACCTGACACTGCTGGGCAGTCTGTTAATCGGCTCCCTGCCGGGTATCTATCTGGGCAGTCACCTCGGCAGCTATCTCCCGGAAAAAATCATGCGCCCGGTGCTGGCCAGCATGCTGTTCATGATTGGTTTACGGATGGCCATATAAAAAAAACCCGCAGATGCGGGTTATGTGTAGTCATAGTAAGCGATCAGGCATGCTGTCGTTTATAGTCTTCTATCATCACCGACATCCTGTCTTTTAACAGCAGTTTTTCCTTCTTCATATTTTCCAATGTCACGTCATCGGTGGTCACGTTCCCCGAATTAATCTCATCTACTTGCTGGTTTAACACATCATGCTTTTCATAAAGCCGTTTAAAATCGATGTTTTCTGATAAGAGTGAATCTACTATTTGCTGATCGAATTCAAACATAGGCCCTCCTGGGTAAAGGGTTAATGGAATATAGATAATCTAGCAGGGTTGAAACAGAGTGCTTTTCAATAAAAGAAGGCACAGATTTCAAATCTGGCCTGGAAGGGTTACTGAAAGGTGAGGTGTTGTTATCATTCATCCCTGATTATTAAAGTTAGATCATTATTTACCTTCCGGCAAGCAATTAAAATCCGGCTAATTAATGTATCGCCATATATTTCAATAAGTTAGTCTGTGGACGACATGAAATTACGGAAAATTTCCCGCCACGATACCCATGGAACATCCCGACCTGAGAATAATCCAAGTTGAAGTGCAGGAGGAAATACTTGAAAGATCATAAAGCGCAACAATCATTCTCAATCAAATATTGCTTATCATATCCGTTGTTTCTGGCAAGCCTGGTTTTCAGTATAACAGCCGTTTTTGCTGATACTTTGAATCTGGATGAAATCTCGCCAGGTAATTACCTGCACCAGGGAAAGCATGTTGGTCTCTCTGCAGATGGGCGTGAGGATATTGCAAATATCGGTTTTATCATCGGTGAACGTTGTGTTGCCATCATTGATACCGGGGGGTCATTACTAATTGGCCGTACATTACTTGAGAAAGTGAAGCTTATAACAGACAAACCCGTCTGCTATGTGATCAATACTCACATACATTTCGATCATGTTCTGGGTAATGCGGTGTTTGCAGAATTTAATCCGGAGTTTATTGGCCATCACAACCTGCCTGGTGCGATGGAGGCCAACCGGGAATTTTTTCTCCAGGAATTCAGTAAAGAGCTTGGTTCTGCTCCATCCGGTCAATTAATCATTGCACCAGATAAAACCGTCATGGATGAAATGACCGTCGACCTGGGCAACCGTCCCTTGATTATAAAGGCGTATAAGGCGGCTCATACCCACACAGATATCACGGTTTTCGATCCGGAAACCGGGACATTCTGGGCCGGAGATCTGGTATTCCGGGATCGCGTGCCTGTCATTGATGGAAAACTCAAAGGCTGGCTGGAGGCTATGAAACAAATGCAAAAAACCGAGGTTAATCTTGTCATTCCCGGTCATGGGCCACCCGCAGATAGCTGGCAGATCGCCATGGAAGCACAGTCCGCCTATCTCAACATGCTGCTCAATGAAACGCGCGAAGCCATCGCAGAAGGTTGGTTCATGGAAGAAGCTATCGACAGTATTGGCACCGATGCGAAAGACAACTGGCTATTATTCGATGAACATCACCGGGGAAATGTATCGAAGGTATTTGTTGAACTCGAGTGGGAGTAGTTTGAATCAGTCCTCGACCTTGCCCTGGATGTCAGGGACAGACGTCGGGTCATCGGATCTGAAGTAGCGTTTTTCATGATCCAGGGCCGTCACGTTTTCCATGACACCCTGATCACGCCTGACCAGCTTGGTAAACCCCAGTTCCTTCAGCTTGCTGTTACCTATCGGGATCGCGATTGCCGGGGCAGAAATTAACTTGCGAACCGGGGCCATCGGATCCGTATCACCTAACGGAATCTGTGCAACATAGCAGACCTCGCCCCAGGTCTGAAGGGTTGCATTGACCGTATGATTCACTTCTACGGTACGGTTATTGGCTTCACAGTAATAATCGTATGATGGCATGCCGTTTACAGGGTAGTTCGCTACTGATTTTCATAACATAGCATATGTCAGGCTATATTGTAGTGAACCGGTTCCACATTAGCTGATCCGTGTCAGTGGATCATAACGTAGTCCATAATTTATAACCTTCTGTAACAGGGCGTCATAGCTGATGCCCGCAGCCTCGGCTGCACAGGACAATTCCTCGCCATAGGCAATGTCAGGGTTGGCGTTTGCTTCAAGTACATAGATATCACCCTGTTCTGTAAGGCGCAGATCAATCCTCGCATAACCGGTCATTCCGAGAATTTTATAAACTCGCTTGGAAAGATTGGCAATTCTTTTTCTGGTTTCTTGCGGGATGTTTTTAGCCACTACAGTATCAATGCCATGTTTCTTCTGGTAGGCCCAGTCCCACTTCACTTTGGATGTAGCAATCTTGAGAATATCATCTGAATTTTCACCGAACATCAACTCAATCACCGGATAGGTTTCAAGTCGAGTATTTCCAACTACCGAGATATAAAGTTCACGACCCTCAATATACTCTTCAGCAATAACCGGCGTGCCTAGCTGCTCATGAAGATAACTCACCCGCTCACGAAATTTCTCTTCATTGTAAACGACCGATGCCTGCGAGATCCCATACGAGCCATCCTCTACCAGGGATTTAACAAACAGCGGAAATTTGAGGCGTTTGGGTACAGAGTATTTTTTGTCCAGAGGTAAAACCTGAAACTTCGGGAGCCTGATTCGATGAAAATAAAGTAGTTTCTTACTGAGCGCCTTGTCATGGGCCAGCATTAGTCCCCGCGGATTACAGCCAGTATAGTGTTGTTTTCGCAGTTCAAGATAACTCACCACATGGTAATCAAATAATGAGTTACCATGAAACTCTTCCAGTAAATTAAATGCAATGTGTGGTTCAAATTCATCAATTGCCTTGCGAACAACACCAATATCATCATAAACACCCAGAGGCCGGACCTCATGGCCCATGTCCTTCAATTCCGATACCACATCATACTCTGTTTTCCACTCGACAATTTCCTTGTCTGTATAACCCTTGAGACTGTCCGGGGGAATCAGGTCCTCGTGCATCAAGACCAGAATGCGAAGTTTTTTCATATCGCGACCCTGTGCCTGGCCTTGTTAAAATAATTCAGTGTTTGCATGCTCAGGAATATCGCCAGTTCAATTTTCATTTCCTCATCAGGCCTGGTGACATAGAGTTTCAACTCACGACAACGGATGATCATGTCATTGATCACCTGGGCAATGATATAGGGTGGTTCACCGATACCTCTGGCACATAACTGGGATAATGCTGTTCTGTGTTTACCCAGGAAGGCCGAGGCGGTTCTGCGCATACCATTGTCCCCGGGTTTTCTCTGAAACAGTCTTAACAGTTCACTGTCGTATACTTCCGGAACATTAATGCCATACAGGTCACGCTTGTCCTCATAATGTTCCCTAAGTGTCTTTTTATTTGTGGACAATGGTTCAACCCGTTCTCTTGATTTCTTCAGTGCAGGCTTCCTGCTTATGGAGGCCATCAATTCATCCATGTATTCAAGCTTTCTCATGGCCGGCCATCCTGCATAGGTCTTTTGCCATTTTTTTCGCTGTTTTAACCAGACTGCAAAGGTCTCTGCAAAATCCTCTGCCGGATGACTTTGTGCATACCACCAGTCCAGGTGGAATACATAATTTTTACTCTTGGGTTTGGGAATATAGTGGGTAGGGTAAGGTCTGGTGAATGAGCCAAACAACTGTCTCCAGCGTTTCCTGCGATGCAGTGAATAAGCCGTATTAATGGCATGCCCGGCTTCATGTCTGAGCAGTTGCATGCACCAGTGGGTGTTGCCGCCCTCGACTTCAAACATCTGCCGGTATTCGAGTTTCGCCAGCTTCGGGTGCGCCAGATAAAAAGGGATCGCAATTCCCGGCACCCCGTCCGGTGAGAACCATTCCTCGGACAACCAGCAATGAGGTTTGAAACGTATTCCGCGGGATTTTAACTCATCGTAAAGCAATTCTATCCGATCCTGCAGCGAGGTATCGCTTAGCTTCAGCTTCAGATCGCAAAATCTTAAATCAAGCAATTCATCATCGTTATAGGATTGCCAGAAAAGCTTGTTTTTTCTGGTTGCAGGCATGTCCCTGATATTACCAAAATTTCCAGATGATTATAGCTATTAAGCAATTTGGCCTATGCTGTCTGAATCTTGTCCCGGAAAAAGTTATAATCTCGCATAACCGAATTCTCAACGCGAGGATTGAAATGATATTGACTGCTCCTGCCATGCAAATTCATTTGTTTCCATGCCTCAATGACAATTATGCCTTTCTGCTGCATGATCCTGAAAACAGACTTACTGCCGTCATTGATACGCCCGAGGTTAGTGCAATTAACCGGGCATTGAATGAGAAGGGCTGGGAGTTAACCCATATTCTGAATACCCACCACCACTGGGACCATGCCGGTGGTAATCTGGAACTCAAGGAACAGACCGGTTGTATAATTGTCGGCCCCCGGGACGAGGCCGGGAAAATACCGGGAATTGATATCGAGGTTGGCGAGGGAGAGACTTTTCAATTCGGCAATTACCTGGCCCGTATATATGATACACCGGGACATACCTCTGGGCACATTATCTATTATTTTGAATCCGAGCATTGTGCTTTTGTTGGAGATACCTTGTTTGCGATGGGTTGCGGCCGCTTATTTGAAGGCACGCCAGAACAAATGTGGCATTCCTTGCAAAAGATCATGGCCCTGCCGGATGATACGAAACTTTACTGTGCCCATGAGTACACCCAGACCAATGGCAGGTTCGCCTTAACAGTTGATCCGGATAACAAGGACCTGATCGAGCGAATGTCCGAGGTCAATGCCTTGAGAAAGAAGGGAACTCCAACCATACCGACGGATCTCGCGCTTGAAAAAAAGACCAATCCCTTTCTCAGGCCGGGGGATGAGAATATACGCGTGCGTCTTCAAATGCAGAATAATACAACAACAGAAGTCTTCGCCAGGATCAGGGAAATGAAGGATAACTTCCGCTCCTGACTTCCAGGAAATCTTGAACCATGTCCCACACCTACCGTGGTATCTCCCTGCTTGTATCTGTGTTTATGACTGGCATGTCGATACTAATCATAGAAATTCTGGCGATACGCATCCTGGCACCATATTTCGGGAATTCGATCTTTACCTTTTCCAGCGTCATCGGAATCATTCTGGCGGCTTTGAGTATTGGCTATTACGCCGGTGGCAGGTTCTCTGATCGATGGCCCAGCTTCAGGCTATTCTATGGCCTGATACTTCTCGGCGGCATTACCGTATTGCTTATTCAACTGCTTAATCTCCATCTTTTGCCGGTACTTGGCTACAGGCTCTCGATGATTAATGGCCCGCTGATAACATCTATTTTATTGTTTCTGCTTCCGGCATTCCTGCTGGGCATGCTGTCACCCTATGCAATCAAACTCCTGCATAACGATAATCCAACTCTGGGTATCGGCCGGGTCTCAGGTCTGGTTTTTTTCTGGTCAACACTTGGAAGTATCATCGGCTGTCTTGGTGCAGGATTCCTGCTTATCCCGTACTGGGGTGTCAGCCAGATTGTGATCGGTACCGGTGTGTTATTGTCTATACTGGGTTGTCTTGGATTAATACTTCTACGTCCCCACAAAAAACCAGTGGCAGCCTTACTTGCCCTGTTGGCAGTTACGTTACTTGTTTCAATTCATTACCTCATACCGCAACCTGATCCGGAAATCATTTATCAGGATGATGGGCTTTATGAGCAACTCACGGTACAGAACATCCAGCTGAATAACAGGGCGACGAGAATCCTGCTACAGGACCGGAACGTCAACAGTGGCATGTATCTTGATAACGGCCGCATGGCCTTTGATTACACCCGGTATTTTGATTTGTACCGGCTCTTCACAGCCGGGCTGGATCGGGCCCTGGCCATTGGTGGTGGCGCCTACTCGGTACCCAAGGCCATACTCAGGGACCATCCCTCCGCTTATGTGGATGTCGCCGAAATAGAGCCCGATTTAATTCACATTGCCCACGAATATTTCGGGCTTCCGCACAGTGAAAGGCTGGATAATCACATCATGGATGGCCGGCGTTATCTCTATGAAACCAGGCATCGATATGACCTGATTTTTATGGATGTGTATCGTTCTTTTGCGGCGGTTCCCATGCAGTTTGCCACCCGGGAATTTTTTGAACTGGCACGGAACAGGCTGGATGATGACGGCGTTTTTATCGCCAACTATTTCAGCAGCCTGGCAGAAGAAACCCGCCCCGTGATTCTCTCGGTCTACAAGACCATGGAAACTGTTTTTCCGATCCTTTACGTCTTTGCTACGATAGATCCGGAAAGTGAGATATTGCAAAACTTTATCTTTGTCGGCATGGAGAAACCGATTGCTGTCACCGCTGACAGTATTGCNNAGACAGATTAGAAATCGCCCCGGATTATCAGCGAGAATCTGTCCTCGTCAAAATTATCACGTCCCAGCCGCCGGTCCCATTCCAGGGAGGCGCTGAGTCCTTCAGTGCCGAAGTAACGAACCCCGGCTCCCACCAGGTAGCTGTCTTCATCGTTGGAAGGTTGCGGCCCGGAGGTGAATGTTAATTCTGTAGAATCAAATTCCCGCTCATACATAAAACTGGCAAAAGGCTCAAATAAACCGACTCCGTAGGCAACATCTCCTCCCAAATACCATTGTTTTAGCTTTGACTCAGTTTCTTGTACGGGAGCAGGTACAACGAGAGGACTGCTGCTGGTCTCGGTAAAGGCATCTTGTTTATTTTTCGCATACAATGCCCCTCCCCTGGCACCCAGTACCCAGTTACCCACGTAGGTAATGGCATTTAAATTAAGCGTTGCAAAATATCGCTCGGACGAGGGAGAACTGCTAATTATTGCACCTGCACCTGCGCCAATGGGGGCAAATCGAAATTGATCCGTATCAATATCCGAATAACCAAATGAGCCGTCAATACTGAAGTAATTATTCAGAATGATCCCGAAATAAGGTGCGACTGTATAACCATCGGACTCCTGTGTTCCCGTATTAAATGTGGTGGTGATATCGCTGTTCTCATAGCCAAGGGCCACGCCCAGCAAAATATTATCTGTGGGCGCTATATCAATGCCCACAAGACCCAGCACGGTATCCCCTTCGAATGCTGTTGAAGTAAAATCGTCTTCATAGTCCGTATAGGAACCGCTGACCCACATACCGACATTTACCATGCCATCGCCGGCATTGATACCGGTCATATCCATCAGTTCATTCGCTGCTACCTCCTGTCTCCGCATTGTTCCCCTGATAACACCCTGAATATGTCCACCTATAGCGCTAGTGACCGTCTGGACCTGAGTATCCAGAGTTTCAGTATCAGTTACTGTATTACTGGGGGTATCGCTGGGGAATATTTCAATCAGGGTAAATGCGGAAACATTGTGACTGATAAGCAACGAGGCAAACACAAGCAGGGACCGCAACAGCTTTGAATATGAGTCTTTCACTTTCATCCGCCTTGCCCCTGGATTTGACATGATTGACTTGAATAATAATTGAGTATTCATGAATTTGCAGCCTTTTCAATGAAATTGGCTGAAAAAAATCAGGGTAACTCAAGCTTCCCCAACTGAATTTACTTTAACGAACAGGACATCCAAGGACATGGTCAGCTACATAAACACCCTGGAGTAGCAGAACATCAGGGGACGACGGTGGAGATAGTCAAGCTGACAGGGTCTTCCTGCTGATTTACCGTTAGCTGTTTTACTTCGCCAACGAGGTCTCCTGATTGGCGGGCCGCCGCGCCGCTTTTACTGATACGCGCCAGGATATCGACTGTGGTAAAAGACGACAGCTTCATCGCCGGCGACATGGCCATGGAGTCATCCAGTGTCACGACAAGCGGCAGATCCCCGGCCTGTTTCCTGACGATGGCCAGAGGCATTGCCGGACCCTCACTGGCCCGCGCATATATAAATAATGTATCCTGCGCTGAAATCACCGGGGCCAGCGCCGGTGTAACATCAACCCTGACTGAAATAGCCGTGGGTGTTTCTCCGCCGGTTTCATCGACTGTTACCTGATCGGGTCCTGGCTTCATTTTTTCCCGGACCCGGGCGATCAAACCCTCGATACTTTGTGTAGCTTCCGGGTCATCTGTCATCGTGGGTAACAATTGCTCCCAGATCGTTAATGCCGATTGGTAATCACCGCGTTGTTCCGCAGCAAGTCCGGCCAGCCATTGACCCGCCTTGTTGTCAGGGTCAATCGTCAGTAATTGTTCGATGAGTTGATCGGTCCGGGAATTGAATTGTCCGCCATTACTGAGCACAAGGGATTGAATGTAAATCAACAAGGTCTCGGGCTCATCAGCCGTTAAACTGTAAAGCTTCTCAGCCGCCTGCAGCGCCTTGTCGCCTTCACCGAGCACCAGATAGGTACGGGTTAACATCAACCATCCCTCTGCATCATCCGGTTGCCTTGATAAACGCGACTCAAGCTGCGTGACCATCTCATCGATTGGCGGCAGGGCGGTGTCCAATGGTGCCTCTGCGGGTATCGATTGCACAATCAGGCGTGGCTCTCCCAGGTTCAGGTACAAAGCAACAGAGAGTATGGGTACCAGCAAACACAACGAGATTACCAGGGAGCGACTGACGGGTTGTGCCGCAGGCTGACTGATGGAGCTCTGTTTGTCCACGGCCTGTAACAATTCATTTTCAATCTCTTTACGCAGTGATTCAGACGATTCTCGCGGCAAGGTCCCGTTTTCAATATCCCTGTCAATTTCTTCCAGCCGTGTTTGATACAGCCTGACCGTTGCCTTCTGTTCAGTTTCTGCAGACCAGGAGGGATGATGTCGTAACGCACGTATGATGATGATCAGGGCAAACAGGGTCATACAGCCCGCAACAAACCAGAATAACCACATGGTTTATTCTTCCTTTGCCTGCCGGTAAAGTTGATCCAGCCTTTCCCGATCCGAGGGATTGATTACCTGTTCCGGCAAATCGCTACTCTTCCTGGATTTGACCACACGAAAAACAAACATGGCTGCGCATATGAATAACAGCAGGGGCCCAAGCCAGAGTAGCAAGGTACGGTAATTAAAGAGAGGCCGGTAAAGTACAAACTCGCTGTAACGCGAAACCAGGAAATCAATGATCTCCTCGTTGCTCTTGCCCGCTACCATTTGTTCATGGACTTCCAGCCGCAAGTCCTGGGCAAGACTGGCGTTGGAGTCCGCCAGCGACTGATTCTGGCAGACCAGGCAACGGATTTCTTCCAGCAAGTCCTCGTAACGCTGCTCTTGGCGGGGATCGTCAAACTCAAGCAGGACACCCGCAGCCTGGACATTCATGGTGGCACCCAGTAGTACCACTTGCAGGCAATGAAGGATTGNNTGATTCATTCAGTTGCCTGATCAACGGCAAGATTGTTTCATCGAGGTCTTCACGGGTCAGCGGACCGATATGCTTGTGGCGGATAATACCCTTTTTATCGAGGACATAGGTCTCCGGTACGCCATAAACACCATAATCGATCCCGACCCTGCCCGCCTCATCATAGGCGCTGGCCTGATAAGGATCGCCCCGCTGCTCTAGCCAGGCAATGGCCGCTTTTCTTTCATCCTTGTAGTTAAGACCGTAGATTGGGACCACCCCTTGCCTGAACAAATCCATCAGCAGAGGGTGTTCGTAAAGACAGGAAACGCACCAGGACGCCCATACATTCAGTAAAGTGACCTTTCCGATAAAATCACTTGTGCCGACACGGGTATTTTCATCCCTGAGAGAAGGCAAGCTGAATTCCGGAGCAGGCTTGTCAATCAATGGTGACGGTACATGTCTCGGATCAAGCCGTAAACCGATCACAAACAGAACAACAATGAGAAGAAATATCCCGAGGGGCAAATGATAGCGAATCATTTCAATGCTTCGGCCATATCTCCGGATGAGGATGTCGCGTAAGACCGGATTCTCAGTCGATATCGCTTGTCTGATGCAGCCAGGATACCGCCCAGGGCCATGAAGATGGCGCCGAGCCAGATCCATCGGACAAATGGCTTATGATAGATCCGCATGCTCCAACTGCCATCCCCCAGAGGTTCTCCCATGGAGATGTAGAGATCCCGGAATAAACCGGCATCAATGCCCGCTTCGGTCATGGGCATGTCACGAACAGTGTAAATGCGTTTTTGTGAGCGTATTTCACTGACAAACCGATCACCTTTATATACCCGCATCCTTGCTTCAGTCGCATTGTAATTTGGACCAGGAATTGAATGGTAATTGTCCAGAACAAAACGGTAACCTGCCAGGCTGAGGGAATCTCCAGGGGCCATACGTTTATCCAGATCGGTACTGAAGTGACTGCTGAGCGTGATCCCGATGATGGTCACCGCAAAGCCAATGTGAGCAAGTGTCATGCCATAAAATGCCCGCGGCTGGTTAAGCAGGGCGACCAGCCTGTTTTTTTGTAACCGGATGCGTTCATAGAGAAGATTAAAACTGCTGCCAATGATCCAGAATGCCAGAACAAGACCAAGGGCCACCTGAAACAAGGCACTCCCTGACAATGAAACAGCAATCAATACACCGATCACGAGACTGGCAAGCAGTACATACTTGATTGAATGCCACAAGCGCTGCCATTCGTCTGCCCTCCATCTGGCAAGCGCGCCAACACCGATGACAAGCGCGAGCGGTACCATCAACGGCACGAACACAAAGTTGAAATAAGGCGCCCCCACCGACAGTTTGCCCATACCCAGCGCGTCAATGACCAGGGGATACAGTGTCCCCAGTAATACAGCGGCCATAGCCACCGATAAGATGACGCTGTTGATCAACAAAAATGTTTCCCTGGACAACAGGCTGAACGGACTGCTCCTGAAGTTTCCGGGTGCACGCATGGCATAAAGTAACAGGGAACCGCCAATCACGATGCCAAGCAGCACCAGAATAAAGATGCCGCGGGCGGGATCCGTGGCAAACGCGTGCACGGAGGTGATTACGCCGGAACGCACCAGGAAGGTCCCGAGCAAACTCAGTGAAAACGCGGTAATGGCGAGCAATACCGTCCAGTTTTTAAAGACATCCCTTTTTTCTGTTGCCGCCAGAGAATGAATCAGGGCCGTGCCAATCAACCAGGGCATGAAAGAGGCATTCTCAACCGGGTCCCAGAACCACCAGCCGCCCCAGCCCAGTTCGTAATAGGCCCACCAGCTCCCCAGGGCGATGCCTGATGTCAGGAACACCCAGGCCATCACGGTCCAGGGCCGCGACCAGCGGGCCCAGGCGCTGTCCAGGTGGCCACCCAGCAGGGCGGCGATGGCAAAGGCAAAGGCCACTGAAAAACCCACGTAGCCCATGTACAACATGGGTGGATGGATGATTAATCCCGGGTCCTGCAGCAGCGGATTCAAGTCCGCACCATCCATGGGTGGTGTGGCCAGGCGCTCGAAAGGATTGGACGTCGCCAGGGTAAATAACAGGAAACCGATGCTGATCAAACCCATCACCGCGATGATCCTGGCCAGCAACACCGGTGGCAGATTATGGCTGAAATAGGTCACCGCAATCGTCCAGAATGACAATATCAGCACCCACAATAACAGCGAGCCTTCGTGTGCTCCCCAGACGGCCGAGATACGATAGGGTAACGGCAGGGCGGAATTGGAATTCTGGGCGACATACGCCACGCTGAAATCATGCGTGATGAAGGCGTAGGTCAAGGCCGCAAAGGCCAGCACCAGAAACAGACACTGCAACCGTGCTGCCGGACTGGCGAGCGCCATCCAGGCGGGCCGATTGAAGCGGACGCCAGCCAGCGGGAACAGCGCTTGTATCAGGGCCATACACAATGCCATGACCATGGCAAAGTGGCCCAATTCTGGAATCATGATCCTGGTTTAATCCCGATTCGTTTTCGCTTAGGGGCTGTTTGAAGCGGCCTTTTCCATGGCCTCCGCCACTTCCGGTGGCATGTAATTTTCATCGTGTTTTGCCAGGACTTCAGATGCCACGAAGACACCCTGACTGTTCAGACGACCGTTGGCAACAATCCCCTGTCCCTCCCTGAACAGATCCGGGAGGATACCATCGTAGGATACCTTTACCTGATTGACCGTATCTGTCAAAACAAATTCAACCAGCAGGGAATCCCTGTCCCGCACCACACTGTCCTCGACGACCAGCCCGCCAATACGGAAATTCCTGGTTTCCGGGGCCGCCCCGGCGATGACTTCAGACGGGCTGAAAAAATACATCAGGTTTTCCTGAAAGGCTTTCAATGCCAGGGTGACGGCTAGCGAAATACCGATGACCAGTGCAACCACGCCGACCATTATTTTCTTTCGTTTCGGATGCATCAAAGATTGTTCCGGGAATGATAGGTCCTTAGACGGGCAATGAGATTCTTTTCCTTACGTATGGGCAGCACAACGTTCAGTAATAATACAATGGCCGTTAATACATAGGCCGGCCAGATGAACCTGGCATAGCCGCCCATCGCAAGAAAATCAATTATTTCAGACATTTGTGTTCTCCTGGACAATCGCCCTGGCCCAGACGCTTTTGCCTTCATTTTCCAGCAGTTCGGTCCGGGAACGGATCAGCAGCATGCAGAAAAAATAACAGATGAAGGCAAAAGCCATCAGCAACAACGGTATCAACATATCAATATGAATCGAGGGACTGTCAAATTTAGTGACCGTGGGTCCCTGGTGCAGGGTATTCCACCATTCGACTGAGTAATGAATGATCGGGATGTTGACCAATCCCACCAATGCAAGCAGTGCACCGGCACGTGCTGCCATGCGCCGGTCATCAATGGCGGACTGGAGGGCAATGTATCCCAGGTATAAAAACAGCAGTATGAGTTCCGAGGTCAACCTGGCGTCCCAGACCCACCAGGTGCCCCACATGGGCCGGCCCCACAAGGAACCGGTGACCAGGGTCAGCAAGGTAAAACTGGCACCGATCGGGGCACAGGCGCGGGCCAGGCTGTCACTCACCTTCGTTTTCCAGATCAGACCTGCAGCGCCGCAGCCTGCCATGAACACATAAATAAACATCGACATCCAGGCACTGGGAACATGGACATAAATGATCCTAAACCCCTCGCCCTGCTGATAATCCGCCGGGGCATAGAAAAAAGCACCGGCAACACCGGTCACCAGCAAGATGACAGTCAACCAGCCAAGGAGCGGGACCAGGATCTGGGTGAGTTCATAGAACCGCGGTGGCGAGGCGTATCGTGTGATTGTTTGCCAAATCATCCCAGTCGTATCCTGATGGCAGCGGCTGCCGTCATCGGCGCCAGGGTGACAGCGAGTATCAGCAGGGAAAGCAGAAAATAGAGTTCACCATGAATCGACAGACCCTTGCCGGCATTCTGGACCGCACCCACCGAGAAAATAAGAATGGGGATGTACAAGGGGAGTATGAGCAAGGAAAGCAAGCCCGCACTGTGACGCAGGCCCACCGTCAGGGCAACCAGGACGGCGCCCAGCAGGCTGAACACCGGCGTGCCCAGACACAGGGTTGCCAGCAAGGCAGACAGCATGGTCTTATCAAGATAAAGAAATAAACCCATAAAAATGCTGATGACAATTAACGGGATGCCACTGATCAACCAATGGGCGAGTATCTTGGCGGCAACAATGATCGACAGGGGCTGGCGGGATATCAGGAATTGCTCNNCGCAGAGACCCACAATACGCCCGGCGCGATTTTCTCTAGTAAATTTTTGTCCGGACCCATGGCAATGGCAAACAGGCTGACAACGATCAGGAAAAATATCAACGCATTTACCAGGGTCACATGATCACGAATCACCAGGACCAGGTCTCGTTTAAGAAAATAGAGGAAAAGAGATTGACGACGGACTGCACTCATGCCAGCGTAAATGACCTGGGATTCAGCGGCTCGGGACCCACCGGCTCATGGGTGGCGATAATGGCGATGCCACCGCCATGAGAATGTTTAAGCAGTAACTCATCGACGAGCAATCTGCCCGTTTCATCCAGCGAAGTATACGGTTCATCCAGAAGCCATATCCTGGCCTCACCCACCAGCAAACGGGCCAGTGCCAGTCGGCGTCTTTGACCGGTCGATAGATGGGCCGCCGGCGTAGTCGCATAATACGCCAGGCCGATTCGTTCCAGGACATTCCGCCGCTCGCAGGTT
>WVYN01000057.1 GCA_011772965.1 Gammaproteobacteria bacterium
CGTCCACGCCGTCGTGGAGCAAGGTCACCCGGATCTTCTCGTACTGCGCACCCATCCGGTCGAAAGTCGTCGATTCTCCTGCGGCTCCCGGGGACCAGAATCCTAGCGAAACGACAACCGCCAACAGCGCGAACTTCACTGACCAACGCATGAGTGTCTACCTCCTAAAAACCATCGTGAACGAACACCGATAGCCAGATCTGTGCCAGGCTCCCAAGTCCCGCTTCCGGTACAGAATCTGACCCGCCTCAAGGCTGAATGTGTGATCTCAGACGCCATGTGGCTGATTTCAAGCGGTCATCGCAGCCCGTGCTTCTGCATGCGATACAGCAGGGTCTGCCGGCTCAGTCCGAGCATGCGCGCAGCCTGGGTGCGATTGCCTCCCTGGCGTTCCAGCGCTTGCTGGATCAAGTGACGTTCCAACTCTCCGAGATTCAGCCCGTCGGGAGGCAATCGGAACAGATCGTCGCCCCGGCGCGGCAGCGTCGGATGGCGAATCTCGTCCGGAAGGGCTGCTACCTTGAGCCGCGCGCTCTCGCTCGAAGCCAGCAGGCGTTTGGCGATGCACCGCAATTCGCGAGCGTTCCCGGGCCAGGAGTAACGCTGACACAATTCCACGACGCGCCGCGGTATCCGTGGTACCTGCCTCTTCGAGGAGGCGCACAGGTCCGACAAGACGTTTGACAGCAGCTCGGGGATATCCTCCGGCCTGTCCCTCAGAGGCGGGACCTCTACCACCACTACCGCTACGTGGTAATAGAGGTCCTGGCGGAACGCACCCGCAGCAGCTCGAGCTTTCAGGTCTACCCGGGTCCCGGCCAGAATACGGACATTGCTGGCGTCGGTGCCGAGTCGCCCTGTGGCGAAGCTCCTGGCCAGATCGGTCTGCGCGGCCGGAGAAAGGTCCTCCAGCGGGTCAAGAAACACGGTCGCCTGCGGGGCGTCTCGGCCACAGACGGCCGCGATCGATTCACCCGGCCCCGCGGAAAGCCGGGCAACCAGGACAGACGAGTCATCGTCGCACTCGATCGATACAAACGGGAATTCGGCCCGGGCACTGGCCTCGTGAATCGATCGAGCCACCTGTCCGCCGAGGCATCCCGCCTCCCGGCTCACAAGTACGCAAGTGCTCGACCGTGCGGCAACCCGGGCTGCCTGCCGCGCCCGACGCGCGACCGCCGAGGAGCCCAGGAGAGCTGCGCAGCGCGAGCTCGTTCGGGCGACCTTGGACGGCTGGTCTAGAGCCTTGTTCATCAACAGCGCGGACTCCGTGCGATCACCGAGAGCACCCCGCGCCAGACGGGGCTTCCGCACGGGTTACTCTGCAACCACCGTGCCGCGGCGCCTGCGCCGATCCAAGCCCATTTGCCAGTTTCGGTCGTCTGAAAACAGGCAGTTGCTGTGCGAAATCGAACGGCCTCGGTCCCGCAGAGTCATCGGTCCGCGTGTCCGATATCATCCGCCACCGCTTGAGATCGTGCAGGCGAATCCCGACCGCACCCGGCAGGCCCGATGGGCGCCTCGAAAAGATACGAATTCCGCGTCATCGTCCCTGGCTTGATCCTTGCTTTTCCTTTGTATGTCTTTACTGGTTCGAAAGGAGGACGGGCGATGAAACACCGAACTCTCCAACCCGTCGATCGACAATCCACA
>WVYN01000030.1:0-1666 GCA_011772965.1 Gammaproteobacteria bacterium
TGGCGGCGAAATTCTTCCCGGGAAAATACATTGGACAGGTGGACCTCGATGAAGGGTATCTTGACGCTGAGCATGGCGTCTCGCAAGGCGATACTGGTGTGAGTCAGTGCCCCGGGATTAATGATGATAAAGTCAAAACCACCGCCCATGGCTGTGTGGATCTGATCAATTAATTCATGTTCGGCATTGCTCTGGAAGCTGACCAGTTCATGGCCCAAGTCTGCGGCTTGGCTTGATGCCGCGGCATCAATTTCATCCAGGGTAGTGGATCCGTATATCTCGGGCTCTCTTTGCCCGAGAAGGTTCAGGTTCGGGCCATGTAATAGCAGAATTTTCCCCATAGGTATTATTCTTCTTTTCCAGGAAATTAACGACAGATAGGCGCATGATAGCAGAAATTTCTATAAAATCAGAAATTTTTTGCATTGCGGTAAATATGCTTGGCAGGGGCTACAGGAATGAGTGAAGGATTGCTTCCACGTCTTCGCGGTGTACCGGTCCGGTCTTGGTATAAATTATTTGCTGATTGCGGTCAACAATCACCGTGTATGGCAGGGCACCGAAACGGTTACCGTACTGCTCGGCAATCTGGATCGCCGAGGTTGTACCCGTGAGAATCGGGTAATTAATTCCGAGTTCGTCGATAAACGGAATCACCGTGTCGCTCTCCTCAGTGGCTATCCCGATAAATTGCACGCCCCGCCCCCCGTATTGTTGCTGTAACTCCATGAACATCGGCATCTCCTTCCGACAGGGCGGACACCAGGTGGCCCAGAAGTTAATCACCAGAATATTGCCATCCCATTCATTGACGTTACGCCTTTGTCCTTCGCTGTCAGGTAGCGAGAACCCGGGGCGGGTAATACCGATAACTGAAGTTTCGACAAGTTTCCTTAATTCCCCGGTATCCGTATTTCTTCCGTGCCAGCGGTCCTGAAAATAAAACCCCAGGGCCGCGGACAGAACGGCAAGCAATAGCCCGGAGAATAATGTCGCCCTGCTCATTGGCTATAGAGTCTGCCGACATGTTTGACAAACTCCCCGGACTTCATAAATCCATACAGGCGCAGATGCCTCAGTTCCTTGCCGTTGCTGAAGAAGAGTATGGCGGGCGGACCAATGATGTCGAAACGTTTCATCAAGGCCTGGTCGGTTTCGTCATTTGCCGTCACATCTGCCTGCAAAAGTATGGCATCTGCAAGAGCGGCGTGAACTTCGGCACGGGAAAACGTAAAGTGCTCCATCTCTTTGCAGGCAATACACCAGTCAGCATAAAAGTCCAGCATCACTATTTTTCCCTCTCCGCTCGCTTGCAGTAATACCTTGTCCAGGTCCTCACTGCTCTTGATGCGGGCAAAGGGCAGGTTTGTCGTTCTCGCCGCCCGGCCGCTGTCGCTGAAGGCCAAAGGTCTGAACGGGTCACCATTGCCACCGGCCGAGCCGACGATCATAGCGGCCCCATAGATCAGCAAAACGATGGCGAGGCCCTGCCATAAACGCGACCAGCCTTGGCGTGAGGTTCGCCAGTCCAGTGCGCCCATGTAAATTGCACTGACTGCAATCAATGTTCCCCAGAGAAAAAGGCTGACGGGTGGCGGCAGTATCCTGCTCATGAACCAGATGGCCACGCCCAGTAACACGACACCAAAGAAATATTTAATTGTAA
>WVYN01000030.1:1736-3431 GCA_011772965.1 Gammaproteobacteria bacterium
ACACAGGGACCGACAATGATGGCGGATAACAGGCCCATGATGGCGGCACCAATCAGGCTGCCCTGTTTCTGACTCTGGGAGATCCGGTTCAGAAGTTCCTGCCAGCTGGCAGGCAGTTGCAGGTCATAGAATCCGAACATGGACAGGGCCAGTAGTACGAAAACCATGCTGAATCCAGTGAGAACCCAGATGTTCTGCGCCGCGGCCTGGATGTTAAATTCCAGCGCCCCGGCCATTACTCCAAACATGGCATAGGTCAGAGCCATAGCCAGCACATAAGCCAGAGACATCAGGAATGCCCTAGCAGCTGAGAGAGTTTGGCCCTGACCTATGATGATGCCGGAGAGGATCGGAATCATAGGGAAGATGCAGGGCGTCAAGGACAGTAGCAGTCCAAAGCCGAGAAAGGCCAGCATGTTGAGCAGGATACTACGGTCCTTGAGGTCCCGGCTGATCTGATCCTGTTCTGACAGTAACCAGGTATCCGCTGCAACTGGTGTATGAGTGCCTGCGCTCATTTCAGGGGGCGGCAGATTCAGTGTCACAGTTTTCCTGATTGGCGGATAGCAAATCGATCCATCCTTGCAACCCTGGTAAACGACCTCAAGTTCCAGGGTATTCAGTGTGGCATCATGCCGTTGCAGAAGCACTAGTGCCTGCACGTCATGAAAATATACCTCGACTTGTCCGAATTCCGGATCGTCCTTTAATTTACCATCCGGAAAACTAGCCTCGGTCAAGCCAATACCGGGAGTCAGGCTTTTTATGCTGAACCGGTTGCGATAAAGGTAATATCCATCAGCAATTTGCCATTCGAGCAATATGCCCTGCGGGGACTGGATGTCATAAGTGAGAATAAAGGCCCTATCAGGTTCGAGAAATTGCTCATCTTCGAACGCATTGCCTACTTTTTCTATAAGTTTGCCGATGCGATCGCCGGCTGCGTCGGCCTGTAGCGTCCCTGGATTAAAGAAGAGTGCGATACAGGCCAAAAAGAAAAGCCTTGTAAGTGACATGAATTATTTTGTGACCTGATTTACCCAGTTGAGATAGCCATCGAAACCGTCTTTCAAGGGGACAGAGATAATTTCCGGAAGTTCATAGGGGTGAAGGGAAAGTATATCCTTCTTAACTTGCTCGAACAGGTCGGCGCGGGTCTTGATCACCAGCAGATACTCTTCCTTGACATCCACCTTGTTTCCCCATTTGAAATAGGAATGTACGCCAGGAATAACGTTGACACAGGCTGCCCGACTGTTAGCAACCAAATCCTGGGCAATCTGTTTGGCCGTGATAGAGCCGGGGCAGGTGCTGAAGATCATGATATAGTCATTCATATCACTCATCCTGTTCATTCTAATCTCTGGGGTTGAATTTCTCTAATCCGACTATACCTTAAATATTCCATTCATTGACCACTCCATCAATAAGCGGCGCTTCAGACCTTTTGTTTAAAATCCTGCTCATACTCTTCATTGTCGTTCCCATACTGGAGATTTACCTGCTGATCCAGATTGGCTCAGTCATCGGTGCCTGGCCCACCATCGGCCTGGTCCTGCTCACCGCCATCCTGGGAGCGAGCATGTTGCGGATTCAGGGCTTATCCACCCTGGCTCAAATTCGGGAATCACTCGACAGGCGGGAGCTTCCAGCAGTGCAACTGGTCGAGGGACTGCTGCTGGCCGTTTGCGGCGC
>WVYN01000030.1:3478-36162 GCA_011772965.1 Gammaproteobacteria bacterium
CCTGGAAGGAGAGTACTGGGAAGAAGATAAGTAAAATGAGTGCTTGCTAGCTTGACAGTCAAACTCGCCTGCCTATAATTAGCACTCACTGAATAAGAGTGCTAACAGAACGCACCCAGCAGTACTAAAAAATCGTTTAATTACCTGATTCTTAGGAGAAACTATCTATGAAGATTCGTCCATTACAGGATCGTGTCATCGTCAAGCGCATGGAAGAGGAACGCACCAGTGCAGGTGGCATCGTGATCCCTGACTCGGCTACTGAGAAACCCATCAAGGGTGAAGTCATCGCCGTTGGACCGGGCAAGAAACTGGATAACGGCAGTGTTCAGACCGTCGATTTGAAGGCCGGTGATTCTGTCCTGTTCGGCAAGTATTCCGGCACCGAGGTCAAGGTCAATGAGGATGAGTATCTGGTCATGCGCGAAGACGACATTATGGGCGTCATCGAAGCCTGACATTCAGTTCCGAAACCAAATCCAAAATCATTTATCAGATATTGAGGACTAGATAACAATGAGCGCAAAAGAAATTAAGTTTAGTGACGATGCGCGCCAGCGGATGCTGAAAGGCATCAACACGCTGGCCAATTCAGTCAAGGTCACGTTGGGTCCGAAGGGCCGCAACGTGGTGCTTGATAAAAGCTTTGGCGCACCGACCGTCACCAAAGACGGTGTATCGGTTGCCAAGGAAATCGAGTTAAAAGACAAGTTTGAAAACATGGGTGCCCAGATGGTCAAGGAAGTCGCTTCCAAGACCTCTGATGTTGCCGGTGACGGTACCACCACCGCAACTGTGCTGGCCCAGAGTATGGTGACTGAGGGCATGAAGGCCGTCGCTGCCGGTATGAACCCGATGGACCTGAAGCGTGGTATTGACAAGGCAGTTATCTCCGTTGTTGATGAGCTCAAGAAGCTGTCCAAACCCTGTGCCGATGACAAGGCCATTTCCCAGGTAGGTACTATCTCTGCAAACTCTGACGAGGAAATCGGGAAAAAAATCGCCGAGGCCATGTCTAAGGTTGGCAAGGAAGGCGTCATAACCGTTGAGGAAGGCACATCACTGGAAATGGACCTGGATGTGGTTGAAGGTATGCAGTTCGACCGCGGTTACCTCTCCCCCTATTTCATCAATAACCAGCAGTCCATGAGTGTTGAGCTCGAAGATCCCTACATCCTGCTTCATGACAAGAAGATTTCCAACATTCGCGACCTGCTACCCGTCCTGGAATCTGTTGCCAAATCAGGTAAGCCGCTTTTAATCATCGCTGAAGATGTTGAAGGCGAAGCCCTGGCCACCCTGGTGGTCAATACTATCCGCGGTATCGTCAAGGTGGCGGCTGTGAAGGCCCCCGGTTTCGGCGATCGCCGCAAGGCCATGCTGGAGGATATTGCGATCCTTACCGGTGGTACGGTAATTTCCGAGGAAGTCGGCCTGAGCCTAGAAAAGGCTACCCTGGACAACCTCGGTACTGCCAAGAAAATCCAGATCACCAAGGATGATACCACCATCATTGACGGTGCCGGCAAGAGCGCCGACATCGAAGGCCGTATAAACCAGATCCGCAAGCAGATTGATGATGCCAGCTCCGATTATGACCGGGAAAAGCTGCAAGAGCGTGTGGCCAAGCTGGCCGGCGGTGTTGCCGTAATCAAGGTCGGTGCTGCAACCGAGATCGAAATGAAGGAAAAGAAAGCCCGGGTTGAAGATGCCTTGCATGCAACCCGTGCAGCCGTTGAAGAAGGTGTGGTTCCGGGCGGTGGTGTTGCCCTTATCCGTGCCATCACGGCACTTGACAAGATCAAGGGTGATAATGACGACCAGACCACTGGCATCAAAATTGTTTCTCGTGCGATTCAGGAGCCGCTGCGTCAGATTGTAAAAAACTCCGGCGGTGAACCGTCTGTGGTTGTCAACCAGGTACTGGAAGGTAAAGACAACGAAGGCTTCAATGCCGCCAATGGTCAATACGGTGACATGATTGAGATGGGTATCCTGGATCCCACCAAGGTGACCCGCTATGCCCTACAAAATGCGGCATCTGTTGCCGGTCTGCTGATCACCACCGAGGCCATGGTTGCCGAACTGCCGAAGGAAGAGAAGCCGGCAATGCCTGATATGGAAGGCATGGGTGGTATGGGCGGTATGGGCGGTATGATGTAAACCGGCCATTAGTCACAGACTATAACAATAACCCCGCTATATGCGGGGTTTTTTATTTCTCAATAAAATTTCATACCGTGACTTATCAACTTCATAAAACATGGTTATGCTTTTTATGACAAATGCCACGGCAGGCATTACTATATCGGTAGTAGATCCTTGTATTCTTCATAACAGGTACCGGACATAAATAAACCATGGCATCAATCAAAAGAAAAAACAAACAGACCAAGGCCAGCCAGGCAGACAAGCACAAACTCTATGAAGCCTCTGTGCAATGTGTCGAGGCGGAAATTGACTTTATCGATGAAACATTTCTCAAGCTTCGCAACCGGCATGCAACACTTCTGCGCGAGGATTTCTGTGGCACGGCCAATACCTCCTGTGAATGGGTAAAGCGTCGTGAGAGCAACCAGGCCATATCAGTTGACCTGGATCCGGACGTCCTGAAGTGGGGACGGGAAAACAATCTATCAAAACTTGAAGATTCGCAAAGATTACGTATCAAGTTAATCAATGGCGATGTGATGACGGTAGATACGAGCAAGGCCGATACCATCCTTGCCATGAATTTCAGTTACTGGATATTCAAGGAACGGCAGACCATGATAAATTATTTCAGGCATGTCCGTGATGGCCTAGTAGATGATGGTATATTCTTTCTTGATGCCTTTGGTGGTCATGAGGCTTTCGAGGAAATGGAAGAAAGTACCGATTATGGAAAGTTCACCTATATCTGGGACCAGCACAGTTACAACCCCATTAACGGGCATTGTACCTGCAAGATCCATTTCAAGTTCAAGGACGGATCAAAAATGAAAAATGCGTTTATCTATCACTGGCGGATCTGGACATTACCGGAACTTACCGAGATGCTGACAGAGGCAGGCTTTAAAAAGGCGACTGTTTACTGGGAAGGCACGGATGAAGACGGTGAGGGTAACGGCGTGTTTACACCAACAACGGAAGGCGAGGCAGACGCCGGCTGGATTGCCTACATCGTTGCCGAAAAGTAAATTTATTTAAATTTCTTTTGGCCTTATCAGCTCCATCAGCCCCCCCGATTGCATTTCGGTACTGATACCTGTTTCATCATATTGAAGTACGGCAATTGCTGCCGCGGTTAACAGCTTGCCGTCCTTATTGCGACGTGCCTCATCCTGTGAAAGGTATTCCAGTAGTTGTTCCAGGACAGGGTTATGGCCGGTGAGCATCAGACAATTTGCGTTTATTTTGTGGTCTGAAATAACATCCAGGAGATTGCCCAGTCCGGCTTCATAAACCCGTTCATCCCAGATGATATCCTTGATGTCACTGCCCAATTGTTTACAAACAATCTGTGTTGTCTGCTTTGCCCGCATTGCGGGAGAACTGACAATGCGATCAGGAATAATTTTCTGTGCTTTTAACCACGCACCCATCTTTTCGGCATCCCGGAGTCCGCGTTCATTCAACGGCCGCTCAAAATCGGCCACATTTGCAGACTGGTCCGATTTTGCATGGCGCATGATTAGAAGAACAGATTTTGTCATTGAATTAATATTTGGTTCGTCTTTGTAAATCACTTATAGTAAAGCATCATAGCATGATGACGTAAGACCATAACCAGACAATCATCCTATTTCCGAAAACAGACTACATGTCATCTCCCCTGAATCCTATGCCGCCATAGATCTGGGCTCCAACAGTTTTCATATGTTAGTTGCCAATTCCATTGAAGACCGCATTCAGATCGTTGACAAGCTCAAAGACATGGTCCGACTGGCTTGAGGACTTGATGAAAAAGAGAATAACCTTGTTAAAACCAACACAGCTACACATCATGTGTGGTTCCGTCATCTTCGGATGTCTGACTGCACTATCCACTCCGTCACTGGCAGCCAATGATGCCATGCAGGACCTGCTGAAGATTCTTCGTGATAAGGGCAGCATTACCAACGAGGAATATCAGTTGTTAAGAAATGCAGCCGAGGCCGATAGCGAGAAAATCGAGGCTGTTAAACAGGAAGCTGAAACAGCAGCCGACGAGGCAAAAGAGGCCGCCAAGAATCTGCCAGAAGTAAATACCAAGGGTAAACTTGAGATCACATCTGCAGACGGTAACTACAGCTGGCGCATCGGTGGCCGCTTGCAGTATGACGCAACCTGGACAGACCGCGATGGTAGTGACATTGGTAATTCCGGCCAGGAATTCCGTCGCGCCCGACTCTACGCCAGTGGTGTGATTGACAAGGTGTGGAATTGGAAATTCCAGTATGACTTCACTGATCTGGATGATAATGCACAGGAAGGTATCGAGGATGCTTATGTTGAATACACCGGCATGCCAGTGGCCATAGCTGTCGGTCAGAAAAAAGCGCCATTTACCCTGGAAGAAATGACCAGTTCCAAGTACATCACCTTTATTGAACGCGCGATGGTTGTTGATGCGATGGCCAGTCTGGTTGGTAACCGTCGCGGTGGTCTGCACTTCCACACCTTGTTCAACAACCAGTTTACGCTGGGCGCTGCGGTCACTGGTAACCGGGTCACTGCTGATGACTTTGCCAGTGAGTATGCCTTCACCGCTCGCGGTACCTGGTCCCCTATCCACAATGACCAGCAGTCCGTTCACGTGGGTGTCAGTGGTGGCTGGCGAAACATTGATGAAGATCTTCGTGTCCGCGCCAGACCCCCTTGGCATCTGGCCAATCGTCCTGTCGACACCGGTGCTATACCCGTCGAAAGCGTTTCTTCATATGGCGTTGAAGGTGCCTGGGTCTATGGTCCGTGGTCATTACAGGGCGAATACATCCGATACGATGCTGACGAGGCCCCGGGCGTGGTCGTAGATCAGGACGGCTTTGGTTACTATGTCTACGGCAGCTACTACCTGACCGGTGAAACCCGCCGCTATAACTGGGGGGGTGGCAACTTCAAGGCAACCAAGGTCAGGAGTTCGTTTGGCAAGGGCGGGCCGGGAGCCTGGGAGGTTGCAGCCCGTTACGGCTCGCTGGACCTCGATGACGCGTTTGGCGGCGAAATTGATGCCTTCACCGCAGCCCTGAACTGGTATGTGAATAACAATATCATGTTCAGGCTGAACTACAGCAAGGTACTGGATTGTTCAGATACCTGCGACCTGGGTCTGGGCCTGACGCCGTCCTCAACGGGCAATAGCGGCGCAAAACCCTCTGCCGTTACCTTCAGGACCCAGGTATTCTTTTAATTCCTGAGAGTAGAAACTGAGCAAAAACCATGCTTCGGAGGGGTTTTTTATTGACTGCTTTGTTGACAATACTCACGGATTACCCTTAACAGACGAACAGACTCTCCTGAAAATACCCTGCGGGCGTGATTCATAGAATCATCGTTTTCCCTATACTGATCTTGCCGCCATATCCATGGCGGTTTAATGGAAAAACAATAAAGGAGAAAACGATATGGATGTTGTAAAAGGACTTGTAATGGCCTTGCTTCTCTCGCTGTCTTGCCAGGTGGCAGCTGCCGAAGCAATCAATATCAACACTGCGGACAAGGAGACGTTAATGGCAATCAAGGGCGTAGGTGACAAACGCGCCGATGCCATTATCGAATACCGTGAACTGAACGGGCCCTTCGAAGCGGTGGATGATCTGGCAGCAGTGAGCGGTGTGGGGCAGGCCATAGTCGATAAAAACAGGGACTCACTCACAATCGGCGAGTAATACTTCTTCTCACAACCACATGGCCGGGACTCCTCCCCAGGGTCCCGGCTTTTTTGTGCTCGCTTGATGGCACATATGCCCGGCTTGTTCGGCGGGTCTGCGCTACTGTATGCTTGCGTTTTTTCTGAAAAAAACGCAGACATGAAAGAGTCTTACCAACCCGCCTCGATTGAATCTACCCTCCAGGAACGCTGGGCAAGTGAAAAAACCTTCAAGGCCATTGAAGATTCTGAGCGGGAAAAGTTCTACTGCTTGTCGATGTTTCCCTACCCCAGTGGCAAGCTGCACATGGGCCATGTCCGTAATTACACCATCGGTGATGTCATCAGCCGTTACCAGCGCATGCAGGGCAAGAACGTCCTCCAACCCATGGGTTGGGACGCATTCGGCCTGCCCGCCGAGAACGCGGCCATGAATAATAACGTGCCCCCTGCCAGGTGGACCTACGAAAACATCAACTACATGCGCCGCCAGCTTCAGCAACTCGGCTTTGCCTACGACTGGGACCGGGAACTGGCCACCTGCCACCCGGATTACTATCGCTGGGAGCAATGGTTTTTCACCCGCCTCTATGAGAAGGGGCTGGTGTATAAAAAGACCGCCATCGTTAACTGGGACCCGGTCGATCAAACCGTACTCGCCAATGAACAGGTGATCGATGGCAAGGGCTGGCGCTCCGGTGCGATCGTCGAAAAACGCGAGATACCGCAATGGTTCCTGAAGATCACGGCTTATTCCGAGGAACTGCTGAACGATCTTGAAAAATTACCAGGCTGGCCGGAGGCGGTACGTACCATGCAAGCCAACTGGATCGGCAAGAGTGAGGGGGTGGAGATCGCCTTCCCTTATGAACATGACAAGCATAAGGCCCTGAAAGTATTTACCACACGAGCCGATACCTTGATGGGCGCGACCTATTGCGCGGTGGCTGCCGAGCATCCGTTGGCCACAGAGGCGGCGAAAGCTAATTCGAAACTCCAGGCCTTTGTCGATGAATGTAAAAAAGGCACCGTCATGGAAGCCGAGCTCGCCACTCAGGAAAAGAAAGGCTTGCCGACCAGCTTTATGGTCATCCATCCTTTAACCAATGAGCCGATCCCGGTCTGGGTCGCCAACTATGTATTGATGGCCTACGGCGAGGGCGCCGTCATGGCGGTACCGGCCCACGATGAGAGAGACTTTGAATTTGCCCTCGCCCATCGATTACCTATCAAACAGGTCATCGATAATTCCTTCTTAAAGGTTCACAAAGATGGGGCATTCGATAACGAAGAATGGAAAAAATGGTATGCCGATAAGGCCGCAGGCAAGTGTATTAACTCAGGCGCATATGATGGTCTTGCCTACCAGGATGCTGTTGATGCCATAGCCGCGGATCTTGAGAAAAAAAACCTGGGTAAAAAAATCGTGCAATGGCGCCTGCGTGACTGGGGGATCTCACGTCAGCGTTACTGGGGTTGTCCCATCCCCATGCTCTATGACAAGGAAGGCAATACTCATACCGCCACGAAATTCCCGGTCACGCTGCCGGAAGATGTGGCGCTGGAAGGTGCCGGCTCACCGTTAAAGAAGATGGATAAGTTTATTAATACCACATTGCCGGACGGCAGTCCGGCCACGCGTGAGACCGACACCTTTGATACCTTCTTTGAATCGTCATGGTATTTTGCCCGTTATTGTTGCCGCGATAACAATGAGGCAATGCTGGATGGGCGTGCCGACTACTGGTTGCCCGTGGACCAGTATGTGGGTGGAATTGAACATGCGGTGCTGCATCTTTTGTATGCGCGTTTTTTTCACAAGCTGATGCGCGATGAAGGCCTCCTTAAATCGGACGAGCCATTTACCAACCTGCTTACCCAGGGCATGGTCCTCAAGGACGGAGCGAAGATGTCGAAGTCCAAGGGTAATACCGTTGATCCCCAGGCACTCATTGATCAATACGGTGCCGACACCGTACGCCTGTTCACCATGTTTGCATCACCACCGGAACAAAGCCTTGAGTGGTCGGATGCTGGCGTGGAAGGCGCCTACCGTTTCTTGAAACGACTCTGGAAACTCGCATATGATCATGTTAAGAAAGCTCAAACCGCAACACTGGATCAATCCAAGCTGACTGATGCAGAACGTAACCTGCGCCGCAAGATCCACAGCACTATCCTTAAGGTAAATGATGACATCGGTCGGCGTTATACATTTAATACCGCCATCGCCGCAGTAATGGAAATGATCAATGCAATGACTCAATCAGGTAATGATTCAGACAATGGCCACGCCATCCTGCAGGAGGGCCTGGAAACCGCAGTGTTATTACTCTCACCCATCGTCCCGCACATCACCAACGAGATCTGGCATGCCCTGGGTCATGAAGAACTGATCGTGGATGCCGCATGGCCGAGGGCCGACCAGGAAGCCCTGGAAATGGATGAGATACAGCTGATCGTTCAGGTCAACGGCAAGTTGCGTGGACGGGTCAGGGTTCCAGTAAAAGCCTCGGATGAATTGATTCAGGAACAGGCGCTGGCTGATGAAAACGTTGGCCGCTTTGTCGAGGGCAAAACTATCCGCAAGGTCATCATTGTTCCTGGCAAGCTGGTGAATATCGTAGTTTCGTAATACTCTGCGAAGCGAGAAACATAACATGCGTATTCCATTCCACTCACTAGTTATTAATTTGCTGGTCTCCTTGCTGATCCTCGTATTGGCTAGTGCCTGCGGTTTTCACCTGCGCGGTGAGAACCTGGAAGAATTCAAGCAAACCCCTGTTTATCTGAACGCAGGCGGCACATCGGTTGCAACAGAAGTCAGGAAACAACTACAAATCGCTGAAATCCCCATTGTCGCCAGCGCCGACCAGGCTGACTATGTAATTACCCTGGCCAACGAAAGCTTTGACCGCAGTGTTCTCAGTATCTCGCCGCAAACCGGTAATGTTGAAGAATATCAGTTGAGTTACCAGGTATTCATGAGCGTAACTGGACCGGATGGAAATAAATTGATTGACTCGGAATCGATCACAGCAGAGCGTGACTACACCTTCGATGATACCAATGCACTCGGCAAGTTCGAGGAAGACACGACACTGCGTATCGATATCCGAAACCAGGCAGCGGTGGCTGTTATGCGCCGCTTGGAAGCCCTTGCACGACAAAACTGATGCGCCTGAAACCTGAGCAACTGCAAAACAATCTGGAACGCAATGGGCTGGCACCAGTGTACATCATCAGTGGCGAAGAACCGTTACAGATGATCGAATGTGCTGATCAGGTACGTGAGTTTGCACGCCAGGACGGTTTTGAGGAACGGATTGTACTGGAAGTCTCTAAGGATTTTAACTGGCAGTCATTGACCGATGAGCTGGCCAACGTGTCGTTATTTTCGTCGAAAAAACTGATAGAACTGCGCATGGGCAAACCCGGCAGGGAAGGTGGTGCTGTACTCGTTGATTATGCCAACAATCGTCCAGCCGATACCATGCTGATAATCACCTGCGATCGCCTGGACAAGCAGGGCCAGAGAAGCAAATGGTATGGCGCTCTTGAAAAGATCGGTATTTGCTTGCCGATCTGGCCGGTGAATATCAGCGAGTTGCCCGACTGGATTCGTAATCGCATGCGCCAAAAAGGTAAAAGCATCACCTTGGATGCGGCAAAACTAATCGCGGAACGGGTGGAAGGCAACCTCCTTGCTGCCAAACAGGAAATAGATAATCTCTGTTTACTGGCGGAATATGCCGAAGTAGGCACCGAGGACGTCATGCGTTGTGTTTCCGATTCCTCCCGTTTCGATGTCTTTGAAATGGTGGTTGCCTCGATGACCGGGGATGCTAAACGAGCCTTGCATATGCTGGATGGGCTGCGCAACGAGGGCCTTGATCCCGCCGGTATATACGGCGCCTTGATGTGGGAATTCCGTCGCCTCTGCGATATAGCCTGGTTTGTAGAAAAAGGCGAACCGGTAGATAAGCTACTTTCAAGTCTGCGAATCTGGGACAATGCCCGCAAGCTTGCAATCAAGGCTGCAATCCGGCGTCACCATAGCCGGGGTCTGCAGCGGCTGTTACGCGAGGCCGTTAGGATCGACCAAAAGATCAAGAGTTCCGAGCGCTCACAGGCCTGGGGATTGTTCGAGTCTTTTTTCATGGCACTCGCTGGAAAACCACTACACCTGGCCCCATCTATCAATATGGAGCTTACCTAAACACTCATTATCATGGATATAAAAGAGTACATGCTTAAAACCGGCAAACGTGCCCGTGCGGCTGCGCGGATCATGGCGCGTGCCGACACCGCAAGCAAGAACAGGGCGTTGGAAGCAATCGCCGATATCATCCTCGAGCAGGAAAAGAACCTGCTAAAAGCCAACGAAACCGACATGCATACAGCGACCGAAAGTGGTCTGGATATGGCGCTTTTGGATCGGCTGGAACTTACACCGGAGCGGATTACCGCCATGGCCGATGGTCTGCGCCAGGTNNGGCATCAGGGTGGGCAAGATGCGCGTCCCGCTGGGCGTGGTCGGCATCATTTACGAATCTCGCCCCAACGTCACCGCCGATGCTGCGGGACTGTGCCTCAAGTCCGGTAATGCCACCATCCTGCGTGGTGGTTCCGAGGCTCTGAATTCCAACCAGGCGATCGCGAACTGCATTCGTGACGGGCTAAGGTCCGCAGGTCTGCCCGAGGATGCCGTACAGGTGATCAAAACTAGCGACCGGGCTGCGGTCGGAGAATTACTGCGCATGCCTGAATACGTGGACGTTATTGTACCGCGTGGTGGCAAGGGGCTGATTGAACGAGTCAGTGCCGAAGCGCAGATGCCGGTAATTAAACATCTAGATGGCATTTGTCATGTATATATTGACAAGGATGCCGATCTGAAAAAAGCAGTAGACATAGCCTATAACGCCAAAACCCAGCGTTACGGCACCTGTAATACCATGGAATCACTGTTGATTCACCAGGCAGTCGCCAAGCCTGTTTTGGAAAAACTCGGCCCCCTATATGACGAGGCTCATGTTGAGATTCGTGGTTGTGAGCGGTCACAAAAAGTACTACCGGGTATCAAGGCTGCAACTGACGAGGACTATCATACCGAGTACCTCGCGCCTATACTCTCACTAAAGATTGTCGATAACCTGGACGAGGCCCTGGATCACATCGAAGCTTACGGATCTCATCATACGGACAGCATCGTCACCGAAAATGAGGCTAATGCACGGCGGTTTCTGCGGGAAGTGGATTCGAGTTCTGTCATGACCAATGCGTCTACCCGTTTTGCTGATGGTTATGAATACGGGCTAGGTGCTGAGATAGGGATCAGCACTGACAAGTTTCATGCTCGTGGCCCGGTGGGACTGGAAGGGCTCACTTCACAAAAATATATTGTCATTGGAGAAGGCCAGATCCGGACATAAGCACCAGCTGATGATTTCACCTCTTTACCAAGGTCGTTTTACTTCACCTCAAATTCTGAATGCGTTGGAAACCACATGCGAAGCATAGGAATTCTAGGTGGAACTTTTGACCCGGTCCATCACGGTCACTTACGTGCAGCGATAGAATGCAGGGAAAAACTTAAACTGGATGAAGTCCGACTGATGCCGGTGAACGATCCTGGTCATCGCAACCTGACTATAGCCAATTCAACACAACGTTTGGTGATGTTGCGCATGGCTAGTGAAATTTCCGATGGTCTTGAGATAGAAGATTGTGATATTCACAGGGACGGGGTCACCTATACCATCGATTCACTTGAAGAACTCCGACAAAAGTACAAAAAAGCATCATTGTGCTTCATCCTAGGTACAGATTCATTTAACAGACTTCATATCTGGAAACGCTGGAAGGAATTGATCAATTATGCGCACCTGATAGTCGTCCGGCGGCCTGGGCACCCGCTTGATCCGGAAAAAGATCAAATACGTGAATTGCTCAATCAGCAGCAAACCAGTGATGCATCAAAATTAAAAAAACAGACCTCTGGCTGTGTCTATCTTACCGAGGTACCCATGATCGATATATCAGCTACACGCCTTCGCAAAATTTTTGAAAACAAGAATGACCCGACCGGTTTGCTCCCACAAACTGTCATAGAATACATTAAACAGCATGATCTCTATAAAAAAGAATAGATGATGACGGTAAAACAATTGAATAAACTTGTGATAGATGCACTTGAGAATCTTAAGGCTATTGACATACGAAATATCGATGTCCGTGGCATTACTTCCATTGCGGACTACATGATAATTGCCACCGGTAATTCAAACCGTCAGGTTAAAGCACTGGCTGATAAAGTGGAGCAATCTGTTAAAGATAAGGGACTGGCGCCCCTTGGCAGTGAAGGTGTCGAGGAAGGAGACTGGGCACTGATTGATCTTGGTGACATTATCGTTCATATCATGCGCCCATCCATACGTGAGTATTATCAACTCGAAAAACTCTGGGACATAGAATCCAGAAAGTCTGCGAACTGATTATGAAATCCAGTCTTGTTGCTGTTGGCAAGCGTATGCCCGGCTGGGTTGATGAAGGTTTCAAGGAGTACAACAAAAGACTACCAAAAGATCTGCGTTTACACCTCATAGAAGTTACACCGGTTAACCGTAGCAAACCCGGTTCTGAAAGAAATATTATCAAGGAAGAAGACAAACGGATCCGCGCTGTCATTCCAAATGGATCCCTTGTCATTGTGCTTGATGACAACGGCAAGCATTTCACCAGTTTAAAGCTTGCCAGGAATCTTGAAGATTGGCGGAAATCCGGAAGAGACATAACTTTCGTAATCGGAGGTGCCGATGGCTTGCACGATAGATTTATACAAGAAGCGGATCTTATCTGGTCTCTTTCAGGGTTGACTTTGCCACATACCCTGGTGCGTATAGTCCTGGCTGAACAGATCTACAGGGCCTGGTCAATCACACAGAACCATCCTTATCACCGCGAATAAGAGCTGAAAGACTGTAATTTTATTCTGCCTTTAAGAGTAGAAGCCAAATACTATGAATAATGATACATATAAGCATGTTACTGTTATCTATGATCGAATATTTGAACCGATGAATAAAGGCCTTCGATTCATGGTATTAAGGATGTTTACTCTATCACGAGACTGATCAATTCTGGATATTAGGTGCGGAGCCGGTTTGCATTTGGAGATGTATCATAATTTTGGATGCAGTCTGTACGGAATAGATACCTCTCCATAAATGCTTGAGAAGGCTGAAGCTTATCGTGGTAAAAATATTGATCTCCGGAAAGCAGACGCAACAGAAATACCTTTTAATTCTGATTTCTTTGATCTAGTACAATGTACTGTGTTGTTAAACAAAATTAGAAACTATCGAAAATGCATGTCCTCTGGTAGTTTGCCCACTCTTGTTGATAGAAGCCAAATGAAAATTGAGGAAAAAATTACAGATAATGGAATTATGGCATTGTATTTACTTATACATGCCGGATGCTGAAAAGACTTTAAAAGTCTGATGTGAAATTACCTGTTTATCTCGGCCCTCGGGTAGGAACACGTTCCAGTTCACTNNAATTCCTTGCTTGGCAAACTATGGGAAAATGCCGGTTGTTTATGTTTCTTATGATACGGCTTTCTATGACCAGGGATAAACGGTCGCGGATACAAAAATGCAGGGTGCCTGCCATAATAAATACCAGGTCTTTTATCCACGATTGTAGCCTCTAGTTCAGCATCGCGATTAAGGCGGGAACGTTCAATGCGGGCCCATTCTTGCTCCATGGCGAGCTTTTCTCTTTCAAGTCGTTCCGCATTCAGGCGCTTCCATTGATTGTCAATGGAGTAGTAATCTCCTGCAGGGTCAGTGACTATCGTATAGTCACCAGGCAAAGCGATGGGCTCGACTTCTTCCACTATGTTACTTTTTGAAGCAGGGGGGGTATCAGAGAAATTTGTCACGCCATCTGCATCGACCCATTTATAGGCCAGGTCGTCTGCGCCTGCCACTGTCATTGGCAATACCGCCAGGATAGTGAATATGAAGGGATTTATGCGCATATAAATTAAGACCCGCGCTGGTCTTTAAAGTTTAAATTTTATCATAGCCACAGGCCTTCTATACTCAAATAATTGTGGATATTCTGTAATCCAGCATAGCATGCCCGCAGACATACTTTTAGCTCTCACACTAAACTTGCTTTCTCTCGTATATCATTGAAAAATATGTATTTTTAAATACGTAGCCAAAATCAATATGATTCAAACGGTCCTAACGACTGTGGAGTAAGGTGCTGAATTACTGTGCGGGATACGCCTCCGTTGAGAGAAATGCATTTGAATGTCATATACACATTAAACATGATGCGCAGGGAAAAGATTTACATGCACTCCATCAATGCGCATAGTGGTCAAAAGACCGTACACTTGAAGAAACAGGTCAGGCATCGAAGGATCACAAATTTGTATCGGCCTGATTGACAAGCAAAGCAACCTGCAAGAGTTTGTCCGGGTACTTACCAATTATATATTCAAAGCACTGATATTTGGTGTCATTGTTTCAGATGAATTTCAGAAAAAGGGGCTTGGGTTAAAGCTTATTTCACTCATAAAAAACCATCCGGATGTCTCTGTGAGGAGAAGTCAAAAGATGACATTATTTAGGTGAGTCTTGATATCATACGGTTTAATGGCTCAAAACATCTGGTGAGTAGATCATGGAATTTACACTAACATTTATCGATTTGTTCCTGGCAGTAATTTTGCTGGTATTACCATTACTGCTCTTCTTTATTGTTCTGATTGTTATACTGGGGCAGATTGTAGGTCGAATGGAAGGCTGGAGTAAATTCGATTCGTTTTACTGGTCTTTCATAACGGCGTTAACCGTGGGCTATGGTGACATCCGGCCAAAAAAGAATACCGCAAAATCACTTTCAATCATCATTGCTCTGGCTGGCATAATGTTTACAGGAATTATTGTTGCCATAACTGTCACCACTGCCACCGAGGCATTTAAAAGGCAGTTTGGCAACGAAGTTGCCGTGGAATATCTACATGGTAACACCACGTCAGTACCGGACGATCCATTATTAAACTAAAACGATAAAAAAGATCACTTCCTGATAAAACCGATGAATACGTAACCAATGACTGGCCAAAAGTTACAATAGCAAGAAATACATTTCTGAGTCATCCATGTAAATCAAAGGTATGAATATCTATCTTGCTTCAAAATCCCCGCGCCGGCAGGAACTGCTCATGCAAATGGGTATCGAGTTTGAAATCATCGACGGTGAGATCAATGAACACTGGAACGGTGATGAACATCCCCATGAATATGTCAAACGCCTAGCTCTGGAAAAGGCCCGTTACGGATTCAATTCATTGGAACCAGGCAATGACGATGGCCTGGTAATTGGCGCCGATACCAGTGTGGTACTCGATGACACTATACTCGGTAAGGCTGTTACACCGGAACATGCCGCAGCAATGTTAAGAGAGTTATCAGGTCGAAGACATGAAGTATATTCCGCTGTTGCCATTGTAAAAGGAGATCGGCAGCTGGTAAAAACCAGTATCAGTCATGTCTCTTTCAAGCCATTAAGTGTAAATGAGATTGTCAACTATTGTGAAACGGATGAACCGTTGGGCAAGGCAGGAGGTTATGCAATCCAGGGACGTGCTGCGATTTTTATTGAGCGTCTTGAGGGAAGCTATTCCGGGGTAATGGGACTGCCAATTTTTGAGACAAGCACGTTGCTGAATCAGTTCTTCAGGCAGAATCCGTAATAGTGATCGACAATGAATTCATAGATCGACGGCCAGTCAGGATTGCCTTCTTCAGTAGAAGGGTACCAGAGCTTCCGGTTAATCCAGTAATTGTGGTAGTGGGTGGCGCAAAGCGGCAATCGCGATTCATCCAGTTGTACCGGGGCACCCGCAGCCTGTTCCAAGGCGATGAAATCACGCATTACCAGAGGATAGGCAGCTCCCAGATTCGGGCGTTTCTCGTCCAGCATCAAGGCCTGCGTATTCACTTCCTTCCAGAATTCCGCTGATCGGGCCGTTAATCTTTCACCCACAACCTTGCTAGACATCAGGACCTCCAGTTTTTCACAGGCCTGCCGGATCCCGGCTTCACATTCCTTGCGAAAATAGTCTTCCCGGGCAACACTTTGCGGTTCCATCGCAGCGAACAGCAACATAAAGCTCATTGAAATGAGTATATTCATCAATAACCCGTTATTCCTTGATGGTTCCTATTTTACAGAAGCAAGCTGCTTTTTTAATCGCGATTACCCGGATCACTGGTCCTGGGCCACGTAGCAGCTTTACAGCCTGACCGGGGTTAGGTATAACTTGCGGGTTTTGTGGGCACAGGATTGCCCGACCGGGGAAAATAACAATCTTATTATTAATGTATTTCTAAGGGGTTTCCTATGTCTTCTATAGCCTTCCTGCCCATAGGTCTGGGCATCTTTGGCCTGTTTGCCGCGTTCCTGGTGTATTTAAAGGTCAAGTCCACGCCTGCCGGCGAAGGACCTGTCACCGAGATATCGAACCAGATTCACCTGGGCGCCATGGTATTCATGAAAAGCGAGTACCTGCGCCTGGCGATCTTTTGCCTGATTTGCATCATCGCTCTGTACTTCTCCGAGCTGGGCTGGCGCAGTGCCCTGGCTTTCTTCATTGGTGCAGTCTGTTCTGCCACGGCCGGCTTCATTGGCATGTACACTGCCACAAAAGCCAATGTGCGTACCACAGTAGCTGCCAACAAACAGGGTGCCCCCGAAGCACTCACCGTTGCCTTCTTTGGTGGTTCCATTATGGGCCTGACCGTGGCCGCTATGGGGCTGTTGGGACTGGGCTTTCTCTATTTACTGTTTGGCGGCGACCCGCAGACCGCACATGTGATCCACGGTTTCGGCATGGGAGCATCCTCCGTGGCCCTGTTCTCCCGTGTCGGCGGCGGCATCTTTACCAAGAGTGCTGATGTTGGTGCTGACCTGGTGGGCAAGGTCGAGGCCGGTATCCCAGAAGACGATCCCCGCAACCCGGGCGTAATTGCCGACAACGTCGGTGACAACGTCGGCGACGTGGCTGGCATGGGCTCTGACATTTTTGAATCCTATTGCGGTGCCATGATTGCCACCCTGGCAATCGCATCGACCATGCACGCCGAAGAGATCATGAACCTGGCCAATAACCAGCAAACCCTGATGTTCATGCCGCTGGCCCTGGCCTCTGCAGGCATCATTTGTTCCTTGTTGGGCATCCTCACCGTAAAAATATTTTCCAGCAAGAGCCCCGACGTCGCCTTGCGTTTTGGCACTATGGGCGCTTCGGTACTGTTTATTATTTCGGCCTACTTCGTGGTGACACAATCTGGGGCAATCGCAAATGTTTGGGCCGCCGTGCTGGTAGGCGCTATTGGCGGCATCATCGTCGGTCTCGTGACCGAGTACTACACGGGCGGTGCCCCGGTACGCAAGATTGCGAAAGACGGTGAGACTGGTCCAGCCACTGTGATTATCGGTGGTCTGGCGACAGGCATGCAGTCCGTTGCCATCCCGGTGCTTACCATCTGCGCCATCATCTATTTCGCCAGTCACTTTGCCGGCCTCTACGGCGTGGGCATTGCCGCAGTAGGCATGCTGGGTACCGTGGGCATTACCATGGCCATTGATGCCTATGGACCGGTGGCTGATAACGCCGGCGGTATTGCCGAGATGGCACAACTGGGCAAAGACACACGTGATATCACTGACTCCCTGGATGAACTGGGTAACACCACAGCCGCTATCGGTAAAGGGTTTGCGATTGGCGCCGCGGCCCTTGCGGCCCTGGCAATCATCAGTGCTTTTATTGAAACCGTTTCCCTGCACAACCCGGACTTTGAATTACTGATTAATAACCCACTGGTTCTGGCCGGCATGTTCCTGGGCGGGATCTTCCCGTTCTTGGTCAGCTCGATCACCATGACCGCCGTGGGGGATGCGGCCTTTGAAATGATTCATGAGATTCGTCGCCAGTTCCGTGAAATCCCCGGCCTATTGGAAGGTACCGGCAAACCGGATACTGCCCGGTGCGTGGACATCGCTACCCGTGCCGCGCTGAAGCGGATGATCCTGCCGGGGGCCCTGGCGGTACTGGCACCGGTCGTAGTCGGTTTCGGCCTCGGTGCCGAGGCCCTTGGCGGGCTGTTGGGCGGTGCCTTGATCTGCTGTGTCATGATGGCCCTGATGATGGCCAACGCTGGTGGCGCCTGGGACAACGCCAAGAAGTTTGTCGAGAAGGGCAACCTTGGTGGTAAAGGTTCCGATGTGCACAAGGCTGCCGTGGTCGGTGATACCGTGGGTGACCCCCTCAAGGATACCTCCGGTCCTTCCATGAACATCCTGATCAATGTCATGGCAATCGTCAGCCTAGTGATTGCGCCGCTACTTTAATCCGTTACCACTTGTAATAAAAAAAGCCGCCCAAGGGCGGCTTTTTTTATTTACTGACTGATCATATTTTAAATTCGTCTTTCAGTTTTTTCTTAACCACTTGGTTTTTAAGCGTGACGTAAACCGGCATACCATTTTCATACGGTGGGTAATCCTCGCCACTGATGAGCGGGCTGAGATAGCGGCGGCAATCGTCAGTGATCCCGAAGCCGTCCTTGCTGATAAATGACTTTGGCATTTTCTTCTCAACATTGGCTACATCTTCGAGGGCCGCCTTGCCAATTTCCCATGTGTAAGGCGAATCTGACTTACGAACGATAGTTGGCATGATCGCATTCTCGCCAGCAAGCGCCATTTCCACGGCCGCCTTGCCCAGGGCATAGGCCTGGTCGACATCGGTCCTGGAAGCAATGTGACGCGCGGAACGCTGCAGGTAATCCGCCACAGCCCAATGGTATTTATAGCCCAGGGCGTCCTTGATCATGTTGGCCACCACCGGCGCTGCACCACCCAGCTGGGCGTGGCCAAAGGCATCCCTTGTGCCCTGTTCTGCCAGGAACTTTCCGTCCGGCCACTTGGCGCCTTCCGAGACGACCACAGTACAGTATTCGTACTTTTCAACATTGGCTTTGACCCTTGAAAGGAATGCATCCTCATTGAATTGAATCTCGGGAAACAGGATCACAACCGGTATGTCGTTATGATTGTCCGCAGCCAGCCCGCCGGCCGCTGCAATCCAGCCGGCATGGCGGCCCATAACCTCGACCACAAATACCTTGGTGGAAGTACGGGCCATGGAGCGGACATCGTAAGAGGCCTCGCGGGTCGAAATGGCAATATACTTGGCGACCGAGCCAAAGCCGGGGCAGGTATCAGTAATCGGCAGATCGTTATCAACCGTCTTGGGAATATGAATGGCCTGGATCGGGAATCCCATCCGGCCCGAGAGTTGCGATACCTTGTGACAGGTGTCTGCAGAATCGCCACCGCCATTATAGAAAAAGTAACGGATGTTGTGTGCCTTGAACACTTCGATTAGACGTGCATATTGTGCCTTGCTCTCTTCAAGTCCTTTCAACTTGTAGCGACAGGAGCCGAATGCGCCGGATGGTGTATGTCTGAGCGCGGCAATGTCCGCATCCGATTCCTGGCTGGTGTCAATCAGGTCCTCGGATAATGCACCAATGATACCGTTGCGACCGGCATAGACCTTGCCGATACGATCACCATTCTGACGGGCCGTTTCCAGTAGCCCGCAGGCCGTGGCATTGATGACCGCGGTGACACCGCCGGATTGTGCGTAAAAGGCATTACCGCTCTCACCCATGTAATACTCCCCATGTAATATGATTCAAGGAACACGATGACTGCTGTAAAATCGCAGGATACGCCCGCTATTCATACAGCCTTCATTACAAGATAATTTTCTGAACAGGCTGCGCCGAGGAACTTGTACCCGGGGCGGCAACTCAATATATCTGTTAACGCATGACGAAACCAGAACAGTGAATATAATTCATACCTTGCTGCTGGCAATATTGGTGTTTGCCATCAGTCCTCCCGCTGCGGCCAACGAGCAAAACCTGCCTGAAATCGGTGATCCTTCTGGCGGAGTGATTTCTCCTGAAGTTGAGCGCCGCCTGGGCCAAGCCGTCATGCGTGAGGTCAGGCGATACGCTACAATGGTCGATGACCCGGAAGTTGAATCCTATATTCAATCCATCGGCTATCGACTGGTCGCCAATAGCGACGACAACCGTCTGCCCTTTGTGTTTTTCGTAATACAGGATCCGGCAATTAACGCCTTTGCAGCGCCCGGTGGTGTGGTAGGAGTTAATAGCGGCGTGATTATCAATGCCCAAAGTGAAAGTGAACTGGCCGGGGTGCTGGCCCATGAAATTGCCCATGTTACCCAGCGCCACATGGCACGCACCTATGAGGCGGCCAGCAAACTGAGCGCGCCCACCGCCGCAGCCCTGCTCGGCGCAGTGTTACTGGCTATCGTCAATCCGGCCGCAGCACAGGCCGCATTGACCATCATCGGCGGAGCCAGTACCCAATACCAGATTAATTTTACCCGCAGTAATGAAGAAGAGGCCGATCGGGTCGGTATGCAATTACTGGCAAGATCAGAGTTTGATCCTGAGGGGATGTCGTCATTTTTCGAGCGGCTGCTGGAGGCATCCCGGTATCGGGGTGCCGCACCGGAATATCTGCAGACCCACCCGCTAACGACAAACCGCGTGGCTGATACCAAGGCCAGAGCAGCACAATATGAAACACAACATCATAAAGACAGTATCACCTTCAAACTTGTGCGCGCTAAACTTACGGCCGTTTCATTTCAGGATCCTGGTGAGGCAATCATGTTTTTTGAAGAGAAACTTCAAGGTTCCGGCTATCCGGATATGGAATCCGCCCGTTATGGTTATGTCATCGCCCTCACCCAGGCCAATCGTTTTGAGCAGGCTGCGATCCAACTCGAATATCTGCTGTCGCAATCAGCGGAAAACTCTGCCTACCTGATCGCGGCTGCAAAACTGGCTTCGGCACAGAGAAACTTCCAGAGAGCCGTTGCAATATATGAAAAGACAGATAAGTTATATCCCAATTACCGGCCGGTAGTGCTGGGCCTCACTCGCGCTTACCTGGATGCAGGCAATGCGGCGGCAGCCCGAGAGGTGCTACGAGGTTCTAACCGGGAATATGCGAATGACCTGCTTTATTATGATCTGTTATCACAGGCGGAGGCTTTGGCCGGCTCACCAATTGAGGCCGGAATAGCAAAAGCGGAATACTATTACATCATTGGCGATACTCAACTGGCGATTGAACGACTCAAGTATGCACAACATCAGCACTCACCGGACTATTACCAAGCTGAACGGATCGAGGCACGGCTGACCCAGCTGGAATATGAGCTGTCGATCCAGAAAGATCTTAAACTGTAAAAATTATGAATAAATTCAGACGCCAGTTTGTCAATCGCAGTGTCCTAATCCTGGGAATACTGGGCAGTGGTTTAATACAGTTGCTGGCGCCTCTAAAAGCCTTCGGCCGTGATCGCAGTCCTGCCTTTGCTGCCGATAACCTGGATGCCGCACTCTCCGAATTTTTCCCCGGGGAGACGATCAAGACCAGCGACAAGCTCACGATCGATGTTAATGACGTAATCGAAAACGGTGCTGTTGTCCCACTAGCCATCAAATCCGGATTACCTAATGTTCATTCCATCACCATCCTGGTTGAGAAAAATCCGAACCCGCTGATCGCCAATTTCAAGCTACATCCTGTATGCCAAGGTTTTATCGAAACACGTATCAAAATGGGCGAATCTTCCGATATCATCGCAGTCGTTCGCGCGGATGATCAATTGTATTCAGTACGTAAATTTGTCGAGGTGATTGCAGGGGGCTGCGGTTGATGGGTTCTTCTATCAAGGTCAGGACCAGTCTGCGAGATGATCAGGCCACGGTCAGGATGATCGTCCGCCATCCAATGCATACAGGTTATGAATTTGATGCAGAAAAAGAACAGCTGATACCGGCACATTACATTGAGAGGCTGACGGTTAAACATGGGGAGACTGTAGTGCTCGATTGCGACTGGAGCCGGGCGGTATCTGCCAATCCCTATCTCTCGTTTGTGTTCAGCGGCGCAAAGGCGGGTGACATGCTTAAGATCAGTTGGGTTGATAACCTGGGCGAAAGCGACGAAGCGGTAAAGGAACTGCGCTAGAAAACCAGGAAATGAATGGTGGGTCGTGAAGGATTCGAACCTTCGACCAACTGGTTAAAAGCCAGCTGCTCTACCAACTGAGCTAACGACCCATTTTCAGTGTTCTGGCGGCCGCCAAAAATAAAGCGGCGATGATACCGAAGATTTCCAATATGGCAACCTCCGCTCACCTGAGTCCGGATTTTCCTGTCACCGGGGAGGGTTTTGACCCATAAATGCTTGATTTTATCTTCAGTCGCCCCTATTTTCTCCGCCATTCCCAAGAACTGAGGGTTTGCTGTGCCAATCTACGAATATCAATGCGCCAGTTGCGGTGTACGACTGGAAAAAATCCAGAAAGTCAGTGACGAGCCATTAACCCAATGCCCCTCCTGCGATAAGCCGGCATTGCAAAAGCTGGTATCCGCGGCCGCCTTCCATCTTAAGGGCAACGGCTGGTACGTAACAGATTTCAAGGACAAGCCCCAAACCAAGGATTCAAAGGATAAAGCCGATGTCAAATCCGCCCAGCCTGCCGAAACCGCGAAAAGCGGGAGCAGTACTGACACAAAAACAGGCACTGATAATACCGCTGCGACCACCAGCAAGGAAAAATCCACTGAAAAAACCACGAAAGTTGAAAAGTCATGATGCATAACTTGCGTAAATACCTCATCGCCGGCTTGCTGGTGTGGTTGCCACTGGCCGCGACCGTGTTCGTTATCCGGCTTTTGATCAATCTCTTGAACAGGACCATCCTACTGATTCCACCGGAGTTTCGTCCGGAAACGGTATTAGGCTTCTCTATTCCCGGTTTTGGAATCATTGTTGGTATCTTTATTCTCCTCGTTACCGGTATGTTTGCGGCCAATCTGTTTGGCCGGCGAATGGTGAATTTCTGGGAATCGATCCTCGGACGCATTCCTCTGGTCCGAACAATCTACACCAGTGTCAAGCAGGTACTGGAAACCTTTTTTGGTTCAGATAGCCGGCCCTTCCGCAAGGTGGTGCTGGTGGAATACCCGAAAGAAGACGTCTGGTGCCTCGGCTTCCTATCCAACAAGGGTCTGGAAAAGGCCTGTGAAAAATCCGGCCGTAACCTGGTCTCCGTTTTCGTGCCCACCACACCCAATCCGACCTCCGGTTTCATCGTCATGTATCCGGAAGAAAGTGTGACTGAACTCGACATGACCATGGAAGAAGCCTTCAAATACATCATTTCCATGGGCGTTGTCATCAATCCAGAAGCCAAGGATAAGCTTGCGCAAACTACGGCTGGCTCGTAATATGCCGCCTTTTGTTCCGGCAGGAGACTAGCTCGCCAAGCGAGGCAGGCCATGCGCACACATTATTGCGGACAACTCAATACTTCCCATCTCGACAACCAGGTTGAACTCTGCGGCTGGGTTCAACGGCGTAGGGACCATGGTGGTGTAATCTTCATCGATTTGCGTGATCGCTACGGTGTAGCCCAGATTGTCTTCGATCCGGACCGTCCGGAACCTTTTGCGATCGCTGACTCCGTCCGTAACGAATTTGTCCTGCGTATCAACGGCAAGGTCAGACGGCGTCCCGAAGGCACCGTGAACAAAGACCTGGCCACTGGCGAGGTCGAAGTGCTTGGCCACGAGATCCAGATCTCAAATCGTGCCAAAACCCCGCCCTTTCAGCTGGATGATGAGCATGTTGCAGACGATACCCGGCTGCGTTACCGCTA
This sequence comes from Gammaproteobacteria bacterium, assembly GCA_011772965.1. Lineage (GTDB taxonomy): Bacteria > Pseudomonadota > Gammaproteobacteria > Eutrophobiales > Eutrophobiaceae > SZUA-592. The sequence goes on from WVYN01000030.1 coordinate 27,181, forward strand.
CATTGACCTGCGACGTCCCGAGATGCTGGCCAACTTGCGCCTGCGGGCAAAGGTTGCCGGCATCATGCGAGATTATCTTGGCGACAAGGGTTTCCTGGAAATTGAAACACCGATGCTGACCAAGGCCACGCCGGAAGGCGCCCGGGATTACCTAGTACCAAGCCGTACACAACCCGGTAACTTCTTTGCCCTGCCGCAGTCACCACAATTGTTCAAACAAATCCTAATGATGTCCGGCATGGATCGCTATTACCAGATCGTTCGTTGTTTTCGGGATGAAGACTTGCGCGCTGATCGGCAACCGGAATTCACCCAGCTCGATATCGAGACCTCCTTTATGGACGAGGAAGGAATCATGATGATCATGGAAGAGATGATGATAACCCTGTTCCGTGAGGGGATCAGCGTTGACTTACCCACACCATTCCCGCGCATGACCTATGCAGAGGCCCTGCAACGGTTCGGCACCGATCGGCCGGACTTGCGCAATCTGCTGGAACTGACCGATGTTTCGGATCTGATGCAAGATGTCGAGTTCAAGGTCTTTGCCAGCCCGGCAAAAATGGAAAACGGCCGGGTCGCCGCACTCAATGTGCCCGATGGCGGCAAGTTGTCCCGCAAGGAAATCGATGACTACACGGACTTTGTCGGCAATTACGGTGCCAAGGGCCTGGCCTATATTAAAGTCAATGACCTCGGTAGAGGCCGTGAGGGCTTGCAGTCACCTATCCTAAAGTTTCTGCCGGACGAGGTGATCCAGAACATACTGGAACGCACGGGAACAAAAAACGGCGACCTGATCTTTTTCGGCGCCGACAAGAACCAGATTGTCAACGATGCACTGGGTTCCTTGCGTAACCGCCTGGCCGTGGATCTCGGCCTGCTGCACAGTGAGTGGCGTCCTTTGTGGATCATCGACTTCCCGATGTTCGAATACGACGAAGATGAAAAATGTTGGGACTCGCTGCACCACCCCTTCACCGCACCCCGAGCCGAAGACCCGGCAGAGATACAATCGGAACCTGCGCAGTGCCTGTCCCGTGCCTATGACCTGGTATTGAATGGCGTCGAACTCGGTGGGGGTTCCATCCGTATCCACAAGCGCGATATGCAACTGGCTGTGCTCAGCCTGCTTGGCATCAATGCCGAAGAGGCCGAGGAGAAATTTGGTTTCCTGCTGACTGCGTTGGACTACGGCTGCCCGCCACATGGCGGAATTGCCTTTGGTCTCGACCGCTTGGTCATGCTCATGGCTGGTGTTGATTCCATTCGCGACGTCATCGCTTTCCCCAAGACCCAGACTGCGACTTGCCCACTCACAGCGGCACCATCACCAGCCAACCCACGGCAATTACGTGAGCTGGGAATACGCTTGAATAAAAAAGATAACCCAGAGTAATTACTTACTTTTCAGAGATACATTTATTTTTTACTTGTATAAGTGTAATTTTTACACTAAGATACAGTGTAATTATTACACTAAGGTTAGACAGGCATGAGTTATTACTACAAATATCCACACCCCGCCGTGACCACGGATGTTGTGATTTTCACCATCCACGAACAGCGGCTGGAATTGCTGTTGGTCCAGCGCAGGGGTGAACCTTTCCAGGACCAGTGGGCCCTGCCGGGTGGCTTTGTGGAGATCAACGAGGACCTTGAGACCTGCGCCCTCAGGGAGCTGGCCGAAGAGACGGGCATGACCGGCATTTACCTGGAACAGTTGTATACCTTCGGCAAGCCCGATAGAGATCCCCGGGAGCGAGTAATCTCGGTGGCCTATTATGCGCTGGTACCGCCAGACCGGACCGGGCAAATCAAGGCTGCCAGTGATGCCCGACAGGTGGGCTGGTTTCAACTCGATAGCCTGCCGCCGCTGGCCTTCGACCACAAACAGATCGTCAGCATGGCGCATCAGCGGCTGGCCGCCAAACTGAATTACTCGACCATAGCACTACAATTCATGCCGGCCTGTTTCACCCTGGGTGAATTGCAGCAGGTTTATGAATGCATCCTGGGTGAGAAACTGGATAAGCGAAATTTTCGAAAACGTGTCATGGCACACGACTGCATCAAGGAAACTGGCGAATACCGACGTAACGGCAATCATCGACCGGCCCGCCTCTATGCCGTCAAGACGCCCGGGCATGTGGAGTTTGTGAAATGATGGACAATGAGACGCTGTTAGAAATCGACGATCAACAAAATCCCTATATGCTGAGGCGTGAGGACATCCCGGACACCGTTTGCGAGGTCTTGGATGATGACGAGCGTAAGATGATCTCATCACGGATCAAGACGCTTTTAAAACAACAAAACGCAGTCATTGTTGCTCACTATTATACTGATCCGGATTTGCAGATCCTGGCCGATGCGACCGGTGGTTATGTCTCTGACTCGCTGGACATGGCCCGCTTCGGGCATGAGTCTGATGCCGATACCCTGGTAGTTTGCGGGGTCAAGTTCATGGGCGAGACAGCCAAAATCCTGAACCCGGAAAAGCGGGTATTAATGCCAGATCTCGAGGCCAATTGCTCGCTGGATATTGGCTGTCCTGCGGATGCCTTCAGTGCTTTTTGTGACGAGCACCCTGACCGGGTTGTGGTGGTCTATGCCAATACCAGTGCCAAAGTCAAGGCTCGAGCCGACTGGGTTGTAACATCCGGTAGCGCCCTGGACATCGTCCGTTATCTGCATGCGAACGGCAAAAAGATCATCTGGGCGCCGGACAAATATCTGGGGCAGTATGTTCAGGACCAGACCGGTGCAGATATGTTGCTCTGGCAGGGCGCCTGCATTGTCCATGAGGAATTCAAGGGTGCTGAATTAAGGGAGTTGCGAGAGCAACACCCGGATGCCATTGTGCTGGTACACCCGGAGTCGCCCGCATCGGTGGTTGAACAAGCCGATGTCGTGGGCTCTACGACGGCGATCATCAAGGCGGCCAAAACCCATCCTGCACAGAAATTTATCGTGGCGACGGACAAGGGCATCTTTCACAAGATGCAGGAAGCCGCACCTGACAAGGTTCTGCTGGAAGCACCAACCAGCGGACGCGGGGCTACCTGCAAGAGCTGTGCCCACTGCCCCTGGATGGCCATGAACAGCCTGCGTAAACTGGAGCAGGTACTGTTGACCGGTAACAACGAAATCCATGTCGATCCCGCCATGAGTAAAAAAGCCCGTATTGCCATTCAACGCCTGCTGGATTTCACCAAACAGGATGCGCTGGCGCTCGCCACTGATGCCTGAGCAGGTTTGAACCAACCTGCCATTGTTCTCATCCATGGCCTCTGGACCAATGGCATGGAAATGTGGCTGCTCGGCAAGCGACCGTCTGCGGCAGGGTACACCATTCAGCGGTTTTCATACCCAAGTCACAGTCAAATACCCGTAGAGAATGCCGATGCATTGGCAGACTATTGCGATCGACTAAGCGGTCCTGAGATCAACTTTATCTGTCACAGTCTGGGCGGCTTAGTGCTGCGGCACTTTTTTTATCGCTCCCCAGAAACCATCCCTGGCCGCAGCATTACCCTGGGTACACCACACAATCCCAGTAGTTCGGCATTCAGCTTAGGCCGAAATCGGTTGGGGCGGCTTAGCCTCGGCAAGAGCATCGACCAAGGCTTGGCCGGTGACGTGCCGTCCTGGGAAGGCTGCCAGAAACTGGGCGTCATTGCCGGCACGTAACGACTTGGACTAGGGTGTCTGGTATCAAAACGATCGAGACGGGGAGATGGCACTGTGCTGCTGAGCGAAGCCCGCCTGGCCGGTATGACTGACTATATTGAATTACCAGTCAGTCACTTTGGCCTGTTGTTATCCCGCCAGGTTGCCCGGCAATACCTGCAATTTCTTAAAGAAGGCCGGTTTTCGCATTAACCCTTCATCTTGGGGGCAATCTGTACAAATGATAGAATCCGCGCATTTTTAAAACCCAGAGAACAACTCTATGGCTGGCCACAGTAAATGGGCAAATATCCAGCATCGGAAAAACAGGCAGGACGCCAAGCGCGGCAAACTCTTCACCAAACTGATTCGTGAGATTACCGTTTCGGCCAGGCTGGGCGGTAGCGATCCGGATGCCAATCCGCGTCTGCGGGCCGCCATTGATAATGCGCTGTCAAACAACATGACCAAGGATACGGTTGAACGTGCCATCAAACGCGGCAGCGGTGAAGCGGGTGGAGATAATGTCGAGGAAGTACGTTACGAGGGCTATGGACCCGGCGGCATAGCAGTGATGGTTGATTGCATGACGGACAACCGTAACCGCACCGTGGCTGAAGTACGTCATGCCTTCAGTAAATGCGGTGGTAACCTCGGGACTGACGGTTCAGTTGCCTACCTCTTCAATAAGGTGGGACTGATATCTTATCCCGTTGGCACGGACGAAGACGCCCTCATGGAGGCTGCTTTGGAGGCGGGCGCCGAGGACATCATCACCAATGACGATGGTTCAATCGATGTTATTACCTCGCCTGATGAGTTTATGGACATCAAGGAAAAACTTGTGAAAGGGAGCCATTCACCCGAAACAGCGGAGATTACCATGCAGGCCTCAACCAATTTGACACTGGATATCGAAGCTGCCCAGATCATGATTCATCTGTTGGACATGCTTGAAGACCTGGACGATGTGCAAAAGGTTTACTCAAACGCCGATATCCCGGAAGATGTGCTTGCTGGACTACAGTAAGATGATATTAATCGCCTGCCACAGAGTGAGCGGACCTGATGACACGTATCCTCGGGATTGATCCCGGATCAAACTACACCGGCTACGGTATCATAGATATCGAGGGCAACCATTCGAAACATATTGCGCATGGTCATCTGCACCTGAACCACATCAATCTGGCGGATAAACTTCACAGCATCTTCATTCAGCTGACAGAGATCATCGATCGGTATAATCCGGACGAGATGGCCATTGAAAAGGTGTTTGTCCATCGTAATGCCGAATCTGCACTTAAACTCGGACAGGCACGGGGCACCGCAATTACCGCCTGCGCGATGAAAGGACTTAATGTTTATGAATACACCGCCAATCAGGTGAAACAGGCGACCGTCGGGAAAGGTCATGCTGCCAAGGAACAGGTCCAGCACATGGTCAGGGTTTTGTTGTGTCTGGAGAAAATACCACAAAGCGATGCCGCCGATGCACTGGCCATTGCTATCTGCCACGGTCATTCACGTGAAACCCTGTCACATATTTCACTGGCCGAGAGCTTCAGGCAAGGCCGTTTGAAATGATTGGCCATTTGCACGGCAAGCTGGTGAGCAAAACGCCTCCGTTCCTGATGATAGATGTGCAGGGTATCGGTTATGAAGTGGAGGCTCCCATGAGCACCTTCTATCAACTGGCCGACATTGGCGAGGAAGTATTTCTCTATACGCATCTTGCTGTCCGGGATGATGCTCATCTCCTATTCGGGTTCGCCACCGAAGAAGAACGGTCACTATTCCGGCATCTGCTCAAGGTCAATGGTGTCGGTGCCAAAATGGCCTTGACCATACTTTCCGGTATCGAGGCAGAAGATTTTGCCGATTGCATCCGTCACGGTGACAGTGCTCGCCTGACTCGACTGCCGGGTGTCGGCAAAAAAACGGCTGAACGACTCATTATAGAAATGCGTGACCGTCTGACTGAATTAAGATCAGTGGAAACAGGTGAAAAAAACCTGCCGGTCATGCCTGCTAAAAACCATGCCGTCGATGATGCTGTAAGCGCCCTGATAGCTCTTGGTTATAAGCCCCAAGAGGCCAGTCGTTATGTTCATGCGGTAGCCGGGGAACGGATGGGCAGTGAAGAGATCATCCGTCAGGCCCTGAAGGCTTCGGTGAGTAACTGAGCACCTGTGTTAAAATCAGAACAATGTCATTATCTCGCCTATTTTTCACCAGATCTGGTAGCTAGCATCAGCGCCATTAACCCGGTTTGGAATCAGCAACGTTAATACAGGAAAGCGAAACAACCAATGAGCGATACGAGCCCGGTAATCTCTCCTGAAAGCGGCAGCGAGGAACAAACATATGAGCATTCCCTCAGGCCCAGAAAACTGGCTGACTATGTTGGCCAGACCGGGGTTCATGAGCAGATGGAAATATTCATCAGTGCTGCCCGCCAGCGCAAGGAATCACTGGACCATGTGCTGATCTTTGGTCCACCCGGACTTGGCAAGACCACCCTGGCACACATTATTGCCAATGAAATGGACGTGGGAATGCGTCAGACATCTGGCCCGGTGCTGGAACGCCCCGGCGACCTGGCGGCATTGTTAACTAACCTGGAGCCACACGATGTACTCTTCATCGACGAGATACATCGTCTGAGCCCGATCGTCGAAGAAGTCCTGTACCCTGCCATGGAAGATTTCCAGATTGATATTGTGATTGGTGAGGGACCAGCCGCACGTGCCATAAAGCTGGATGTTCCACCCTTCACGCTGGTAGGAGCAACTACACGTGCCGGATTGCTTACATCACCCTTGCGGGATCGCTTTGGCATTGTTCAGCGGCTGGAATTTTACAACCAAGAAGAGCTTTCCGGCATCGTCCGGCGATCATCTCGGATACTGGAGGTGGCGGTTGAAGATAAGGGAGCAAGTGAAATTGCCGCCCGTTCCCGGGGGACGCCCCGGGTCGCCAACCGTTTACTGAGGCGCGTGCGCGACTATGCCCAAGTCAAGGGTAACGGCGAGGTCACTCATAATATTGCGCAACAGGCACTGGATATGCTGAATGTGGATGTTCATGGTCTGGACATGATGGATCGCAAACTTATTCTGGCGATTATCCAGAAGTTTGATGGCGGCCCCGTCGGTGTAGACAGCATTGCTGCTGCCATCAGTGAACAACGTGACACCATAGAAGATGTAATAGAACCTTATTTAATTCAACAGGGTTTTATGATGCGTACTCCAAGGGGGCGTATGGCAACAAAACAGGCCTGGTTACACTTCGGTTTTCAATTGCCAAAGAATTTGCCCTCTGAACCTGATCTCTTCAGTCAGGAATAACTCCTTACTCGATCGTTATTTGTAAGCATGACTGAATTCTCATGGCCTGTAAGAGTCTATTACGAGGACACTGATGCGGGAGGGGTTGTCTATAACGCCAATTATCTTAAATTCCTTGAAAGAGCACGTACAGAGATGCTTCGCGAGCTGGGCTTTGAACAAGACAGGCTCATGGATGAAGCAGAAATCCTGTTTGCTGTGCGCAAGATCACAATTGAGTATTTGAAACCGGCTTACTTCAACGAACTGCTGAAGGTTAATGTTAAAATCGCTGAAATTCGCAAGGCCAGTATTCTGTTGCACCAGTCAATTCTTAATCAGGACGATATCTTGATTTGTGAGGCTGAAGTACGGATCGCATGCATGAACAAGCAAAGCATGAAATCCATCCCGATACCAGGCTATATACTTTCGGAGCTCAAGGCATGACCACTGATCTTTCCTTTATTCATTTAATAACTAATGCCAGCCTGGTGGTGCAACTGGTTATGCTTTCCTTACTTGCTGCTTCCGTCGTTTCCTGGAGCATGATTTTCAGTAAAAGGGTGCTTCTTAACAAGGCAAAAAAAGAGGCTGACCGTTTTGAAGAAATATTCTGGTCTTCCGAAGATTTGACACCCTTGTATAACAGAATCAGCAAGAAACGTGGTGGTGCGGTCGGCATGGAAAAACTGTTTGATGCCGGTTTCAAGGAATTTGCCAGGGTCAGGAACGCAGCAAATAAAGACACCGATGCCATGCTTGAAAGCGTCAACCGTTCAATGCGTATTGCCATGAACAAGGAAGTGGACTACCTGGAAACCAATCTATCCTTTCTGGCCACGGTAGGTTCAACCAGTCCCTATGTCGGTTTGTTTGGTACCGTCTGGGGGATCATGAATAGCTTCCGGGCACTGGGTAACGTCCAGCAGGCAACCATTGCCATGGTTGCTCCTGGTATCGCCGAGGCCTTGGTCGCGACTGCCATGGGACTGTTCGCGGCTATCCCCGCTGTAATTGCCTATAACCGCTATTCAAATGATGTTGAACGACTGATCAATCGTTATGACATCTTCCTGGAAGAGTTTCTTTCCATCTTGCACAGACATGCCAGCCACTGACAAGAGCCAGGTGTAACCCATGCGCCAACGTATCCGCAAAAGGCCGATGTCAGAGATTAATGTTGTTCCCTATATTGATGTGATGTTGGTTTTGCTGATCATTTTCATGATTACGGCCCCCTTGCTGACACAGGGTATCAAGGTAGACCTGCCGGAAGTACCATCCAAAGTAGTGGAAGCGACCGACAAGGAACCCGTGATTATCAATGTTGACGCTGCTGGTAATTATTACATCAATTACGGTGAGAACCAGGACAAGCCAGTGGCTGCCGCAGATCTGCTCAACCGCGTCAACGCACTTTTGAAATATCAACCAGGCATTCCCGTTCTTGTCGGCGGTGACCAGGCTGTCCCCTACGGTCGTGTGGCACAGCTGATGTCACTGCTGCAATCGGCAGGGGTGCCGAGCGTTGGCATGATCACAGAATCTCCGGAGCAGTAACTCGAATGAGTGACGGCTGGTTTCTAAGGACTCGTTCCCTGGTCTTTGCGGTACTGCTGCACGTCATCGCGGTCGTTTTGCTGCTGGTGAGTTTTGAGTTCACAAGCGAAACTGTCCAGTTACCGCCTGGCAATGACGTCAACATTGTCGATGCAGTCAGTATTGATAAAAAGGAAGTGGAAAAAGAGCTGGCGCTATTAAAAAAAATAGAGGCAGAAAAAAAAGCAGCAGAACAAAAACGGTTGAAGGAACTGGAAGAGAAGGAAAAGGCCGCAGAAAGAAAAGCCAGGGAACTGGAAAAGAAACGCCAAGAAGAGGAAAAAAGACTGGCCGAGGCCAGAAAGCAGAAAGAGCTGGAACAGAAAAAACGTGAGGAAGAACAAAAACGGCTGGCGGAACTTGAGAAACAAAGACA
>WVYN01000082.1:0-52992 GCA_011772965.1 Gammaproteobacteria bacterium
CAGTGCTTTCTGCAGAATTTCTTTTGACCTGGACAAGGCATCCAGATGGCGGCGCCTGGCCATATAACTATCTTCGGGCAACTCCTGAACACCCATGAATTGCTTCAGGTGACTAATCAGTAAATCGTATCCCGCACCGGTTTTCATGGATAACCAGATGTGCGTGTCATCTTGTTTATCAATGCCGGGCGATGATCCGCTGAGATCGATCTTGTTATGAAGAATAATTCGGTGAATATTCCCATCAGTATCCTCGATCAATCCAGTTTCTTCCATGGTTTTTGGCTCACTATCCTCGACAAGGATTATAATCACGTCTGCCTTGGCAGCTGCTGCCTTGGCCCGCCGGATCCCCTCCATCTCAACCTGGTTATCTGTCAATCTGATTCCCGCCGTATCAGTAATATGTACGGGCACACCTTCGATAAGAATGTCACGCTCGATCAAATCCCGGGTCGTACCTGGTACATCTGTCACAATCGCGACTTCATTACCGGCAAGGCGGTTCAAGAGTGTCGACTTCCCGGTGTTGGGACGGCCCGTTATCACCATCGTGATGCCTTCGCCCAGAACACATCCGGCCCTGGCCCGCGAAAAAACGGTATTCAAAGAGTCAAGACAGGCCTTTATTCTTTGTTTAAGGGCCTCGATATTGAAAGTTTCGATGTCTTCATCCGGAAAATCAAGACCACTCTCAAGCATAGTACGGATTGTTATGATCTCTTTTTGCAAGGCCTCGACCGCCATTGAGAATTCTCCGGCTAGGGAACGAATCGCGCTACGGGCTGCCTGGCTGGACACGGCATTCACCAGATCTGCAACCGCTTCGGCCTGTACCAGATCGATCTTGTCATTGAGAAAGGCACGCTGGGTAAATTCCCCCGGCTTCGCCAGCCTTGCGCCAAGCACGATCACCCGATCAACAATAGCTTCAAGGACAATTCGACTCCCGTGGGCATAGAGCTCCAAGGTATCCTCACCGGTATAGGAAGCAGGCCCGGGGAAAAAGATCGCAATGCCGTTATCAATGGGCTGGCTTTGTGCATCATGAAATGGGGTGTAATGTGCGGTTCTGGGTTTCAGGGCCTGGCCCAGTAGCCTAGTAATAATTGTCTTGACACCGGGTCCTGAGACACGGACAACACCAATACCTCCCTTCCCTGGCGGTGTGGCAATAGCGGCGATGGTGTCTGCTGGCATCACCCTAGACGAATAACTATACGTTTACCCGGAACGCGGCTTCTGGCTGGCACGCTCGATGTTGCGAATGATCAACCATTGTTGGGCTATAGACAAAATGTTATTTACAACCCAGTACAGCACCAGGCCTGACGGGAAGAAGGCAAAGAACACTGTAAAGACGAACGGCAAGGACATCATGACCTTTTCCTGAACCGGATCCATGGGTGCTGGGTTGAGTTTCTGCTGAATAAACATGGTGATGCCCATGACTATCGGCAAGACAAAATAAGGATCCGGTGTGGACAGGTCCTTCAGCCAAAAGATGAACCCGGACTGTCTTAATTCAACGCTTTCCAGTAATACCCAGTAGAGCGCAATAAACACCGGGATCTGAACAAGAATTGGAAAACAGCCACCCAGTGGGTTGATCTTTTCTTCCTTATAGAGATCCATCATGGCCTTATTCAACCGAGCACGGTCATTCTTGTAACGCTCCTTGATGGACATCAGTCGGGGCTGCACCCTGCGCATATTTGCCATTGATCGGTAACCGGCGGCTGACAGGTAATAAAAAAGTAATTTCAGCATGAGCGTTACCAGGATAATCGCCCAGCCCCAGTTATTGGTGTATTTATGAAACTGTTGCAGACACCAGAACAGTGGTTTTGCGATAAACCAGAGCATGCCGTAATCAACTGTCAGTTCAAGATTGGGTGCGATCTTTTCCAGCCGTGATTGGATCTTGGGACCAAGGTACAGTTTTTCCGAAAAGGTCCCAGAGTAACCGGCCGCGATCGTTTGTTGAGGAGAATACATGCCAATCACATATCGCTTTTGCGGAAGCCCGCTCTGCACAGGATCAAGATAATTGGTGTAATACTGGTATGTCTGATCTGGCATCCCGGGCACCAGGGCCGTGACAAAGTAATGCTGGATCATGGCGGCCCAACCGCCGGAGATGGAACGTGACAGTTTCTCCTCGGCGATATCGTCCAGCGAGATTTTTTCATAGCGGTTTTCTTCACTGGAGAGAATTGCGCCCGTGTAAGTGTAGATCATGCCGCGACCCCCTCCCGGTGCGGGTGATCGCTGAAGTTGATTGTAGACCCGCCCGGCCCAGCCAGTGTCGCTGTTGTTCTGCACCTCATATCTAATGCGGATCAAATATTCATTGCGATGGAATTCGTAAATCTTCTTTACCCGTAAGCCACTGGCCGACATCCACAATAATGGTACTTCCAGCACATCCTGACCTGGTTCCAGTTGGTAAGCAGAATCCAGGGAAGTAAAGGTGTCGGTATGCGTCGGCGCCTCAACCTTGCTCAGCAGACCGCCCTGGGCAATATAAACCAGCGAGCTGTTGTTGTTTAACAAGCGAACCGGTTGACTCAGCTGGTCAAGTGATTGTGGGTAGTCCAGTAGATCCGTCTGCACAATGGTTCCACCCTTGGTGCTGATCAAAAGCCGCAGCAGATCTGTCTGCACCTCAATCGTTTCACCCGTCTCCCTGTTCTCGACAGCTATTACAGGCTCTGAGGCCTCTTCTTCTATCTCCGGCAAGTCTGCCGGCATGGTCGGGGCTGTTGTTTGTTCCTGGTCCCTCACCTGCTCAATGGTTTGTAATGAACCATAATCGCGTTGCCAGGCATCCCAGAGCAACATGATTACCAGGCTCAACGCCACCACCAGGATTAATCTTGTCTTTTCCATCAGCTGTTGCCTAGGTAACCGGGTCGTAGCCACCAGGACGATATGGATGGCAACGACAAATTCTCTTGACTGACATCATGCCGCCTTTTACCAGACCATACCGGGAAATCGCCTCCTCGGCATAGGCAGAACAGCTTGGATAAAAGCGACAACAGGGTCCGAACATCGGACTGATCAGATAGCGGTATAACCGGATTATTGGGAGGAGGATTGCTCGCATTTCTTGAGTAGTGTTAGCCAGTGATTTTGAAGTGATTCACTTATCTGTTTATTACTCGGCTGGCCAGGTGCCCTGTTGGTCATCACGACAATATCGAGGCCTGCGAGTTGTGTCTGGTGTTTCCGGAAACTTTCCCTGATCTGGCGTTTAAGTCTGTTGCGCACAACTGCCTTCTTGACCCATTTCTTGGAGATTGCCAGTCCCAGCCGCGCCTGTTCCTTATCATTTACACGGGCAACCGCAACAAAAAGACGGTCAACTGAACGGTGGCTGGAGCGAAAAACTCGTTTAAACTCTAATGGGTGGTCTAGCCTGCTTTGCTTGGCAAATCTCTTGCGGCGCCCAGGCACACCACTAGACGGACAGGCGCTTGCGTCCCTTGGTCCTGCGCGCCTTAATGACATCTCTTCCACCCTTGGTTGCCATCCTGCTGCGGAAACCATGGGTGCGTTGTCTTTTCAGTTTACTTGGCTGGTATGTACGTTTCATTGATTTATCCGATCGGCTTTGCTCGCGGCTCCACCCCAATAAAAGGCGGCTATCATACTGTTCCGTGAACAAGATTGTCAATTTGCAGAAGCTCAAGAGCCTGCGCTCTGATGGTGCTTTATCTGCTTGTGGATAACTTGGCTATACAGGTATACACTTTGTGTCCTTCCCCTGAGTTACCGAACTGCGAAAGAGGTATATTTTTGTGGCTGTTTCACCCTGGAAATATTGTCTTGATTGTCTCGAGGGAGAGCTGACACCACAACAATTCAACACCTGGATCAGGCCACTACATGCCATAGAAGGAGACAGCTCCATACGCTTGCTGGCACCCAACCGCTTTGTTATGGATTGGGTCAATGATCAGTATCTGGCACTGATTAAGGACTATCTCAACAATCATAGTGCCGCTGGTTTATTGTCCGTTCAGGTGGAGGTCGGCAGCAGTTCCCGACAACCGCAGAAACCTGTCCGTGAAGAGGTTAGGCCGCAAGTGCCCTCGGTCAAAACCAGCAAGCATTCAAACAACCTGAACAGGGATTTTACTTTTGAATCTTTTGTCGAGGGCAAATCCAATCAGTTGGCACGCGCAGCTTCACTGCAAACCTCTCAAAACCCGGGCAAATCCTATAATCCGCTCTTTATTTATGGCGGTGTTGGGTTGGGAAAAACCCATTTAATGCACGCCATTGGCCTGTCTATTCTGGACCATACACCAACAGCTAATGTTGCCTATCTCAATTCCGAACGGTTTGTGGCCGACATGGTCAGAGCCCTGCAACATAACGCCATTAATGATTTCAAGCGCCATTACCGCAGCGTCGACGCCTTGTTGATCGACGATATCCAGTTTTTTGCCGGCAAGGAACGATCCCAGGAAGAGTTTTTCCATACCTTCAATCATCTCTTGGAAGGCCAGCAGCAGATTGTATTGACCTGTGATCGCTATCCCAAGGAGGTCAATGGCCTGGAGGAGCGTCTTAAGTCCAGATTCGGCTGGGGTCTCACCGTTGCAATCGAGCCCCCTGAGCTGGAAACCCGGGTTGCGATCCTCCATAAAAAAGCAGCGCGTAATAACCAGGCACTTCCGGATGAGGTTGCCTTTTTCATCGCTAAACGTTTTCGTTCCAATGTGCGTGATCTTGAAGGTGCATTAAACCGTGTGTTTGCACATTCAAATCTGACCGGTCAGGCGATTACCCTCGACTTCGTGCAAATGGCCCTGAGAGACCTGCTACTGATCCAGGACAAACAGATCACAATCGAAAACATTAAGAAAACAGTTGCTGAATACTACAAAATCCGGCTAGCAGATTTACTCTCAAAACGTCGCAACCGCTCGGTGGCCAGGCCACGACAACTGGCCATGGCCTTGGCTAAGGACTTGACTGGGCATAGCCTGCCGGAAATCGGTGATGCGTTTGGCGGACGGGATCACACCACAGTATTGCATGCCTGTCGGAAAATTAATGAACTGCGCCAGTCTGATCAGAAAATTCAGGAGGACTACAATAACCTGACTAAAACTCTCACTACATAATGTGGTTAATATGTATATAAACGGGCCAGTAACACAAGCAGTGTGATTTTAGAGTAAACTATCCACAATCTTTTCAGTTGTTAATTACATACTATAGAGAGCCCTGATAGCCAATCTAAGCTATTGTTTTTATAATAAAAATTAAAGTTATCCACAGTTCTGTTTTGAACATATCATAATAAAAACAATAAGGTATATATATGAAATTTACTATTAAACGAGAGACTATCTTACCTTTACTACAAACCACCAATGCCGTGGTGGAGAGAAGGCACACCCTGCCAATACTCTCTAATTTATTGATTTCATTAGATAAAAATACAATTAATGTGACTGGGACTGATATGGAAGTGGAAATCATCGCCAGTCATGAGGCCAGCAACGGAGAGATAAGTGAATTTACAGTACCGGGTAGAAAGCTGCTCGATATCTGTCGTGCACTACCAGAGTCAGCGCAATTGGATTTTTCCATTGAGAAGGATCATTTGGTTCTAAAAACCGGTAAAAGCCGTTTTACTCTGGCAATGCTTGCCGCCAAGGATTTTCCACAAACCGAGATTGCAAGCCCTCTGGTCGATTTTGAAATTGAACAAGGGGTATTCAAATCCCTGATGGAAGACACCATGTTTGCCATGGCGCAGCAGGATGTTCGTTACTATCTCAACGGCCTTCTGCTCGAACTCAATGGTAAAACACTAAGGGCCGTTGCAACAGATGGACATCGCTTGGCCATGAAGGAAATCGACCAGAGTGTCGATATCAGCGAGTCAGTCCAAATCATTATTCCCAGAAAGGGCGTCATTGAACTGGTGCGCCTGCTGGAACACAGCGAAGACAAGGCCCGGATTCAGATAACCCGTAATCACATCCGGGCCAAGCTGAATGGAATCCAATTCACCAGTAAACTTATTGATGGCAAGTTCCCGGATTACGAAAAGGTACTGCCGAAAGAGACCAGCACACCACTGAAGGCCGATAAAAACGCCTTGAAACAGAGCCTGACCCGCGCCTCGATACTGTCCAATGAAAAATACAGGGGCGTAAGGATTATCCTCAAAAATAACAGTTTGCAGGCGTTGGCACATAATCCTGAACAGGAGGAGGCCGAGGAGGAACTGGAGGTGGATTACCAGGGGCCTGAAATGGAAATCGGCTTTAATGTGACCTATCTGCTCGATGCCATTAATGCGGTAAGGACCGATTCCGTTTTGATTGCTACCAAGGACCCGGGCGAGAGTTGCCTGATCCTGCCAGATAAAGAGACTGGTTGTCGGTATGTGGTGATGCCCATGCGGCTATAGATCGGCCCGGGTATGCGGCTTTCACAGCTTTCCATCAATTCTGTAAGAAACCTGACAGAAGTAAACTTGGCGTGTGGCCCCGGTTGCAACATCATTTTTGGGGAAAACGCCGCCGGTAAAACCGCGATACTGGAGGCCATTCATATCCTGTCCCGCACGAGTTCGTTTCGTACTCACCGAATTACTGAGGTCATCCAGCATAACCAGGAAACGCTCAGTATATCGGCGGAGGTCTGCATTAATAACAGAGACATCCGGATTCTCACCGGGCTAGAAAAAGGACGATCGCAAACCCGGATACGCTACAACGGTGAAAGGATCACCCGGCGTTCCGAGCAGGCCAGAAATCTGCCACTTCTCACGGTGACGCCGGACAGCCACAGGCTATTATTTGGGTCACCCAAGGACCGGCGGCATTGGTTGGACTGGTCATTGTTCCACGTGGAACCAGGCTACATCCAAGCTTGGCAGGACTATCATCAGGCCCTGCGACAGCGAAATATACTGCTACGAAAAGCAGCGCCACCGGAAGAGTTAACGCCCTGGGAAAACGCCATGGCAACAGCGGCCGAGCCGCTGCTTGCGAGTCGCCGAGCATATCTGCAACAACTACAGCAGGCGCTGGACCCGTTCCTTGCTGCAGATTTTAATCAGTTAGCGATTGATTACACAGGCCCTGAATTGAGTGCCGAGCGATACCAAGACAAGCTGCAGCAACATCGCAAAACGGACAGCCTCCTCGGACATACTCAATATGGTCCACACCGGGACGATGTGGTTTTTTATCTGGAAGAATCAAAAAATGCCGCCGCTATTCTGTCGCGCGGCCAGGCAAAAAAACTCATCATTGCCCTGACGCTGGCCCAAGCAGTCAAATACCAAGAGCACAGAGAGCAACCCCCCATTCTGTTACTGGATGACCTGACGGCAGAACTGGATGACCAGTCCCGTGCGGTAATTCACGGGCAAATTCAGGGCCAGGCCATGCAGGTGTTTATAACCACGACACACCCGGAAACGTTGGCCCATGCACCGGGCCAGACCGCTATGGCCATGTTCCACGTGGAACGCGGCCAGGTGACAAAGGTGGTAGAATGAACGATTTTATAAACTGAGAAGTAATCGATGCCAGAGAAAGAAAGCAACTACGATTCCAGCAAGATCAAAGTCCTCAAGGGGCTGGATGCCGTCAAGAAAAGACCAGGAATGTACATTGGCGACACAGAGGACGGTACGGGTCTGCACCACATGGTGTTTGAAGTTGTGGATAACAGCATTGATGAGGCATTGGCAGGTTTTTGTACTAATATCCGGGTCACCATTCACGCAGACGAGTCCATTACCGTGGTAGACGATGGACGCGGTATCCCCGTGGGCATGCACGAAGAAGAAGGCGTTTCGGCCGCAGAAGTCATCATGACCACCTTGCATGCCGGCGGCAAGTTTGATGACAATTCCTACAAGGTGTCCGGGGGGCTGCATGGCGTTGGTGTTTCGGTCGTAAACGCCCTGTCTGATCGCCTGTATCTCACCATCTATCGGGAAGGCGGTTGTTATCGACAGGAATACCAGAACGGCAAGCCGGTGACCGCGCTTGAAAAGGTCAACGACTCAGACCTGACAGGCACCGAGATCCATTTTCTGCCCAGCGAGACGGTATTCCGAAATATTGAATTTCACTACGACATATTGGCTAAGCGCCTGCGTGAACTTTCCTTCCTGAATTCCGGAGTTCGAATCCAGCTGGTAGATGAGCGTAGTAACAAACAAGATACCTTTGAGTATCAGGGCGGGATCGCAGCCTTCGTTAAGCACCTGAATCGCAACAAGACCCCGCTGCACCCGGTTGAGATTTCCATAGACAAGACCAAGGACAATATCACCGTCCAGCTGGCGATGCAGTGGAATGACTCCTACCAGGAAAACATTTTTTGTTTTACCAACAACATCCCGCAGCAAGACGGCGGCACCCACAGTGCCGGATTGCGCGCAGCCCTGACCCGAACTCTAAATAATTATCTTGAAAATCAAGGACTTATTGCTAAACATAAAATATCGCCGAGCGGTGAGGATGTACGTGAAGGCCTGACAGCCGTGCTTTCGATCAAGGTGCCAGACCCAAAGTTTTCCTCGCAGACCAAGGACAAGCTGGTCTCAAGTGAGGTTAAGGCGGCCGTGGAGTCGGTTGTGGCCGAAAAGCTTCAGGAGTTCCTGCTGGAAAATCCAGCCGACGCGCGGATCATCGGCGAAAAGATCATGGAGGCAGCGCGGGCCAGGGAGGCGGCCCGCAAGGCCCGGGAGCTGACACGCCGGAAAACCGCACTGGATATTGCCGGTCTGCCCGGCAAGCTGGCCGATTGCCAGGAAAAGGATCCGGCAAAATCAGAGTTGTTTTTGGTCGAGGGTGACTCGGCCGGAGGTTCAGCTAAACAGGGGCGGGACCGAAAAAACCAGGCAATATTGCCGCTCAAGGGCAAGATACTCAACGTGGAAAAAGCCCGCTTTGACAAGATGCTGTCATCCGTAGAGGTGGGCACCTTGATCACCGCCCTCGGTTGTGGCATCGGCAAGGAGGAATTTGATATCAATAAACTGCGTTACCATCGCATCATTATCATGACGGATGCGGACGTGGACGGTTCTCATATCCGGACGTTACTGCTCACTTTTTTCTATCGGCAAATGCCGGAACTGATCGAGCGTGGCTTTCTCTACATCGCGCAACCGCCGTTATACAAGATCAAAAAAGGCAAGACCGAGCGCTATCTCGGCAATGAGGCCCAACGTGATCTTTACTTGCTGGAGCTGGCACTGGAAGACGCCACCCTGTTCCCCGAGAGTGAAACCGGTGATGCCGTTTCCGGAGACGCGCTGCGCCAACTGGCCGACCGCTACATCGCCTCCAGACTCTCGCAAATGAGCCTGCAAAAACGTTTTCTTCCCGAAATCATTACCGCCATGGCAGACCTACCGGTGCTATCGCAGGAGCAATACAAGGACGAGGCTGCTGTAAAAGCCTGGTTTACCAGGCTGGCCAAGATCGTTGAGGAAGGTACCGGCAAGGAGTGTGAGATCGAGGTCTTTTTGTCCGGCAAGGGCGATGAATACGGTGGTCGGATTACCCTGAGCTTTCATGGCATCGAGATCAGCAATGTCCTTTCCCCGGAATTTTTTGCCTCTCGTGAATACCGTGAGCTTATGGCCTTGCGTGAGGAACTGGCCATAGGCGTCGGCGCCAGGGTTCGCCGCGGGGAACAATCTTTGGTGGTCAGTTCAATCAAGCAGGCGTTTGATTGGTTATTGGAAGAGGCGGCCAAGGGTCTGCACGTGCAACGCTACAAGGGCCTTGGTGAAATGAACCCGGACCAGCTCTGGGAAACCACCATGGACGCCAGCACCCGTGTGCTCAGCCAGGTACGCATCGAGGATGCGGTCGCAGCCGACGAGATATTCACCACTCTGATGGGGGACCAGGTCGATCCGCGGCGTGAATTTATCGAAAAGAATGCCCTGATGGTGGAAAACTTGGACACCTGACACAGTTCATGGACAGAAATCAGGCTCATGGGAATTAAAAATGGTGTGGGGAGATGGGTGTTTGAGAATTAGAAATTTAACCCTCAACCGCCAGAGATAATTTTTTTACTCTACACTCACCATAGCTTTAATTAAGCATAAAATTCCAGATTCACGCCCTTCAATAATTCTCCGTTTCCGCATGGCTTAGAGACTTTTTCAATTAATCTAGATCAAGTGTTTTAGATTTTTTTATGCTTATATGTATTAGCGATTCAAACCAAAATTGAGTAAAGTTAATCAAGCCAAAAAAGGAATGCCCTGATGGGCCATAACAACAAAAAGGAAAAATACCAATGGGTTGGTTAAGAAAATCCTGGCCAGCATTGATTCGCCCAAGCTCTCGATATTCTTTGGGGGCGATCCTCATCGTCGGCGCTGTACTGGGTATTCTGCTCTGGGGCGGTTTTTAACTGGGCTCTGGAACTGATTAACACTGAGGCCTTCTGTATCTCCTGCCATTAAATGGAAACTAATATTTATGAGGAACACAAAGATACGATCCACTACTCCAATAATTCAGGTGTCCGCGCCGTCTATGCTGATTGCCACGTGCCGTATGTTTGGGAAGAAATGGAGGCCAGCGATTCCAGGGAATGCCGAAACTGTCTCACAGCGTGGACGTCATGGATTTATCCCAGCAAACCCCCGGGGCCCGTTGTCAGCATGAAAGCGCCATAGAGGAAGGGGAGGCCTGCATTGATTGTCACTAGGCGATAGCCCATGAAGAAGCTCACAAGGAACTGGAGAAAGGGGCCGAACAGTCTGAAGAGGATTTTCTATTGTAATTATTGATTCTTGAAACTAGACGAGAGTGATACGAATATGAAGCCCCGTGAATTAATAACAAGAAAGCTGTTACAGGCGATAATAGTTACTTCTTTTTCGATTTCGTCTACGAGCGCACTAACGCTCGATTGGAGCAGCGTTAAAGGTAAGGAAGTTACCCTCTTCTATCCCGGACAGGCCTCTTGGGAATGGCTGCTGACAGAATCCGATCACAGAGGGGCCGATAAATTCAAACAAGGAAAGAATTGCATCGAGTGTCACAAACTGGAAGAAAGTGATATGGGCAGCAAGATTCTAACGGGGCAAAAACTTGAGCCTGATCCCATCCCGGGCAAAAGCGGTTCAATCAAGGTAATCATCAAAACCGCCCATGACGGTGAAAAGTTTTATATCAGGTTTGAATGGAAGGAAACCCCTCAGGGCGATCAGCCCATAATGGACAAGGATTTCGATACCAGAATAACCATCATGTTCGATGATGGCCATGTCGTGGAAGCCAAACGGGCCGGCTGTTGGGGGACATGCCACGATGATGCCAAGGGTATGGCTAGCGCGCCGAAAGGCAAGGAGATCAACAAATACCTTGCCCGCTCGCGTACAAAAATCGGGCGCAGTGGCGGCGGTGAGAATTACAAACCACAGGCCGAGCTGGATCAGTTATTGAATGAAGGGATATTCATGGAATTCTGGCAGGCAGGGCTTAATCAAGGGGCGGAGCCTGTCGCAGTTGATGGCTATATCCTGGATAAATGGCATAAGAATGACAATCCCCTGGTAGATGTCCGGGCAGAATTTGATGGCGACAAATGGACTGTAACCATGAGCCGGAAACTGTCGGCGTCAGATCCACACAGAAAAAATATCACGCCCGGGCAAACCTATCCGGTCGGTTTTGCCCTGCATGATAATCATACTAATCATCGTTATCACCACGTTTCATTTGAACATACATTCGCGCTTGATCAGGGTGAGGCAGATTTTATCGCCGTAAAAAAATAAACAACAGTTATGCGGGGCGTAACAATTATTACTGCCAGTAAGAGACAACTAAAGCTAACAGGTATCCTGCTTCTATTCGGGATGCTCGGTAGTACTCAGGTCTTGGCTGAAACTGATGCCGAAGGTAATGAATTTGCATTGAAAGGTGCCCAGACTTGTCTGAAATGCCATGACGAATATCCAACGAAGTTTATTTTTCAAACACCTCATGTGCAAAAGGCAGACAAGCGAACACCGTTCGCAACCCATGAATGTGAAACCTGCCATGGCGCAAGCCAGGATCACCTGATCGAACTAGCCCCGCCCCAGATAGTATTCGGGATGAGATCAAAAAACTACAGGGTCTCAGGGGTCGATGAGCAGAATAAAGTCTGTCTTGGTTGCCATGAATCAGGCCTAGTGATGCACTGGCGCGGCAGTCAGCACCAGTCTGCCGATGTCCCCTGCGCATCCTGCCATAACGTCCATGCGCCCAAGGACCCGGTACTGGTAAAGAAGGAACAGGCAGAGGTCTGTTTTACCTGCCATACTGACAATCGTGCGCAATTATGGCGCCGCTCCAGGCACCCCATCAGGGAGGGCAAGGTGGTTTGTTCAGATTGCCATAATTCGCATGGCTCCCCCGGGCAGACCCTGTTAGCCAAGAACACCGTCAATGAAACCTGTTTCCAGTGTCACGCTGAAACGCGTGGTCCATTCCTCTGGGAACACCAGCCGGTGAGGGAAGATTGCACAATCTGCCATAATCCGCACGGCAGTGTCCAGCCCAGGATGCTGGTGCAGAGGACACCCTTCCTGTGCAATATGTGTCATGCGCAAACGCGTCATCCGAGCGACTTCAGGGACGGCTCCGGGCTTCCGGCGAATGCTGGTGCGGACAATCGATTACTGGGCAAGGGCTGCTTGAATTGCCATTCAAAGATTCACGGCTCCAATCATCCTTCTGGGCCCGGGCTTACCAGATGAGGACATGATGATGGGATGAAATTTTCATATCGATTGAAACAAGTTTTGTAGCGGGCCCTGCCATGAAAAAGACAAAATACAACGCATATGCATTGATAACAGGCGTCTGTCTTTCCTCAACCAGCGTCATTGCACAGGAGGAAGGAGGGTTCATGCTCGAAGAGGACGCCGAGGCCCCGCCACCCGTTTATTACAATAATGTGGAGTTAGGGTTAATTTATAACAGTGAGGATTCCTTCAAATTCGGGGAATACACCGGCATTGTCGATGAGGGATTTTACGCCGATTTCAATTTCAATGTGGATCTGTTGACCCCCTACGATGATGACAGTACGCGATATATGGAATTCTATGGTACCGACGTGGGGCTGGATTCCCGATCGGTTTACGGAGAATACGGCCAACAGGGGAGATACAGTGCCTATATCGACTATGATCAAATACCCCACTTCCGGCTCGATGATGCCAGGACGGCCTTTGTCGGCGCCGGGACGAATAACCAGACCCTGCCGGCCGGCTGGGTTTTCGGCGATGATCCCGTCGACAATACCACCCTGCAAGCAGATGCCCGTCAGGTGGATGTCGAGACCCAACGGTATAAAGCCGGCGGCGGTTTTACCTGGATCCCCCTGGAGAACTGGCAGGTCCGGGGAAACTACCACCATGAAATCAAAGAAGGCACCGAAACCCTGGGTTCCATATTCGGCACCAATGGCGGCAACATGGAGGCATCCATACTCATCGTCCCGATCGATTTCGAGACCAACGAGTTCGATACGGGCGTTGCCTATACAACCGAAAAGTACCAGTTAGACCTCAGTTATCATTTTTCCGGTTTTAATAATAGAGATAATTCAGTACGCTGGCGCAACCCCTCCACTTGTCCCGGTTTCGGAGCGGTTCCGGGAGGGTGTGGCGCATTTCCAAATGACCCGGGGCTAATCGAGACCACAGGCCCGGACAATACTGCCCACCAGGTGACGTTATCAGGCGGTTATAACCTAGGGTTGACCTCCCGCCTCTCGGGCAGTTTCTCCTGGGGTCAGATGCTGCAGGATGACAATTTCTCTGCCTACACTGTCAATCCGCGCTACCTCCCCCTTGCCACTCCACTGCCGCGATCCAATCTAGACGGCAAGATCCAGACCATCTTTGCCAACCTGAATTATACCGTGCGGCCACTGTCAAGACTGAGTGTCAGGGCCCACTATACCTATGACGACAGGGACAACAAGTCGCCGCGCGATGTTTACTCGAGGGTTAGCAATGACAGCACGCCTCAAGCTGATCCTGCCAACGCTGGCAGCCCCAATAACAGGCTCCCGCTCCCCTACAGTCTGGAGCGGCATCACGTTGAAGTGGATGGCGACTACCGTCTGACCAGGATGGCCAAGCTTGGTGCCGGTTATGAATTTCTGCGGGAAGGTCGGGAGGAGTTCTCGGAAGTCGACACCACCAATGAGCATACCGGCAAGGTCAAATTGTCCATGACACCGTTCAGCATGACCAGTGGCTGGGTCGAGTATGCCTATTCAAAGCGCGACGGGGATGAGTATGTCAGCAACCAGCCCTTCCTGGACGGACATCCGCCAGCTCATATTGCGAACGTGGGCATTGACGGTACGTACGAGAATAATCCTTTTCTACGCAAGTGGTACATGGCCGATCGCAACAA
The DNA here is from genome assembly GCA_011772965.1 of Gammaproteobacteria bacterium. Classification (GTDB taxonomy): domain Bacteria; phylum Pseudomonadota; class Gammaproteobacteria; order Eutrophobiales; family Eutrophobiaceae; genus SZUA-592. The sequence goes on from WVYN01000082.1 coordinate 14,448, forward strand.
GCACGAAGTGAGAGGGACTGTCAACTATACCCCCTATAATCGGATGTCGCTGGGATTGACCGGTGGCTATGACACTAGCAATTACGATAACACAGTAGTCGGATTGCGGGATACGTCAAGGCTCCATTCCACGCTCGATGTCGGGATTAATCCAACGGAAGACGTCGACACCTATGCCTTCCTGACCTATGAACGTCTGACCCATGATCAGGTGGGTTATGATCGTGGAACCGCTGCGATAGTCCCGGGAGACATTCTTAATCCTGACGATTTCTGGTCCCTAGATGCCGAAGATCAGGTTTATACGCTCGGCACCGGAATCAATGTGCGTAATATCATGGGGGGAAAAATTGATATCACCGCAGATTATACGTTCTCATTCGCCGATACCAAGACCGACCAGGATGCTGGTGCAAATAATCAACCTGTCAGCGAGCTTCCTCATCTGAAGACCAAGATACACAGCTTCAAGATCACGGGTGATTACAGGCTGAGAGGCAATATGAAACTCAGGGCCTCTTATCTCTTTGAATACTTCAGAACACGTGATTATGCCCTTGACGATGTAACGCTTGATACGATACCTGATGTTATTTTATTAGGTAACAGCAGTCCGAATTACACGGCCCATGTATTTGGGGCCTCATTCATTTATGAATTCTGAGGCGGTGTTTAAATCTTCATACGGATAAGAACACGATATCCAGCATAACGAGTAACTATCTATATTCGCTGCCATAATAACCATGAGGCCATGTTTTACGAGCTCGGGCACTACGACTTAAAAAGCCGCTGTACAAAGAGGGCTGAAAACGGTCCGATCAGGCAAAAGAAAAGGAATCATCGTTATCGATAAACAATTGCCCTGATACACTTCATCATCCTGCAGACGATTTATTAGGGTGTTATTCATCTCGCCTGATGGCTGGATCACGATTGCCCGCCCGGGCACAGACCCATACCCCCACCCGGTCGGCACCGGCGCGCTTCAGTTCACTGGCTGCTGCGCGCAGCGTGGCGCCCGTGGTCATTACATCGTCCAGCAACACCACGTAACGGCAGCGTCCGGGCCATTCGCCCCGGAATTGAAAGGCGCGTTTGACATTCCGACACCGCTGTTTTTTGTTCAAACCAGACTGAGACAAAGTATGTCGAGACCGGACCAGGCTGCGCCTGTCCAGCGGTGCGCGCAGCCTGTCAGCCACTGCCTGTGCCAACAGGCCGGCCTGGTTATAGCCGCGGGATCGCAGCCGGGCCAGATGCAGGGGAATGGGCAGGACCATATCTGGTAACTCAATCAGCCCGCTTTCGAACATAGTCTGGAAGGCATCAGCAAAGATACCGGCAACACCGGTGCGGTCGTTGAATTTAAAGGCCTGGATGATCCGGTTCATGGGGTAGTCATAACGATAGGGCGCCACGACGTGATCCAGCACCGGTGCCGGTTCGTTCAAACAGTCGGCACAGAGCAGACCCCCGGTATCGGGCATGGCGCAGGACGGGCAGGCATCATCATTGCGCGGTAGATCCTGGAAACAACCGTGACAAATGGGACCGGGCTCTGCACGACAAAGAAAGCAGCAGCCGGCCGCGCCATGGCGATTAATTAACCATTGGTAAAGTTTTAAGCCCCGGTCTGACTTGACTGTCATATCGTTCAGTGTACTCTCCCTGTTCACTCCACACCTGGACCATGCCCATGCAGAACCCTCAGACCAGTGTAACAGAGACCCTCCGCCATGACTGGAGTGAAACAGAAGTCCTGGACCTGTTTGCGCTGCCCCTGAACGATCTGATATTCCAGGCACAGTCATGGTACCGTCAGTTTTTTGATCCCAACGCCATTCAACTCAGCACCCTCATCAACATCAAGACCGGTGGCTGCCCCGAGGACTGTGCCTATTGCCCACAGAGTGGCCGTTATCATACCGGCTTGCAGGCCGAGCCATTGATGGATCTGGAGGTGGTGAAAACAGCCGCGATTGAGGCAAAGCAAAAAGGCGCCAGCCGTTTTTGCATGGGGGCTGCCTGGCGCAGCCCAAAAGACCGGGAACTGGACCAGGTGATCGATATGATTGCTGCGGTCAAATCAGTGGGCCTGGAAACCTGTGCCACGCTCGGCATGTTGACGGCAAATCAAGCCAGGCGTCTGCAGGCCGCCGGCCTCGATTTTTATAATCACAACCTGGACTCGTCGGAAACATTCTATGAGACCATCATTTCCACTCGCGCCTATCAGGATCGACTGGATACTCTGGCAGCAGTGCGCGCTTCCGGTATGAGCGTTTGTTGTGGTGGTATTGTCGGTATGGGGGAAACTCCCTGTGATCGCGCCCAGATGTTAATTACCCTGGCCAATATGCCCAGGCACCCGGAAAGCGTGCCGATTAATCTGCTGGTGAAAGTTGAGGGCACCCCGCTACAGGACGAACCCGAGCTCGATCCCTTTGCCATGGTGCGCATGATCGCAGTCACCCGAATCATGATGCCAGCCTCCTATGTACGACTGTCGGCAGGACGCATGGAGATGAACGACGAGTGCCAGGCCTTGTGTTTTCTTGCTGGCGCAAACTCGGTCTTCTATGGAGAGAGGCTATTAACGACAGACAATCCGGAATTCTGTCGTGATCAATCCCTGTTTGCACGGCTAGGTTTGAAGCCTTTGCAATGAGCCTAGATTAATCGGCCGTCTTGCCGTGTCTCTCCTGCTCCCTGCATTTCAAAAATTGCTGGACGAACAGCACTGGAAGCGGGCTTCTCAAAACCTGGTGCGTAAACGGCGCCCGCGAGAGGAAGGCACTCTACCGCTGGTGAAAATAAATGGTCGGACTCTCATAAATTTCTGCGGTAATGATTACCTTGGGCTTTCTGCACACGAGACTGTTATCAATGCCGCAAAGGCCGCGCTTGATAAATTTGGTTTCGGTAGTGGTGCATCACAACTGGTGAGTGGTTACACCATACTACACAGGCAACTTGAGGAAGCGCTCGCAGAAAAAACAGGGCGGGATCGTGCCCTGGTTTTTTCTACGGGATACATGGCCAACCAAGCGATCATCAACGGCCTCATGGGCCGCGGTGATCTGGTAGCCGGCGATCGATTCAATCATGCCTCCTTGATTGATGCCGCTATCATTTCTCGCGCCAGGTTCAAACGGTACCCGCATTGTGATACCGCTGTGTTGACTACTTTGCTGAATCAACACAACAAGGGAAAAAAGATGATCGTAACCGATGCGGTGTTCAGCATGGACGGCGACATCGCGCCCCTGGAGGAATTAAGTGCAATCGGAAAACAACACGAAGCACTCCTTGTGGTTGATGATGCGCATGGGTTTGGTGTGTTGGGCAAGAGCGGGTGCGGCGCGCTTGAAGAGCAGGGCCTGGGACAAGCCGACGTACCATTAATGATGGCAACCTTTGGTAAGGCGTTAGGCGGATTTGGCGCTTTTGTGGCGGGTGATGCTGATTTGATTGAGGCCCTCACGCAAACTTCCCGGACACTGATTTATACCACGGCACCGCCACCGGCCATTGCCGCGGCGGCCCTGGCCGCGCTCGAACTGCTCGGGACAGAGCCCTGGCGCCGAACAAAATTACGGGAACTGATTACTCAATTCATCCGCGGCGCAACGGAACGGGGCATCCCGTTGAGCGGGTCGGATACCGCCATTCAACCGATTATCCAGGGCTCGGCAGAGTCCGCGCTGAACGCTAGCCAGTACCTGTTCGAACAGGGTTTCTGGATTGCGCCGATTCGCCCACCGACTGTGCCAGCAGGGACCAGCCGTTTGCGAGTCACGCTCACCGCGGGCCATGAGCCCGCACAGGTGGATGCCCTGCTCGAAAGCCTGGCCATCGCCTTGGAAAAGTGTAGGAATTAAGTACTCACTTACAATATTAGCCATTGATTACAAATGCCCCCAAGTGAGAAGCAACAGATTGCGCAAGGTTTCAACCGTGCTGCCAGACAATACGATGAGCACGCTGTCTTGCAACGCACGATTTGTGAACGTCTGCTCTCGCGCCTCGATTATCTGAAGCTTAGCCCGGAACGGGTTATTGACCTCGGATCAGGGACGGGTGAGGCGGCACGAACAATCGCCCGCCGGTTTCGAAAATGCCACATTCTGCAAATGGACCTGTCGCCTGAAATGATTCGGGCAGCTCGCAAAAAGCGACCGAGGTTCTTTTCGCCGCACCATTATTTGTTGGCTGACATGGAACGACTACCCTTTGCTGACAGCACTATTGATCTGGCGTTTTCCTCGTTGACGCTTCAATGGAGCCGGGATCCCGATCAGGTATTCTCGGAAATTCAGCGCGTGCTGAAATCGGATGGCCTGTTTCTGTTTTCGACACTGGGACCGGATACCCTGAAGGAACTGCGGACGAGCTGGGCGGAAGCAGATTCTAGGCCCCATGTGAATACCTTTCTCGATATGCACGACCTCGGCGACGGCCTGGTCCGCGCGGGCCTGGAAGACGTCGTCATGGATGTCGAGATTATTACCATGAAATACCCGGACTGTTTTCAATTGCTGCGCGATCTCAAAGTGGTCGGAGCCAACAGCCTGCTGACCGGTCGGGCCAGCGGCCTCATGGGCAAGGGTGTCATGAAGCGGATGATGGATGCCTATGAGTCCTATCGCGAGGCGGGATTTTTGCCCGCAACCTACGAAGTGGTTTATGGTCACGCCCGCAAACCACTGCATCCTCGGACACAAACTGAGGTCACCATCAGTGTCGACAGCTTGCGCAGAAGCCTGAAAAAATAATGCCTGATCCCCGACCTCATGGTTTTTTCATTACGGCAACGGATACCGAGGTCGGCAAGACCTGGTGTACGCTGGCCCTGATGCAGGCNNAACGGTCAATTGCGAAATGACGATGCCCTGTTGCTTCAGCAACAGTCCTGTCTTAACTATAACTATTCCGTGGTCAATCCATTCGCTTTCTTGCCGCCAATCGCCCCGCACATTGCCGCAGAAATCGATGGCAAAATTATTGACCTGGATCTCTTGCAGCAGCTCTTCACCCGGCTGGCTGGTGAGAATGATACGGTCCTGGTGGAGGGCATTGGTGGCTGGCGGGTACCGCTCAGTAACGGTCAAACACTCGCCGATCTGGTGCGGGCACTGGAGTTGCCCGTCATTCTTGTGGTCGGACTGCGCCTCGGTTGTATCAGTCATGCCCTCCTGACCGCGGAGGCGATCAACGCAGACGACATTCCTCTGGCAGGCTGGGTTGCAAACCATTGTCAGGCAGACTACGCCAGCGAAGAAGCCACCTTAACTACCTTGTCGAAGGCAATACCAGCGCCGTTGCTTGGCGTATTGCCCTGGCTGCCCGGGCTTGAGGTCAAGCAGTTGGCCGCTCATTTGAACCTGAAGTTACTGCCGCCCAGGTGAACTCCTGTGGTAAACGGGTGCAATACTTGCCAAAAACCGCAGAAATAAGGCATATTCATGTATTGGAGCCCTTAGAATATCCGAGTTGTAGATCAAAACTTTAAATAATAATGAGGGGATAAAGCTCCCGGAGTACGAGCTTGGTTTACCGTATTGATGGCGATGATAAGGCCCTGACGGGTTTTGTGGTGAAACCTAATCAGGCGATGTCATGGCGCACACAGATGTACATTTATTTTGGTATTGCCGCTATAACCCTCTCTATAGGGGTCGTGTTTTTTGTTCATGGGCTAACCCTGATCCTGCCTTTTTCAGGATTGGAAATCATGCTGCTGGGAATCGCCTTGTATCTGACTGCCTGGCGCAGCAAGATACAGGAGGTGATATCGATCAGTGAGACAGAGATCGTCATTGAGCGAGGACGGAAGAAGCCGGAGAGCCGGCATGTATTCCAGAGGCCCTGGACAAAACTAGTATTAGAGCGATCGAGGAATAATTGGTATCCTAGCCGACTGCTCGTTCGCTCTCACAGTGAGCAGGTGGAAATTGGGCAATTCCTCAACGAGCAAGAACGCCAAGGGCTGGCTGAATTACTGGACCAGACCCTGATGAAAAATACTGAAAATTAAATTCACTAATTTTAGAACCAATAAGTCTTTTAATATTGCCGAGGATTGCTTCATGTTTGTTAAAAAACTGAAAGATGGCGTGGTTGGAGCTGTAACAATGTTTTCGTTGTTATGGGCGGGGACAGTGAGTGCAGAATGGGGATTAAATATGACGCCCGGCGTTACTCCCATCAGCCGCGAAGTCTATGACCTGCATATGTTGATTCTTTATATCGTGACCGCGATCGGCATCATTGTTTTCGGTGTTATGTTCTGGTCCATAATTTATCACCGCAAGTCCAAAGGGGCAGTCGCCAAGCAGTTTCATCACAACACCTTTGCAGAAATTGCCTGGACCATCATCCCGATCCTGATCCTGGTTGCCATGGCAATACCCGCCACCAAGACATTAATCAAAATGGAGCAAACTGGCGACGCAGAGATCACGGTCAAGATCACCGGTTACCAGTGGAAATGGAAGTACGATTATCTTGAAGACGGACTGAGCTTTTATAGCGTGCTTGCCCAGGACAGTAATGAGGCCCGGCAGGTGGGCTCAAGCATCGATCCCGCTGGCGTCGATCATTACCTGTTGGATGTTGATGAACCCATTGTTCTTCCGGTCGGTAAAAAAGTGCGCTTGCTGACCACGGCCGCAGACGTCATCCACGCATGGTGGGTGCCTGCCTTGGGCTGGAAGCGTGACGCCATCCCCGGTTTTATCAATGACAACTGGGCTGTGATTGAAGAGCCAGGTACCTATCGTGGCCAGTGTGCCGAACTTTGCGGCAAGGACCATGGTTTTATGCCTATCGTCCTGAAAGCAGTACCGGAAGCAGAATATGTTGCTTGGGTGGAAGAAAAGAAAGCCGAGGCCGCAGCCCGTGCAGCAAGCGGCGATAAGGAATACAGTATGGAAGAACTGATGGTGAACGGTGAGGATCTTTACAACAAGAACTGTGCCTCCTGCCATATGGCAAATGGGCAGGGTGTCCCCGGTGTGTTCCCGTCATTGCTTGAAAGCCAGTTAACAATTACATCGGAAGGCCTGGCGGAACATATCGACCGAATAATCAATGGCAAGGGTTTGATGCCAGCCTTTGGTGAGCAGCTTAGTGATGCTGACATTGCCGCAGTTGTCACTTATGAAAGAAACGCCTGGGGTATCGACACTGGTGACATTGTTCAACCGGCCGACATCAAGGCAGCTAGATAATCCTATTCATTAACTGCATTAATATTTATTTGTCGAAGATATAAAAAGAGGATAGACACATGAGCGAAGCAGTCGTCCACGAAGATCATCACGAGCACCACGATCACAAACCAACTGGCATCGGCCGCTGGTTGTTCTCTACCAATCATAAAGACATCGGTACCATGTACCTCGTCTTTGCGCTAATCATGTTCTTTATTGGTGGCGCTATGGCAATGGTGATTCGCCTCGAGTTGTTTCAACCGGGCCTGCAATATGTAGACCCACTGTTTTTTAACTCAATGACTACCATGCATGCCTTGGTCATGATCTTTGGTGCAGTGATGCCGGCTGGCGTCGGATTGGCAAACTGGCTTATTCCGATGATGATTGGAGCGCCAGACATGGCCTTGCCGCGCTTGAACAACATGAGCTTCTGGATCCTGCCGTTTGCTTTTGCCTTGTTGCTGGGAACGCTGTTCATGCCAGGCGGCGCCCCCAATGGCGGCTGGACCATGTATCCGCCGTTGACTATACAGCTTGGTGATGCGTTTCCATTCCTGATCTTTGCTGTTCACTTCCTGGGTATTTCCTCGATCATGGGTGCGATCAATGTTATTGCCACGGTATTTAACATGCGCGCACCGGGCATGACCTTCATGCGGCTGCCGTTGTTTGTCTGGACCTGGATCATCACCGCCTTCCTGTTGATTGCTTCGATGCCTGTCCTTGCAGGTGCGGTAACCATGATGTTGACCGACAAGTTTTTCGGTACCAGTTTCTTCAGCGCTGCCGGTGGCGGGGATCCGGTGATGTTCCAGCATATCTTTTGGTTCTTTGGTCATCCCGAGGTGTATATCCTGATTCTTCCGGCCTTCGGTATCGTGTCACAGATCCTGCCAACCTTTTCCCGCAAGCCCTTATTTGGTTATGAATCCATGGTCTATGCCACGGCCTCCATTGCGTTCTTGTCCTTCTTTGTCTGGGCCCACCACATGTTTACCGTCGGCATGCCACTGGCCGGTGAACTTTTCTTCATGTATGCCACCATGTCGATTGCAGTACCCACCGGCGTGAAGATCTTTAACTGGGTGGCCACCATGTGGCGGGGATCTTTGACCTTTGAAACCCCGATGCTGTTCAGTCTTGCCTTCGTGATTCTGTTCTCCATCGGCGGCTTTTCCGGCCTGATGCTGGCGATCACCCCGGTAGACTTCCAGTATCACGATACCTATTTTGTGGTAGCCCACTTCCACTATGTGCTGGTGACCGGATCGGTCTTTGCTCTCTATGCCGGCGTGTATTACTGGCTGCCGAAATGGACCGGTCACATGTATGACGAAACCCTGGGTAAGTGGCATTTCTGGATCTCGACCATCTCGGTTAACGTCCTTTTCTTCCCACAACACTTCTTGGGTCTGGCCGGCATGCCACGCCGTATCCCGGACTACGCGGTGCAGTTTGCGGACTTCAATATGGTTTCCAGTCTTGGTGGCTTTGTCTTTGGCGTCAGTCAATTGTTGTTTGTCTACATTGTGATCCAATGTGTTCGGGGGGGTGAAAAGGCCACGAACCAGGTCTGGGAAGGGGCCCATGGCCTTGAATGGACTTTACCCTCACCGCCGCCGTTCCACTCGTTCACAACGCCGCCAAAAGTGACGGACGCAACAGCGCATTCATAACCAGCGGCAATTATGGACCAACAGCAACAAAACCCCAGGGTATCGTCTGGAACCGCAGCAAAGAACAAGCGGCTGGCGATTATTCTGGCGTTAGTTGCGCTTGCTTTTTATATCGGGTTTATCCTGTTGCAGACGTCCAAATGAGCGAGCAGAACGTAATAAAAACGGCGGGCAAGCTGGGAGTACTTGCGGTGTTGATGTTTGGTTTCGGTTATGCACTGATCCCTCTCTACAATGTGTTTTGTGAAATCACCGGTCTCAATGGCAAGACGGGCACGGTGTCGAGCCAGCAAGTTGAAAAAATTGTAGTGGATATGAACCGGGTGGTGACCATACAGTTTGATACTAATATTAATGGTAACTTGCCCTGGAGATTCAAGTCGGTTGAAAAGAAATTGAGGGTACACCCCGGCGAAGTAAAGGACGCCGTGTTTGTTGTTGAGAACACATCGGACCGGGCAATAGTAGGACAGGCAGTACCCAGTGTGGCACCGGCAGAAGCATCTATCTATTTTAATAAGACAGAATGCTTCTGTTTTACTCAACAAACCTTGGCGCCGGGAGAAACAAAAGAAATGCTGGTCAGGTTTGTTGTTGGCAATGAACTGCCGGATAAAATATCCACAATGACATTGTCTTACACATTCTTTATGGCACCGGAAGACAAGCAGGCTGCAGACAGAAAAGAAAATACAACAGAACAACAGATTTAGTTGAATTATTATTCGATAACGGGGAGCTATCATGTCGGATTCACATAGCACTTACTTTATACCTGAGCCAAGCCGCTGGCCGATTGTCGGGACCGTCGCCTTGTTTATTGCCTTTCTTGGCGCCGCTATTATGTTGAACGGTTCCGCGTTTGGCACTTTAATCCTCGGCTTCGGTTTCGCCGCCATCGTTTATATGTTTGCCGGTTGGTTTGCCGATGTGATTGGTGAAAGCATTGCCGGAAAATACAACAAGCAGGTCGATGTCAGTTTTCGTTGGGGCATGGCCTGGTTTATCTTTTCCGAAGTCATGTTCTTCGCCGCCTTTTTTGGTGCCCTGTATTATGCCCGGGTTTTCTCCGTGCCGTGGCTGGCCGGAGAAGGAGCCAAGCTGATTACCCACGAACTGCTGTGGCCGGAATTCATTTATGAATGGCCATTAATGGTTATCCCGGATCTGGAAGCATTTGCCGCATCTCTGTATAACGAGGTTATCCCGGCTTGGGGTATTCCGGCGATTAATACGGCTATTCTGCTTTCCAGTGGTTTGACTGTTACCTTCGCCCACTGGGCCCTGAAAAAGAATAACCGCTCCGGACTGTGCTGGTGGCTGGCGGCAACCGTGCTACTGGGCTTTATCTTCGTTTTTATGCAAGCCAGTGAATATATTCATGCCTATGATGAACTCAATATGAAGCTCACATCTGGCATATACGGATCCACCTTCTTCATGTTGACAGGGTTCCACGGATTCCATGTGACCATGGGAGCAATCATGTTGCTGGTGATCCTGATCCGATCCATCATGGGTCACTTCAGTGCTCTTGACCACTTCGCCTTTGAAGGTGTTGCCTGGTACTGGCACTTTGTAGACGTGGTCTGGCTGGGTCTGTTTATATTTGTATACTGGCTGTAGATAAAAGCAAACAAGTCTAGGAGGGGCGCTGCTATTGCAGCGCCTTTTCTGTTTCTGTCGTTTGCTCAGAAAACAGGCCATGTGGTTCTATTAACCCGGTGATCATTCCGATAAACAGTAATATAAAAAGCAGTATCGATAAAGAGATCCTAATGCTCAGGGATATAGCTGTCTTATCGGATGATCCCTTGTCCTTGACAAGGAAAAACATACCCGAAGCAAGCGAAACCATGATGATTGCCAGCAACAGGAAAACGATTAATTTAAATATGAATGCAAGAGTCATTTTTAACACTTAGATTTGTCGTACAGGATATGAAGTATACGCTTGATGTTTACAGATAACAGTAAATTGGCCGATTAATATGTTGATGATTGGCAAGTACCAGTTCAGAACGGGATTATGGCCTACTTTAATAGCGGTACTGGTATTTCCTTGCCTGATTGCTCTTGGTTTCTGGCAACTCGACAGGGCCAAACAAAAACGAGAGATGCACAATGCATTCCTTGAACGCCAGCAGGCTGAAGCCATCAAACTGAACGAAAGGATATTATCTGCGGATCCAGAAGAGCTCTACTGGAGACATATTGAGTTAAGTGGTGAATTTAAACGAAACAGAAAAATCTTTCTGGATAACCAAGTACTGAATCGCGAGGCGGGCTACTATGTCTATGTTTTGTTTAGTCCGGTCGGCAGCGATCAGTCAGTGTTGATCAATTATGGCTGGATCGCAGCAGGCGCGGACAGAACGCTGTTGCCGGAAGTGGATTTGCCCAATGGCACGGTCACACTCAAGGGTATCATAAAAGGCGTCCCCTCGACTGGCATTACTCTGGAAGAGACAGCGGTTGAATCGATACAAAATAACATCCGGGTACAGAGCATCAACATCGGTAAGTTATCAAACTTGCTGAATGAAAAACTGGCACTGTTTGTTGTGAGACTGGAAAAGGAGTCACCATATGGATTGACCAGGCAATGGGCACTGCCTGGTTCAGATGAGGCTATGCACCTAGGTTATGCCTTTCAATGGTTTGCATTGGCAGCCACCTTGCTGGTGATATTTATCGTGGTTAATTTACATAAAGACAAAAGCAATGAGTGAAGAGCAAAAAGACAGGGCATGGAAGGCACGCCTCACAATCATCATTGTCGCGGCACTGTTCCTGATGCCAATCCTCGCCTCCTGGTTCCTGGTGTTTTTCACCGATTACAAACCTGGATCCGTCGGCACAGAACACGGGATCCTGGTACAACCTGCCCGGCAACTGCAGGATGTAATGTTGACGGATCCAATTACCGGCAAGAAACATGGTCTGCATGATAAGTGGACGCTGTTGAGCCCTGTTTTAGGTGACTGCAAAGAGCAATGTCAAAACAATATATATTCGATGCGCCAGATTCGGCTGGCCATGGGCAAGGAGATGAAGCGCGTTCAGCGGGTCACGTTTTTCAGTGACAAGTCGTACCTTGAAAACACAGAGGAATTATTTGCAGACTATCCCGGCCATCAGGTCCTGTTCGCCCCGGCAAGTCAGCAGGACTTTGGAAAATTACTCGCTGTCGAAGCCGTCGATACGAACAATGCCATATATCTGGTCGATCCGGCCGGGTTTCTGGTCACCTGTTACCCACAGGACACGGACCCTTCCGGGATCATCAAAGACATGAAGCGTCTGTTAAGAATCTCGAAACTGGATTGATGACCACATGAATAACAGGCTGTTCATAATATGTGCCAGGGTGGCCGTGGTTCTTGCCCTGTTTGTGGTTGTGTTGGGCGCCTATGTTCGGCTTTCCCACGCTGGCCTTGGTTGTCCTGACTGGCCCGGCTGTTACGGAGAGATGGTTGTTTCCGGGGGAATTGCCAATACGGAACACCTTTATGATAGGCCCTTCGAGAGCGGCAAGGCCTGGAAAGAAATGATCCACCGCTATGCCGCTGGTATCCTGGGCCTGTTCATCTTTGCCATTGCAATCATGGCCTGGCGCCAGCGAAATTCCTTGGAGATTGGGCCCGGCCTGCCGGCCCTGATCGCCATTCTGGTCGTATTCCAGGCCTTATTGGGTATGTGGACGGTGACCCTATTGCTCAAGCCCGTTATCGTGCTGGCTCATCTCTTGGGCGGATTGACAATACTTTCCTTGCTGTTCTGGTTAAATCTGAAATTGCGGGACCCGCCATTGACCATAGTTACCGGCCATCCCAGTATTACTCCCTGGGCCCTTGCCGCGATAGTGATCGTGGCCCTGCAGATTTCCCTGGGCGGCTGGACCAGTGCCAATTATGCAGCGCTGATATGCCCGGATTTTCCAACCTGTCAAAGTAGCTGGTGGCCACCGATGGATTTCCAGGATGGGTTTATCCTTTGGCGTGGACTGGGCGTGGATTACGAGGGCGGCGTGCTTCCGGCAGAGGGACGGACTGCGATCCATATGGTCCACCGGATTGGCGCCGTGATTACCGCCCTGGTTATCGGCCTGCTGGCTTTGTGGCTGATTCTGAAAAAGGATTTGCGGGTGACCGGTATCATCCTGCTGCTGATCCTTACACTGCAAATCCTGCTAGGCATTTCCAATGTCCTGCTGCGCTTGCCCCTGCCGGTCGCGGTAGCACACAATGGGGTAGCTGCGGTATTATTGCTGACCTTGGTTGCCCTGCTGCACCAGGTCCTTGTGCCAAAATCATCCGGGAGTCTAGTGTGAATAGCCAGTCCGGCATTGCCGTGCACGTATCGAGCTGGAGGGACTATCTTGCCCTGTGCAAGCCAAAGATAGTTGCCTTGATCGTCTTTACTGCCGTTGTCGGCATGTTCATGGCGTCTCCCGGCATGGTACCGCTACAAGCCCTGCTTTTTGGAACACTGGGCATTGCCCTGGCAGCCTCATCTGCTGCGGCAATCAATCACGTAGTCGATTATCGAATCGATTCGATCATGGCCCGTACCATGCGCCGGCCCCTGCCCAAGGGCAACGTCAGTTTGCAGAATGCCGTGGTGTTTGCCTTTTCCCTAGGTGCCCTGTCCATGGTGATCCTGACTTACTTTGTCAACGTCCTCACGGCAGTACTTACCTTGGTTTCCCTCATCGGTTACGGCTTTGTCTATTCCATGTTTTTAAAGCGCGCCACGCCACAGAACATTGTCATTGGCGGTGCAGCCGGCGCGGCACCACCGGTGCTGGGCTGGACCGCGGTGACTGGCACCCTGGATCCACATTCCCTGCTATTGTTTTTGATCATTTTTGCCTGGACACCACCGCATTTCTGGGCGCTGGCGATCTACCGCTGGAAGGATTATCAGAGCGTTGATATCCCGATGTTACCGGTGACCCATGGCACGGACTATACACGACTGCACATACTGCTCTATACCATCGTCTTATTTACCGTCAGCCTGTTACCGTTTGTAACCGTGATGAGTGGTCCGGTTTATTTTGTAGGCGCTGTTTTACTGGGTGGCGGGTTCCTGTATTACGCAATCAGGATGCAGTTTGATAAGAATGACCGGCTGGCCATGCAAACCTTTTCCTATTCCATTGTTTACCTGATGGCACTGTTTGCGTTGCTGTTAATCGATCACTACGTGCCATTGATATTATCATGGTTCTTGGCCTAGCCTGATTGCTTAGAGAGTTTCCTTAAGAAAAGCAAGGAATCTTTCCCACGATTGCTTGTCGGCATCTTCGCGGTAGCGGTCCGTATCGAATACTGTGAAAGCGTGGGGTGCACCTGGGTAGGCAATCATTTCATAGACGACGTTGTATTGCTGGAATTCCTTTTCCAGCTGGTTGAAATCTTCCATGGTTACCGAGGTATCTGCCCCACCGTGCAGCACCAGGATTTTGCCGCGGGTAGTGCTGTAGTTTTGGCCTTCCGGGGTCTGCAGGCCACCATGAAAAGTCACAAAACCGTTCATCGGGATCCCGTAACGTGCAAGTTCCAGGGTAGCCGCACCCCCGAAGCTATACCCCATGATGACGGCGTTATTGATGTCAGCGTCCTTTGAAACCGCGGCATCCAGGGCGGCTATCATGATCCTGCGCATTTTTTCCCGGCTCTTGTAAAGCTCACCGGTGTGCTGGCGCTTATCCACATCCTCAACGGGCCGTATGCCCTGACCAAACAGGTCGGCAGCAAACACAGTATAACCTTCTTCGGCCAACATATTGGCACGCCGGATCTCATACTCGGTCAGGCCATCCGCGTCATGCAGTAACAGAATAAACGGGCTACTGGGTTTAGGGCTGATGTAAAAACCCTCGTATTTCTCGCCATCAACCAAATATACCAAGGGTTCACCATCTGCATGTGCTAACGGTGCTAACAGCAGGTATAACAGTGACAGGACAAGTAATCTCATGGAACGCTCCAGGTTCATGAAATTATATATCAATGAACAAAATCTCGATAAGGGCATCGATATTTTATAACGGGGGAAAGGTTTTTAATTTATCCCGGTCCAGACCATCGAACGGTGACTCCTGTCGCGTTCTTCATTCGGGTCCGGGCTGGCGTTGAAAGACTGGAGAAACTTGATATAGTTACCCGGGAAACGATGATACTCGGCACCGGCTATGACGATGTCCCGGTACCAGCTATATGGCAGTATCTGATCACTGATGGTTTCATTTCGGGCAACATAAATAAGCATATCTTGGTATTGACCAAACTGAATTAACCGCGCATGATATCCGAGTTCCGCCTCGTCGAGCCTGTCTTGCTCCATGGCATTAAACTCGTAGATCACACCGTGGACTATGTCTTCCGCCGAATTGGTTGAAATGATATTACACTTGGCAGAGCCATCTGTGCCTGCTTTGTGAAAGCATAACTTCCAACGCGCAATATCCAGCCTCGATACGATTTCTGCTGACGGTACGCGTGAACGCAGCCAGTTGGGATGCAGGTTAGAGCCATAAGCAAAATAAAAACGTGTGTGCATATGAATTTAAAAATCTAGGGTAATGCCGACTAAGAAACGATAATCATCATTTTTCGGGATAATGCCATCATCTTGCCGGGTGGGACTGTCGACACGATCCCAAATGAACGAAACATCCAGTTCCAGTCTCTTGGTGAGATCGACTTCTAGCGTATTAACAATATGATGTGTATAGCCACCTGATTTCTGGTCTCCCCAGGTAATATTATAAGTGAAGTAGTAATCAAGCCAGTTCGTCAGTTCCGTCTCGTAATATTGCCCGATAACCATAGCCGGGGTCGTTTCCCTTTCATCTTTTCCAGCCTCGACACTGATAAATCGAGTAACCTGATAAGCTGGGCCACCAGCAATTATCCAATCTGTCTTGCTGGTTTTTATAAGAGAGTAACCAAGACCAGCACCAAGGGTTATTTTATAATCGATATTTTGAAAGGGATCGCGAAAATACTCACCGAATAAAGGCCGAATAAAGAAACGGGTTGTTCTGAATATATCGTGTGAAAAGTCAACGCGATGACTGTTAGCAGTTTCTACGTTGGAAGTCAGAGAAATATTGCCAATATAATTCATGATGAATCTTGTAAGCGAGGTTTCCCTTTTGATTGCAGCTTTGGCGTTATATTCAACCTGGTCTGTGTTACCGCCTCTAACGTTAAGACCTAATGTTAGCTTGGCCGACCAGTTATCTATTTCTTTATCTCCCCCTCTGGCTAGTGAAACCAGAAGTCTGCGATTGAACTCCCTGACCTGATTACCATTGGTAACAATCAGTTTATCGGATGTAATTTCAAAATAACCGTAAACAGTCCCATGGTTCTCAACAAATGCAGTGAATGGGATATGTGTTTTAAGATACTTGATGTCATTCCAGTCGAACTCCAGTAATTTGAGCTTTTTGCTGTCAAAAGTCAGCTTGTCATTGTATAGGCCCTTGATCTCGCCCTTTAGCCACTCACCGGACTTGAGTTGAATCCAATCAAACTTGGTGGCCGGAGGTTTAGATGACTCCCAGGTGGAAAGCTGCTCGGGCTTGTCTTTTGTTGATTCAGTAGCGGGACTGGCAGTTGGGCCCCCGGCATTTGCACCATGGGTACTAAACAGCCATGTATAGACTGAAAAAATTAGAATAAAGCGTTTTGAAACCACGGTTATTATTTTTGTGTCTGAATTTCAGTAAGCTTATGCTATCGGATCATACAGATTGTAAACCGCTCAGGTCTCCTGTTCGAATATTAGCGGTTTTCGGCCTGCCCGTCGCCGTAACCAGTCAACGGCATGGTGTACGGGCCCCAGGCGGATAAACCAGCGTTCCAGCCGGTACTTACCAGGGAAATTAAGAAAGATGATACCGAGCAGGATGGTCAACAGACCCTGCCCTGGTAGTACCAGCATCGCGATGCCTAGGATAATAAATACGACGCCGGCCAGGTTCTTTATCATGAGCAGGAACCAACGAATAACAAGATGGTGATCTGCTACTAGGAGTAAATGTCGTTTCCTGGCGGCAAAATAATCCACCGGTATACGTACGACCAGCCAGGGTATGATTAAGAGGGACGCGAAAAAGGTAACCAGTGAAACAAGACCCAGCGTCCACAACAGGGTATCGTTACCTTGAATGTATTCGAATAGTTCGGAAAATGTCAAAAGGCATCCCCAGTTTTTCAGTTATTGGGTAAATGGTCTAGAATTTTTGTTTATTAATTCTTACCGGGGATTATAAATCAAACAGGGCGGAGACAAAGAACCACGAGGTAATTAATGCAATGAATCTTGATGATTACAGTGGCCATTGGCAGATCCAGGCGGTCACAATTATTCTGAAAATGGCCCTGCTGATAGGTGCTGTGCTCTCCTTTGTTGGCGGGCATCTCGAAGCTGCAGTAGTGACGCTGGGTATTTTCACTATTACGTTTCTACCGATTTTTCTGGGCAGCCGTTTCAAGGTAAAAATACCCCCCATATTTGACTTGCTCGCCGTAATTTTTATTTTTGCCTCGTTATTTCTTGGTGAAGTACGCGGCTACTACGTGCGTTTCTGGTGGTGGGATCTCGTCCTCCATACCAGCTCCGGCTTCCTGTTCGGCATCCTCGGCTTCCTGCTCGTTTATGTGCTGAACGAAAAAAAGGAACTGGACCTGGACCTAAATGCCAGCTTCGTAGCTCTATTCGCTTTTGCCTTTGCCATATCCTTCGGCGTATTCTGGGAAATCTTTGAATACTCTATGGACGCGGTATTCGGCACCAACATGCAAAAAAGCGGACTGCAGGACACCATGTGGGACTTAATCGTGAACAGCATGGGGGCACTGGTTATTTCCATACTAGGCTGGTGGTACTTGCGCGAGCAAGGTATTAATTCATTCCTTGAACGCTGGATTCATGAATTCATTCGCAGAAACCCACGGATATTTCAACACCGTGGCAAGCGTTAGCCTTTCAGGGTTCGTATATATATACCCGACCCGGTAGATGGAATGAATGATCTCCTCATTATCCAGAGGTTCTTATCCGGACTCCTCCCCACTCACTCAGCGGATAAGGTCCTTTTCTTTTTTACTTTTTTCACTAGATTATTAAAATCGAAACAACAGGTTCTGGCTGATATGCATGAGCGCATTTATACTGCGTTTATGCTGGAACAAATCCTGATATTTCTTGCCGCTGCCGTGCTGGTCGTGCCCGGTTTTACCGTGAGGATGAAACAGCCACCCATATGGCGACTGCTCCAGCCACCATAATCCAATCCAGGCCAACACCACGGTAGCGCCCAGCACAGGCAGCAGAAGACTGTCTGCAGGGCGAGCACCTATGGTGGCGGGCTTCCCCGTTCCCATGCACCTGAAGCTCTTACTCTAGGATCAGTATACTCAAAGTGTATCATTTCAGGCCACTGCACTCCCCTGCTGGTGCATAGCGGCTGACAAATCGTTTCAGTATTTCCTGCGCATAGGGTGTTTCAGCATGGCTAATTCTTTCAATCAGGTCTTCCGCTTCTTCTGGCTTGAAATAACCATGATGGTTATAGACATTGATGCGTACGGTAAACCCCTCCGGATCGCCTTCCGGGTGAAATTGGGTTGCATATATGTTACGGCGAACCCGGAACATCTGCACGGGGCACGCTGACCCGCGCATTAGCAGGGTTGCACCATTTGGTAAAGTATCACAAGCTTCTTTGTGACCGAGTAATACAGAAATCCGATTAGGGAAGCCTGTTAACAGGGGATCATGCTTCCCTTCCTCAGTAAGATCCAAGGCCACACAGCTGACAGGTTCACGATAACGGGTGGAGACGGAAGCGCCCAGGTACTTACCCAGTAAAGCATTGCCAGAGCATGCGCCGAAAAAGGGGAAATCGCGGCCAACAATTTCATCGAATAATTGCATGAAATCCTGCTCGATTTTGATCTGTATTACTGACTTTTTCTGCTGCGGCGTTGAGATATCATATGGACTGCCACCGACGATGATTGCTGAGTAATCTTCCAGAACCAGATCAGTGGGGATCCCGGTCTTTTCTATCCGAATACGCTGTATCTGCTTATTATCCAGTTCACCGTATTTCAATATCGCCTGGAACTCGCTGTCTGAAGTTTCGTCTTCCGGGCGCAGCTGCAGGATCAGTACCGGTTTTGTCATGGGAAGTTGCAGGTGTAGTGCTTATTCATTAATTAAAAAAAGTCTGTGCCATTTCATTGTTGATAGGTCGTTATATCTGATTTAACCAAGCCATTTCCCCGCTCTACTCCCTCCGCCCTCTACTTGTCTGCATGCATCTAATCCACCAAGCATATTAAACGACCGTTTTTGGAATATATTATAAGGACTCCCGGGGTGATTAATAAAAGTTACTTCGGGCACACTATCAGAATTAAAAATTCCAATTTTATCAATTGTTCTTAAGTCAAGATTAAAAACCAATTTATTTTATGTATTTCTTTGGCCACCTGTTGAATAACTCGTCAAAGTCATAATCAGAGCCACCAAGCAAATTTGATTAACAAATAACCACTATAAATAAGATTTCTTGTTAAGCCACAATGTTGAATTTGTATCTTCATCATTTGCTCGGAGTGAACTTTATAAATTTAAAATTTCTTGAGACAATAACACTAACGGCCCCTTGCGGGGCCGTCGTTGTTAAGGTCAATTGTCATCCCTGATCTCTCTCAAAATCAAACTGCAAAGGATACCCGCAGTTTTTTCATCGCATTGTTTTCGATCTGCCGGATTCGTTCGGCCGACACATTGTATTGAGAGGCCAGTTCATGCAGCGTGGCTTTGTCCTCGGCCAACCAGCGCTTGCTTATGATGTCTCGACTGCGTTCATCGAGCGCTTCGATGGCATACACGAGCCGTTCCTGCTTCAGAGCGTCTTCCTGTTCCTCGGCCAGCGTGGCTTCCGGATCTAGGCGCTTGTCCTCGAGATAGGCCGACGGTGCATAGACGTGATCATCATCGTCGTTGTCCACCGGGCCGTCGAACGAGGCATCGATGCTGCTCATGCGTTTTTCCATTTCGATGACGTCTTCACTACGGACGCCGAGGTCTTCGGCAACCTCATGAATCTCCTGCTGGTTTAACCAGCCCAGGCGTTTCTTGGCGGAGCGCAGGTTAAAGAATAATTTTCTCTGGGCCTTGGTGGTGGCCACCTTGACGATCTTCCAGTTCTTTAAAATAAACTCATGGATCTCGGCGCGGATCCAGTGCACGGCGAAGGACACCAGCCGTACACCCATTGTCGGGTCGAAGCGTTTTACGGCCTTCATCAGGCCGATGTTACCTTCCTGAATCAGATCACCCAATGGCAGGCCATAGCCGTTGTAGCCCCGGGCCACTTTCACGACGAAACGCAGGTGCGCCAGCACCAATTGTCGGGCGGCCTCCAGGTCGTCTTCATCGCGGTAACGCACTGCCAGTTCGCGCTCTTCCTCGGCGGTGACCATGGGGATCTGGTTCACGCCTTGGATGTAGGTTTCCAGGGAACCCGAGGGTAAAGCGATGGGCATAGCCAAGGTATTGTTCATCAATTCATGTCCTCCAGGATGGTTTAGCACTCAAGCTATTAGAGTGCTAAATGCCATTATAGTTTCCTTGGCAAAGACTGCAACCGTCGTCCGGTAGAATGCTTATAACCAATTGTTATTATTGATATTATGAGAGCCTGGTGGTGAGTGGCAGGAGGGCGATGAGGAAGACAAAGACTGAGAAGATCTTCTGCAGCAACAGGGCCGGAATATGCCTCGCCAGAAGCCGCCCCATGAGCATACCGATGGTGCCGCCAAGCATAAAAAATCCCAGTACTATGATACCCAGCATTCTGCCTTGGCCGGTTTCCTCACACCCAGCAGGTAAGTTTAGGTGGAACTTTATTCTTCAAAGAGCTGCTGGAATATCATCGTTTCCTCTTCATGCGGGTTCGATGGCGCGCAGGTGACGTTGCACGGAGAGCCAGGAACCGACACTGCCCAGTAGGACCCCGGCAGCCAGCAGGGTCAGGGCCCGGTCGAAGGCCAGGCCCCGGAGACTGAAATTACTCTGGTAAAGTTGAGCCAGTGTATCCGTGGGTGATTGCAGGAAAAACAGGGCCAGCGTGACCAGGCACCAGGCAAACAACCCGCCGCCAAGTCCGTACCAGAGACCACTGTAGACAAACGGCCGCTGGATGAAGGCATTGGTGGCACCAAACAGCTTTTCCACCTCGATCTCGGCGCGCCGGTAGTAGATCGACATGCGGATAGTATTACCGACGATCAAAAGTACGGCGAGACCAAGAAAGATAGCCAGCATCACTACCACCCGCTGGATAATCGATATGATCGCGTTGAGCCGCTGCACCCATTTTTGATCATATTGTGCCTTCTCTATCTCCCTGCGTTCACTTAATTGCTTCACCAGCTTCTCTATAGTTACCGTATCCTTATCGTCCGTTGTTGCCGGCTTGATCAATAACAACGATGGCAAGGGGTTTTCCTCCAATGCATCGATGGCTTCACCGAAGCCGGAGAGCTGCCGGTATTCTTCCAATGCCTTGTCCCGGTTGATGAAGATGACCTTTTCAATATTATCCTGAGATTGCAGCTCTCGCTGCAATTGTTGCCCAGTGGCATCGGTGATGTCTTTTTTCAGGAAGGCCGTTATCTCTACCGATCCTTCCCAGCCGGCAGACACCAGGCGTGCGTTTTCCAGTAACACGTAGAAACCGGCCGGCAGTGCCAGAGAGATGCCGATGACTGCCACGGTCAACGCACTACCCACCGGGTTTCGAAATAACTGCCCGAAGCTTGAGATCAGTGCCTGTGCATGCTGGGCTAGCCAGCTCTTGATAGCCAGGCGAAAATTGATCTTGCGCTTTCGCGGTACGGCATTTTCGCTGACCTGCGGTTTCTGTTTTTTCCGCTTCGCCTGCGCCGGGCTCATATGGTGCGACCTTCTTTCAAGGTAATGATGCGTTTGCGCATGCGCTTGATCATGTCGAAGTCATGACTGGCTATCAGCACGGTCACACCCACCTGGTTGAACTGTTCAAACAGGCACATGATTTCCCAGGACAACGCCGGGTCGAGATTTCCTGTGGGCTCATCGGCAAGCAACAGGGGGGGGCGGTGGACTACGGCACGGGCAATGCCCACGCGTTGTTGTTCGCCCCCGGAGAGCGTCATCGGCATGGAATTGATCTTGTTTAACAGGTTGACCTTATCCAGTGCCGCCTGCACCCGTTTCTTGATTTCCCGGTGTTCATAACCCGAGACCACCAGCGGGAGAGCGACATTATCGAAGACGGTACGATCAGCCAGCAGGCGATGGTCCTGGAAGGTAAAACCGATATTGCGACGGAAAAGAGCGACACGATTGCGGCGCACACGCTCGAGGTTCTGGCCGTTAACGATAATCTGGCCGCGGCTGTGGCGTTCAATCAGGGCGATGAGGCGCAGCAAGGTGCTTTTGCCGGCCCCCGAACGTCCGGTAATGAAAGCCATGGCACCCTGTTCAATATTTAGGTTGATGTTTTTCAAGGCATCCACACTGCCATCGTAATGCATGTGGACATTGGTAAACCGGATCATGCCGTTGTCTCGAAAAGGGCCTGGATAAAATCTTTACTGTTGAACACTTGCAGGTCATCGGCCTGTTCACCGATACCGATGAAACGAATCGGGATGCCGAGTTCTTTCGCGAGGGCAAAAATGATACCGCCCTTGGCCGTGCCATCGAGCTTGGTCAGCATAATACCGGTGACACCGATGGTATCGTTGAACTGCCTGGCCTGTACCAGTGCATTTTGCCCGGTGCCAGCATCCAGCACCAGCAGGCATTCCGGTTCGATGTCGGGGTCAAATTTGTTAATGACCTTGCGGATCTTTTTCAGCTCGTCCATCAGGTTGCCCTGGGTGTGTAACCGGCCGGCGGTGTCGGCGATCAGGACATCGATGTTTCTGGAACGTGCCGATTGCAGGGCGTCAAAGATTACCGCAGCAGAGTCCGCACCTTGATGTTGGGCAACCACAGGTACCCCGTTGCGTTTGCCCCAGTTCTGTAATTGTTCGATCGCAGCAGCGCGATAGGTATCGCCGGCGGCGAGCATGACGCTTTTGCCTTGTTGTTGCAGCCAGGCCGTGAGTTTGCCGATGCTGGTGGTCTTGCCGACACCGTTGACACCGGCCATGAGGATAACAAACGGTTGGGTTGCCGTTGCTGGAATGTTGAGGGGTTGATCCACGGGCTCAAGGACATGCAGCAAGCTTTGCTGGAGCTTTTCCTCGAGACTTACCCCGTTGGTCTTGCGATTTTGCATTTCCTCGAGGATAGCCGTGGTGACGTTAATACCCAGGTCCGCCATTAACAGCCGTTCTTCCAGGGCATCGATCAGCTCCGGGTCCAGCGTGTCCCTGCCGCTGAAAAGCTTGTCCACGTCAGTAAAGAGAACATTTTTGGTGCGGTTCAGTCCCCGCTTGAGGCGATCAAACAAGCGGTTGGGCTGGTGCATGCTGGTTTCCGGCATGGATCAATTCGGTAATCTGGGTAATCAGGTTAAAGGCTGCAGTTAATCTCGTGTATCCTACCATCATCTTGTAACGAACTACCAAGCCGGAAAAGGCTCTAACATTGTTGTAATTGAACCCCGAACCTGCCTCATTCACAAGTTAAAAGAAAAATGAATATGCGAACAGGACCTGCCTTACTAATTAAAACTGTGTGCGCATACCTGCTTCTATGCACTACGGCGCTGGCACAGACCCACGAATTTATGCTGGATAATGGCCTCAAGTTACTGGTGAAAGAAGACCATCGTGCCCCGGTTGTGGTTTCCCAGGTGTGGTACAAGGTCGGCGCAAGCTATGAGGTTGCCGGTCAGACCGGAATCTCACATGCCTTGGAGCACATGATGTTCAAGGGCACGGAGAAGTACGGGGCCGGTGAATTCTCGCGCATTATCTCGGCCAACGGTGGCAATGAGAATGCGTTTACCGGCAGCGATTTCACGGCTTATTTCCAGACCCTGGAAAAAACACGCCTGCCAATCAGCTTCGAAATGGAGTCAGACCGAATGCGCAACTTGAGCTTGCCGGCTGAAGAATTTGCCAAGGAGATAGAGGTGGTGATGGAAGAACGCCGGCTGCGCACCGAAGACAATCCACAATCCTTTGTTTATGAGTCAATGATGGCAACGGCATTTCAGACCAGCCCCTATCGGCAACCGATCATCGGCTGGATGGAAGACCTGGAACAGATGAGCGTTGCCCAGCTGGCCAAGTGGTATGAACGTTATTATGCGCCAAACAATGCCGTGGTGGTGGTGGTTGGTGATGTCGATGCCAAGGAAGTTCACAAGCTGGCTAAAAAACATTTTGGCCCATTGGCGAGTGACGAGATTGAACCTCAGAGAACGTTAACCGAGGTAGCGCAGAATGGAAAAAAACGAATTGTCGTTAAGCGGCCGGCCGAACTGCCTTACCTGTTGATGGCCTACAAGACCCCGTCGCTGAAATCAGCCATCGATAATCCGGATATTCCTGACTGGGAGCCCTATGCCCTTGAAGTGTTGGCCGGGATCATGGACGGTGGCATGAGTGCGAGGCTGGAGACCGGACTGGTGCGCGGCAGTGAACTGGCTTCCGCCATCAGTTTGAATTACCGGTTTACCTCCAGACTGGACACCGTGTTGACCATCGGCAGTGTCCCGGCCAATGATGTTACTGTTGAAGAACTGGAACAGGCCATCCGTGAACAGGTGCAGAAGATTAAAACTGAAACAGTCAGCCAGTCTGAACTCGAACGGGTCAAGGCCCAAGTGATCGCCGATGACGTGTATCAGCGAGATTCGATCTTTTACCAAGGTATGGCAATAGGGATCTTTGAAAGTATTGGCTTGTCTTGGAAACTAGTCGCGGATTACGTGCCCGCCATCAAGCAGATTACGGCCGAGCAGGTCATGGCGGTTGCCAACCAATATCTCGTCGATGACGGGTTGACGGTCGCGGTCCTGGATCCGCAACCCATTGATCCCTCTGCGGCGCTAAGCAAAACACCGGGAGGACCAGCAGATGATATACATTAAGCGTATCCTGTTCTGTGTGCTTCTCTTGTTTCCGGCTACCTTGCTGGCAAACCCGGAAATACAGCACTGGATAACAGAAAAGGGTGCCCGGATTTACTTGGTTGAAACCCATGAGTTGCCTATGGTGGACATTGAACTGGTATTTGCTGCCGGCAGCAGCCGCGACGGTAACCAGCCCGGGCTTGCACTCATGACCAACGGCCTGCTGTCAGAGGGCGCAGCCGGAAAGACAGTGGATGAGATCAGCCGGGGCTTCGAGGATCTGGGCGCCGAGTTTGGAAACTCTGCCGGCAAGGATACAGCAGCGCTCAGTCTCAGAAGTCTGGTCGAGGAATCCTTACTGACACCGGCGCTGAACAACCTGGCGCTGGTCCTGAGCAAACCGGATTTTCCAGCCCAGGCCTTTGAACGGGAACGCGCCCGCGCCCTGGTATCAATCAGGCAAAAGCAACAGTCGCCGGGCAGTCTTGCTGGCGATGCCTTTAACAAGGCCATCTATGGTGATCATCCCTATGCCCAACCGGAAGAGGGTACCGAGGCATCCTTGCTGGCGATGCAACTGACAGATCTCAAGAATTTCTACCGTGAATACTATGTTACGAAAAACTTGACGGTTGCCATTGTCGGCGACCTCGATCGCAAGCAGGCAGAGCACCTCGTCGATAAACTGCTGGCCGGGTTGCCGCCGGGACGAAGAGCCCCGCCGCTGCCCGAGGTCAAACCATTAGCTGGCGACAAGCTGATCCGTATCGCCCACCCTTCCCAGCAGACGCATTTGCTGATTGGCCAGCCCGGCATCAGACGTACTGACCCGGACCTGTTCCCGCTATACGTTGGCAACCACATTCTTGGTGGCGGGGGACTGGTCTCTCGCCTGTTTGAAGAGATCCGTGAAAAACGCGGTCTGTCCTACAGTAGCTACAGTTACTTTATGCCAATGCAACAACGTGGCCCGTTCATTGCCGGCCTGCAAACCCGTGCCGAACAGGCCATGGAGGCCAGGGATATTGTCTTCAAGGAAATAAAACACTTCGTAAAGGAAGGCCCCACCGAGGAAGAACTAAAGGCCACCAAGCAAAACCTGACCGGTGGTTTTCCACTGCGGGTCGACAGTAACAGCGATATCCTCGGTTACCTGGCACTGATCGGTTTCTATGAACTGCCGCTCGATTATCTTGATACCTATAATCAGAAAGTCGAACAAGTAACCGCAACACAAATCAGGGAGGCATTCGCCCGCAGACTGCAGCCGGAAAACATGGTGACCATTATGGTGGGACCGGAAACCAATCTGGCTGATGGCGGTGACAGCAAGTAGACCACCAGGCAAGGTCCGAATCATTGGCGGTGAATGGCGCAGTCGTAAACTGCCTGTACCCGAAAGTCAGGGCCTGCGGCCGACGCCGGATCGGATCCGTGAAACGCTGTTTAACTGGTTGCAGAATGATATCGCCGGTGCCAAGTGTCTAGACCTTTATGCCGGCAGTGGTGTCCTTGGTTTTGAGGCAGTTTCTCGTGGTGCCAGCAGCGCAACCCTGGTGGAACAGGATCAGAAAACCTGCAGGCAACTGGAAGATAATGTTGTCCTGCTGAAGGCTCATAACATTCGTGTCATTAATGCTGAAGCACTGGCCTGGCTCAAGAATAACAGGGAAAGCTATGATCTGATTTTCCTTGATCCGCCTTTTTCCGAAAGCCTGATTGAGAAAAGCTGCCAGCTGATAAGGGACACTGGTTGCCTGAGAGCGACGGGAAAGATTTATATTGAAACCGGCCGCAAACAGCCTTTACCATCTTTCATTGATATTAAAAAACAGGGGACTGCTGGCCAGATCATGTATCTGCTGGCCAGCTTGGTATAATCCGCTACTATGAACATCATCGCGATTTATCCCGGGACCTTCGATCCCATCACCAATGGTCATCGCCAGGTAGTGGAACGGGCCGCGCAATTATTTGATGAAGTGATCTTTGCGATTGCCGGCAGCTCCAATAAAACAACATTATTCCCTGTTCAGGAAAGAATTCGCCTGGCTGAAGCCGCACTTAATGATCTGTTCAACGTAAAAGTATGCAGCTTCAACAATCTGGTGGTAGATATTGCGCGGGAAACAAAGGCTAAGGTAATTATCCGCGGTTTAAGGGCAATATCGGATTTTGATTATGAATTCCAGATGGCGAGCATGAACAAGCAACTGTACCCCGAGGCTGAAACCGTTTTTTTGACGCCATCGGAAAATCAAGCCTGTCTGTCATCAAGCCTGGTAAGAGAGATCGCAACGCTCGGTGGCGACGTCAGTCCATTTGTTCACCCGGAAGTGCTGCAGGCACTGAAAAAAAGACTTGGGTAATTCATGGGGTGTTTGATCAATCGCAATTGCGACAATTATCATTTTCGCTAAACCATTAATCGATACCCTTCCCACTTTCACGGCATAATTCCGGTTTAACCTGTACCGGTAAATGCTTAAGCGTTTGGTGTTTATTGACACATGAAAAAGTTTTTTGCTGGACTATTAGTTTCCTGTTTTACCCTGAACCTCAGCGCCACCGAAACACCCTACCAGGCAGCGATTGCTACGGCCCATCCGTATGCAACTGAGGCCGGGCGGGAAATCCTGGAACTTGGTGGTAATGCCTTTGATGCGGCGGTTGCCATCAGCGCGGTTCTCGCTGTGGTAGAACCCTACAGTTCCGGCCTCGGTGGTGGCGGGTTTTGGTTGCTGCACCGGCAAAGTGATCAATACCAGGTGATGGTGGATGGTCGCGAGACAGCCCCGGAGAGTTCCTCGAAGAATATGTACCTGGATCGCGCTGGCAACGTCATACCTGGCGCCTCCATTAATGGGCCGCTGGCGGCTGCGATCCCCGGCGTGCCGGCAGCATTGTTTTACATTAATAAACATTACGGCCGGATATCATTTGCCGATTGTCTAGCGCCCGCCATTCGTTATGCCCGGGAGGGCTTCCCGGTTACGGATCGCTACCAAAAGCTGGCCGGTTATCGCCTGGACGAATTACGCCGCTGGCCAGCCACGGCAGGCATCTTTTTACAGGACAATGATATTCCGGAAAAAGGTCACCTGATCATACAGACGGATCTCGCTGACACACTGACGCGACTGGCCAGGGACGGTCATACCGGATTTTACGGCGGGCCGGTGGCAGAGACACTGGTCAAGAACGTGCAACTTAATCGCGGCATCTGGAAGATGCGCGATCTTCTGCATTATCGTATCAAGGAACGCCGCCCGGTTGTGGCGCAATACAAACGCTTTCGACTGGTGTCTGCGCCGCCGCCATCGTCTGGCGGTATCGTGCTCGCACAAATGCTGAATATGCTGGAGCGATTTAACCTGTCCAGCTTTGATCCGGTATCACGCAAACACATCATCGTCGAGGTCATGCGCCGTGCCTACCGGGACCGTGCCGTCCACCTGGGTGATCCTGATTTTGTCACCGTGCCAGTCTTGCGTTTACTGGACCCGGATTATGCCGAGGGCCTGGCGCTGAGTATCGATCTGGATCACGCCACGCCCAGCAAGGACCTGTCTGGTGTTGTTGCAGAAGAAAACATTGGCGAGGACACCACCCATTTTTCGGTGCTGGACGATGAAGGTAACCGGGTTTCGGCAACGCTCAGTATCAACCTGCCTTTTGGCTCCGGGTTTGTCGCCAACGGTACCGGCATCTTACTCAATAATGAGATGGATGATTTCGCAATCAAGCCCCAGACACCGAAAAGCTATGGCCTCGTCGGCAACGAGGCCAACAGTGTTGCTCCTGGCAAACGGCCGCTCTCCAGCATGAGTCCGACTTTTCTTGAGTCCGAAGATGAAGTGGCCATTCTTGGCACACCCGGCGGCAGCCGCATTATTACCATGGTGCTGTTAGGCATACTCGATTTTGCTGAAGGCAATCCGCCTGAGTCTTGGGTCAGCCTGCCGCGTTTCCATCATCAGTATTTGCCGGACGAGTTACAGTTTGAAAAAGATGGTCTGACGCTCCCGGAACAGGAACAGCTGCGAGCATATGGTCACAGGCTTAATGAAAAGAACCGCGAGTACGGCAACATGCAGGCCATTCTCTGGTACAAACCCAGGCAACTGGTATTTGCAGCTAGTGATCCCCGGGGTGAAGGTGCGGCTGATGTCTTTGACGTGATCGAGCAACCCAGGCTGGCGAGAGAGAGCTCTATTCCCTAATATCTTTCGAATAGTTTTAAGCCTAGTTAATGTGGGCTTGGGAATATTGGGTTTCTCCAAGTTCAGAAAAACAGCTTGAATCCGGCCGCAAAGGAACGTCCCGGCAATGGTGCACGGTCCTTGATAAACGATGTATGGCGTCTGGCATCTTCGTTTAGTAGGTTTTTTGCCTTAATAAATAGATCAATCGAGAAATCTGACAGTTTTAGTGGTCGGGAAATACCAGCGTTCATCATCAGGTAACCATCGGTTTCTGTTTCTAATGGAGCCACATTTCTTTGATCAAAAACGTTGACTATATCAAGATAGCTTTGCCAATGGCCTGTTAGATAATTCAATCCTGCTCCGATCCTGGCCGGGCTGATGCGTGGCAGATTTTCACCACTAACCAGCTTTGCCTTTACCCAGTCACCAAATAACCGAATCTCAAGTCTGTTCTGACTTTTTTCATAAACTTTGAATTTTGTTTCAATTTCTGATCCATAAAACAGAGCATTATCCTGCTGGTAGGAAACCAGTTGTAAATCACCAGCGCCTATTACTCTGTTTTCATCAACCAGGTCAGCAATTCCATCCATATTTTCATCAAGGTTTTTCAGGAAAATAAAATCCTCAATATAGTTAATGAACAGATTAATATTCCATGACCAGTTTGTATTGATTTTCTTAATATTAAAATCAATATTATTCGAGGTTTCTTCGTTCAGGAGAGGACTGCCTTCTTCATAGGTTTTTGTGGCTAGGTGTGGGCCGTCAGAAAACAGCTCCTCTATAGCGGGCGCTCTCTGTGCACGGCTTAAATAAATTCCGAATAAATATTCATAAGCAGGAACCCATACCAAGCCTGCGGACACAGAGTAGATATTAAATTTTGGACTGAATGTTCCGCCTCTTCTTATCAGCGATCCTTCATTTCCAGTGTGTTCATAACGGCCGCCAAATTCCAAATTGACATTGTTTATCTCAGTATCTTCATAGACGAACAGCCCTGTACTATCTCTTTCAGTTTTACCAATGAAAGCTTCATCTCCGGTTGCGTTAAATTCTCTTTGCTGATATTGCAAGCCGGCGATGCCGCTGAAATTATTAATCAGGCCATGTGTAACTTCAACTCTTCCTACAAACGCATCGTTTTCGAAAAACGAACCTGGCTCGCCTGGCCCTTCAAACTCGACATGTTGATAATCATTGTATGCTGCGCGGAATTTCGCCAGAGGAAAACCGGAAAAGAGGTTTTTAAATTGACCGCTAAAATCATATCGATTCTGCTGCAGATCGATAAAGGACTGTTCATCTGGCTCAAGAGGACTGACCGGTATTTCATATATTGATTCATATCTTCCATAAGAAACACCCATAAATCCATTTTCTGTAACATATGATGTCCCGATATTATTATCATTGGTTTCTACCTGACTGTTATTTATGGTTTGCTTTGCACCATCATAGTCATCTGTTTTCAGATAATAGCTGTCCAGATGCAAAGCCATATTACCTTTACCACCATCTATACGAATCCCTGCATCAGGGCCAAACCTTGCTGATTCAACGGCTGTGCCAATGCGGGCGCTGAAAACGGGTAGATGATCAGGTATGCGATTGTTAACGATATTTACCAGACCAGCAGAATTACCACTGCCATACAATAACGTTGCTGGTCCACGGATTATCTCTATTTGTTCGGCCTGCATCGGATTAACCGAAACATTGTGATCCGCGCTGATAGAGGAGACATCCAGCGAACCTATGCCGTCCTGAAGTACTTGCAACCTGGGACCGCCCAGACCCCTGATAATTGGCCGGCTTGCGCCCTGACCGAAATCACTGGATGTAACCCCGGGCTCAAGTGACAGGGTTTCACCGATTGTATTGGTCTGTTTTCTGGCAAGCTCTTCGTTATTTAAAATACTTACCGGCTGTGCGATATATTCCAGACTTTGAGAACCAACAGGCCTGGCTTCAATTGTGATTTTCTCCAGTGTTTCGGTCTCATTAGCAGATACTCTGTCACAGAAGACCGCTACCAAACATATCAAGATGTACCTTTTCATTAGGCCTACTCCTGCAGTCAAACATTAGCGCCACCGCTTGTCTGCGGAAGCGACGATAATCAATAGTTACTTATGACTGAATTGTCAGGAGCAGAAAGGAGGGGCCCGTACAGCGTATGGCCTGGTCTGAAGGTATTGATAACCGGTTTCTGAATCACTAGATGGCCCGGATTGAATGCTGAATGATATTACCGGCTCGGTCTTGACGGGTAACAGGTTTTGCTGGTGATCACCATGGATACAAATTGAACATTCAACTTGGTCAGCATCGATTTCATGTGAGGCGATATGGTGAATTACCAGGAACTGGTTAAGGATAAAAAACAGCCCCAGGATATATACCAGCTTTTTGTTCAGCCCGATCATTTAAAAATGGTGATTATGTTTTTCAGGATCTTTATTATGTCTTTACCCTGGAAATTAACTTATAAGCAATGCCAGTGGAAGAGGAAAATATCATTTCTGGCATCTCGGACAATAATAAGTGGCCCGTTGGCCCTGCCGGACGGTTTTGATTGTTGACCTGCATTTGAAACAGGCAAGGTTACCACGCTCATAGACTTGCAGTTCATGGCGGAAATAGCCGGGCTCGCCGCTGCCGTTTACAAAATCACGCAAGGTGGTACCGCCTTTTTTCAGTGCTTCCTGTAAAACTGACTTTATGGCTACTACCAGTTTTTCATATCGCTTACTGGAAATCCTTCCGGCCTGCCTTAATGGGTGTATGCCAGACTGAAACAGGGCTTCATTAGCGTAAATATTACCAATACCAACCACTGTATGGCTGTCCATAATAAAGCTTTTGATTGATTGGCTGCGTTTCCGGGAGCGTTGGTAAAGATAGTCTGCATTGAGATCATCACTCAATGGCTCCGGCCCCAGGGATTTTAGTAATGGATGTTCCAAAGGCGAGTCATGGGTCAGGTGAATTGAACCGAAACGGCGTGGATCCCGGAAACGCAAGGTATGGCCCTTGTTGAACAGGATATCCACGTGGTCGTGCTTGCCGGGTACATGCTTGTCATAGAGGATACGCAGGCTGCCGGACATGCCCAGGTGCAACAGGACATAGCAATCTTCGACATCCAGCACCAGATATTTGCCACGGCGCCAGATATTACGAATTGTCTTCCCTTTTAGATCATCTTCAAGTGAGCTTATTACCGGCCAGCGCAAACGCCGATCGCGCACCAGCACCTGTTTGATTTTTTCTCCTAGGACATGCGCAGCAATCCCTCTGCAGGTGGTTTCAACTTCGGGTAGTTCGGGCATGGATCTGCAGTTTATTGCCCGGGCTGTTCCATTGCAGGGGGTTCATCGGCGGATGATTCGTTATTATCAACCGGCTGCAGGAACAGCTGCCCGGCATTTTCCTGGCTGACGTGGTACTGGATACCAATATCTGCACGACCCAGTATCAGCTTGGGGAAAGGTGAGATAATATCAAAAATAATATTACCGAATTGTTCACGGGCCACGGTGATCGTTTCTTCTGCCTCATCGCGTGGGATATAGGGTTGCAGGGTAATCGCATTTACGGTTTGCCATGCTGATATCAGGTCCTCGATCGGCTGTATTTCGGCCTCCATCTCCGGTATCACCATCCAGCGTTGATCAACCTGTGTGACCTGGTGTTCAGGATACGACAGCCCGGTAATGATCGTTCCCGGCGGCAGGAGCTGGGTATCCAGGAAAAAGGTTGCCGGTGCCTGCAATTGTTGAAACAGGCTGTCGTTGATAAGGTGTATCTGTTGACCGGTCATGACATAACGGGTTTTGTCCAGTGGGTTTTCACTGCCAAAGTCAACACGGGTATTATTAAATACCAGTGACACCCGGGGACTGTCCAGGGCAAAGCGGGACAACTCCAGGTCTTCCAGATCAAACCGGGCATAACTGTATGCTGACAGTAAATTCAGCATGCTATTTATCCGCACCGGGTTGGCTGCATGCACATAGGGTTTTTGCATCATCCAGTGATCATTTTCTCTCTTGAAGGTGCTCCTTTCTTCGCCCTTAAGTAGAATACTGATTGAGGTTACGGAATCCGGTGACAGGCTGGTGAGTAAGGTATTGGTTTCCGCGGTTTTATTGTTATCGGTCAGGCTTAATACAATCGCCATGACAGTAATAACTGCTATCAGTAAAAGATTGATGACCAGACGGGAACGCATGAATTACTGTTTTCGACGGAACCACCAGATACTAACGCCGGTGGCACTAAGCGCCAGGGGTAGGATGATCAGGAAACCAAAGGCAATCAATCCCCTTGCAAATGTACCGAGCTGAAGCTGGGAATCAGCGGCTGTTGTTGTCGGTATGGATATCAGATCATCATCAAAGCTGAGCCAGTTCATGATCCGGGTGCCAAACTCCATATTGCCAACATTGGCAACATAGGTGTTTGATAAAAAATCACCATCACCAATCACAATAATGCGTTGATCTCTGTTGTATTGCCGGTTTTCTTCTTCTATGAATAACGTTCGTTCCAGGCTAATTCCCAGGGTAAGCGGGCCTGCCCTATCTTTCCCTTCATCAAAATTTACCTCGCCTTCAAGTTTTCCGGTTTCCAGCCAGGTGTGATCCCCGGTCGAGATAAGCGGTCTGAATACCCAGTCACTCTCATCTTTATTAGTGATTACTGTTGCTGTCGGGAAGAAGGTCGTTAAATCAAAATTATTGATTGCCGGATGTGGCGGATTAAGACTGGGCGTCTGCATGACGATGGATGGATCATCCAGGCCGATCAGTCTGCCGGCAAAATCAATTATCAATCCCGGTTCGATCTTTATATCGAGTTTATCCGCAATGGTTTCAAGACCATGTTGATCGCCAGGATCGACCAACCAGAGCAGATTGCCGCCGCTTTCAAGGTAGGTAGCGATTAGATCCAGTTCCCCCGGCAGTAATTCAACGGACGGCCCGGCAATGACCATCACCCGGGTGCTGACGGGAATAGACTGTATCTCTGCCAGGTTAATTGGCTGCACGGTAAATCCCTTGTTTTGTAATTGCCTGCCCCATTCCTGCAGATCATGGTTTGCCTTGCCCAGCGGATTTCTCTCACCATGACCCTCGATGAAGGCGATCCAGCGCTCAGCACCGCGGGCCAGTCGCTGCAGGGCATTGGTGATTTCCTGTTCGGTGATTAACTGCACATGTTCGCTACGCCCCTGGTAGGTAAGGATTAATTCGACTGCGGCACTGATCCCCAGCTCACGAACCTCATCCGGGGCAATATCGGGGTTAACAAAACGCAAATGGATATCAGATTTCTGCCGCTGGTAACGCTCGATGATATTACCTATGGCATTGCGCAGGCTCACGTCAGCGCGCGCATAGGCAACAATGTGTACCGGATCAGCCAGCTTGTCGAGCAAGGCTTTACTGGCCAAGGACAATGTGTGTCGCCCTTCGCGCGTCCAGTCAAACTGGAACTCAGCTCGTGAATTGAGCCAGGACAATAAAACGGCCGCCACAATAATTAATAATCCCGTGAGATAATTATTAATGCGCGAGCGGGCAATCTTTGAAAGTCTTATATCCATGGGATTAAGCCGGTAACCTGTCCATATCAAGTCGCCATATGCTCAGGCCGATGAATGTCAGGCTTACAATAAGGTAATAGAACACATCAACTGAGTTGAAAACACCCACGATGAGGTTGTTGTAATGATTTCGCAGTGACAGATACTCGAGCACCAGACGTGTGGTTTCATTTCCTGTATTGGTGGCCATATTGATAATCCAAAGCATAAGCAGAATGCCAAAGGTCATTATGGCGGCAGCGGCGGGCTGTGCGCTCAGGGTGGAAACAAACAGTCCAATCGCTGCGAAACTCGCAGTCAACAAGAACAAGCCCAGCAGCCCCGATGCTGTTTGCAGCAAATCGATTGGTGTCCCTAATAACATTGATAAGGGCATCAATGCAATCAGGGCAAGCATAATTACAAAGAACGCCAACAGTCCCAGA
This sequence comes from Gammaproteobacteria bacterium, assembly GCA_011772965.1. GTDB lineage: Bacteria > Pseudomonadota > Gammaproteobacteria > Eutrophobiales > Eutrophobiaceae > SZUA-592. The sequence continues at coordinate 49,708 of WVYN01000082.1, forward strand.
TATTTGCCAAGTACGAGTTCGGTCAAGGAGACGGGTGAGGATAACAGCAGGTTTATTGTACCGGTGCGACGCTCTTCACTGAAAATGCGCATGGTAATCAGTGGCGTGATCAATAAAATGATAATACCGGATTCCTGAAACATACTTGCGACCACGATTTCAGTAACGCCGCGCCCGGCATACCAGGGCGCCGGGTTGAGAAACTGGTCGAGCAACAGTAAGAAAAACATGGCCAGTAAAAACTCGACAACACCAAGAATGATCCATGCCAACGGTGATTTAAAGAAACGACGTAATTCGTGGGTAGCGATGGTAAAAATGTTATTCATGGATCTGTGCAGACTCCTCGCGTTTGCCCGAAACCAGCATGGTAAAGGTTTCTTCCAGCGAGTCAGTCGCTACTTGTAACTGATTCAGCCCCCAGCCGGACTTCACTGCTTGTTGAACGAGTTTGTCCAGGCTTTCCTGGTCATCAGCCAGTTCCAGCAGGAAGCTGGAGGAGTCCAGTTGTTCGGCGTTCAGCACGCCAGTGATTTTTAATAGTTCTGCTTCAGAAGGTGGCCGTCGAAAAGCAACCTTGAGACGTTGTTTTGATTCTTTGTCCATAAGATTATCAATCTCTTTATCCAGCACCAGTTCTCCCTGGTTGATGATCAATACCCGATCGCAGACGGATTGCACTTCGGGCAGGATATGGGTTGAGAGGATCACGCCGTGATCCCTGCCCAGTTCACGGATAAGGTTGCGAATCTCGCGGATCTGGATCGGATCCAGCCCGCTGGTTGGTTCATCCAGCACAATTACTGAGGGAGAATGAATAATCGCCTGGGCAATTCCAGCGCGTTGTTGATAACCGTGTGACAGATTACGCAACAGTCGATGGCCAACCTGGGTCAACCCACAAAGTTTCTTGGCATGTTCCGTCGAGTTTAGAGCCGACCGCCTGGACAGCCCCCTCAGTTTGGCACAATAGAGAAGATATTCATCGACTGTGAGGTCATGATAAAGTGGCGGTAATTCCGGAAGAAAGCCGAGGTGTGATTTAGCCAATCGTGGCTGAGTGGAGATATCATGCCCGGCAACTCTGACCTCGCCTTTGCTGGCAGCCAGGACTCCACTGATGATTTGCATGGTCGTCGACTTACCGGCACCATTTGGGCCGAGAAACCCCAATATCTCCCCACGATTGAGATCAAAACTCATATTTTTGACAGCACAGTAATTACCGTAGTAGCGGTATAGTCCTTTAACTGAAATTAGGGTTTCATTCTCCATCGCGAAACTATTATTCTGAATAAAAATCGAGTTGCAAGGAAAGAATATCCGGAATGTTATGTTGTTAGGTATCGATACAGGAGGCACGTTTACCGATTTTGTCTGGTTTGATGGCGAACAAATCCATCTGCAAAAGGTGCTTTCTACACCCGCTGCACCAGAAAAAGCAATCCTTCAGGGTATCAGGGAACTGCAGATTGCCTTGCCTGATATCCAACGTGTGGTGCATGGCTCAACTGTAGCGACCAATGCCGTCCTGGAGGGCAAGGGTGTCAGCACGGTTTACATTACCAACCGCGGGCTCGGCGATGTCCTGACTATCGGCCGCCAATCGAGGCCGGCATTATATGAACTGAAGCTCCGATGTCCACCACCGCCGGTGCCAGCGGATCATTGTCTTGAGACCGGGGGTCGTCTCGGCGCGGATGGCAGCGTCGTTGAAGCGCTGAGTGGAGATGATCTGGCGCACCTGTTGCAGCAGGTCAACAAGCTGCAGCCAACGGCCGCGGCAATCAATCTACTCTATTCCTATCTGGATGATCGTTTTGAGCGGGAAATCGAAGCTGCTTTACCAGAATCACTGTTTATCTCGCGTTCGTCAGCGATCCTGCCGGAGCAGAGAGAGTATGAGCGGGGCATTACTACCTGGCTGAATGCCTATGTCGGGCCACTGGTCGAGGGGTATCTGCAGCGTCTCAGTCAGGCCCTCGCGCCTGCACACCTGGCCGTGATGCGCAGTTCCGGACAGACTGCCAACGCCGGGCAGGCCGGCCAGGAGGCCGTGCATCTCCTGTTGTCTGGACCTGCTGGCGGCCTGAGTGCTGCCCGTTTCATCGGCGGTCTCTGCGGCGAACCACGGTTGCTAACCTTTGACATGGGAGGCACCTCGACCGATGTGGCCTTGATCGATGCGGAAATTGCCCTGACCAGTCGTGGCCGAATTGGCCATTATCCGATAGCGGTACCCATGGTCGATATGCATACCATCGGCGCGGGCGGGGGTTCGCTGGCTTATGCTGATCCGGGTGGTGCCTTGCAGGTGGGTCCGGAATCAGCCGGGGCCGACCCGGGACCGGCCTGTTATGGCAAGGGTGGTGAGCAACCGACCGTTACCGATGCCAATCTGGTGCTGGGCCGAATCCCTAGGGATGCCCGGCTGGCCGGGAAGCTGCCACTGGATTACCAGGCCGCCTATTCGTCTCTATCCCGACTTGCCGAACATCTTGACCTTGAATCAGCTGAGGAGGCGGCCAGCGGCGTGATTCGGATTGCTGATGAACACATGACCCAGGCATTGCGGGTCATCTCGATTCAACAAGGCGCCGATCCCAGGGAATTCGCCCTGATGGCCTTCGGTGGGGCTGGCGGCTTACACCTCTGCGCCCTAGCCGAGGCCCTGGGGATGACCCGTGCGGTGGCCCCGATAAACGCCGGCGTACTTTCCGCACTGGGCATGCTGACGGCACCCACAGGCAAACAACTCTCTAAAACTTTGGGCATCATATTAAGTGAATGCCCACTAACAATGATTGAGACGGCCTTTGCGGAGCTGTCCAAGAAAGGCGAAGCTGCATTACGGGCCGAAGGACTTGTCGGCGGTGACCGCACGAAAACGGCCAGCGTTGATCTTTGCTATCAGGGCCAGTCCTTTACCCTCAACCTGCCCTGGCAGGGCAAAGACCCGACCTGCGAGGCCTTTCATCAGGAACACGAATCCCGCTACGGACACCGCCTGAGCACGCCGGTGGAATTGGTCAATGTCCGGCTTGGGATCTCAGTCCAGACGGCCGCCCCGGAGCTGGCCGACTTGCCAGGGACTGGCAAGCCCGGGACAACTTGCCAGGTTCACGGTATTGATCGGCCGGTGCCGGTGTATCCGCGACACGCGCTGATTACCAAGCCGCTTGCCGGTCCGCTGATCGTGATGGATGATCACGCCACGGTGTACGTGGCGCCCGGCTGGCGTTGTCAGGGGGATAAATTGGGGAACCTGTTGCTCAGTCAGCTATA
>WVYN01000082.1:53000-65289 GCA_011772965.1 Gammaproteobacteria bacterium
AATTTTAGGAGGCCTCTTGTCTTTGATCCCGATATTTGATTTGCCCTGGTGGGGCATCGTTTTGGCCATACTTGGCCTGACTCACATTACCATCGCCTCAGTTACGATTTACCTGCATCGCTACCAGGCCCACCGTGCGCTAGACCTGCACCCGCTACTGGCCCATTTTTTCCGCTTCTGGCTGTGGCTGACCACGGGAATGAATACCCGGGCCTGGGTTGCCGTGCACCGCAAACATCACGCTTTTGTCGAACAGGAGGCGGACCCCCATAGCCCGCAGCAACGCGGGATCAACAAGGTTTTGTTTGAGGGTGCCGAGCTCTACAAGCAGGAAGCGGCGAACCGAGAGACCTTGACAAGTTATGGTCATCAGACTCCCGATGACTGGCTCGAAAGAAATGTTTATCGCCCTTTCCAGAATTACGGTATTGTCCTGATGCTGTTACTGGATATCGCGATGTTCGGTATCATTGGTATTACAGTCTGGGCCGTGCAGATGGCCTGGATCCCGTTTTTTGCCGCCGGTGTCATCAATGGTATTGGTCACTGGGGTGGTTATCGGAATTATGAGTGTGCCGATGCCTCAACCAACATCGTGCCCTGGGGTATCCTCATTGGCGGCGAGGAATTGCACAACAATCATCATGCCTTCGCCAGCTCTGCCCGGTTCTCCTGCAAGTGGTGGGAGTTGGACATTGGCTGGTTTTATATCCGGCTATTGACTGTTTTCCGCCTCGCGCGGATCCGGCGCCTGGCGCCCCGCTTGCGGCTAAACGTCAGCAAGCCCGAGATCGATATGGAATCAGCGCGGGCCCTGGTTTCTAATCGCCTGCAGATCATGTCACGTTATGCCCGTCGTGTGATTCGCCAGGTCTACCAGGAAGAAAAGGCCAAGGCGGACAGCGCCGGCCGACGCTTATTGAAACAGGGCAGAAAGTTTCTCCACCGTTCCGACTACCGAATGGATCAAAAGGCCCGTCAACGGCTGGAATCACTAATCCAGGCAAATTCCAGCATACGGGTGGTTTATGAATTCAGCCAGCGCCTGCAGTCGCTCTGGACGGAAAAGTCCATGAGTTATGAAGCACTGACCAAGGCCCTCAGAGACTGGTGTGAGCAGGCCGACGCCACCGGGATCGAGGCGTTACGGGAATTTGCCCGTGAAATCAGGATGTATACGACGGCGCCTGCCATGGTCTGAAGCTGGCAACAACTGGTATAAAAAAACCCGCTTGCGCGGGTTTTTTTATTTAATCTTGGTTTCCTTATAGATCACATGCTTGCGTACAACGGGATCAAACTTCTTGATCTCCATCTTGTCGGGCATGTTGCGCTTGTTTTTCGTAGTCGTGTAGTAATGGCCGGTGCCGGCTGATGAGACCAATTTGATCTTGTCACGCATGCTGACTGCTCCTCTATACCTGGACGCCCTTGGCGCGCAGACGGGCAACGACGGTATCAATGCCCTGTTTGTCGATCGTGCGCAGGCCCTGATTGCTGACCTTTAACTTTACCCAGCGTGATTCGCTTTCCAGCCAGAAGCGGCGCTCATGCAGGTTGGGCAGGAAGCGTCGGCGCGTCCTGTTATTGGCATGGGAAACATTGTTTCCAGCCATCGGCCGCTTTCCTGTAACTTGGCAAACTCGTGACATAATCTGGTCTTATGTGTTTGGTTTTCTAAAAAGAGCGCGGATTTTACCTGTATTGCAGACCTGATCCAAGTATTTTTGCCTAAAGTAGCCCATGCTCGGCAAATGATGTGGCCTCATTGTTAGCAACAATGAAATGGTCCAGCACCCCCCGGATATCAACCAGTTTGAAGTTCGGCGTCTGAGGGTTGTTCCGGTCCCTGGTGAAGCAGTTTTTCACGTGGCCGCTCCAGTTCGGGCCATTGCTTGATAGGCATCACCAGACCTCCCTGTCTGTTCATTTAAGAATACTAGTACATCCGTTTCCCAATAAATTGCTGGCTGGTTAAAGACCTGCTGAGTGAAATTAAGCTAAACTGTCGGCATGAATAGCTTGCTGGGTAAACGTATTTTGCTGGGTGTCAGTGGCGGTATTGCAGCCTATAAAAGCGCCGATCTTGTCAGAAAGCTACGCGAAAGAGGTGCCGATGCCCGGGTAGTGATGACCCGCTCTGCTTGCGAATTTATCACGCCGTTAACGATGCAGGCCGTATCCGGAAAACCGGTGCATGTGGAACTGCTCGATTACAAGGCTGAGGGTGCCATGGGCCACATCGATCTCGCCCGCTGGGCCGATATGATCCTGGTTGCGCCAGCCAGCGCCAACTTCATGTCCCGTGTGGCGCAGGGACAGGCGGATGATCTGCTCAGTACACTTTGTCTGGCTGCTAGCGTCCCGGTAATAATGGCGCCTGCCATGAATCAGCAAATGTGGTTGAATCCTGCAACACAGCGCAATGTCGCCCTCCTCAAAGATTACCAAGTGACGTTGCTGGGTCCGGGTGTCGGTGACCAGGCCTGCGGGGAAACCGGGCCCGGGCGTATGCTTGAACCCCTGGAATTAATCGATGCACTTGCCAAGAGTTTCCTGTCTGATCGCATGTCCGGACTGAAAGTGGTAGTCACAGCCGGGCCAACCCGGGAGGCCATAGATCCCGTTCGCTATATTTCTAATCGCAGCTCAGGCCGCATGGGTTATGCCGTGGCACGCGCCGCTTCGGAAGCCGGTGGGCATGTTGTCCTTGTCTCCGGTCCAACGGCAATTGACCCGCCAGAGCATGTTCGACATTGTCCGGTAATTACCGCTGCTGAAATGCATAATTCAGTGATGGCAGAGATAGATGATGCCGCCATATTCATTGCTGCCGCTGCGGTCGCAGACTACCGCTGTAACCAAGCTGCCGATAAAAAAATCAAGAAAGATAACGATGAGCTCGAGTTGTTACTGAAAAAAACCCCGGACATCCTGGCTGCCGTTGCCAATCGTAAGTTGCCACCATTCACAGTCGGGTTTGCTGCAGAGACGCACAGCTTGTCCGATTATGCGCAACAAAAACTCATTAACAAAAAGCTGGATATGGTTGCTGCAAACCAGGTTGGGGAAAATCAGGGATTTGATACGAAAGATAACGAACTTGAGGTTTTCTGGTCCGGGGGGGGTGTCCGACTTGAACGAGCGCCCAAGGAAAAACTGGCACGTCAGTTAATCCATCTCATTGCTAACCGGTACCATGAAAAAAATACAGCTCAAGCTCATTGATGAACGACTGGGCAGGGAATTTCCACTGCCGGATTATGCGACCGAAGGATCTGCAGGTCTGGACATACGGGCGTGTGTTGATGAACCAGAGACCATCAGACCGGGTGAAACACTGTTATTGCCAAGTGGCTTTGCCCTCTACATCGATGACCCAGGGATCGCCGCTGTCTTGTTACCACGCTCAGGCCTGGGACACAAGCACGGGATCGTGCTTGGTAACCTGGTTGGCCTTATAGATTCGGATTACCAGGGACAGGTATTTGTGTCTTGCTGGAACCGTGGCCAGGATGACTTTACTATCAACCCGGGTGATCGGATAGCGCAGATGGTTATCGTGCCTGTTGTCCAAGCTAGGTTTGAGGTTGTGAGAGAGTTTGTAGATTCTGCCAGGGGCAGCGGTGGTTTCGGGCATTCCGGTATTTAATGCATAGGGGATAAGAGAGAATGATAAAGACAGCGGTGCCGGACAGTCAGAATCAGGGTTTTGCTGATGCCTTGCTCGGGGTTGGCTATTTGCTGGCCGTTCTCATTCTGCCAGTATTTTCCGTAGCTGCAGCCGACGAGCTGGGCGTTGAGCCGGCCGCTTCAGCAATCTCAAATCAGCTTGCCAATGGTGTCAGTGAAAAACTCGCAGTCGCGGTTAGCTCCCTGAAGCAACTGGCCAATGATCCCTCTACGATTTCCCAATTCAAGCAAGGAGATACTGAAGCATTGACTGCTGCTGCTATATCTGCAACTGGGCGGATCGAGCATGCTCTCAAGTTCAGGTATTTTCTGCCGGGCAAATACCGGCTTGACCGGGATAGCCAACCACCCCTGGGATTTGCCTCCATGGATTTACTGAAGCAGGCCGAGAAGTCTGAAAATCCGATCGATGCTGAATTACTAAGCCTGGGCGAAGAAGATGAACATATCGTGCTGGTGGCTCGTGTCAGTGACGAAGACCGGCTACTGGGTCTGATTCATCTGAGCCTGGACTCCGGGCCGTTCAAATTCTTGCCGGATGTGCCGCTGGAAGGTGGTTATGCTGAACTGGTACAGGTTCTGGGGAGCAGGACCTTGGTGCTGGCCGAGGCCGGCGATGCCTTGCAGAAACAGTTCGCTCCCGCCCAGGAAAAAATCAACAATTCCCGCTGGGAGATACATTATTGGCCCTATGTCCCCCCGCCGACCAGTATCCTCGACAAGTTAATGGCTAATGAGCTGGTGTCACGCTACCTCCCGAACAAGACGGCCTTGCTGGCGGCAGGCGGCGGTGTTTTGTTGCTGTTGCTTCTGCTGATGTTGTTAAGCATGAGGAAGAAGGGCACCGCTGAGACGGCCACCAAAACCGAAAGAGATAACAAGGGGGTTGTTTACAACGGCGCAGTGAAGGCCATCATGGACGGCAAGCATCCGGGCATGGAAAAACTGGTCCCCAATCTGCCGCGAATGGGTCAGACTTCGACAGTCAAACCGGTCTCTCAGGGCATGAGCAGCCAGGAAGCGGATGACATTACCGAGTTACCGGATGAACAAGACATTGCCAAGGCCGCCGCTGTGATGGCAGCAGACACGTCTGCACCCGTGGGTGGAGCGGAAACGGATAGCCTTGAGATACCGGCCGATGTATTCCGGGCCTATGATATTCGTGGCATTGTAACCGAGCAGCTGACCCCGGATGTAGTCTATATTATCGGCCGGGCCATCGGTTCTATCGCCAGTGTCAAGGGTCAGAGCAAGCTGGCCGTTGGCCGCGATGGCCGGATATCCAGTCCTGCCTTGGCCAATAAACTCACCAAGGGGCTTTGTGAGTCCGGTTGCGATGTGATTGATATTGGCGAGGTCCCAACACCACTACTCTATTTCGCGACTCATTACCTGCACACGGGAAGCGGCGTGATGATAACCGGGAGTCATAACGGGCCCGAGTATAACGGACTGAAGATTATGCTGGGTGGCGATACTTTGTCGGGAGACATGATCCAGGAAATAAGACATCGGGCCGATTCCAGGGATTTTGAGAAGGGTAACGGCACGGTAGAGACGCGGGACATCGCGCCCGATTACATCCGCAGGGCAACGGAAGATGTTGCTGTTGCCCTGGGCGGGGGCTTCAAGATCGTGGTGGATTGTGGCAATGGGGTCGCTGGCCGAATTGCACCGCAACTCTATCGTGCCATGGGGCATGATGTAATTGAGCTGTATTGTGAAGTCGACGGCAAGTTTCCAAATCACCACCCGGACCCCAGTCAGCCTGAAAACCTGAAGGCATTGATCAGTGAGGTTAAGGAATCCGGCGCCGATCTGGGATTTGCTTTTGACGGTGATGGCGATCGATTGGGTGTGGTAGACAGCAAGGGCAATATTATCTGGCCTGATCGGCAACTTATGCTGTTCGCTAAAGACGTGTTGCGCAGGAACAAGGGCAAGCCGGTGATCTATGATGTGAAATGCAGCCGTTTCCTGAAAGCCATTATTGAAATGTCGGGTGGTGAGCCCTTGATGTGGAAAACCGGCCACTCGCTGATCAAGAATAAAATGAAAGAAGTCGATGCACCCCTTGCCGGCGAGATGAGCGGTCATATCTTTTTCAAGGAACGATGGTATGGTTTTGATGATGCACTCTATACCGGTGTGAGGATGTTGGAAATTCTGACCAACAGCGAAGGGAAACCGGATGAAGTGTTTGCCGAATTGCCCGAGAGTTTTTCCACGCCGGAACTGAGAATACCATTGGCTGAAAAACATCATGAGAAATTCATGATCATGTTGAAAAAAAAGATGGATTTCGACAATGTAGAGATCATGGATATTGACGGGCTCAGGGTTGATTTTCCCGAGGGCTGGGGATTAATTCGGCCTTCCAACACATCTCCCTGCCTGGTGGCTAGGTTCGAAGCTAACGATGAAGCATCACTTAAAAAAATAAAACTGCAGTTCAGTACGTTGATCAGCAAAATAGCTCCTGATCTGAAATTACCATTTTGATTTTACTGACACTATACTCAGGCTTTCGCAATGGTTTCCCTGGGCATAGAGATTTTCTTTTAAAAAAAATCCATAAATATAATGAGTAAAGATATTCAAAATGCCGTTGGGATTGCCGAGGTTTTGACCGAGGCCCTGCCCTACATCAAACGCTTCAACGGTAAAACCATTGTTATTAAATATGGTGGCAATGCCATGACCGATGAAGTATTGAAGACCAGCTTCGCACGCGATGTTGTCTTGATGAAACTTGTCGGCATGAATCCGTTGGTTGTACATGGTGGCGGACCGCAGATCGGTAAGTTGCTGGAACGTACTGGCAAGGAAAGCAAGTTCTTCGAAGGTATGAGGATCACCGATAGCGAGACCATGGACATTGTTGAAATGGTTCTCGGAGGGCAAGTCAACAAGGAAATTGTCAACTTGATCAATCGTCATGGCGGCTCTGCGGTTGGTCTGACTGGCAAGGATGGTGCCTTGTTACAGGCGAGGAAGATGATTTTTAGACGAAATGATCCGGGTATGAGTGCACCTGAAATTATTGATATGGGTCATGTTGGGGAAGTCGCCAGTATCGATACGGCGATCATTGATATGCTGTTGCAGGGAAACTTTATCCCGGTGATTGCCCCGATAGGTGTGGGTGAGGACGGTCAGTCCTATAATATCAATGCTGACCTTGTAGCTGGTAAACTGGCAGAAGTATTGAAAGCAGAGAAGTTGATCATGTTAACCAATACAAGTGGTTTGCTTGATGCCAATGGCAACGTGCTTACGGGCCTCTCGGTTGCGAAGGTTGACCAACTCATCAAGGACAAGGTAATTCTAGGCGGTATGTTGCCAAAAATCCGGGCTGCCCTGGATGCCGTCAATGCCGGGGTGCGTACAGCACATATCATTGATGGTAGGGTACAGCATGCTGTATTACTTGAAATCTTCACAGACAAAGGTGTTGGTACCCTGATCCAGGGCGGTATTCGATAAAAGATCATGGCCAGTCATAACCCAAACCGACGACAACAAATTCTCGAGACCCTGGCTTTGCAACTTGAGAATCACCCGGGATCCCGGATCACCACGGCCGGACTTGCCAATGCCGTTGGTGTCTCAGAGGCCGCCCTGTACCGGCACTTTGCCAGCAAGGCCAAGATGTTTGAGGCGTTGATAGATTTTGCAGAAGAGTCGGTATTTGGTTTAATTAACACTATCCTAGACCAGGAAAAGGATCTGATTTATCGCTGTGATCGGATCATGCGCCTGGTGCTCGGTTTCTCAGAAAAAAACCCGGGCATTACACGGATACTGCTAGGTGATGCGCTTGTCGGGGAACATGAAAGACTGCATGCCAGGGTAAACCAGTTTTTTCAGCGACTGGAAACCCAGTTCAAGCAAATTCTTCGCGAGGCCAACCTGTCAGATGGCACCCGCGCAGTTGCAACCATAGAGGCAACCGCCAATCATCTTGTTATTCTCCTGGAGGGCAAGATGGGTGCATACGTCAGAAGCGAATTTGTTAATAAACCGACCGAATTCTGGGATGAGCAATGGGGCCGGCTAAAGGCGGGACTGTTCAGGGATAGTTAACGGCGTAATAACCTGATTTCATTATACCGCTTGATATCACGATCATGGCGTGCCCTCACCACTTCCTGTTCCTCACGCTTGTCAGCAATGAATTCATTATTTGCCGTAATTTGCCGATCAATCCTGTTAATATCTTCAGTGATGTATCCGGGTATTTCCTTGCCCTGCCGTTCGAACCCGGCAGCCTGTGTGATAAGTCTGTCTTTCTCCTGACGGAGGTTATTGATTCGGCGTTCGGCCAGACTAATTGACGAATCTATTGCGGAAATTTTTCTGTCACGGGCAAGCTCAATGTCTTCAGCGGAGGCAAAGGTATCCAGCAACATCCTGTCACGTCTTTTCTGCATTTCTTCCCTGCGTTTCTGCTTGGCTTTTTCGGCAGTTATTCGCTTTAATTCCTCCAGCTCGGTATCAGTCATCGCGGCCTCGGTTTCGTCCACGATGATCCCCTGCTCGCTGAATTCTTTATGTCCCTGTTGAGAATATTCCGGGGGGACTGAGTCTCCACACTCACGAACACCGTCACTGTTGGTCCAGCAGACGATCCGTGCCTGAGTATTACTAGATACCGAAAACATCAACAGCAGGTATGAAAAAAGGATAGAATTTTTCTTCATGCCTGGTTCCGGTTGCTCGCAGCTTTAAAAAAAAGATTTATAAACCATTTAGGATATACCATATTGTTCACGATATTGCCTTATTTTGGCAAGATTTTTACCCATGTCTTGTGTCAATTCAAGATACTCCAGCATATCTGCCAAAGATATGATACTTATGACCTTGATGCTGTGACGTCGTTCCACTTCCTGGACCGCAGAAAGTGCACCTGTACCACGTTCTTGGCGATCCATGGCAACAGCTGCAGCAACGGCTTTGGCGCCTCCAGCCTTGATAATATCAACTGATAAATTTATGGATGTACCAGCAGATATTACATCATCAACAATCAGCACTCGTCCCTCTAGTTTGGCGCCGAAAGTAATACCACCCTCACCATGATCCTTGGTTTCCTTACGATTGAAGCAAAACGGGACAGACCGATCAAAGTGACTGGCGAGTGCTACAGCTACCGCAGAGGCCAATGGTATGCCTTTGTATGCCGGGCCGAATAGCATATCGAATTCAAGGCCTGAGTCCTCGATGGCACAGGCATAGAAATAACCGAGCTGGGCCAGACTTTCACCATTATTAAACAGGCCACTGTTGAAAAAATAAGGGCTCCGGCGGCCAGACTTCAGGGTGAATTCGCCAAATCTTAACACCCCGTTATTTAGGGCAAATTGTATAAACTCTGTCTGGTAAGCTTCCATGATAATATGCTGGTTCAGGCCGGAGACCTGTAAGATACAGTGGTGACCGGTATGTTATGATAACCCACTTTAGTTTCCACATCATAAAACCCAAGTACCAGCGGATGAAAATAATAACATTTAATGCCAACGGAATACGTTCTGCGCAGAGAAAAGGTTTCTTCAAATGGCTGAAAAGAGAAAAGGCCGATGTGGTTTGTATTCAGGAAACCAAGGCGCAGGTTCACCAACTTGATGATGAGGCGCTTGCGCCGGCTGGTTATCATGGTTTTTTTAATGACGCAGAAAAGAAAGGTTACAGTGGTGTTGCCCTCTACTGCAGGCAACTACCGGACCGGGTCCATAATAAACTTGGCTGGTGTCATGCCGATAATGAGGGGCGTTACCTGCAGGCGGACTTTGGCAAATTGAGCATAGTATCCATTTATCTTCCATCGGGTTCTTCCAGTGAAGAAAGACAGTCGATCAAATTCGATTTTCTTGATCGATTCATGCCTTTACTCAAGAAAATGAGAAGGCAAAGGCGTCAGTTCATTCTCTGCGGCGACTGGAATATAGCGCACAAGGAAATTGATCTGAAAAATTGGCGTAGTAATCAGAAAAATTCCGGTTTTTTACCGGAAGAACGTGCTTGGTTGGACAAGCTTTTTAATGAAGTAGGAATGATCGATGCTTTCCGGCAAATCAATCAGGGAGGAGATCAATATACGTGGTGGTCCAACAGAGGTCAGGCCTGGGCTAAGAATATTGGCTGGCGAATTGATTACCAGATCGTATCACCTTCAATGAAAGACAAGGTGAGAAGAGCAAAAATTTACAAGAATCAAAAGTTCTCAGACCATGCTCCCTTGATCATGGAATATGCTATTGATTTGTAGTGAAAGGTTGCTAGTTTGTAAAAAACTTTTGCTGGAATGACAATTGGTGTGTTTTTTCTGTACCTTCTGGCGTGATATTAAGAGTGAAAATCAAACCTTCTTCGTGACTTATAGGTATTACGGCTATGTAGTAGATTGCCTCGTGTTCCATAATTTCTCTGATCTCAAGCTCTCTCAGTTGTTCACTCAAATTTTTAACGGTCCCGGTAATTTTTGCCTTGACCGGAGTGCCCAGCAATGAGTCCGTTTCATCGTGCTTCAAAACCGTAATATTAAGAAGCACCCTGCTTTTGCTGCGCGTAATATTGTACTGCTCTGCTACATTAGGAGTGAGGTTATCTGTGGTAAATGCATTGTAATGAACTTTATAATTACCAAAGGTGTCCGACCGTTCGCTCCAGGCTGTTGAACTGCAAACTAGCAGAATGAAAGAGAGTAAAAATACAGCCTTGTTCATGGGAAAGTTTCCGTTGATTACATCGACCATTAATCATAACAGACAACACCGGATAATGAAGTTCATTGTACATGCAATGAATACGATGCTGATGCATTGTAATATCATGCCTGAAAGAGGCTTGCTGTTGTTTCCTGGTGGTTAGTATCTAGAGCAGGCGCATGTTATAGCCGGCCAGCAGATTACCGTAATCCTGTAATGGCGCGATCAGCAGGATGAGAACCAGGTTGAGAAATATCAGGGCAATCAAAGGGGACCAGTCTAGCCCGCCGGTTGGTGGAACCGTACGTCGGATCGGGTTTAACAGGGGTCGGGTCAACTGATTCATCAGTATCGTGACTGGGGAGTAGGCACCAGGATTCAGCCAGCTGATGATGACCTGGATCAGGATAATGACGATATATATCCAGACCACCAGTTTTAACAAATGAGCAATACTTAACAACACATGACCGGCAGGCGCAGGTAAGGCACCGGTCTTGATCAATGCAATTAGGGCCAGTTCAATGGCTTTTAAAACAAACAACAGCAGTATTGAAGGCCAGTCTATTCCTCCATAACCCGGGATCCAGCGACGTAGATATCGCAGCGGCGGGTTAGTTACCTTGATCAGCAATTGCGAAACTGGGTTATTAAAATCGGCTCGCACAGTCTGCAGCAGGAAACGCAGCATGACGGCAAGCAGGTAGATCTCAAAGACCAGAGTGACCAAAAATTCCCCGGCATTTGACAGGTATGGGCTTGCATTCATTTCTCATCTCCCAGGGTGATGGCCAGTTCTCTGGCCCGATCGGCTGCCGCTTCAATGGCAGCTATGATGATCGCATCGAGGTTTTTCTTATGCATGATGCCAAGCGCTTTTTCGGTGGTTCCGCCGGGGGAAGTGACCTGTTTACGTAGATCCGCTGGATCAAGATCACTTTCCAGTGCCATTTTGGCTGCGCCTAGAGCTGTTTGCAGCGTAAGATTTCGCGCTTGTTCCTCACTCAGACCGAGATCGATTCCGGCCTTTTCCATGACTTCCATGAAATAAAAGAAATAGGCCGGCCCGCTACCTGAAAGCGCAGTCACACTGTCAATGAGATTTTCCTGATCAACCCAGATAGTCATGCCAACTGACCTGATAATGGATTCAGCAAGGGTTTTTTGATGTTCATCCGTGTTTTCATTGGCATACAAGCCAGCAGCTCCGGTTCGCACCAGTGACGGTATGTTGGGCATTACCCGGACAATGGCCGCGTCGTAACCTGACCAGCGAGCAATGGCGGATGTCTGGATACCGGCAGCGATCGACACCAACAGTGGTTTTTCAGCCTGGAGAATATCAGAGAGCGGTTTCAGGGTTGCCCGTATGGATTGTGGCTTGACCGCCAGGACCACCACATCCACATCACGGATGGCCGGTGTGGCCTCGGAAAAAGTTTCGATCTTGAAGTTGCCGGCAACCTTGCTTCTCTGTGATTCACTGATGTCTACAGCACTGATGTTTTTTGCCGGAAAGCCGTTGGCAAGCATACCCCCTATGAAGCTGCGTCCCATGTTGCCGCAACCGATGAAGGCTATTTTTATGTTTTCCATGTGCCAGGCCCGGGATGAAGATTAAGCAACAGCAGTTTATCAACTCGCTGCCATGAATGCATATCAGTCCCTTTCTCCGAATATGGCCGTGCCAACACGCACCATTGTGCTGCCTTCGGCTATAGCCGCTTCCAGATCATGGCTGGTGCCCAAAGACAAGGTATCCATTCCGGCCAGCCGGTTATTGTTTTCACTCAATAGTTTCCTGACCAGATGGAATGCCTCACGTTGTTTATCGAAGTCGAGGTTTGGAGCAGGCAGGGCCATCAACCCCCTGACATGAA
>WVYN01000082.1:65295-82859 GCA_011772965.1 Gammaproteobacteria bacterium
GACTTGCTGCTTTCGCCGCTGATATTAACTTGCAGACAAATATTCAAGGGCGGCAGGTTGACAGGGCGGGCATCACCCAGACGTCTTGCTATGCTGGCCCGATCCACACTGTGTACCCAGTCAAACTGTGCAGCAATGGCCCGGGTTTTATTGGATTGAACCGGGCCAATAAAATGCCAGGTTATGTTTTCACCCGCCAGTGCCTCGATCTTGTCCTCAGCTTCCTGAAGATAATTCTCACCGAAATTCTTTTGCCCTGCTGCCAGAGCCTCTTTCAGGTCGGAAACAGGCCGGGTTTTGCTGACTGCCACCAATGCCACAGAATCACGTGGCCGCCCGTATTTTGACTCCAGACGGGCTATCTCATTCCGGATATGAGATAGCGAATTTGAGATTGTTTTCATGGAATATCGGTAGTTTATAGTTAAAAAACTAAGTAAGATTATCTTGTAACCCTATATACTGGTAACAAATATCACCCGATCCATATTGCCCGAAACAAAGGCACGGGGTCTGCGTGATTATAAAAAACCTCAAATAACCAGACCATCATTGGCTGGTTTGCCGGACTGGAGGGCTAGATGGATATCGGTGAATTACTCGCATTTGGTGTGAAAAACGGCGCCTCGGACCTGCATTTATCTTCCGGGCTACCCCCCATGATTCGTGTCGATGGCGATATCAGGCGGATCAACGTCCCTGCGCTGGACCATAAGGATGTTCATGACATGGTCTATGACATCATGAACGATAAGCAGCGCAAGGACTATGAGGAATTTCTTGAGGTTGACTTCTCCTTTGAGGTGCCCAAACTGGCCCGTTTCCGTGTCAATGCATTTAACCAGAACCGGGGTGCGGGTTGTGTTTTTCGTACCATTCCATCCGAGATCGTGACCCTTGAGCAATTGAAAACACCCAAGATTTTCGTGGATGTTGCGAATTACCCGCGTGGCTTGGTGCTGTGCACAGGGCCTACCGGCTCCGGTAAATCCACCACGCTGGCGGCCATGGTCAACCACAAAAATGAAAATGAATATGGTCACATACTGACAATTGAAGACCCCATTGAATTTGTTCACCAGAGCAAGAAATGCCTGATCAACCAGCGAGAGGTCCATCGCGATACCCTCGGTTTTAACGAGGCCCTGCGATCGTCAACCCGCGAGGACCCTGACACCATCCTGGTGGGTGAAATGCGGGATCTTGAGACCATCCGCCTGGCCCTGACCGCTGCCGAGACGGGTCACCTGGTATTCGGAACCTTGCATACCAGTTCCGCGGCCAAGACCATTGACCGTGTGGTTGACGTCTTCCCTGCAGCGGAGAAGGATATGGTCCGTGCCATGTTGTCTGAATCATTACGTGCAGTGATAACCCAGGCCTTGCTGAAAAAGAAAGGCGGTGGCCGCATTGCTGCCTTTGAAATCATGATCGGCACCGCTGCGATCCGAAACCTGATCCGGGAGAACAAGGTTGCGCAGATGTATTCTGCCATTCAAACCGGTCAGCAATTCGGTATGCAGACTCTGGACCAGCACCTGCAAGAGTTGTTGCAGAGAGGCGTGGTGACCCGTGAGGAAGCCAGGTCAAAAGCGGTCAATAAGGATAATTTCTAATCCAGTAGGCGAGTTCACACAGAGGCTAAGCTAATGGAAAGAGAACAGGCGATAAAATTTATGCGGGACCTTCTCAAATTGATGGTTGAGAAAAAAGGTTCTGATCTATTCATCACGGCTGATTTCCCGCCAGCAATCAAGGTTGACGGCAAGGTAATGCCTGTGTCCAAAACCAAACTGAGTCCGGAAAATACCAAGGCACTGACCTATGCCATCATGAATGATAAGCAGCTCAAGGAGTATGAGGCCACCAAGGAGTGTAATTTTGCAATTAACCCGGTTAATGTTGGCCGTTTCCGTGTGAATGCCTACGTGCAAAAGAGTTATTGTGGAGTGGTTTGCCGAACCATTGAAACCAATGTTCCGACAATCGACTCTTTGGGATTGCCACAGGTCATGAAAGATATCTGCATGGCCAAGCGCGGCCTGGTGATCATGGTTGGTGCAACGGGCTCAGGTAAATCCACGTCTCTTGCAGCGATGGTCGATTATCGTAACGAGAACAGTTATGGCCATATCGTTACAATTGAGGATCCGATTGAATATGTTCATGAACATAAAAACAGCATCGTCATGCAGCGGGAAGTGGGTGTCGATACTGATGACTGGGACATCGCACTTAAAAATTCATTACGCCAGGCTCCCGACGTCATCCTCCTTGGTGAAATACGGGACAGGGAAACCATGGAATTTGGTATAGCCTTTGCCGAGACCGGTCATCTGGCCATGGCCACGTTGCATGCCAATAGTTCCAACCAGGCGCTGGACCGTATCATAAACTTTTTCCCTGAAGAGCGCCGACAACAATTGCTTATGGACATGTCCTTGAACCTGAAAGCTGTGATATCTCAACGATTACTCAAGGCCAGGGAAGGAAAGGGCCGCGTGGCGGCTATCGAAGTTATGCTGAACTCTCCCTTGATCGCGGACTTGATCTACAAAGGAGATGTACCGGAGATCAAGGCTATCATGGGTAAGTCCAATGAGCTTGGTATGAAAACATTCGATCAGGCCCTGTTTGATCTTTATGAAGCAGACAAGATCACCTATGAGGATGCATTACGAAATGCCGATTCCATGAATGAGCTTCGACTAAAGATTAAACTCGAAGGCAAGGATGCAAAGGGCAAGGATGCAATGGAAGGATTGGATCATCTCAGCATCAAGGAAGACAAGAAAAATGAAAGGGGTGGAATGTTGCGCGGTTAATCCGGCCATCGATTGGATAAACACATCACAACAGGTTGTTTGGAATCATGGATATCACACCATATCTGAAATTGATGGTCGAAAAAAATGCGTCTGATGTGTTTTTCACTGTTAACTCGCCGGTAAGAATCAAGATTGAAGGCAGAATAACACCCATCGGCAAAACGATCATGACCCCTGCTCATTGTGAAGCGGCAGCCACTGGCATCATGACGGATTATCACCGTAACAAGTTTGAAGACAACCTGGAGGTTGATTTCGCTATTTCATTACCTGATGGAAGCGCACGTTTCAGGGTTAATGTTTTTCGTCAACGCGGCGAGGTCAGTATGGTGTTGCGACTCATCCCATCTCAGATTCCGACACTCGAGCAATTCGGATTACCCGACATTCTGGGTGAGCAGATATTGAAAAAACGGGGCCTTATCCTCATGGTCGGTGCAACCGGTTCCGGTAAATCAACCACCCAGGCTGCCATGTTAAATCACCGCAATGAAAACATGTCCGGCCATATACTGACAATTGAAGACCCGATCGAATTCAGCCATCCAAACAAGAAAAGTATTATCAACCAGAGAGAAATCGGTGTTGATACCTTTTCCTATCGTAATGCTCTGAGAAGTTCATTGCGTGAGGCACCGGATGTCATCCTGATTGGCGAGATCCGTGACCGCGATACTATGGAAGCAGCACTGGAATTGTCCAATACTGGTCACCTGGCGGTGTCAACTCTCCACGCCAACAACGCTAACCAGGCAATGGAACGTGTGATCAATTTGTTTCCCCAGCAGTTACATAAGCAGTTGCTAATGGACTTGTCATTGAATATCCGCTCAGTCATATCCCAGCGGCTGGTGACTGGTGTTGATGGCAAGCTTTGTGCAGCCATCGAGATCCTGATCAATACTCCACACATTGCTGATTTGATCCTGAAGGGAGATCTCGACGAGATCAAAAAAGCGATGGCAGAGAGCGGTGCCAGCGGTATGGCAACCTTCGATGTGGCTCTCTTTAACCTCTACAAGGACGGCCGTATCGATCTTGAGGAGGCATTAAACAATGCCGATTCCAGGACAAATCTGGAGGCCAAGATTAATTTCGGCTGATTGATCGGCCGCAAAGTCAAAAAGAAAAAGACAAATCAACGGTGGACAGGGCAGTTGCCAATCAGGATTTCTGATCGACTGATTTTAGAGCATTTATTCAAACTTCGGAAAATCTCCCAAATGAGAGAATATGAACGACATGAGGCCGGGATTCCTGTGAAGATCCTATTCGACGGCAAAAAATTTGATTTCATCATTGATAATGTCAGTCTGGGCGGTATGGCTTGTCACGGCAGCAAGGATTTCAGGGTCGGAGAGGAAGTTGAAATTGAGATATCTCTTTTGAATCCTGTTTATGTCTCACGCGGCAGGATCGTCTGGTGCAAGGAGGTAGGAGACTATTTTGAACTCGGTATCGAACATCAGGGCGCCAAGGACAAGGCACGCCTGGATATGGTTGAACAAATCAGTCACATTGAACATTACCGTGCAGATATCATGACCGCTGAAGGCAGGGAGATTAGCGGCGAGCAGGCGGCCCGGGAATGGATATCCAAGCACACCTGAAAAAGAGCAGTTTCGTCAGGATAAAAAAAAGGGGCCAGAGGCCCCTTTTTTCGTTTGTAGCGACAGAGTTACTTGTTGTTGATGTACATGGTAACTTCAAAACCGAAACGAATGTCGCTGTATTCAGGTGTTTGCCAGTTCATAGTATTTCTCCTTTGGTAAATCGGTTTGGTTAAAAATTGTTCTGCCCTATCTATAATGCAGTTTTTATGCCAGATCTTTAGGTAGTTGCAGTCTGATTAAAAAAATAAGTAAAAACATAAAGTTAGTAAGGCAAGGAAGCAATCTGCTGATGACCGATAAGTTTCGTCACTTGAATTCTGGTTGTTATCAACCAGAGAGTGGTTGACGGCAACCAGCTAGTAGCACTTCAGGAACCAGATTTTTACAGTTTGATCCGGCAGCGGTATAAGCGGTGGCCACTGTTCTGGTACTTTCGCTCAAACGGGCTCAGGGGTTTGTCTGGGCTAAATAATTCCGTCCGGGCTGGTTGGCCCGTGACAAGGAAGACGGCCCTGCCGAATTCGTCAGCATAGACAGGCCAGTTGCAGCGCATTTCAGTCTCTTGCGCCAGCGAGATCATGTCGGCGAACACCGGGTGCGCGTGCCAGCGGCGTTTGATGTGCCGGGCCCTGGGCCAGGGGTTTGGGTACAGTAGCAGTTGTTTTCTGATGGTCCAGCCAACCGCTTTTAACTGCCTCCAGAGATCAACCAGATCAGTACGCACGAAAAGATAATTGTCTTTTCCGGCGATATTATCGACCAGACCTTGACGCTTGAGGCGGCGGGCGGACTTGTCTGCCCCGATGACCAGGCAATCCGGATACTTGCTGGCCAAACGGATCGTACTTTCCCCCGTCCCGCAGCCGGCATCAATGATCAGAGGCATATCCATCAGACTCACCTGTTTTTTTAGTCGTTCGAATACATCCCGGCTGTAATATCGGAACGGTCGCCGATACGGACTACCCTGATGACGCGTAATCAGCCGGGACAGCAGGCGGTGAGGGAGATCCTGATGGCTGGCTACCCGGCGGGAAAGGCATTGCATTGGACTAGCGGGCGGGAAAGATATTGGCGGCCTCAAATACAGGTCCATCGACACAGACCCGTTGCATGGCCAGCCCTTCTGCAGTGTGAACTTCAACGGCACATCCTGCACAACCACCGACGGCACAAGCCATAAATTCCTCCAATGATATTTGGCAGGATAGATTATATTCCTGCGCCAGTAGGCTGACGGATCGCAACATCGGGGTGGGACCGCATGAGAAAATTTCCACATTATCGCGGGACTCCGGCGACAGGCTATCCAACCAGGCCCGGGCCAGGTCAGTGACGTAACCACTGTAGCAGCCGGGATAACCCTGCAAGCTGCTCAGCCGTGACGGGATCCCCCAGTCTTCCAGCAAGGGCATGCTCGCTATGACGCCCTCCGGAATCCCCTTGACCATTATCTGTGAAGGCCGGGAAGTAAACGGAAACGGGATCTCGGAACCCATGATCACAAACGGGCTGAGTTCCTCGCCGCTGTTTTTCATATGTTCTGCCAGGAAAACCATGGGTGGGATACCAACACCGCCACCGAGCAGCAAGGGTAATTTTTTATAGCCCCGCTGTTTGAAGGGCACCCCAATCGGGCCCAGCAGCGGGACGATCTCGCCGGCTTTGCGCAGCGCCAGGCGGGCTGTTCCCTCGCCATGTATCTTGTAAAAGATATCAATCCATCCAGTCGCCGGTGCTGCCCGCATAATCGACATCGGCCGGCGCATGTACAGTTCCGGGTGGCATTGCAGGTGGACGAAGTTGCCTGCCCGGGCATGGGTGGCTGTTTCCGGTGAGTGCAATCTTAACAGGAATTGTTCAGCCGGTAGGGACTGATGCTCAATTACCCTGGCGTTTTCGGAAAAGATGGTTCCGCGTGTGTCCGGATGTTTCATGTTTCGGCCTGTCCGTGTATAAGCTGTCCGGCCACCAGGGTATATGTCACCCTGCCATGTAGCTCCCAGCCGAGGAATGGGCAGTTTTTGCCTGAGCTGGAAATGCTGTCCACGGTCACGGTCCAGCCGGCATCCGGGTCAACAATTGAAAGATCCGCAGCTTGGCCAACGCCCAGGTTGCCTGTCTCAAGTCCGGCAATGGCAGCCGGGTTTGCAGTCAGGCTCCGGACAATGGTGGGCAATTGGGCTGCGCCCTCGCTGGCCAGTTGCAACCCGAGGGGTAGCAAGACGTCAAGGGTCGAGGCCCCCGGTTCCGAGAGGCTGAATGGAACCAGTTTGGCGTCTTTATTCTGGGGCTGATGGTCGGAGCAAATGGCATCTATGATGCCATCCGCCAGACCCTGACGCAGGGCGTCGCGGTCAGTGTGACCGCGCAGGGGCGGGATCAGATAACAATTGCTATCAAAGTCGGCCACGTCGACTTCGGTGAGATAAAGATGGCTGATCCCGACATCTGCTGTAACCGGCAGGCCACGAGATTTTGCCTCGGCGATCATGGGCAGGCTTTGTGCTGAGGACACCCGGCAGAAATGCACACGGCAAGCGGTTTCCTCGATCAATTGCAGGGCCCTCGAAATGGCAATGCTCTCCGCCGTGCCCGGTATACCGGGCAGACCCAGACGCACGCTCATGATTCCTTCATGGACGATACCATTATCACTCAAGCTTTGATCTTCACAGAATAGATGTACGGTCATGTCACAGGAGCTGGCATAGTCAAGTGCGCGGCGCAACACAGCGGAGTTTGAAATCGGCGCAAGGCCGTTACTGAGGCCAATGCAACCTTCCTGTTTCAGGGCATGCATGCGGGCCAGGGATTCACCCTTGAGTGCATGCGTCAGGGCGCCGAGGCAATATACCCGCCCATGACCTTGGGTCATGGCACGTTGATGAATCAGTTCGACCACAGCCGTTGAGTCAATTATGGGGGCGGTGTCCGGTGGGCAAATCACAGAGGTAATACCGCCGCGAGTGGCGGCACGGGTTTCTGAGGCAATGGTGGCAGTTTCCTCACGCCCCGGTTCACCGAGCCTAGCGGAAAGATCGACCAGACCGGGCAAGACCAGCTGCCCCTTTGCGTCCAGCGACAAATCAGGCTTGAAACCTTTGGGTATTTTACCAATTGCCGCGATCTTTCCGTCACGGATATGCAGTTCCATGACCTGGTCAATTCCGTTAGCTGGGTCAATCAGGCGGCCATGCTTGATGCTAATCTGCATCACCATCCCCTGCGCGTGCATCAGAATGACCCATGGTGAGGGCCATGACAGCCATGCGCACGGCGATACCATGGCTGACCTGTTGCAATATCACAGACTGGCTACTGTCAGCGACTTTTGAATCAATCTCGATGCCCCGGTTGATTGGCCCGGGATGCATGACGATGGCATCCGTTTTTGCCAATGCAAGCTTCTCTTCCGTAAGTCCATAGAGCTGGAAGTATTCAGAAGCGCTGGGCAAGAGCGCACTGCGCATCCGTTCCTGTTGCAGACGCAGCATCATGATCACGTCAACTTCTTTCAGGCCTTCAGACATATTGTGATATACATGCACGCCGAGGGTTTCAACATGACGCGGGATCAGAGTCCTTGGGCCAATAACCCGGATCTCGCTTACTCCCAGCGTCGACAATGCGTGTATTTCCGATCGTGCGACCCGGGAGTGCAGAATATCGCCGATGATCGCCACGCGGAGCTCTCTGAAATCCTGTTTGTGCCGACGAATGGTAAACATGTCCAGCATAGCCTGGGTAGGGTGGGCATGCCGCCCGTCACCACCGTTGATGACACTAATATGAGGAGCAACGTGTTTGGCAATAAAATGTGCTGCCCCGCTGTTGGCATGGCGCACCACGAACATGTCACAATGCATGGCTTCCAGTGTACGAAGGGTATCCAGCAGTGACTCACCTTTTTTAGTGGCGGAACTGGAAATATTCAGGTTAAGAATGTCAGCAGACAGACGTTTTGCCGCCAGCTCAAAGGTCGTACGTGTCCGGGTGCTAGGTTCAAAAAACAGGTTGGCCACGGTCTTGCCACGCAATATGGGGACCTTTTTGATGGCGCGATCACCGACTCCTGAGAAGGATTCGGCGTTATCAAGAATATTCAGTAAGAGGGAACGATCCAGACCTTCAATAGTGAGAAAATGTTTCAGACGACCATGTTCGTCTAGTTGGATGTTGTTGCCTGTCATTCCGCCTTTTTTATTTCCAGTGCCAGTGGCTCTGGGCCGGAGAGTTTAACATGTTCATCCGGTTTTAGTGACAATCTTTTTCCTGTCACGTCGGCTGCGACAGGCAGTTCCCGCCCGTCACGATCAACCAGCACGGCCAGAACCACCCGCTTGGGTCTGCCATAATCGAAGATTTCATTGAGTGCAGCACGAATGGTCCTGCCGGTATGCAGCACATCATCCACCAGAATGATTTCCCTGTTATTAACATCGAATGGCAGGTTTGAGGGCTTAACCCTGGGGTGTAAGCCAATTTGGCTGAAGTCGTCCCGGTAAAAAGTAATATTGAGTTGCCCCAGTGGTTTCTTGAGCTGCATCAGTTCATGCAGTTTTTGTGCGACCCAGTAACCGCCGGTATGAATTCCTATCATCAATGCATCTTGACCAGTGATCTTTACCAGTTCAGCAGCCATGGCCTGCAGGCATTTATTAATGTCAAAATTGGTTTCGTTCATGGACAGCTCTTTTTAGCTAGTGAAATTTTTTATTTTGTTCCGGTCAGCCAAGTTTCCAGTATTGCCTGCGCTGCCACAGAGTCAACCTCTCTTTGTTCTCCAGTCCTGGTTTTTGCCTCATATGTCGAGAGGCGTTCATCCACACCAAATACCGGCAACCTGAAACGCCCTTCAAGCTGGCTGGCGAATTTTTCAGCAGCCCGGGTCATAACTTGTGCAGAACCGTCCATAGTCACTGGTATGCCGACGATGATGGCATCCGGTTTCCATTCTTCAAGCAATTGTTCGATCTGTTTCCAGTCGGGACGGTTTTTATGACAGTGAACGATATCCAGGGGTGTGGCAGTACCGGTAAGTGATTGTCCGATTGCTGTGCCGATTCGTTTTGTGCCGTAATCAAAACACAGCAAGGTATTATATTTCACGCATGCCCGACAATATTGGAAAGTTTGCTGAGATCCACACCGGCCAGGGCGGCGGCCTGGGCCCAACGATCTTCAGTTGGGGTATTAAAGATAATGCAATTATCTGAGGGCGCGTTCAGCCAGGCATTGTCTTTGATTTCCTGTTCCAGCTGTCCTGCGCCCCAACCCGCATAACCTAGTGCTACGAGTGTTTTTTCCGGACCACTTCCATCCGCGATGGCCGCCAATATATCTCGCGACGTGGCAATGCCAATGTCTTCGCTGATTTCAATACAATGGTCCCACTTCTGAATGGGATAATGCAGGACAAAACCGCGATCGGACTGAACCGGGCCACCCTGGTAGACCGGCATGTTACGAATCAGGGCATCGTCACTGCTCATGGACATCTGCTGAAAAACATCATTCATAGACAAATCAAGCGGATGATTGATAACAATGCCCATGGCGCCGTCTTCATTGTGGGCACAGATATAGGCAACTGATCGGTAAAAATAGGGATCTGCCAGACCCGGCATGGCAATCAAAAACTGGTTGGTGAGACACATTGATTGCATAATGAATAGTATCTAATCAAATTCCATGATCCACAAGTAAAGACAGGTGGAAATTTGATAGGTTCCGGATTTTTAACGGAACCTGTTGTTTTCAAGGAACTGCCAGGTGCGGGTAATGTGCATGATATCGGTTTCGGCCTTGATATTGTCCGGGAAAGGGGCAAAAGGTGAGGATAGTTCGACAATGCGAATCGCAGCGTCATCGAGTACCCGGGAACCTGAGGTTCTGCGCACGTTGATTTGATTAACAGTCCCATCGGCATTGAGAGCCACATCCAGTATCAAGTTGCCGGACAACTTGTTCCTGCGGGCAGCGTCCGGGTAATTCAGATTGCCGACGCGTTCAACTTTTGCGCGCCAAGCTTCCATATAGGCAGCGTATTTGTATTCTTTGGTACTGGCTGAGATAAATTTACGTCTTGGCCGTTTCGCCCTTTCTTCAAGTTTGCGTTGTATCTCAGCACTGAGAGAAGCAATCTTGAAACTGCTGGTTAGTAATGCGGTTGCACTGGGCATTTCCTTTGTCTCGCTGGATTTTTGTACCGTTTCGCTTTTATTATTTGACGTGCTGTCGACACTGCTTTCGTTGGTTTTCAGGCTTGCTTCCGCTTCCTGCTGCTCGACTGCAAGGTATTGCTCTGTTTCACTGGCATCCTTTTTTTCCGGCGGATTTGGCTTGGCCTGGAACTGCTCACTCTCTGGTGGAGGTGGTGTGCTTGCCTCGGGTGGAGTGGTGATGGTAGCTTTTTGATCCGGAAATGGTGCAGGTAATGGTGTTGCAGGACTCAGTTTTTCTTCTGTATCACCACCACCTTCGAGATTGGCCTGGGCAAGAAATTCTGCATCTTTCGGTAATTTGCTTTTTTGCTGTACGAGAACAATCTCCATAGTTTCGTATTTTGGGTGCATGATTTCTTCGCTGGAAAAAGTCACACCCAAGATCACAATACCATGGGCAATGATTGCAAGGCATAATGTGAGGCTGAGCCTGTCAACCGGGGTAATCTGTGGTTTGATTCTCTCGGGTGATTGTGCTGGCATGCCGGAATTTAAAATGATTAATTGTCCATATCGGACGAGTGGATTTTGTCTATGGTTTCCATGAGGTCTCTGGCAATATCGATTGAAAAGATTTTATCAAGTTCCCGAATGCAGGTGGGGCTTGTAATATTTATCTCTGTCAGATAGTCACCAATCACATCAATACCTGTGAAATAGAGACCATTTTCCCGTAGAAAGGGTGCAATTGCCTCACAGATTTCACGATCACGGTTACTGAGTTCAACTCCTTTGCTGTTGCCACCAGCGGCAAGATTGCCTCGGTTCTCACCGGTTAACGGGATACGGGCCAGTGCATAAGGTACCGGCTCACCATTAATGAGCAGAATTCGTTTGTCCCCATTACGGATCTCCGGAATAAATTTCTGCGCCATGGCAAAACGTATTCCATATTGGGTCAAGGTTTCGATTATGACATTCATGTTGGTGTCGTGTTTCCTAACCCTGAAAATGGAAGCACCTCCCATACCGTCTAGAGGTTTCAGGATCACATCTTCATGATCATAGATAAAAGCTCGTATCTGGTCGGCATCACTGCTGGTCAATGTCGGGACAATAAATTCGGGGAACCAGTTAATAAACAATTTTTCATTGAAATCGCGCAATGATGCCGGGTCATTGATAACGGTAACGCCCGAGTCTTGCGCAATCTCCAGAATCTGGGTTGCATGAATGTACTGCAGGTCAACAGGGGGATCCTTGCGCATAAGAATGATATCCAGATCCTCAAGAGGTGTGGTGATAGCTTCTTTCATTTCAAACCAGCCTGAGGGATCATCCCTGACGCGGAGTTTGCACATTGTGCCCAGTGCTTCGCCATCCCGCAGTAGCAGATCATTTTGTTCGAGGTAATAATTTTCCCAACCCATGGACTGGGAAGCAAGCAGCATCGCAAAGGAACTGTCCTTTTGGATCTTTATATCACGTATAGGATCCATGATTATGCCCAGCTTCATACGATCACCCGCAACGCCCGAGGTTGAAGAAAATCAAGGATGCAGAACATGTCCCTGACAGTTAAGATTGGAATCTAAGCTGACTACTATACCACTGTATTCATGTCTATAAACCGTATAAGAATTACCACGAGGGAAAGCCCCCTGGCCTTATGGCAGGCCGAGCATGTCCGAGCAGAGCTCATAAAGTGCCATACAGGACTTGAGGTTGAACTGATTGGAATCACTACGCAGGGGGATATTATTCTGGACAATCCACTCATGGAAGTTGGCGGCAAGGGTCTGTTCATCAAGGAGCTGGAACAGGTGATGCTGGATGGAAACGCTGACATCGCAGTGCATTCCATGAAAGATGTCACTATTGATTTTCCACCTGGTTTGTCACTACCTGTCGTCATGCAGCGTGAAGACCCCCGGGATGTCCTGATATCAAATAAATATGATTCACTTGACGATTTGCCGGAAGGAGCCGTGATTGGCACATCAAGTCTGCGCAGGCAATGCCAGTTAAGGTCGCATCGCCCGGACTTCAGGATCACTACATTAAGGGGTAATGTTGGAACACGCCTGAGGAAACTGGACGAGGGCCAGTACGATGCCATCGTCCTTGCCTCGGCTGGTGTGACAAGACTCGGTCTTACGGGTTTGGTGAAACAATATATTCCTGTGGATGTGATGCTTCCTGCAGTGGGCCAGGGGGCGATCGGCATCGAAACGCGGTCTGGGGATGAAGATGTTATTGCCTTAATCAGTCCACTGTCAGATACCCTGACTACTACTCAAATACGGGCAGAAAGGGCGTTCAGTAAAAAACTTTATGGTGGATGTCGTTTGCCGATTGCTGCCCTTGCCACTATCGAGGCGGATACATTATTTATGAGCGGACTGGTCGGCGAAGTTGATGGCAGTAGGGTAATCTCCGGCCATATTCAGGGTCCGGTGAAAGAAGCCGTTTTATTGGGCGAACAACTCGGAGAGAGCTTGCTGGAACAGGGAGCGGACGAAATTCTGCGCAAGCTGCTGAATGACTGAAAGGCAGAGCGAATTCAAAGTCCTTGTTACCCGGCCGCGACACCAGGGGGAATCTCTATGTGCAGAGATAGAGCGGATCGGTGCAAGAGCGATCAATTTTCCACTGATTGAAATAGTACCACTTACGGAGAACAGGGAAACAGTCAGGCATTTATCAGAAAATCCGGATTGCGATTTGCTGATTTTTATCAGTCAAAATGCAGTTGCACATGCAGTCGAAATGCTTGGCGGGGATATTTCCCGTATTGCTGAACTGCCAATTTATGCCGTCGGTCAGGCCACCGCCAGAATGTTACATCAGGCCGGAATTAAGCAGGTCCATGCTCCAGTGACCGGGTCTGACAGTGAGTCACTGCTGGAGTTGCCCGGTTTGCAGGCGAACCAGATAAACGCAAAAAAAATCATGATAATTCGCGGATATGGCGGCAGGGAACACTTGGCGGATACGCTCAGGGAGCGGGGTGCGGAAGTAAATTATGTTGAAGTTTATCATCGCAAACCCGCAGTTTATGATCAGGCTATGCTGGAAAAGATTTTTGGTGTCGACAGGCCAGATTTGATTGTAATTACCAGTGGCGAAAGTCTGCAAATCCTCTTTGATATGCTAATCTCCGGGGGAAAGCATGACATGCTGGCTACACCACTGGTGCTGCTTGGAAAACGTATGTCGGAACTGGCAGATTCTCTCGGTTTTAGCGG
This sequence comes from Gammaproteobacteria bacterium, assembly GCA_011772965.1. Taxonomy (GTDB): domain Bacteria; phylum Pseudomonadota; class Gammaproteobacteria; order Eutrophobiales; family Eutrophobiaceae; genus SZUA-592. The sequence continues at coordinate 79,152 of WVYN01000082.1, forward strand.
AAAACGTTTAATAGCAGATGAAGCCAATGACACCGGGTTGACAGCAGCAGTCAAGAAGCTGATGGAGCTAATCAGAAATGAGTGATGCAAATACAGAGAATAAGAAAGGCAATGAAACAATGAAAGATCTGGTAAAAATACCCGATCCTAATTTTGCCGAAATAAGTAAACGTTTTGTTTTTCTACTCAAGCTTGTAATCGGCTTCTTCCTGATCAGCATCATATTAATTTTGTCTGCCAGCTACTATATGCAACGTCAAATCCATGCAGTCTCGGATTCAATCAGTAGTAATGCTGATATGACAAGAGCAATAAACTCTGCGATTGAAAGCAATACAAAACAGCTTCGCTCAGAACTGGAACAATTACGTATTCAGCAACTTGAAAATGGAGATTCTCTCGCCAGGCTCTACCAGAAGTTCCCCAAGGATAATCTCGAATGGGCACTGGCTGAGACAGAATATCTTTTGATTATTGCCAATCAGCGTCTGTTGCTGGAAAAAGATGTCGCCACAGCCATTGCTGCCATGACAGCTGCCGACAACAGACTGAAAGATCTAGGTGATCCGGCACTGATACCGGTCAGGGAACAACTGGCTGCAGATATCAATGCACTGCGGGCAGTAAACATTGTAGATAACACTGGCCTGGCTATATACCTAGCAGATCTCATTGAGCGCTCAGATTCTCTGCCTCTGAAAGCCATGAAACCTGATGCTGCTGCAGGCAACGGTAAAACCGATCAAACACAGGTGCAAGAAAGTCAGGATAAAAGCTGGCGTGATATACCTGCAATCATCTGGAATGAGCTCAAGGGCATGGTAGTAGTCAAACGCTCAGGCGAAACCCGCCAGGCCTTATTATTGCCTGATCAGGAATACTTTCTTTATCAGAATATGAGATTGGAGCTTGAAAATGCACGGCTGGCGGTATTAAGACGTGATACTGATAACTTGCAAGCATCGGTCAGCCTGCTGCTTGCATGGATTCAGGAATATTTTGATCCGAGCAATGCTGCAGTCAGTAATATTGTGACCACCCTTGAAAAAATGCAAACACTGAAACTAGATCCAAAAATTCCTGATATCAATTCATCGCTTGAAACACTAAGGGCGTTTATGCGTGAACAAAATTCAGGCTAAATTGAAAACGGTATAATTGATCAGTGAAGCCTCTCATTGTATTAATAATTGCCATAGCAATTGCCGCTGCAGTAGGCATCATCGCTGTCAGTGATTCCGCTAACATATACATCACTTTTTCAGATTGGACTATCCAGTCGTCCCTCGTGTTGTTCATTATTATTATTATCCTTGCATTTATTGTTATCTATTTTTCATTACGCGCGTTGTTCCGGATGTGGAATATGCCGGGAAATTTGCGGCGCTGGCGCAAACAAAGAAGCCAGCGTTTATCCGAGAGATATCTAAGTAAAGGCTTGCTGTCACTGGTTGAGGGAAACTGGAAATCAGCGGAAGCAAACTTGGTCAAGGGTGCGAAATATTCTGAATCACCGTTAATTAATTACCTTTGTGCAGCGAGAGCAGCCCAGAGAGAAGGCCGTATTGATAAACGCGATCATTACATCAGTCTGGCCCATACTGATGACCCCAATTCGCAGGTTGCCATTGGTCTGACTCAGGCGGAGTTACAGATTAACCAGAAGCAGACCGAGCAAGCACTGGCCACACTGATGAACCTGCATCAGCAGGAGCCTGACCATGGCCGTGTCAATTTAATGCTATTAAAGACCTACACTGAACTTGAATCATGGCGGGAAGTACTTGCCTTGTTACCTAGCCTGCAAAAATCGGGGTTACTGCCAAAGGAAAATATTGTAGCAACACAGCTCAAGGCCTATGCTGGTTTGATGAAAAAGGCGGGCACCCAGTCAGATAGGGAAGGCCTGGAGTCCATCTGGCAAAAAACCCCCAGGAACCTGAAAAAGGAATTGCACCTGCTTGAAGTCTATACGTCAGAAAAAATAATTTTTAACGATACTGAGAACTGTGAATCTTTGCTCAGGAAGGCGCTTAAGGACAGATGGGATCAGAATATCCTTCGATTATATGGTCTCGTTGAGGGGAAAGACGCTGCAAAACAACTGGCGTTTGCTGAAAGTCTCTATTCGAGTCATGCACGTGATCCGGTTTTGTTACTGACGTTGGGGAGGTTGAGTATGCGAAATGGCTTGTGGGGCAAGGCAGCCAGCTACCTCAAGGACAGTATTCAAATAGAACCCTTGCCGGAAACCTACAGGGAGTTTGCCCGCTTGCTTGAGCGGCAGGGTGATTACGCTGCAGCATCAAGCTACTATCAACATGGTCTTGTACTTGCAACCACGACCCAGCAGGAACAGGCCAGGTTGATTGGCAGAGGTGAAAAACATTAATGCTGGTTACTTGCCGCCGCTGGTCTGGGTGGCAAACTCAAAAGAGTCCGAATAAATAAATTCTTCTGACAGACCGCGTCCGGTGAAATTATCAACCACTGCATGGACCATGGGTGGTGGGCCGCAGGCATAGACTTCAAACGGTGAGAGATCGCTGAAATCATCCAATACGGCCTCGTGGACCAGCCCGGTTCTACCTTGCCAGATATCGGATTGTCTGGGCTCCGAGAGAACTGGTATGTAGCGCAGAGTTTTCATCTTCATTGCCCAGGACTCGGCCAGTTCGTGGAGATAAAGATCAGCTTTTGAGCGGGCGCCCCAGTAAAAATGCACTTCCCGATCAAGCTTCTTGTGCTGAATGTTTTCAACGATACTTTTTACCGGGGCAAAACCAGTGCCGCCCGCAATCATGATGATTGGCCGTGAAGATTCTTCCCTCAGGAAAAAGCTGCCCAAAGGGCCTTCAAATCTTAACAGGGATTTCTCCCTGAGCTTGTTGAATGCATATTCCGAGAACACGCCGCCGTCATAATGTCGGATATGTAATTCCAGGTAATTATCATCCTGCGGTGAATTGGCAAGGGAGAAAGATCGGCGTTTGTTTCCTTTCATCAGGATATCAATGTATTGGCCTGCCAGAAACTGCAGGCGCTCACTTGAGGGTAGTTTCAGGTAAAGTCTGACTACGTCGTGGTTTAACTTTTCAATCTTGTTTACCCGGCAGGGCAACTTGCGGATTACCAAATCACCCACGGCCTCAATCTGGCGACATTCGATACTAAGATCAGAGCGAGGTATCGCCTGGCAAAACAGGGCATAACCTGAGGACTTCTCTTCATCTGTGATACCAGTCAGGGGAACATCGGTATATTCAATCTGACCCTCTAGCAGTTTTCCCTTACAGTTACCACAGGCACCGTTTCTGCAGCCATAAGGCAATCCGATACCTTCGCGCAATGCTGCAGAAAGCACTGTCTCATCTTTTTCTGCAGTGAAGGATTTTTTATCAGGTTCGATAGTAATCTTGAAACTCATGAATCATCCGGTTGATAAATAAAATCAGGTGATAACAGGGCAGGTCAGGTAATGCTTGGAATGCTTCTGGCACTGCTCAACCAGGCAAGCAAGGGCATCCACTGTTCCCTGTCATACACTGTTTTTGACGGGGCCAGTTCAAAAATAGTCATGCCCTTCTCTGCTGCATGAACGTAATTCTGACTGGCACGTAGCATGGTCATGTATGGGACCTTCGACCCATTCGGTAGTTTCAATGTTTCCAGATAGTATTCCAGCTTTACGCCAGATAATGTATCTTC
>WVYN01000082.1:82877-93556 GCA_011772965.1 Gammaproteobacteria bacterium
TCAGTTCCCGTAAAAAACGTTCTGCCGCACGTACATCAATGGCAGAAGGCATCATCGGCATAATAATTGTCTGCGCGGCCCTGGTTATGCTCACCAGTTTGTTGTCGTGAATTGCCGCCGGCGAATCAATCACCAGAATTTCGGTATCACGATTAATCTCCAGTTCGTTGCTGTGCATTGCTGCCAGTTCAATCTTTGCCAGGTAATCGGGCCTTGCTGCCAGCCAGTCAGTGCTGCTTCCCTGCGGATCACAGTCAGCCAGTGAAACCTTTTTTCCTTGCATGGCAAACCAGCCAGCTATATTGGTTGCCAGCGTGGTTTTACCGCAACCGCCCTTGGGGTTTAGTATCAAAATGCTACGCATGATTTGTTCTGTTGTTTAAATCTATTGTCTAGCCGCTTTCTCTCTTTTTTCCATCAGGACGTGGATAAGCGGTCTCATGATGATTTGCATCGCAAAAAGATTTTTACCGGATGGTACCACGATGGTATTGGGACTCGACATGAACGAACCGCCCAGCATTTCCAGCAAGTAGTGGAAATCCACATTGATTTTTTTCAGGTTGCTGATGTGAATGATTGTATAACTCTGGTCGTTAGTCGGGATTTCCAGTGCTGCGAACGGGTTAGCTGTATCAACCGTCGGTACTCGTTGAAAATTAACATCCGTACGGGAAAACTGTGGTGTGATGTAATGCGTATAGTCATACATGCGGCTCAAAATCAAATGAGTTGCATCTTCTGCGCTGTAACCCCTGACTGCCTTGTCACGATGAATTTTCTGTATCCATTCAAGGTTGATAATTGGTGCGACACCGATCAAAAGATCCACATATTGGGCTACGTTAACTGTATCAGTCACCACACCACCATGCAGGCCTTCGTAAAACAGCAGGTCGGTATTTTCCGATAGTTGTTCCCAGGGGGTCAGTGATCCGCGTGGTGAACCATGCTGCGCGGCCTCTTCCTCGTTGTGAATATAGTAGCGGCGTTTCCCAGTTCCAAATTCTGAATATTCCCTGAACAATGCTTCCAGTTCCTCGAACAGATTACCTTCTGGCCCAAAGTGCGTGACATTTCTTCCCTCTTTTTCCGCTGCTGCAACAATATTGTCCATTTCATGCCGGTTGTAACGATGGAAACAATCGCCCTCGATAATCGCGGGCACAATCCCCTCGCGCCGAAAGATTTGCTCAAACGCCGCCTTGACACTGGTTGTCCCGGCGCCGGAGGAACCGGTAACTGCTACAATCGGATGTTTTACAGACATGAATGGTATTTTGTAGATATTAACCCGTAAATTCAGGGGCAACATTGTAACAGTAACCCGTCCAGATTCAGTTACCAATTTGATAAAAAGCTAACAAATACCCTCACTTATGGTTAAATAAGCTGTAAATTAGGGTTCAGACTGATGGGAAAACAGCCTAAAGATACACATTTATATCTGCGTTTACTGCGCTATGTCAGGCCTTATTGGCGGCTGTTTGTGGTCTCTGTGTTGGCCATGATCATTGTAGCTGCCACCGATCCGGCACTGGCTTCCTTGCTTAAACCCATGCTGGATGGCGCTTTTGTAGAAAAAGATCCCGAGACTATCCGTATCATTCCCCTGTTCCTCATCGGTATTTTCCTGTTACGTGGTATAGCAACTTTTATTGGTGGCGCATCCCTGCACTGGGTGGCTAATAAAGTCATCATGGATGTTCGCAACGATATGTTCAATCGCCTGCTGATCCTGCCCAGCCGCTATTATGATCAGCATAACAGTGGTGCCTTGATATCCCGGTTTACCTATGACGTGACCCAAATCCGCGATGCCAGTACCACGGCCATCACCATATCAATTCGTGACAGCCTTTCGGTGATCGGCCTGTTGGGCTGGATGCTTTATATCAACTGGAAACTGACCTTGCTGTGCCTGATATGTGCACCGGTAATCACCTTCATTGTCAGCGTCATCAGGAAACGGTTGAGAAAAATGGGGCGCAAGGTTCAGGCGTCCATGGGTGATATCAATCATATTCTTAATGAGTCAATCCAGAATCATAAGCTTGTTAAACTTTTCAACGGTCAGATACATGAGTCGCAGCGTTTTTATGATGCCAATAATAATAACCGTAAGTTTATGATGAAGTTTGCCATAGCGGCCGTTGCCAGTAGCCCTTCGGTTCAATTGATAACCGCCGTTGTTTTGGCCCTTGTTGTTTATATAGCCACCTTGCAGGCATCCGCTGGCGCCATCACGGTCGGTGAATTCGGATCATTCATAGCTGCAATGGTCATGATCATGACCCCAGTGAAACGGCTGGTTGCCCTCAACGAACATTTGCAGAAAGGGCTGGCTGCCTGCGAAAGTATTTTTGAATTACTGGATCAACCACCGGAACGGGATGCCGGTTCCAGCCGTGCACAGCGTATCAAGGGTGATATTGAATTCCGGGGGCTTTCCTTTCGCTACAATCCGGATGATCGCAAGGCGCTCAGTAATGTGTCCTTGCATATCCGGCCCGGCGAGACTGTGGCCTTGGTCGGCCAGTCCGGCAGTGGCAAGACCACTATTGCCAGCCTGATCCCGGCCTTTTACCCGGTTACCGAAGGTGAGATCCGGCTGGACGGTGTCGATATCAGGGACTACACGCTGGCGTCGTTGCGCGCCAACATTGCTCTGGTTAGTCAGGACGTGGCTCTGTTTAATGACACCTTGAGAAACAATATTGCTTACGGCGGTATGAAAAATGCGACGGATGAGCAGGTTCGGCATGCGGCCGAAGTAGCCCATGCCTGGGAGTTTATTGAAAAGATGCCGGAGGGCCTGAATACTGTCATTGGCGAGAAGGGGCAGCGACTCTCCGGTGGGCAGCGCCAGCGGCTGGCCATAGCGCGGGCGATACTTAAGGATGCTCCGGTCCTGATCCTGGACGAGGCCACCTCGTCACTGGACACCGAATCCGAGCACCATATCCAGGAGGCGCTCGATACGATCCGCCAAGGCCGGACCTGCATTATTATCGCCCACCGCCTGTCAACGATTGAGAATGCTGATCGGATCCTGGTGATTGATCAGGGCCAGGTTGTTGAGGCCGGTACCCATGATGAACTGATTTCCAATGAAGGCGCCTATGCGCGCCTGCACCGGACCAATTTTGCCGGTACCGTCCACTAGTATCCTCGCCAACAGGTGTTTAACTGGCTGCTGGCCGGAACCGCTTTACGCATGTTTTTAATTCAGTAAGCTTGTCGGTTTTTGAGCCATAACGTGCCTCAATGTAGAGCCGGGTAATCTCAGCAATCCTGCCGTCATAACGCTTGAGTTTCCGGCCGGCCCGGCGCGAGAAATCCATTGGCCCCTCGTGCGGCAGGCGCCGGATTCCGCGTTTTGCCAGCTTGCGGCAAAAGCGATCATAGAGCTGTCTAGAAGGATCCCTGGCCCCGCGATAGTGGCGAAACAAACCAAAACTGATAACAGCCAGCATCAGGGCGACGGTGCCGACGATCCCCAGGATCAGTTTGGTTAGCTCCTGTCGTTTCAGGCCTATCTTTTTAAACAGGCTGTCCTGTCGCTGTGGCCCGTAGCTAATCACCCACTGGTTCCACTGGTTGTTAATATTGTCCCAGGTATTATGCAGGTTTCGCCACAGGCTGCGGGTAAATTCGTTTCCGGAGAACACCATGGGTAAGTCAAATACGGCATTGGGTAGTGCGTTTTCGATCCCCTGCTCTACTCGTGCCGGCGACACTGCCGTGGTGGGATCAATCCTGACCCAACCTTCCTCGGCGAGCCAGACTTCGGTCCAGGCATGGGCGTTGCGCTGATAGACGATGAAATAATCACCAATCGGGTTATAGCTTCCGCCCTGGTAACCGGTGACGACCCGTGCCGGGATGCCGGCGGCCCGCATAATTACGGCAAAGGCTGATGCGTAGTGTTCACAGAAACCCTGACGGGTATCAAACAAAAAATCATCGACCGGATCCCCGGGTAATGCAGGTGGAGACAAGGTGTAAATAAAACGTTCCTCGGTGAACCAGCGCAGGGCGCGTGCAATCACTTCTGCCGGTGTCGATGCTTCCCGTGCCCATTGCTCGGCCAGCGCCCGGGTTTTCGGGTGAAAACCCCGGAACATTTGCAGGCTGCGTTGCAACTCACGCGGGCCGGAAGACGCCAGCCGGTAATCCTGAGTAGAAAGGGCCGCATAACGGAAACGATTCTTGACCGGTTTACGGGTGATCACCTGGTGAGCATCTGCCAGCATTGCCCGGTCCGGGATCGTACTGGGCATCTCCAGGGTATAGAGCCAGCGCTGATTGGTGGCTTCCAGGGTAATGGTGTAGGCAATACTGTCAGCCGACTCTTGCAGTCTGGCAGGGGGGTCTAGATTGGTCAGTCGGCGCCGCCAGGCCCGGCCATCCATGTAGGTAAGTACCGGCCCGCGCCAGTAAAGCGAAGATTTCGGTGGGGCATCAGCGTCCTCGAATTCAACCCGGAAAGCGATGTCGTTCGACTGGATCAAGCGGCTAATACTGCCGGGTGTCATGACATCGTCTACACCAGTCAGGCCCCGAATGGCATCGTCCGGCATGCCCCACAACGGCCCATTAATACGTGGGAACAGTAAAAACAGGATTAGCATTACCGGTAAAGCCTGACACAGGAGCTGCACAGCCATCGTAATCCGTTCGCCGGTCTTGAGGGTATGCTTTCTGTCATTAAAACTGATTAGTCCCGCGATGATGATCAGCAACGTGATCATCATATACGCGGCTGTTAACAGGGTCTGGGAATAAAAGAAGTTGGTAATGATGATGAATAATCCTAGGAAGGTTGAGATATAAAAATCCCGGTCGACATGTGTTTCGAGTATTTTAAAACCGGTTAACAGCAGCAAGAGGGCGGTACCGGCATCCCTGCCTACCAGTGTCTGATAGTAAGCATGTATACTGATAACCCCGGCGAACATGAGGATAATACAGATTGCTCTCAGCCCCAGGTTGCCGCTGGCAGGTAGCGGCCAGCCCCTGACGGCACAACCCAGGCGCCAGGCAATGAGCAGAAAGGGACAAAGAATAAGCCACACTGGCGTATGCAGGGCGTGTGGCAGGATACTCATCCCAACTCCGGCCGTAAGCCAGTAAATTTCCTGTTTTTCCAGTTGCTGTGCCGGTTTACTTTCGGTCATGCGCAATCCCGAACAAGGCGAGGGCCTTGAGACAGGCCTCACGGTGGGCCGGTCCATGACCACGGGCGGATGAATATTCAGCCGGCAGCACCAGGGAATATCTTCTGCCCGATCGATCCGCATCCAGCAGCCAACGGCACAGCTGCGAGAGTTTCTCTTCCAGGGACAGGGCCTGAAGTCCAGGATCGTCCCAGCTCAGCGTGAGTTCTTGATCACCACTGCCATCGAAGCGTTTGATTAGGAGTGGTTGTTCCCTGGCCACCGCTTTCCAGGCAATGTTGCGGATGGAATCGCCGGGGTAATAGCGCCGAAACCCGGAAAAATCATGGTTGCCGTTGTCCACTCCTACATCGCATTGAGCGCCACCGGCTTGTCCCGGTGGCAGAGGTAATGCCCCTATAGGCCGGGGATAGATAATACAGTGCAAGCCGGGATCAAAGCTGGCCCAGGCACGAAACAGCCCCAGTGGATAACTGGTAAACAAGGTGACGCCGGGTAGGATCAGGCGTCCCCGTCGGGTTGGCAATATGGCGAGTTCCACTTCGGTCCAGTGGTCGGCAGGGACGTCCGTTACGATCGGGGCAGGCAAACCCTCTGCGCCTGTCCTGCGAGCCTGGATCTGAATACCCAGCCGCTGCTGTGCACCATGATTATCCAGAATCAAGCGGAAGCGGGCCGGGTCACCGGCAAAAACCGGTTCCGGCATAACGCCCCGTATGACCAGGCCCCTGAGGTTACGGTAAGTATGAATCAGGGCGACCAGAAACAGACTGGCCAGCAGGAACGTCAGCATAAACGCCATGTTGTTGTTGTAGTTGATGGCTCCCAGCAACATTGTTAATAACAGGCAGGAAAAGAAGATACCTTGCCGGGAGGGTAGAACATAAACCCGCTGTTGTTTCAGGCCAGCATCCGGTTCGACCCCGGGGGTTATGGATTGATTCAGGCGTTCGAGGACAAAGGCGTCCGGCATGCCGTCTCAGGGAATGGGTACCCGTTTGATCAACAGTGCTGCCGGTTCCTCGGCTTGTCGGTCATTTTCCTCGAGGCTACTGAGGCGATGACTGATCACACTGGGTAAGATGGCCTGAATATGCTCCGGCAAGATTTGCCGGTGACCATCCATCAAGGCCCAGGCCCGGGCGGCGTGCAATATGGCCAGCCCGGCTCGAGGCGACAGACCATGGCTGAATTCGTGACTTTTGCGACTGTATTCCAGCAAGTCTTGTAGGTAGTCCAGGATGGCCGGCGCCGCATGAATGTTATCGCAGAGGTACTGGATATCGAGCAGGCGTTCGGGAGTGATAACCGTGCCTGCCTCCTTCAGCAGGATGCGCCGATCACGACCCATGAGCAATTCTCGTTCCGCCGCATTATCGGGATAGCCCAGCTTGATGCGCATCATGAAACGGTCGAGCTGGGATTCGGGCAAGGGAAATGTCCCCACCTGGTTCGAGGGATTCTGGGTGGCAATGACAAAGAATGGTTTTGCCAATACCCGGGTTTCTCCCTCCACGGTGACCTGCTCTTCTTCCATGGCTTCAAGCAGGGCACTCTGGGTTCTCGGTGTTGCCCGGTTTATCTCATCGGCCAGGATAATCTGGTTGAAGATTGGACCGGGATGAAATGTAAACGACGACGTGTCCCGGCTGTAGACGGAAACCCCGAGTATATCGGCCGGCAGCAGGTCGCTGGTAAACTGGATCCTTTGAAAAGCCAGCCCCAGGATATTGGCGAGGACATGTGACAGGGTTGTCTTGCCAACACCTGGCAGGTCTTCGATCAGCAAATGCCCGCGGGCAAACAGGCAAGCAAGCGCCAGGCGAATGACATCTTCCTTGCCCAGGATGATCTGTCTGGCAGCATCGATAATGCAATCAATCTCTTCCTGGATGCCGGATACCTGAAGTTTTTCACGAGCTGTGCTCATCTGCTGTTCCTTGGTTGCTGGGTATCTCGATGCCCACTAGCGGGTGCCGGACATCAGTCGCCGGCAATGGTCATTGTCTCAATCAGAACGGAACCGGTGAGGATGTTGCCACGGTGATCCACATCATTGCCAATGTCTATGATATTCATATACATGTCTTTCAGATTACCCGCAACGGTGATTTCTTCGACAGGGTACTGAATTTCACCATTTTCTATCCAGAATCCGGAAGCGCCTCTGGAATAATCCCCCGTGACCTGGTTCACACCGAAACCAATCATGTCAGTGACCAGCAGGCCGCGATTCATCTTTCTGATCAGTCCGGGTAGATCCTGATCCCCGGTTTCAATAATGAGGTTATGTACGCCGCCCGCGTTACCGGTAGGCTGCATACCGAGTTTCCGGGCGGAGTAGGTGCTGAGAACATAGCCTTCTATGACACCAGCCTTGACGATGTCCCTGGCGTGGGTGGCAAGCCCGTCATTATCAAAGGCAGCACTGCCCAGTGCTTTTTTCAAATGGGGTTGTTCGTGGATGCGCAGGTGTTTTGGGAACACCTGCTTGCCCAGTGAATCCAGCAGGAAACTGGCACGGCGATAGAGACTACCCCCGGATATGGCGGTAATGAATGCCGAGAACAGTCCTGAAGCGACCGGTGCTTCGAAGATCACCGGAACGTTGCGAGTGCTCAGTTTTCTGGCGCCCAGTTTGCTGACGGTACGTCTCGCGGCCTCTTCGGCAAGTGCCTTGATGCTTTGGAGATCGTTCGCGTCCCGGCATTTACTATACCAGCCATCGCGCTGCATCTTGCCCTGTTCTTCCGCGATCATGGTGCAATCTATGGTATGGACCGACCACTTCCAGCCACCGGCAAAGCCATGGGAGTTGCCATAGGCCTGGGTACCAGAGTAGGTGTTGATCATCACGCCGTCGGAGTTATTGATTCGTTTATCAACACCGTAGGCAATAGCCTCACACTCCAGTGCCTGTTCCATGGCCTTATCGGGTGAAATATTCCATGGATGGTACAAGTCGAGATCAGGAGTATCAGTGGCCATGAATTCCGCGTCTGCCAGACCGCAATGTGGATCTTCGCTGGCGAAACGGGCAATTTCACAGGCAGCATGTACAGTTTCTTTCAGTGCTTTGTCGGTAAAATCCGAGGTGCTGGCACTGCCTTTGTGTTTTCCCATATACACGGTCACGCTGAGGCCCTTATCGCGTTCATGTTCTATTTTTTCAACTTCTCTCTCGCGGACGGTGACAACCAAGCCCGTACCGGAGCCGGCATCGGCTTCAGCGGCACTCGCACCTTGATTAAGCGCTTCATCAATAGTTCGCTGTATCAATGGAATCAGATCGTTATTTGCTTTATCGAGTTCGGGCATGGATTGATACTGCTGCAAAAAAGGAAGCATCTTAACATCCCTGTTTGAAATAAGTAGGCCGACAGGGGCGAATTGAATTTGGTAAAATCAGTCTATGGATGTTTCTCCAATTCTTGATTCTCTCAATGCTGCACAACGCGAAGCGGTTGCTGCCGAGAACAGTAATATTCTTGTCCTCGCAGGTGCCGGCAGCGGTAAAACCCGGGTACTGGTTCATCGGATTGCCTGGTATATCCAGACCGGGCAGGCCACACCGTTTGGCATAATGGCGGTCACTTTTACCAACAAGGCGGCGGCCGAAATGCGCGGGCGCATTGAAACACTCCTGCAGCAACCGGTGGGAGGCATGTGGGTGGGCACCTTTCATGGACTCGCTCATCGCCTGCTCAGGGCCCACTGGCAGGAGGCCGGATTGCCCCAGAGTTTCCAGATACTGGACAGTGATGATCAATACCGCACGATCCGCCGGGTGATTCGGGGCCTGGAGCTGGACGAGGCGCAGTTTCCACCGCGCGAGGCACAGTGGTTTATCAATGCTCGCAAGGATGATGGCCTGCGACCCGGGCATATCGATGACATGGGCGATCACACCCTGCATCAGATGATACGCATTTACAGGACCTATCAGGATACCTGTGAACGTTCAGGTCTGGTGGATTTTGCCGAATTGCTGTTGAGGGCCCACGAACTATTCCGTGATCAAAAAGAAATCCTGCAACATTACCAGCAGCGCTTCAGGTTCATCCTGGTGGACGAGTTTCAGGACACCAACGCCCTTCAATATGCTTGGCTGCGGCTTCTGGCCGGTAACGAGAACTTCCTGTTTGCCGTGGGTGATGATGATCAGTCCATTTATAGCTGGCGCGGTGCCCGGGTCGAAAACATGCAGTGTTTTGAAAAAGATTTTGCCAATACCCGCCTGATTCGGCTGGAACAGAACTATCGTTCGACAGCAACCATACTGAACGCGGCCAATACACTGATTGCCAATAATAACGCCCGGCTTGGAAAAGAACTCTGGACCGAGGGCGATGATGGGGAAAAGATTAGTCTCTACACAGCGTTTAACGAGCAGGAGGAGGCCCGCTTCATCGTTGAGCAGATAATTTCCGATTACAACACACACGGTCGTTATAAGGATCACGCGATCCTGTACCGTGTCAGCGCCCAGTCCCGGGTCATTGAAGAAGCATTGATGCGGACCAGTATTCCCTACCGTGTGTATGGGGGCATGCGTTTCTATGAACGGTCCGAGATCAAGGACGCGCTGGCCTATCTCAGGCTGGCGACATTCCGGGACGACGATGCTTCTTTCGAACGTATTATTAACACGCCACCCCGTGGTATTGGCCAAAGGACGATGGGAGAACTGCGGGGGATTGCCAAGAAAAATAATTCCTCGCTATGGTCGGCTGCCAATCACCTGCTGGAACATAAGCTGCTGAATACCCGAGCACTGAATGCCCTGCAGGTATTTCTCAACCTGATGGCACAAATCGCAGAGTCGAACAAGGGACTGCCCCTGGATGAAATCTTGGATAATGTCATCAGGCGCAGCGGTCTGATTGAACATTACAAGAAAGAAAAAGGTGAAAAAGGTCAGGCCCGTATCGAAAACCTGGAAGAACTAGTCACAGCCGCCGGAGAGTTTGAAGTCGGCGATGATGCCGAAACCATGGAACCACTGCAGGCCTTCCTCGCCCACGCAGCATTGGAAGCCGGAGAAACGCAGGCCAGTGCCTATTCAGACTGTGTCAGTCTCATGACTCTGCATTCAGCCAAGGGGCTTGAGTTTCCCCATATCTACCTGGTTGGCATGGAAGAAGGACTTTTCCCACATCAGCGATCCAGTGAAGACTTGGTGCAACTCGAGGAGGAGCGACGCCTGTGTTATGTGGGTATCACCCGCGCACAAAAAAGCTTGGTACTCTCCTATGCCGAGCATCGTCGCCTGCATGGTTCGGATTACTATCCCCAACCGTCCCGGTTTATCCGCGAACTGCCGGCGGAAGCCATTGAGGAGATTCGCCTGGGTAAAAACGCTGTGCCATCAACACTGTTTGGAAAAAATAATAACGACAGCGATTGCGGTTTCAATCTTGGCCAACGCGTGCAACATGCCAGGTTTGGTGAGGGTGTGATTCTTAATCTTGAGGGAACGGGGGGCAATACAAGAATTCA
>WVYN01000086.1 GCA_011772965.1 Gammaproteobacteria bacterium
TGGTGCCCGGGGCCGGACTCGAACCGGCACGGAGTTGCCCCCGAGGGATTTTAAGTCCCTTGTGTCTACCAATTCCACCACCCGGGCTAATACTAATAAAAAGAGAAATGGAGGCTGGGGTCGGAATCGAACCGGCGTCCACGGCTTTGCAGGCCGCTGCATAACCACTCTGCCACCCAGCCATTGGGTCTCTTATAATTGAAAAACCCCGGGATTATGGTACCGGGGTCTGCTTAAGAAACGAACTTGTCGTCCATTCCCCCTCCTCTAAGGCAGGAAGATGGCGATTATAGAGACAATGTGCATTCATTTCAAAAGAATGTAGGTTATTAAAATAATTAAAAAATTTCTGTCTTAGCCCTACTGATAGTATAAAATGATCCCGCCATTTAAAATGTGTCCAAGTTGGATAGAAATTACCTCAATTGTGCAAATACAGGATCAGATATCACGAAAATTTCAGGTGACCATGCAACTCTGTTTGCTGATGTTCTGCATGGTCTATGTCTTCCCCCTGTTGGCAGCAAATGCGGTCCCGGTTACCGTCATTCAACCCCAACAAGAACCCTTGACTGAACATCTGCCCCTCACTGGCACCTTTACATCGAAACGGAATGCCGCCCTCTCTCCCCGTGTCAGTGGCCTGGTCACTCATGTGGATGTGGATGCCGGCAGCAGGATCAAACGTGGTGATGTATTGATAGAAATGGACGCCACGCTGGCAAAGATCGATATGGACCGGGCCGCCGCTGCGGTGTCCGAGGCCAGGGCGGCACTGGACGAGGCCGAACGCCTTGCAGAGGAAGGTCGGCGTTTGCTCAAACAACGCAACATACCCGAGAGTACTGCACTTTCCCGCGAAGCCGATGTCAGGTTGAAGCAAGCTGCACTGACACGCCTGCAAGCAGACTACCGGCAACGGGTAGAAGTATTTGAACGCCACAAGATCATTGCTCCCTTCAACGGAGTCGTAAGCCGCAAGTTAACGGAGGATGGAGAGTGGGTTGATACGGGCACTGCGGTGCTGAACCTGGTATCCACCGAAGAATTACGATTGGATGTGCAGGTACCCCAGGAATATTATCCGTTACTGGATGAAAACACGCTCGTCAGAGTGTATCTGGATGCCTTCCCGGATGAAGTTTTTCAGGCGCATATCAATACCAAGGTACCGGTAAACACCGCATCGGTCAGGACCTTTCTGGTCAGGGTGTTACTTGATAACCATGATCACAACATCATTCCCGGTATGTCGGCACGCGCCGTCTTCACCATTGCCCACCAGAACGATGTAGTTACCCTGCCCCGTGACGCCATCATGAAGAAAGCCACCGGGCAGACCTATGTCTGGATCGCCGAGGCAAAAGACGACAAGACAATCGCCCGGCAACTTCGGGTAAAGACCGGCAAGACCCTTGCCAACCAGGTTGTGATTGAATCCGGATTACCAATCGATTCAATCGTGATACTGAAAGGCAATGAAACACTCAACGATGGGCAGGCCATAAATATCATTGATACCTCGATAAGCAACAAGGACTGATATGTTTGAAAGCATAATACGTCACGGCAATTTATTAGCCATTGGCGTATTGATCATTTGTATCTTCGGCGTCCTCGCTATCATGCGGGTCCCGGTACAAATGATCCCGGACCTTGAAGTACGCGTCATTCGTGTGGAAACGCAATGGATTGGTGCCACCCCGCAGGATGTTGAGAAGGAAATCCTGATCGAACAGGAAGAATACCTGCGCAACATCCCCGGATTGGAGCGGATGATTTCGTTTGCAACCACCGGCGTTTCCCGGATCGAACTCGAGTTTCCCTTTGGCACAGACATTAATGAAGCCTTGATCCGGGTCAATAATGCCCTTAGCCAGGTGACCGGTTACCCGGAAAATGTAGACGAGCCCCGGATCTATACCAGTTCGTTCACCAGTAATAACTTTATGTTTTTTCGCGTGGAACCCCTGCCCGGTAATCCGTCGGATCTGGACATGGACATAATGCGTGATTTTGTCGATGACAATGTTCGTACCCGCATGGAAAGGGTACCAGGGGTCTCGGAAGTAAATGTCCGTGGTGGCGCAGAGCGGCAAATACAGATACTGGTTGATCCTGCGCGGTTGGCCGAACGCGGCATCACCTTATCCGGTTTGCGGGATATCATTCGTTCCCGGAACGTGGACATTTCCGGCGGCGACATCGACACCGGCAAACGCCGCTACCTGCTGCGCACGGTCGGTCGTTTCGACGACATTACCCAGATAAAAGAGCTGATCATCAAGCGCGAGGGCGACAGCATCGTAAGACTGGGTGATATCGCCCAGGTGCAACTGGACCATGCCGAGATCAATTCGCAATCCTATATTAATGGCTTGCCGGTGATTTTTATTTCGGTCAAACGGCAGATTGGTTCCAACGTAGTTGAGATCAAGGACGCCATGATGCCGGTTGTTGAACAGATCAGCGAGCAAGTTCTGGAACCTATGGGCATGCAAATACGGCATACCACGGATGATGTCCGATACGTGGTTTCATCGATCAAGAATGTCTGGGAAAACCTGTCCATTGGTGCATTCCTTGCCACACTGGTGATGTTTTTGTTCCTGCGTTCCTTGCCGGCAACCTTTGTCGGTGCCATTGGCATACCCATCTGTACCATCGCGGCATTTCTCGGGCTGCTGGTGGCCGGCAGGACAATTAACGTGATTTCACTTGCCGGGGTGGCGTTTGCAATAGGTATGACGCTCGACAACACCATTGTTGTCCTGGAAAGTATCGAACGGGAACGCAGGAAAGGAGTTGAGCGACTAAGGGCGTCAGTGACCGGTTTGAAAAATGTCTGGACATCGGTGCTGGCATCAACATTGACTACCATACTTGTCTTCATGCCTGTTTTATTTGTAACCCAGGAAGCCGGGCAACTCTATTCCGATATCGCAGTCGCCATCTCTGCCTCGATTTTTATTTCAATGATGGTTGCTATCTCGGTGATACCGGCAGCCAGCGGCCGCCTGCCCTTTCACTCTGACAAGCATAAAAAAATAGAAGGCGGTTATCGTAAAATCATCGTCTCCATGGTCGACTGGTTAATCCTGACTCCAATACGACGCATAACCGTGATGGTTTCAGTTCTGTTAATCACCGGGCTGGTGATTATCAAGCTGACCCCGCCCGCTGAATATCTGCCGGAAGGTGAAGAATATAAAACCTTCTCAACGATGATTGCACCGGCCGGGTATAATCTGAAAGAAATGAATGCTATTGCCATGGAATTACACGACTACTTTCTTCCTCATCTGGATGCAGATCCGAAGAAGTTTGATATTGGTGAAATCAAGGTACCCTCTCTGGCATACCTGGTCTTGTGGACACAGCCCCAGCAGTTAAGAATGATTGTCGAGACCACCCGGCCAGGAGATATCAACAAGTTAATGGAGATCATTGACAGTAAATACCGCGAATATCCAGGCATGCGGGCCTTTTCAACGCGTGGTTCAATCATTTCAAGTAATGATGGCGGTACCCGCAGTGTCAACGTCGATATCACCGGTGCCCATCTGTTGTCGCTTTATGAAACATCCCGAGCAGTCTATGAAAAGGCAACCAACCTTTTTGACAATCCCAGTATCAACTCGGATCCGGGGTCATTGATCCTTGCCCAGCCTTTAATCGAGATCCAACCGGACTGGGAGCGTATTGCTGAGCTCAATCTGTCTGTCGATGATGTCGGTTATGCTGTCTCAGCAATGACCAACGGTACCTATGTTGATGAGTTTTTCATTGCAGACGACAAGATAGACATGTTCATGTACAACGTCACAGGCGAAATGGAAAATATTGACGATATCAGAAATATTCCGTTATATCTCTCAAACGGGAATATTATCCCATTGGGTTCTGTGACGCGTGTAGTTGAAACCATCGATACCGACACCATACGTCGCCTTAATGGACGCAGAACAATGACCCTGAACATTATCCCGCCGCGTTCTGTTGCCCTGGAAACAGCAGTCAATGAAGTGAAGACAGAAATACTGGAAAAGATGCGCTCAGAAGGTGAAATCCCCGAGGGGATCAGCATGCAGATTTCCGGGGCCATTGATCAACTTGAGGCCACCCGGGTGGCATTGATGGAAAATTTCTTTGTTGCGATCATATTGTGTTATCTGCTGCTGGTGGCGATTTTTAACCATTGGGGTTATCCCCTCATCATTATGACCACAGTCCCGTTGGGGATTGCCGGTGGTATTGTTGGCTTGTGGTTACTGAATGCCGTGGGTAGCTTTTTGCCGTTCATCGCTGTGTCGGCCATCAGCCAACCTTTCGACATGATTACCATGTTGGGTTTCCTGATACTGGTTGGCGCCGTGGTGAATAATCCGATACTGATGTTGGACCGGGCGATAACCAACTTCAAGCAACATGGCATGATTGCACACGAGGCCGTTAGAAACGCGGTTGAGGCTCGACTGCGCCCTATATTAATGTCAATGATCACTACCGTCTGTGGCCTAGCGCCCCTGGTATTTATCCCCGGTGCCGGAACGGAACTCTATCGTGGCGTGGGTGCCATTGTGTTATTCGGATTGTTTTTTGCAACCCTGGTTACCCTGTTGTTTCTGCCATCATTATTAGTGACTGTGCTTGGTTTCAGGGAAGCACATACGATTGATAAACAATCCAATCAGAAAAGTTCCCGGTAATCGAGTATCCGTTAAATATCCTGCTCCCGGAATTCTATTTTTTCAAGTCAGGATTGAATTCCCTTTACTGTAAATTACATGCCCCTCGTAAAGCCGTGCAATTTCATCCTTATATTTATCCAGAATATTTTTTCTTTTCAATTTGAATGTTGGAGTCAACATTTCATTTTCAACAGTCCATTTTTCAGTCGAATAGTATACTCGCCTGATTTGTTCATAACTCGGAAACTGATGGAGTTCGCTTGCAATTTTTTCAAGAAGCAGCTTCTCCATGTCTTCAGGAGTATGCTTTTCATTTTCCAGATAATTTTCATCAAGTACAGCAACTGCTGTGAGATATGGACAGCCCTCGCCAATGACCATAATCTGTTCAAACAGTGGATCTCTGGAAATAGCCATTTCCATGTCTATTGGTGAAACTTTTTCTCCAGTAGACAGGACAATAATTTCTTTTAATCTGCCGGTAATATAAATGAAACTTTTTTCGATTTTGGCAATATCACCCGTATGCAGCCAGCCATCATTGTCAATTGCCTTCGCCGTCCCTGGATTGTCACACCAGTAACCCTGCATAACTGAATCACCACGTACCAGTAACTCATCACGTTCATCAGTTCTCACCTGGAGCCCGGCCAGTGGCAGGCCGATGCTCCTGGGAATATTATTATCAAGCCTGTTAACACTGACGACAGGACTGGCCTCGGTCAGACCATAGCCTTGCAGTAGTGGAATACCCAGACCAATAAACGTTTTTGAGATATCTGATGATAAGGGGGCGCCACCACATATGGCTGATATCAGGCGCCCGCCCAATTGCTCCTGTAAGCGTCGCGCAAAAAGGAGATTTAACAAGGGAAGCCATAAAAACCGGGGAGACCAGCTCACGCGTCCCTGTCGGTGATTGAACCTATCCCAGCCTGTATTTACTGCATGTCTATATAAGAATTTGATGAACCCCGGTTTTCCCGAAATGCGTGCATTAAGTTTTGCATGAATACGCTCATAGATTCTTGGAACGGAAATCAATCGGGTCGGTTTTATAAATTTTATATCTTCTGGCAGGAACGGGATCCCCCGGGTGAAGGCAACAATGGAACCTCCCAGTATTGGCAAATAGTAACCAACTGTTCGCTCCAGCATATGTGACAAGGGTAGAAAAGAAAGGAACGTATCCAAGGAATACACTGGCACTGCCTGCATACAACTGGAAACATTGCTGACAATATTACCATGACTCAACATCACCCCCTTGGGTATACCAGTAGTGCCAGATGTATATACAATTGATGCCAGATCTTCATAACTAACCTTGTTTTCGATTTGATATCCATCAGCTTGCGGTAACCAGGTACTCGCCTGCATTATTTTCTCGTCTTTACTATCAAAATCATGGATTGTGATTACACGAAGCAGCTGATCCTCGTTGATAAGTTTATCGTTCAGTAATTGCCATTCATCTTCCCCGTCGATGACCAGCATTCGTGCCCCGGAATTGCGGATAATATAAAAGACATCATCGGCCTGGTCATTCACATAAAGTGGAACCACAATAAGACCCAGACCTAACGCTGCCTGATCGGCAATGACCCAATGCCAGGAGTTTTGGCCCATGATGGCTATCCTGTCCCCTTTGTTCAGACCCTCTGCAATCATGGCTTGCTGCCATCTGGCCACTTCGTTTGCAGTTTGCTGCCAGGTTTTATCCTGCCAGGCCTGCTCGTTTTTATCATAAAACCGGTATCCGATTGCTTGNNCCGGCGGGATATTGACTGGTGTGTAGAGGCTGGTTTCCTTTTCAGTCATTGGCTTCCTGGCTCATTGGGTGAAATTACAGTTCAACTCCTGGCTTGAATCGTTCTCCATAACTTGATTGCAATTCTTCGAGGCGGTTTTTTATAGCAGTGTGCCCTCTGATTGCCAGGTAATGCATTGGCCCACCACGAAATGGCGCAAATCCAGCACCAAAAATCAGGCCGGCATCAATAAAATCCTTTTCGCTTACAATTTTTTCTTCCCAACACTTGGCCGCCTCACTGCACATCCTCAGTATGAGCCGGTCTGTCACATCTTCACGGCTGATATGAGTGTGACCAGGTTTGCGACTGATGCGCTTGCCCATGCGATACTTATAATATCCCTGGCCTGATTTGCGTCCTAAAGAACCGGCATCGACCTTTTCGCTCAATAGCTTTGGCACAGAAATATCGAGTTCATGTGACAAGATATTTGCCACAGACAGGCAAATATCCAGGCCAACAGCATCTGATAGTTCCAATGGTCCCATCGGCATACCAAAGTCTTTTGCACATTGATCTATATTTTCTGGCTGCTCTCCCTCTTCCAGCAAAATGACTGCCTCGATCAGGTAAGGCATTAGAATCCGGTTGATCAAAAAACCCGGAGAGCTTTTTACCGGTAGTGGCAACCGGTTAATCTGCCGGCAAAAACAAGCCGATGATTGCACCAGTGCCATGTTGGTGTTGTTATGGTATACAACTTCAACCAGTTGCATCTTTGCAACCGGGTTAAAGAAATGCAGTCCAACCAGCAATTCAGGCTTGTCCAGTCCTGCGGCAAGCTCATCAAGAGGTATGCTTGATGTATTACTGGCCAGAATGGCACCTGGTTTGAGCTTATGTTGTATAGATTGAAACAGGGCTTGTTTGGCTTCCAGATCTTCAATAATGGCCTCAATCAACAGGTCCGCATGACCAATACCCTGACCTCGTGGATCCGGTATCAGTCTATCCATGGCGGCCCGCACCTTGTGGGGTTTCTTCAAGCGCCGGCTAAATAATTGATGGGCGCGCTTGATGGCAGGTGAAATGTATTTTGCCTCCCTGTCCTGTAATGTGACCGTTAGCCCGTTAAAGGCACACCATGCTGCAATATCGCCTCCCATGGTACCGGCACCAAGGACATGCACATGATCGATGGGGTATTTATCCTTGTTCCCCTGCGCTTTGAGTCGTTCCTGCAACTGAAAGACACGGATCAGGTTTTTGGCTGTTGCTGTTGAAAGCAAACGGGCAACAGAATGGCCCTCTTCTTCCAACATCTGTTCACGGTCACCACCGTATTTTTCCCAGATATTAATTAATGAAAAAGGGGCGGGATAATGTTCTTGTTTAACCTTCGAAGAGACATTCTTTCTCAATATAGAAGCAATAATTTTCCTGTAGAGCGTAAACCTTGAGAATTTGTTACGATTTCTTTTGTCCGGCTTTTTCCCATTTGCCAATAAATGCCATGCTGCCAGTTCAGCGTAATGTTGTGGTATACATTTATCGACAATTCCCAGGCGCAGGGCTTTGGCTGCATCCACTGTTTTCCCCGTCAGGATCAGTTTCATGGCCGGCAGGACACCTGTTTTTTCCATCAGCCTGACGCTGCCTCCCCAACCAGGATGGATCCCGAGCAGGATTTCGGGAAAACCTATCCGGGTTTTTGGATCATCGATGGCAATTCGGTAATCACAGCAAAGAGCAAGTTCCAGTCCACCACCGAGACAAAATCCCTTGATTACCGCAACTGTAGGGAAAGATAATTTTTCAAGATCATTAAAAATTGACTGAACTTTTTGTATCAGCTCTGTTATCTCGTTATCAGTATCCAGGGAGGTGAAACTGTTGATATCCGCGCCGGCAATGAATCCGTTTTCCTTGGCCGAATAGATGAAAAGGCCATTACATGGATGAGCCTTTAAACTCGTAATTACCTGTTCAAGCTCATTGATGACATCTAGGGAAAGGATATTGGCACTTGAATCAGATTTATCAATTAATAGCGTGAAGATATTTGCTTCATCCGATTCCAGTCGCCAGTGCTTGAATACAGGCATGTCCATTATTCTGTGTATCCTGTTTCAAGCAAAACGGCCCCTCCTTGTCCACCGCCAACACAAAGTGAGGCTATACCTCTTAGTGCATTGTTTTGTTTCAATACATGCGCCATATGCAGAATAATACGTGCACCACTGGCCCCTACCGGGTGACCTAGGCTGATGCCCCCACCATGAATATTTAATTTATTGTGTTTGATTTGCCCCATTGCAGAGTCCAGCCCCAGTTCATCGCGGCAATAATTCTCATCAGCCCAGGCTGCCATACAGGCTAATACCTGGCCAGCGAAGGCTTCATTGATCTCCCAGAAATCAATGTCATTGATAGACAATTGCTGTTGTTTCATCAGGCTGGCCATGGCATGTGCAGGCCCAAGTCCCATCTGGGCCGGATCAATTGCTGCCCAGGCATTATCAATGATCCGGGCCATGGTAGGCAGATTATATTTTTTAACGGCCTCGTCGCTCGCGAGTAGCAACATGGCTGCACCGTCTGTGATTTGTGCGCTGTTACCTGCTGTGACCGAACCAAATTCTTTGTCAAAAACCGGTTTTAATTTTCCCAGTTTTTCCAGGTTAGTATCCGGCCTAAAACCATCGTCACGCGAATAATAACTGCCATTGTCGGAATAAATCGTTTCAACCTCCGGTAAGAGATCTTTTTCATAGGCGGCAGCGAGGCGATGATGGCTAGAAAGTGCAAATGCATCCATGGTCTCCCGATCGATTTCAAAGCGTCGGGCAATAATTTCTGCCGTTTGCCCCATGGAGAGATTTACCACCGGATCTGTCAGACCCTTTAGCAGGGTTATCACCGGTTTTAGCATGCCGGGACGGAATTTGAGGAATTGCAATATTCTGTCTTTCAGATTTCTAGCCCGGGATAACCGACCAAGCCATATGGCCATCGCTTCGTTATATTGGATGACAGCATGACTCATGGATTCCGTGCCCCCTGCCAGCACCAGTTCTGATTCACCGGATGCTATCGATTCAGCTGCCGTGACAACTGCCTGCATACCAGAGGCACAGTTTCTTTGGACAGTCCATGCCGGGACGCGATAGCCACAGCCCAGACGAAGGGAAACAATCCGGGCAATGTTTGCCTCATCCGCACTGGGTGAAACGCAACCCAGGATCACCTGGTCAAGATCATCTGCCTGAAATGGTTGCCTTAACAATAACGCCTGTCCACATTTGACTGCCAGATCAGATGCCGTGAATGGCCCAGGCACACCTGTTGCTTTCAGGAAAGGAGTGCGGCTTCCGTCTACAAGGTTAACTACACGATGGCCTGTTTCACGCTGGAGCATTCATTGTTCCTGTTTAAAAATCATCGGTGGAAAAATCATCTACAGCAATCACGTTGTTTCTTAACTCAATCAGTTTTTCCAGTTGCTCGAATTCCTGTTTATTAATTAATGATACTGGTATTGCTTCACGGGCAATATCGAGAATATTTTTGCTCTGCAATTTATTTTCCCGGGCAAACCGTCTCAATTTTTCAATAATGGGTGTGCACATAACCGCTTGTTTGAAAGCTTGTTCCAATACGGCAACTTGTTCCGTAGCATCATCCGGCATGAACATGCCTGCAATAAGCCTGTCTCTTGCCGCTGAATCACTGAGAATGGTATGAGCCACCTCGCTGTTAAGTCTGTCAGAAACTGGCGAGTAAGATCGTCCAAGAGGGAAAATCAGTCTTTTTAGTAGAATAGCCAGGCTTTGTAATGGGAAATTATCAAGAAATCCATATACGGCTTCCTGAATTTGATAAAGCGAATATTCAACACTCCATTTCAGTAGAACCAGATCCTCATGTTTATGACCTTGTTCATGGAAACGTTTGAGTGCAGCTGTTGCCAGGTATGAATAACTCAATATATCCCCAAGACGGGCAGACAAATTTTCTTTTCGTTTCAGACTGCCGCCAAGGATCAACATGCTAATGTCAGCCAGCATGGCATAAGCAGCATTCATGCGCATTAACTGCTGGTAGTATTTCCTCGTACCGCGATTCATGCCGGGTTGATGAATATGACCATTGCTGACTGCCAGGAGAAAAGTTCTGACGATATTACTGATGACGAAGCCGACATGTGAAAAAATAATATCATCAAATGCAAGCAGGCCTGCATTGTTATCTTCTTCGGTAACTGATCTGATTTCATCCATGACATAAGGATGACATCGTATTGCACCCTGACCGAATATGATCATGTTTCTTGTAAGAATATTCGCTCCCTCAACGGTGATCCCAATTGGCAGGCAATCATAGATATTGGCAATATAGTTTCTCTCTCCAAGCATTATCCCTTTGCCGGCATGCACATCCATGGCATCGTTAACCACTGTCCGCGTTGATTCTGTGAGATGGTATTTTACAACGGCCGACAGTAAAGACGGTTTCTCACCTTCATCAAGCGCTGTCAGTACCAGCGTTCGTGCTGAATCCATCAAATATGTCAATCCGGCAATACGTGCGAGTCGTTCCTGGACGCCCTCAAATTCACCAATTGAAACATTGAATTGTTGCCGGACACGGGCATAGGCGCCGCTGGTGCTGCTGGCCAGCTTTGCAGCCCCCACGCTCAACGCCGGTAGCGAGATACTGCGACCATCAGATAGGCATTCCATTAACATCCGCCAACCCTGGCCAACACGATCTCTGCCACCAATGACCCAGTCCATAGGGATAAATACGTTGTCTCCGGAATTGGGCCCATTTTGAAATGGCACATTCAAAGGTTTATGGCGGTTACCAATATGAACACCTGGATGATTGGTGGGGATCAGTGCCAGGGTTATACCGGGTTCATCATCATCACCGACAAGGTGATCCGGATCATAGAGTTTAAAGGCCAGGCCCAGGAGCGTAGCAATTGGCGCGAGAGTGATATAGCGCTTGTTCCAGGTCAGGCGAATGCCGAGGACATCTTTCTTGCCGTCATGTTCGCCGTAACAGACCACACCATGATCGGCCATACTGGCCGCATCGCTACCTGCTTCCGGTGATGTCAGGGCGAAGCATGGAATTTCAGTGCCATCAGCCAGCCGTGGCAGGTAATACTCTTTTTGCTGCTCGGTGCCATACTCCATGAGCAACATGCCAGGCCCCAGGGAATTGGGTACCATGACGCTAACTGCAGCTGTAACACTTCGTGTCGCAAATTTCATGACGACAGCGGAATGTGCCTGCGCAGAGAAACCCAGTCCGCCATATTGTTTCGGGATGATCATTGCAAAAAAATGATTTCTGGCAAGATAATCCCAGACTTCTGCTGATAGATCATAATCCCTATGGGTGACTTTCCAGTCATCAATCATGTTGCAGGCTTCCTGAACCGGGCCATCAATAAATTTTTGTTCTTCATCTGTCAGGACCGGTGAAGGATAATTAAGTAACTTTTCCCAGTCCGGTTTGCCACTAAAAAGATCCCTGTCCCACCATACGGTTCCGGCTTCCAATGCAATTTTTTCAGTTAGCGACATTGTGGGTAATTGTTGCTTGTAAAAAGCAAATATCGGTTTAGTCAGGCAGTTGCGTCTTATGAAAGGTACCAACAAGGGTGCGAAAAAGAGAATGTAAATTGTCCAGAGGGTTATTCTGGTCATCATCCCTGATTCAAACAGTAGTGTTGTTACTAGTAAGAGAATGAAATATCCCAGCGCCCAGATAGTTAATGGTAATCTCAGGTAGGAAAATGCGACAAAAATTATCAACGTGCCAGTGATAAGAAAAGTCAGCATTCCACATATTCCTTAAATAAATTCATGATTCCTGTTTTTCCTTGATATTGATATCCTGGGTTGAATCAAAAACAGTTTCCTTTTCATCCCAGGGTAAAGATCGGTAGGATTGGAGTTCATCAATCTGGAACAAAGGATACTTGATGATCTCAAAATAAGGTGAGTAATCAAAATCCTTGGGCGTCAATAATTTTGTGTTCCGTATAAAAAGTTTCAGACTGCCATCTTCTTCCCTTCCTACAACAGGCAATACCGGATACTGGATGCTTCCAAAGGCCTCTGCAAGCAGATAGGAACAGACATTTCTTGTCGGTTGCTTGGCATGAAAATTAAACAGTGACGAACGCCAGCGCCTGGGCAAAATGGAAAACGGGAAAAAGAACCTTGCCAGATCGAGTATGTGCCGAACATCATAATCATATCCAAGCTGGTTGACTGCAAATTCGATCACCTTGTACCTGTCTTCCAGGGACGCAATCTTGGGCCGGCAAATTCGTATGTGCTCTTCCTTGTAAACACTGACCGGCCTGACGATTGTGCCCATGCCGAGCAAGGATTCCAGAAGCAACATTTCATTGTGCCCTCCCGTGAAATGCTCGGCGATCTTGTTTTGTAATGCTCCATCCTTGATCTCATCAATACGTCCTATGTAGATAGCGGAATGGGTCCAGGGACTGATGGTGATAGTCTTTATGATGCGACTGATCCTGGAACGTCCTTCAATCAGCAAAACATCACCGAGCCGCAATTCTTCGCACATGCGGTCATAGCCGGTAAGCGGTACATCGTGATACGACTCACCGATGTCCTCGTTGAGCCAGTTAACTATCTTTTTGAAGAGATATTTTCTCATTAGTCCATTACCTGTATCAGCTGAACTTCCGTTTACAAGCTATTATTTAATAGAACTATTTCATTCTACTCCCAAGGCTGTTCTTCTCAAGGTACAACCACTCAAACTGTGCAGACCAAATTAGAAATATTGCAAAGCAGCATAACTTTAGGTCGGGATTAAATTTGATAGTTTCTGTTTATTATTTATAAATCAATCGCATAGATAGTGCAGATAAAAAATGAGTTGTTGCAATGAGATTGGCAAAAATCATCTCTGCAATCGATTATCGGCTCAAGACCTTTAATACAAATTATTTATTGTACGCTAATACTTGCTCGTAGCATTGAAATTAGCTGATTTTCGGGATTTTAATTGAATCAGAAATTCAGGCTATACTTTGGCATACATAAACACTGCCAAGTCGGAGTGGTCGTTATGGGTCGACAGCTAGCATTTATTTACGGGGTCCTAAGCTATATTCTTTTCTTTGTTGTATTTCTATACGCCATCGGTTTTGTCGGGGACATGGTCGTGCCCAAGACCATAAATTCAGGTGCCGACATGACCGCTAACTGGCCAATGGCGGTAATCATCAACCTCATATTGCTGACTGTCTTTGCCCTGCAACACAGCATCATGGCACGGCCAGGATTTAAAAAGTGGTGGACAAAGTTCATACCCTTGTCGATTGAACGCAGCACTTATGTCCTTTTGTCCAGCCTCGCGCTGATCTTGATTTATCATTTCTGGCAACCCCTGCAAGGTGTCATCTGGCACGTGGATAATCCTGCCGGGACGAACATATTAACCGCCCTGTTCTGGCTGGGCTGGCTTATTGTCCTGGCTTCAACATTCATGATCAGCCATTTCGAATTGTTCGGCCTGAAACAGGTGTATATGAATCTGAAACAGAAACAATTGTTGCCACCGGAATTCAAAATGCCGATGCTGTACAAGTTTGTCCGTCATCCGATTATGCTGGGATTCATAATCGCTTTCTGGGCAACACCACATATGACGGTGGGTCACCTGTTGTTTGCTGCAGTTACGACGGCGTATATCCTGGTGGCCTTGCAGTTTGAAGAGCGGGATTTGTTGCAGATGTTCGGCGAACGCTACAGGGAATATCGTAAAAAAGTGCC
>WVYN01000083.1:0-329 GCA_011772965.1 Gammaproteobacteria bacterium
CGCACCGCTTCGGGGGCCTCGCGGGCCAAGCTGCAAGTGCGAACGGCGTTGCGCGCTGCGAGACGTGCGGGTGTCGATACTGCCAGGAAAGCAAGGACGCGAGCAGGACTGACTCAGGCCCAACTCGCAGAACTCATTGACACCAAGCTGCCGGTCATCGCCCGACTCGAGGACGCGGACTACGAGGGCCACTCGTTTTCGATGTTGCGGCGCATTGCGAAGGCGCTCGGTCAGCGTTTGGAGGTGACCTTCGTGCGCGCGACCGGGACGCACGGGACACGCGTTACCGAGTCTCGCAGCCATCGAACGCTCGGAAACCTCCGTTTCGC
>WVYN01000083.1:410-689 GCA_011772965.1 Gammaproteobacteria bacterium
AGACGCGCGGGGCGGGACGGCTTCGGAATCATCTTGTCGATAGCACTCTTGCTCGGGGTGCTGCCCGTTTCTGCCCAAACCCACGTGGGCGCGAACGATCCGCTGACCGAGGGCTGGAACCTGACGAGCGGTGACACGGGGATCTCGGCCGTGGCGATCGCGGCGGACCCGCAGTTCCCGGGTGTGGCCGCGTGGGAGGTGTTCGAGCCGTCGTTGCGTCTGCGCTACGAGGTGACCGGTCCGACCACCGCCGACTCCTGGACGCTGCGCGCGCGGTTG
>WVYN01000083.1:799-1849 GCA_011772965.1 Gammaproteobacteria bacterium
ACGGCATCGAGCGTGCAACGGGCCTGGCCGGCACCGTGACCGCGCTGCAGGTCGTGCGCTTCGGTGACGGCGTGAGCGAGGCGGCCACGCGGGGCCGTTACGCCGAGATGCGCTTCACCGTGGGTCCGCAGGCCTGTCGGGACGGCGTCGACGACGACGCCGACGGCCTGACCGACTTCGCGGGGGGCGACCCCGACTGCAGTTCTCCCAACGACCCGACCGAGACAGGCCCGCCGATTCCGTGCGACGACGGTGTCGACCGCGACGCCGACGGTGTCTGCGACGTGGACGAGGGCCTGGCGGGCACGGATCCCGACGATCCGGACAGCGACGGCGACGGGCTGCTCGACGGCTTCGAGGTGCTGCACGGCTTCGACCCGCTCGATCCGGACGAGGGGACGAACGGGACGGTGGACGGGCAGGACGACGCAGACGCCGACGGGCTCGGCAACGCGGCCGAGGACGACGCCGGCACCGATCCTCTCGATCCGGACACGGACGACGACGGCCTGCTCGACGGAGAGGAGCTGGGGACCGGGAGCTTCGGTCCGCAGCAGGTGATCACAACACTGGCGGTCGGCGCCCGGTCGGTGTTCGCGGCGGACGTGGACGGGGACGGGGACCTGGACGTGCTCTCGGCGTCCGGCGTCGACGACAAGATCGCCTGGTACGAGAACACGGACGGGCCGGGGAGCTTCGGTCCGCAGCAGGTGATCACGACGCTGGCGGACGGTGCCGCGTCGGTGTTTGCCGCGGACGTGGACGGCGACGGGGACCTGGATGTCCTCTCGGCCTCCAGAACCGACGACAAGATCGCCTGGTACGAGAACACGGGGGGCGGGGGCTTCGGTTCGCAGCAACTGATTTCCATTCTGGCGGACGGCGCCGAGTCGGTGTTTGCCGCGGACGTGGACGGCGACGGGGACCCGGATGTGCTCTCGGCGTCCTTTTTCGACGACAAGATCGCGTGGTACGAGAACACGGACGGGTTGGGGAGCTTCGGTCCGCAGCAGGTGATCACGACGGCGGCGGACGGAGCCCATTCGGTGT
>WVYN01000063.1:0-26390 GCA_011772965.1 Gammaproteobacteria bacterium
ACCGTCTGACCACAACGGCAAACACGCATTTTTTTACCATCCTTGTTGTAAGGCTTGGCCAGTTTTAACATCGCCTTGTCAACATTGCCAAACCAACGGTTTGGATCGAGGCCCATTTCTACTGCCAGTTGTCTTGCCTGAGAAACCCTAGCAAACCCTGCATTGTAGGCTGCAAGAGTAAACCAGGTGCGCTCTTCCAGGGGAAGATCCGACTCAAATTGCTGCCTTAGCTTATGCATATATTCAATACCTGCCCGGATATTGGTGGCCGGATCGTCTATCTTGTCAAAACCAATCCACTCGGCTGTACTGGGTAGAACCTGCATTAGACCCTCAGCACCGGCATAGGACACGGCCTCTGGATCAAACTGGCTTTCCTGGAACATCTGGGCAACAATCAATCGCCAATCAAATTCATATTGTTCCGCATACTCACGAACAAGAGCGTCATAGGGTGATAATTCTTCCACAGTAGCAAACACCTGATAGAAATCTTCTTCCTGCAGTGGCGTGTCAAAGTAATTGGCATACAGCATGTTGTAATATTTGCCACGGTATTCCTTCTCCACAAACTTATTTAGTGCAGACAGAAGCTCTTCATTGTTCTTGCGCACTGCCCAACCATGCGGTTGAGACTCAGATAGCGGGAAATAGCCCTTGACCCTTCCATCATCTGATATGTTGATATGGAACACCTGCTGATTGATGACCGTCAGGTAAGGGGCGCCATCGGTAATGCGTGAAAGTATGGTTGATGTATCAACTCCCGGGGCTTCTTTCACAAGCTTGAATCCATATTGCTCCTGCAACAGCTTTAATTGTGAAAAATAAGGGCTTCTTGCCGGGAGCACAATCTTTTTACCTTGCAGATCTCTCAAATCAAGCAGTTCTTCACCCCGGGATCGACCAACCACCATAGCTGCTGAATAATTATAGGGAGCAGAAAATCTCACGCTTTCATTATCATACGCAGTGTTTGGCAGGGAGGCAGCGATGACATCTCCCTCCCCCCGCAATAACATCTCCAGCATTTGTTCATGCGTATCAGCCAGCACCACTTCAACTCGCATCCTTTTATCTTTCGCAAATCTTTTCAGCAAATCATATTCGAAACCATGGGACCGACCATCAGCAAAATAGTAATTGACCGGATTTTTGTACGTAATCATCCGCAGGATTCTCTTGTCCTGCAGCCTCGGGAGATCATCCAGGTATCTGTCAGCCAGATTGAATTGCAGATGATTCTTGTTCAGGAATTCATTCAGCGCGAAGTGCAATTGCGGTGCCTGATCAGACACTGCCCATACTCTGGGCTCGCTGGAGGGGAGATTGAATGCAACAGTGAGTTCCGGATATTCCGGCAGAAATTGTTCTATTGCTTCCCGGTTAATAATAGCAGCATCATACTTGCCGGCAGACAATCTATGCATCACCTGATTAATGTCACTGTCTTCCGCTAATTCAACTAGTTCAGTACCGGTATCTTTTCCAGAGGCAATATCCAGCAATTCAGGCCAGAGGCCGGAGCTGGTATTCAACGCTACCCGTCGGCCCAAGAGATCCTGTTTGGTTTGTATGGTCGGGGAACCGGCACGGATGACTATCTGTTCATAGGAGGCGCCCCAGGGCACAGTGAACCGGGCCTGTCCCTCAATACCGGCCTGCAGAGATTTCCCTTGCCCAACCACGATGTCACCATAACCTGTGGCCAGTCCGGAGAGCATATTCCAGTCATTTGCGGCGGCGAGCCATTCCAAAGCCAGATCGTTTTCACTGGCAAATCGTGCCAGCATTTCCTGTTCGCCTTTGGGCACCGGCAGTTCACCAGAGGCACCCCCAAGATAAAGCACCCGCAACCGACCACTCTTATAAATGTCTTCAAGATCCCTAGTCTGGTCTGGCACTGGAGATAAATGAACATCAAACTGGGGGTTTGTTGCTGTACTGTGACTGGACGCTAGCAGGATAAAAAGCGACAGGCAGGCACATGACAGGGCACGCAGGCGCTGTGTTGTCATCACGGTTATCAAGACGGCCCTCACTGATTGATTATTGTCTCTTATCTGTTTGATCATAGCTTTAAAACATCGGCTAATCTATATATAGTGTTTCAGCATACTATTAACACAATATATTGAATTGTGCATCGCACAATTATTAAACTTTAACAAGTTTTATGTTGCGATGCAATATTTCTATTAGTTATTAAGACACACCACAGTTAACCAGGTTCCGGGCAGGCATAAACCTTTGTCAGCTAAGCAAGGCTTGGCTGGCAAAATTTATAGTTATAGTAAGTATTTACTTATCGGCAGACTGTAGCTGGTTGAAGCGTTCAGGAGTTCCGATATCCTGCCAGACGCCTCGATACTCTTCCCCACTGACATTTTCCTCCGAGATGGCCTCCCGAAGCAAGGGACCTAGGGGATATATTTCTTCTGGCAGGTCTGTAAACAAGTCCGGGTGGTATGCCCCTATCCCGGCAAAGGTCAGCCTGGGGCCGGGCCCCAGCCGGACTCTGTCCCCATGCAGACAAAAATCGCCCTCCGGATGATGGGTCGGGTTTCTGACCAGAACCAGATGAGCCAGATCATCGGGGCCAATAGCCAGTGAGTCAAAGGGATAATCTGTCCACACATCTGCATTGACAGCGATGAACGGTGATTTTCCCAGCAATGGCAAAGCCCGCCTGATACCACCGGCAGTTTCCAGTGGCAATCCGCCTTCTGGTGAATAGCGAATACTGGCATTAAAGCGATGGCCATCGCCCAGAAAGGATTCGATCTTTTCACCCATCCAGGAATGGTTGATCACAATATCATTAATCCCTGCCATTACGAGCCGTTCAACATGGTATTGTATGAGTGGCTTGCCATTGACAGGCAACATAGGCTTGGGAATGGTGTCAGTCAGTGGACGCATTCGCTCACCGCGACCGGCAGCCAGTATCATGGCTTTCATACTGATGCCACCTTGTCGAGGCCAGGTAATACCCGCTTGTAAATCATGTCAACCAAGGGTTCGAGCTCAGGATAATGACCTTCAAGGTCCGAGATATAGGAAAGTGTTCGAGGAATGTCTTTCAGATAACCCGGTTTACCGTCCCTATGCCAAAGCCGAGCAAATATCCCGCTTGCCTTCAACTGACGTTGAACACCCATCAGGTCAAACCAGCGAATAAATTCCTCAAGCTCAATATTCTCAATTATACACCTGGCATAAAACTGCTCTATCCAGCCGATGATCCTCTCGCGTGGCCATTTGATGTAGCAATCCTTTAGCAGGGAGACCAGGTCGTATACCAACGGTCCACGAACTGCATCCTGAAAGTCCAGAATGCCCGGATTGTTCTCTTCTGACCATAGCAAGTTACGGGAATGATAGTCACGATGCACAAAGCACTGTGGCTGTTGCTGTGCATTTGAAACAAGTAAGCAGAAAATTCTATGCAGGGATTCTTGCTCGGTTTTATCGAGAATAAGATTAAGATGTTTGCCCAACAACCAGTCCCTGAACAAATCCATTTCATTCTGGAGAAGCTTTGCATCATATGGCGGTAAGCCCTGTGCTTGTACATTACCCTGAATTTTTAAAAGAGCTTCAATAGCATCATGATAAAGTTCATCAACATTATCATCAGACAGGATATCCAGATAAAGTTTTTCTCCCAGATCTGTTAACAACAAGAAGCCTTTTTCAAGATCACTGTTGATGATTCGGGGAACATTCAGTCCACCTTGCAATAGCATATCCGATACATTTATATATGATCTGCAATCCTCGCGTTCTGGCGGTGCGTCCATGATGATGAAAGTTAAGCCGTCATGCTTTATCCGATAATACTGCCTGAAACTCGCATCTGCAGATGCAATGGAAAGTTCATAATCCATATAGCCCAATGATTTTAGCCACTGGCGCATAGAGTCAATTCTATCAGTCAACGAATTTCCTCCCGTGGTTTATAACATGCTGTATCGAAAGCATTTGCAGGCAGAGGATGATTATCGAACTTCTCCGGTATTTCTGGCATTATCATTCAAATAAACAACTATAAAAGAAATTTATGCTTTTGGAATATCTTGGCGTATTGGGCGGCCTTATTCTCCTGATATTTGGCGCGGATCGTTTTGTTTTAGGTGCTGCCAATATAGCGAGGAACATGGGTGTCTCACCTTTAATCATCGGCGTGAGTATTGTCGGTATAGCTACTTCGGCACCGGAAATACTGGTCAGTTCTGCTGCCGCCATTGACGGCAAGACCGAGATTGCCATCGGCAACGCCATTGGATCCAATATCGCGAATATCGGTATGGTATTGGGATTAACTGCATTGTTAAAACCAATCATGATCTCATCCAAAACCCTGCGCCAAGAATATCTCTTGATGTTTCTCTCGGCCATCATCGCATTTAGTGTGTTGTTTAACCTGGATCTGAGCCGTGTTGATTCCCTGATATTGATGACAGTATTGGCGTTTTTTATCTGGTGGATCATCCAGATGGCAAAGCAATCATTGTATACCGATCCTATTGTTGGTGAATTTGAAAAAGAGCTTGCCATAGTAACGTCATTGCCACGGTCATTTACACTCACACTGATTGGACTGCTGCTCTTGTTGGGCGGTGCGGAGCTATTAATCAATTCCTCGGTGGCTATTGCCAACTATTTCGGCCTCAGTGATCTGGTTATCGGGCTGACAATCATAGCCATAGGTACCAGCTTGCCGGAACTCGCCGCCGCCATCATGAGTGTCATCAAGAACGAAGCGGATATCGCTGTAGGTAACGTGCTGGGATCAAATATGTTCAATATGTTGGCTGTAATTGGTATACCTGGTCTGATACAGCCTACCCAGTATGAAGAAGCCGTGCTTTACCGGGATCTGCCGGTTATGCTGGGCCTGACAGTTCTAATAGGGCTCATGGCCTTTTTGCAGAAAAGAGGGCGTTTTGCCCGTATCGAAGGTATTGTTTTACTGTTATGTTTTCTATCGTACCAATATTGGCTGGTTTCTGACCAGTTGAACCTATGAGCAGGCAAATGAGCAAAGAAGCGACAAAGGACGAGACGGGAAGATTGATTGACCTGGGGCGGGCGGTCATCAGGACCGAATCCGAGTCCGTTAATGAACTGCTTGGCCGCATTGATCAGAATTTTGCCAGGGCCTGTTTTTTGATTCTCGGCTGTCGTGGCCGGACTATTGTCACCGGCATGGGCAAATCCGGGCATATTGGAAAGAAGATCGCCGCGACCCTGGCCAGCACCGGGACACCGGCTTTTTTTGTTCATCCGGGTGAAGCCAGCCACGGTGATCTGGGCATGATTACACCCGAAGACGTGGTGATCGCCTTGTCCAACTCTGGAGAAACCGAGGAGCTATTGACCTTGTTGCCTGTCATTAAACGGCTCAACGTTCCTCTCATTGCGCTTAGCGGAAACGTCCGTTCATCACTGGCTGAAGCCGCTACTGTTACACTGGATGTAGGTGTTACCAAGGAAGCCTGCCCACTCGGACTGGCCCCTACCTCCAGCACCACTGCCGCCCTGGCAATGGGTGATGCCCTGGCGATTGCTCTGCTTGAACATCGTGGATTCAGTTCTGATGACTTTGCCAGGGCCCATCCGGGTGGGACATTGGGTCGGAGACTGTTGTTACACGTCGAAGACATCATGCACACTGACCCGGATCTGCCCAAGGTGTCCAAGTCAACACTGCTGAAAGATGCCTTGCTGGTCATGACGGAAAAAGGGCTGGGTACGACTGCGATCGTCAATGAACAGGATCAGGTCCTTGGCATCTTTACCGATGGTGACCTGAGACGTGCACTGGACAATGAAATTGATGTACATAAAACAAGGATAGGGGAAGTCATGACGCGGGGATTCAAGTTCATCACCCGGGAAGCTCTGGCGGCAGAAGCGCTGGCTACTATGGAAAAATACAAGATAAATGCCTTGCTGGTACTGGATGATCAAAAACATCTGATCGGCATTCTCAATATGCATGACCTGCTACGGGCCAGGGTTGTCTAGCCATGGATGTTATCACCGAGAAGGCAAAGCGTATCAAGCTGGTTGTCTTTGATGTCGACGGCGTTCTTACTGACGGTGGGCTTATTCTGGGCGAAAGCGGGAATGAATATAAAATATTCCATGTCCGGGATGGGATGGGCTTGGTCATGCTGCGTGATAATGGCTTCCATCTCGCGGTCATCACGGCCCGCTCATCCAGGATAGTGGCTGAGCGAATGAATTCGCTCGGTATTGAATATGTTTATCAAGGGCAAAATAACAAGGCGAGTGCCTTGAAAGAATTAATGAGAAAACTGGGCGTCAGCAAGGAGGAAACTGCTTATGTCGGCGATGATTTTCTTGATATACCGGCCATGCGCCTAGCCGGTTTTTCCATAGCGGTCGCTGATGCTCACCCATTGGTTCGTGATCATGTTGACTGGATCACCGAGGCCAGAGGGGGACGAGGCGCAGCCAGGGAGGTTTGTGAATTACTTCTGGAAGCCCATGGCAAACTGGCACCGCTCATCCAGCAGTTCCTGAACGAATGAATCAAATGAATATGAAGTACCTGATGATCCGGGAGATGCCTTTGCGCTGGAAACTCCTGATCATTATTACCCCGCTTGCGGTATTGTCAACCTGGTTGTTCCATGCAATGGAACCGGAATCCATGGCTACGCCCCCTGCTACGTTTCGTGGCCCAGATTATTATATGATCAATATTAACGCGGTCAGCATGAATGACTCGGGTCAGCCAGCCAATACCCTGCAGGCAGTATCCCTGGAGCATTATTCAGAACTTGAACTTACTAATCTGGAGCAGCCACAAATGAAAGTTTTCAGGGATGGCGAGCAGCCTTTTCATATTACTGCAGATAATGGTCAGGTCAGAAAAGACAATGAAATTATCTTGCTCAAAGATAATGTCGTCTTTTGGCAAAATACTGCTGAAGGCGTAAAGAAGCTGGAGGTATTGACCTCTGAAGCAATGATTTACACAGTGAGCGAGACTGTCGAGACAGACAAACCGGCTACCCTAATACATGGGAATACCCGTACAACGGCCGATGGTATGCGGGCCCATGTTCAGGAAAGTCGGCTTGAATTGTTAAGCAATGTATATACGACCCTTAATCCGGACTATCATGAATAAGTTTATCTGGCTACTGGCCGGCCTTTTTCTTAGCTTTCAGGCCTGGTGCCTGTCAACGGACAAGGAACAACCCATTGAAATCGAGGCTGATACCGCAGAACTTGATGATAGAAAAGGTGTTACCGTTTATACAGGTAACGTCATAGTCAACCAGGGCAGCATTCGCATGACCGGTGACCGTATGACAGTTTATTACACTGATAACAGAGTACTGGATGTGGTAATCATGGATGGACAACCGGCCACTTACCGGCAACTTCCGGATGATAGTGAGATCTATGATGAGGCAGAAGCCCTGCAAATGGAATACTATGGTAAAAAGAATCTGATCATTCTCACTGACAAGGCGGTCGTGAAACAGGAAGGCCTGCGGTTTAGCGGCAAACGAATTGAATATGATACGGAATTGAGCAAGATAAAAGCCCGCGGTGATACCATGACTGATCAGGCAGATACGGTAAACGGTACCGGGGATGGCCGGGTAAGGATTACCATCCAGCCCAAGAAACAATAAAAACATAAAAAAGAGCAATTTACCTTCAAGGTAAGAGAGGCTCACGTCCCTTGTATGAGTAAACTTAGCGCAAACAAGCTGCAAAAATCATTTCATTCGCGCCAGGTAGTCCACGACGTCAGTTTTTGCGTTAACACCGGCGAAATTGTCGGGTTACTTGGACCTAATGGCGCGGGCAAGACCACCAGCTTTCATATGATCGTTGGTCTCATACCCGCAGACGCTGGCAGCATTGACATTGATGGCAAGCAGATAGATCACTTGAGTATGGATGCCCGATCTCAACTGGGACTGGGCTACCTGCCTCAGCAAGCGTCTGTATTCCGACGGCTGACCGTTGCTGAGAACATCATGGCAATACTGGAAACCCGAAAAGAGCTGAATGCCCAGGAGCGGCAGGATCGTTTGGATCGCCTGCTCGATGAATTCCATATAGGACATTTGCATAAGAGCCAGGGAGCCAGCCTCTCAGGCGGTGAGC
Source organism: Gammaproteobacteria bacterium (assembly GCA_011772965.1). Lineage (GTDB taxonomy): Bacteria > Pseudomonadota > Gammaproteobacteria > Eutrophobiales > Eutrophobiaceae > SZUA-592. Next base: position 8,164 of record WVYN01000063.1, read on the forward strand.
AACGTCGCGTCGAGATTGCCCGCGCCCTGGCCTCCGCCCCCAAATTCCTGCTCCTGGATGAGCCTTTTGCGGGAATTGATCCCATTTCCATCAATGACATACAGGAAATCACTCGTTACCTGAGCCAGAATGGTATAGGCATACTCATAACTGACCATAATGTCAGGGAAACTCTGGGTAGCTGTGACCGGGCCTATATAGTGAATGAAGGCAGAATCATTGCCGAAGGCAATGCCGAGGCCATACTGGCCAATGAGTTGGTCCGTGAAGTCTACCTTGGCGAAAAGTTTAATCTTTGATATTTCAGGGTATTACACACTACGGGCCCTGATTTGAGTTAATATTATTCATATGAAAGCCTCGCTACAACTCAAACTGGGTCAAAGCCTGACCATGACCCCGCAACTGCAACAGGCCATTCGCCTGCTGCAGTTGTCCAGCGTGGAGTTGCAACTGGAGATCCAGCAGGCACTGGAGAGCAACATGATGCTCGAACTTGAGGAGGGAGATGAAACAGAAGATGAAAACCAGACCACGCCGGTTGACACAAAATCTTCCTCTATCGATGTATCGACAGACCGCGATGTTGAGAATATCCCGGATGAGTTGCCAGTTGACAGCCAATGGGATGATATTTACGACGGCGGTCTGAGTTATTCTACCGTCAGTGGAGATGGCGAATCTACATTTTACGAAAACCAGGATATTGAGGAAAAGAGCTTGCATAACCATTTGCTCTGGCAACTTAACCTGACCCAGACCAGTGACAAGGATCGGGCAATTGCAGTCGCGATCATTGATGCCCTGGATGATGATGGCTACCTGACTTGTAGTCTTGATGAAATCGCCGAATCAGTCGGTGGTGAGATAGATTCCGAAACAGATGAGATCGAGGCCGTATTGCATTTGATTCAGTCTCTGGATCCGGCCGGGGTTGGTGCGCGTGATCTGGGTGAATGCCTGCTGTTGCAGCTAGAACAGCTGGATGAAGACACAACCTATCTGGATAAGGCCAAGGAACTGGTTGGTAAGCATCTACAGGTTATGGGTGCCAGGGATTTCAATCAACTCATGCGGAAGCTCAAAGTTAATCAAGATGATTTACAGCAAATCATTGCTTTGATTCAGTCATTGTCGCCCCGTCCTGGATCAAGCATACAAAATACAAAAACAGAATATATCGTGCCGGATGTTTATGTGAGGAAAGAGAAGGGTGTCTGGAAAGTGGAACTCAACACTGACGTGATACCGCAACTGAGGATTAACAGCACCTATGCCAGTATGATCCGACGTGCAGATAACAGCGCTGATAACACTTCATTAAAATCTCATTTACAGGAAGCGCGCTGGTTTATAAAAAGTCTGCAAAGCCGTAGTGAAACCCTGTTACGGGTAGCCAGTACCATCGTTGAAAAACAGCGTGCTTTTCTGGAGCATGGCGAGGAAGCCATGAAGCCAATGGTATTACACGATATTGCCGAATTACTCGGCCTTCATGAATCAACCATATCAAGAGTTACCACACGAAAATACATGCATACGCCGCGTGGAATTTATGAATTAAAATATTTTTTTTCAAGTCAAGTCAGCACAGATGAGGGCGGTTCAGCATCCTCAACAGCGATCAGGGCTTTAATCAAGAAATTGATCAACGAAGAACCTCACAAAAAACCACTGAGCGACAGCAAGATTGCGGATATCTTATCTTCTCAGGGGATCAGGGTTGCCCGAAGAACTGTTGCGAAGTACCGTGAAGCAATGGCAATACCACCTTCCAACGAGAGAAAGCGTCTTGTATAAATCAAACCAACAAACTGATATCAGGAGTTTAGTTATGCAAATCAGTATTACAGGTCATCATATGGATATTACTGAAGCACTTCGTTCTTATGTGGAATCCAAATTCAATCGTCTTGAAAGACATTTTGACAAAATGACAAATATTCATGTGATTCTTGGCGTTGAAAAAGAAAGACAAAAAGCAGAAGCTACCATACATGTTAACAGAGGTAATATTTTTGCAAATATTGAGCATGAAGATATGTATGCAGCCATTGATGGGCTGATTGACAAGCTCGATCGACAATTGAAAAAGCACAAGGAAAAACTCTCAGACCATCACAGGGGCAAACCAACTCTTAAAAACTAAGAAACATGCTGATCCAGATTATATCCGTAGTACAGAGGCAGCAATGCAGATCTCGGAAATAATATCCCCAGACAAAATCAGTTGCCATGTTCATGCTTCAAGCAAGAAGGGAGCACTTGAAGAGTTATCCAAGCTAATTGCAAGTGATACTTCATCGCTTGTCTATACGGAAATCTTTGATTGTTTCAATGCCAGAGAGCGCCTTGGAAGCACCGGCCTCGGTAACGGTGTGGCTATTCCTCATGGTCGTTTAAAAGAAATCAGTCAACCCGTCGCCGCGTTTATACAGCTTGATAATGCAATTGAATATGATGCCCTTGATCAGAAACCTGTCGACCTGATTTTTGGCCTTCTGGTTCCTGAAGATTCAACTGAAGAACATCTACAGATTCTGGCAAAACTCGCTAGTTTGTTCAGTGATTCTGGCTTGGTCAATAGGTTGCGTGAAGGGGACTCACCTGAAAAACTATATGAAACACTGAACAACTAGGCCCATGACCGAATTTCAAAACCATATCCTTGTTGAAGAGCTTTATAATATTCATCGGGACAGGCTGGGTATGGAATGGGTGGCCGGACGGCAGGGCGGCAAACGCCGAATCACTCCTGAAGAAATAAGAAAAAAACCCGATGGTGCACCTGGTGATGATATTGATAATTCTTCCAATATCTCTAAAAGTGCTTCAAAGCCGGGTCATGCTCGTTCCCTGGTCGGTTATCTCAACCTGATACATCCACACCAAATACAGGTCCTGGGAGAGATTGAGTTGCAATACCTCGAGGGCCTGAGAGAAATATCAAGGCAGGACGCGTTGCGTCAATTATTTTCACATGAACCAGCCTGCATCATCATTTCTGAAGGAATCAACGTACCCACTTTTCTGAAACGCAAGTGTAATGAAAAATATGTCCCACTGTTTAACTCTACACTCAACAGCAACAAACTAACTGACTCATTACATTACTACCTGGCCAACCTGTTTGCCGATGTCATCACCATGCATGGTGTGTTTATGGAGGTTAACGCCATTGGCCTGCTGCTGACCGGCCCAAGCGGGATTGGTAAAAGCGAACTGGCCCTAGAGTTGATAACACGGGGTCATCGGCTGGTTGCAGATGATGCCCCGCAGTTTTCTCGTATTGCCCCTGACATTATCAATGGTACCTGCCCGGAAGCCCTGCAGGATTTTCTGGAGGTGCGCGGCCTGGGGATCATAAATGTGAGAAAACTGTTTGGTGACAGCGCCATAAAAATTAATAAATATCTTCGCTTGATCGTCAAGCTGGAGCCAATGAGCAAGAAGAAGTTACTTGAACTGGATAGGCTGGAGGGTAGTTACAAGACCCGGCGCGTGCTTGAGCTGGATATCCCCGAGATAACGGTACCCGTTGCACCAGGTCGTAACCTAGCCGTCTTGCTTGAATGTGCTGCCCGCAATCATATGTTAAGAGTCAGCGGGTATAGCGCGTCTCGTGAGTTTTCCGAACGACAGGAAGTGTTTATTCAGCAAGGTGAAAAATGATCATGGCAGATGAGCGTCGACTGATTATTATCAGTGGCCTGTCTGGTGCCGGAAAAACAATTGCCCTGAATACCCTGGAAGATATCGGCTTATATTGTGTCGACAATCTGCCAATCAGCCTGTTGTCGAACCTAGTATCCCAGATTATCGATGGAAAAATCATCGCCACACCTGATATTGCCGTAGGTATAGACGCGCGAAACCCCATTGATGAGATCAAGAAATTACCCGATATCATAAACGGTCTTAAAGAAGACGGTAATCTGAATGTTGAATTGGTATTTGTTGAAGCGATTGATGATATTTTAACACGGAGGTTCAGTGAAACCCGCAGGAAACACCCTCTATCATCAAAGAAAGTGTCTCTGATAGAAGCCATAAAGAAAGAGAGGGAGGTCATGCAAGACTTGTGTGAATATGCAGATATCAGGATTGATACCTCTCATACCTTTTTACATGAATTACGTGATATCGTCAGAAAACGTATTGCCAGTCGTCCACAATCAGCCATGTCCATACAGTTTTCATCTTTTGGATATAAACATGGCATTCCCAAAGATGCTGACTATGTCTTTGATGTCAGATGTCTGCCCAATCCATACTGGGAAAAGGAACTTCGCCAATTCTCAGGGAAGGATCAGGCGGTGATCGATTTCCTGGCCGAACAACAACAGGTCAAGGATATGATCGAACAAATCAGGGATTTCCTGGAATGCTGGATCCCTTACTTCGAAGCGGAAAATCGCAGTTATCTATCAGTTGCCATAGGTTGTACCGGTGGGCGTCATCGATCTGTCTATATTATTGAAAAGCTCTCTGAATATTTCAGGAAGCTTGAAAAACAGGTCATTACAATACACCGCGATTGTTAGGCAAAACATATGAGCGTAGGTCTATTGATAATCACTCATGATGGAATTGGCCCCGCCCTGCTCGGTACGGCAACCTTCATGCTCGGCAACTGCCCTCTGCAAGCAAAGCTACTGACAGCCTCCCGCGACTGCGACCCTGATGAACTGATTGCAGAAGCCAATGAAGAAATTAAATCACTGGATGAGGGTGATGGTGTGCTGGTGTTGACCGATCTTTATGGCTCCACGCCCTCAAACATCGCCGGCAGGCTCTGCGGGCTAAACAAAGTGAAGACTGTTACCGGCCTTAATCTTTCAATGTTGATTCGGATACTGAATTATCCGGAGCTGGGTCTTGAAGAACTCGCGGACAAGGCATATAGCGGAGCACGCGACGGTATTAAAATAATAAACAGCTAAGAACAATAAATCATGCCTGACAGGATAGTAACAATTATAAACAAACTTGGATTACACGCGCGGGCTGCCGCACGTTTCGTTCAAGTAGCATCCGAATTTGAAAGTGACATCAATGTTATTCATGGAGAAAAAGAAGTGAATGGCAAGAGCATTATGGGCGTTATGATGCTTGCCGCAGGAAAAGGATCCGAGATCAGGATAGTTGCCAGTGGCGGAGATGAAACGCAGGCCCTTAATAAACTCGGTGAGCTCGTTGAAAACCGTTTTGGGGAAAGCGAATGAGTATCGCCCTTCATGGAATGGGGGTATCTCGTGGTATTGCCATTGGCAGTGTGCATGTCATTCAAAAAGACCAGCACGATATACGGGAATATAAAATCAAAGAAACCGAGGTCGATACTGAGGTCAAGCGACTCGAGTCAGCTATTACCTGTGCGAGTGAGCAACTACGTGCCATCCGTAAACACATACCACGCGCGACAGAAACCGATATCGCCGCATTTATTGATACTCATTTACTAATGCTTGAGGATTCTGCACTGACACATGAGCCGGCCCGGCTTATAAGAGAATTTAAATACAATGCCGAATGGGCACTCAAGCAGCAACGTGATGCGCTGGTCAGTGTTTTCGAGGAAATGAACGATCCTTACCTTAGAACCAGACAAGACGATGTAGATTATGTAGTTAACCGTATTCAGCGATTCCTGACTGACAGAAGTCCAATGCTGCATGAAGAGACCAACAGCCGCAAACAACTTTCAGGTCATATTGTATTAGCTAATGACCTCACTCCAGCCGACACTGTGCTGATGCAACACAACGGCATATCAGGTTTTCTCACCGAATATGGTGGACCCACTTCGCATACTGCCATTCTTGCCCGAAGTCTCGGCATTCCAGCCATTGTTGGCGTACAACAGGCCCTGAGATATGTCAATGAAGATGACCATGTGATCTTGGACGGAACCCATGGTGTCCTGATTGTCGATCCGGACAAACGTACCCTGAATCAGTATGAGAAGCTGCAAAGGAAAGAGAGGCGTTATTACTCAGACCTGAAAAAGCTCAAGGGCAAACCAGCAATATCCCTGGATGAAACTGTCATCGAGTTGCAAGCAAATATTGAATTACCTGCCGATTTTGACACGGTCAAGGAAGTCGGCGCCAATGGCGTAGGCCTTTACCGCACAGAATTTCTCTATATGAACCGCGACGAACCGCCGGACGAGGAGGAGCATTATGATACCTATACCAAAGTCATTGACGTGCTTGATGGACTGCCTTTAACCATTCGTACTCTGGATTTGGGGGCCGACAAGCAGGTAGATGGCGGACGGAAAAGTGGGCCAATTGCTGCTAACCCCGCCCTGGGTCTGCGTGCCGTCAGACTCTGTCTGAAGGAACCATCGCTGTTTCGCCCACAAATAAGGGCAATTCTGAGGGCCTCGGTACATGGCCCGTTGAGGGTGATGATCCCCATGCTGTCAAACTTGCACGAGATGAACCAAGTGTTGCAGATTGTCGAGGAGACAAAGTCTGAACTTGCCGAAAAAGGGATTCCGTTTGACCACGATATCCAGTTTGGAGGCATGATTGAAGTCCCCGCGGCGGCCGTTTGTGCTGAAATTTTTGCCCGGCACCTGGATTTTCTCTCGATAGGTACCAATGACCTGATTCAGTACACCATGGCCATAGACCGGGTTAACGACGAGGTGAACTATTTATATGATCCACTGCACCCTGCTGTACTCAAACTGATTCATGGCACTATAAAGGCGGGCGAGAAGGCCGGTATTCCAGTGGCCCTGTGCGGTGAAATGGCTGGCGAAAGCCAGTACACCGGGCTGTTACTGGGCCTTGGCCTGCGGGAGTTCAGTGTTCATCCCTCCGTCTTACTTGAAATTAAACAGATCATTACCCAAAGCCATATTGAAGAGCTGTCCCGACTGGCCAAAAAAGCCCTGAGCGCAGAAAACAGCATTGAAGTCGCAGAAATACTATCGGCCCTCCAATCCACCCGGGCATCTTAAAACTTAAACGGGTTTACATTAGTCTTGTAACCGGTTCTCCGCATTACAAATGTCGCGAGAATCGTTATTATCTGATCATTACTTTCTTGCCCACTGTCACATTGATTTATGACTGAAGAAATACAACAGGAAAAAGATCCGGAAATTATCGATCGTCTTTATGAATCTCTTCATCAGGACGACGTTGGTGTTGCTCGTGAATCTCTGGAACAGTTACATCCCTCTGAAATAGCGGATGCACTTGAAGGCCTGCCGGCAAAAGAACGGGAAATGTTATGGGTGCTTGTCCCTCCGGAGGTTGAGGGCGATGTCATCTCCGAATTACAGGGAAGCATAAGAACCGAACTCCTTGAACAGATGCAGCCCATCGAAGTTGTCGAGGTAACCAAGGGCCTTGATACCGATGATGTGGCCGACATTATTCAGGAACTACCGGATGATGTAAAAGACACTGTCCTGCTCACCATGGACGAGCAACGACGTCAGCGTCTTGCTTCGGTATTGTCTTTTCCGGAAGACACTGCCGGTGGTCTGATGAATATTGATATCGTTTCCGTTCGTGCAGATGTCAGCCTGGATGTTGTCATTCGTTATTTGCGACAACTGAAAAACATCCCTGAACAAACAGACAGCCTGATGGTAGTCGACAGGGAAAACAAATATCTGGGGAGACTCAGCTTGACCAATTTGCTGAGCAACGATCCAGAGACAAGTGTCGGTGAATTAATGCGGGAGAGTGATGGTATCTCTGCCATGACACCAGCCAACGAGGTAGCGAAAATATTTGAGCAACGCGATCTGGTTTCGGCCGCAGTAATCAATGATGACAATATATTACTCGGCCGGATTACCGTTGATGATGTTGTCGATGTGATTCAGGAAGAGGCCGAAAAATCCATGAAGAATATGGCCGGCGTGGGTTTTGATGAGATGTTTGCCCCGGTTCTGACTAGCGCCCGCCGGCGCACAATCTGGCTGGGTATCAATCTTGCCACAGCATTTCTGGCGGCATGGGTAATCGGTCAGTTTGAAGACACCATTGAACAGCTGGTCGCGCTTGCCATACTGATGCCGATTGTAGCTGGTATGGGTGGAATTGCCGGTAGCCAGACACTCACTATTGCAATCCGTGGTATAGCTACAGGCCAGCTCGGCAAGACGACATCACGGGCATTGATGCTAAAAGAGGGCCTGGTGGGTGTCTTAAACGGGTCGGTGTGGGCTGTTGTGGTAACCGTCATCGTGGTCCTGTGGTTTAAAAACTGGCCGCTGGGACTTGTGATTGGTGCAGCCATGGTCATCAACCTGATCGTTGCCGCACTGGCTGGCGCCGTCATTCCGTTGGCACTGAAACGATTTGGGATTGATCCGGCCATCGCCGGCAGTGTACTACTAACTACTGTGACCGACGTCGTCGGCTTTGTGTCCTTCCTCGGCCTGGCCACACTCCTGCTGTTGACCTGAATTACTCCTAGGTTCCATGAATTTCCCGGCTCATGCTGTTATGGAAACGCCGGCAGGAGGCCAGATAAGGGCCCAGATGGGACCTTCGGAAAGTATCAAGGTCCCAGGCTTTGCCTGCAAGCAGGCGGCGGTATTTATTATTGACGATATACACCTCTGCTGTTAACTCATTACCTAGTTTGTCAAAAATTAAAAGTGTCTGCCGTTCATACAGATCATCTTCAAATGCATCCAGATATTGCAGTGAGATTGGATCAATCCCATGGTAAATCACGCCTTTAACGATCGAACCTGGCTCCGGGATAATTCCAGGAAAAACCTTGTTTTTTATGACATAGCGGGCATGGTTTTCAAGCAAACCGTAATTGGCTTCAAATACCTTGCCAGTAATAGATTGCATGATCTCATTTATCTGTAATGTTCCATAAGTAAATACTGAGTACATGTAAACGTGGTGTCAGTTCCAGAGATAGATTGATTTATACAGCAAAGAATGCAGTTACGCTTATGTTTACCACTCAAAGATTACCCACTGCGGTACATTGATGTTTGAATAGATGTCGTTAACCCGAGTTTCCAGTGAGCCGTCACCATCTTGATCAACCAGGTAATAAGGTTTGCCAATCAAAGGTACGATCTTGACCATGTATAATCTGCCATTGATGCGATGTTCATATACCGTCGCGTCTTGCTTCTTGATGATTGTAACTTCAGGCTCTATCGGTTCCCCGCTCTCGACCGTCGGAGGAATATCCGGGGGTTCTGGTACATCCTTTAACTCCGGTTCTGTATCACCGGCGATTATTGGTGTGCCAACAGATAAAAACATGAAAATAACAACAAGCAGTTGAATAGGATATAGGATTTTTGGCATAAGCATTATTAAAGTTCCAGTTGTCCTCTTCTCTCTTCCGATGTCATCTCAATGCTACTGTCTTTGTAATAGTCAAAAATTGCATCCACTACTGCCCCTGGTTCCTCCACCATCTGGAGCAGGGACAAGTCTTCGGAATTGATCATAACCCTGCGTCACCAATACGTCATTCAGACAGTCAAGCAATCTTTGCAAGTAATCACAATTATACAGAATTAACGGAATACGGCGGCTTTTCCCAGTCTCCACCAGAATCAGTATCCCGGCCAGCTTACCCAGTGTACCAAATCCTCCGGGTAATACGACGTAGGCTGATGCGTATTTGACAAACCTCACCTTGCGGGAAAAAAATGACAAAAATACAGTGAAATATCCTAGGATTTATTGGCTGCTTCTTCATGTGGCAGCATGATATTAAGGCCTACGCTTTGCGAACGGCCGCCAAAGGCACCCCAGTTAAATACCTCCATTAGTCCCGGGCCACCGCCACTGACCACCGAGAAACCGGCATCAGAGAGTAAACGCGCGGTTTCCTGACCGGCCACATACAATGGGTGTCCTTCCTTGAAACGGGCTGAACCGAAGATACTAACTGACGGGCGTGTCGCCACCAGCTTTTCAAAGCCCTCGACGAATTCAGCCATGATCTGGAAGACTTTCCAGGATTCCCTGATGAGATCCGAGTCATTGATGACCGGATGGGCAGACTTGTTTCTATCGTCCATAATGGCACTATCATACTTTCTTTTTATCTGCCAGAACATCATGAAGAAAAAACTGCTGATCCTGGTCGACGGATCTTACTACCTGTTCAGAGCCTATCATGCGTTACCTGCGCTGAGGAACGCTCAAGGTGAAGAGACTGGAGCTATCTATGGCGTGATCAACATGTTGCGTCGACTATTGAATGATTACCAGCCGGACCATTTCGCAGTTATATTTGATCCCAAGGGGAAAACCTCTCGCAACGATATTTATCCCGAATATAAGGCACACCGCCCGGACATGCCTGAGGAGTTGGCTGTCCAAATTAAACCATTGCACAGACTCATCAAGACCATGGGGTTCCCGCTCTTGATGATCGATAAGGTTGAAGCGGACGATGTAATAGGAACGCTTTCAGTACAGGCCGAAGCGGAGGGAATGGATGTTCTGATTTCTTCCGGCGATAAGGATCTGGCACAACTTGTCAATGACAACATCAAGATGATCAATACCATGAAGAATGTGGTGATTGATCGTAAAGGTGTTATGGAGAAATACGGGGTCACACCGGAACAGATCATCGACTATCTCACGCTTGTCGGCGATAGCGTTGATAATATTCCGGGTGTACCAAAAGTTGGCCCGAAAACTGCCGCCAAGTGGCTTGCAGAATACGGCAATCTGGATAACATCATCAAAAACGCCGCCAATATTAAAGGAAAGGTTGGTGAATATCTGCGAGATTCCATTGATTCCCTGCCGCTATCAAAACAGCTAGTTACTTTGAAGTGTGATGTGCCTCTGGACTTTAGTCCCAATGACTTGCGCTGCGACGAAGCCGACAAACCGAAACTGATAGAAGAATACCGGCGCTGGGGTTTCAAGTCTCTGCTTAAAGAAATTAATCCCCCGGATGATGAAAAACAGAACAGGAAACAAACACCGACACAACAACCACAAGGTAATTCTTGTGAATATGAAACCGTGTTTACCGCGAGCGAACTGGACCGTTGGATTAAAAAACTTAAAGAAGCCGATCTGTTTGCTTTTGATACAGAAACCACCAGCCTGAATTATTCAGAAGCTGAGATTGTCGGGCTCTCGTTTGCCGTAGATGAATTGAACGCTGCCTATGTCCCGCTGGCACATGACTATGACAATGCACCGAAGCAACTGGATCGAGATGCAACACTTAATAAGCTTAAGCCCCTGCTGGAAAGTAACAAGCATCAAAAGCTCGGGCATCATCTCAAATATGATATGAACGTACTGACCAATCACGGGATCCATCTGCAGGCTTGTCGGCATGACTCAATGCTCGAATCCTATGTCTTGAACAGTACTGCAAGCCGCCACGACATGGATAGCCTTGCTTTAAAATACCTTGAGAGACAGACCATTCATTTTGAAGATGTGGCGGGCAAGGGATCAAAACAGTTGACTTTTAATAAAGTGGACATCGAGACTGCGGCACCATATGCGGCGGAGGATGCCGAAGTAACGTTGTTGCTGCACCAGTACCTCTGGCCAAAACTGGAAAAAATTCCCGAGTTAAGGCGGGTCTATGAGAATATAGAGATTCCACTCATGCCCGTACTCTCACGTATGGAATGTCGAGGAGTTTTAATCGACAGGCAATTGCTGGCTAAACAGGGCAAGGAGCTGAGGCTGAGGCTTAAGGATATAGAGCAAGAGGTTTACGAGCAGGCCGGCAAACCATTCAACATCGGTTCACCCAAGCAAATTCAGGAGGTACTTTACGAGGATCTGGAGCTGCCTGTCTTGGCCAAGACGCCAAAAGGACAGCCTTCTACCGCTGAATCCGTATTACAGGAACTGGCCATGGAATATGAACTGCCTCACCTGATTCTTGAATATCGCTCCCTAAGCAAACTCATATCCACTTATATCGATCGCCTGCCGGAACAAATCAGCCAAAAAACTGGCCGCGTGCATACATCTTACCACCAGGCGGTCGCAGCCACGGGCCGGTTGTCATCCTCTGATCCCAATCTCCAGAACATTCCAATACGAAGTGAGGAAGGGCGTCGGATTCGTAAGGCCTTTGTCGCACCAGACGGCATGGTCTTGTTGGCAGCAGATTATTCCCAGATCGAACTTCGAATCATGGCTCATCTGTCAGGGGATATGGGATTATTGTCCGCTTTTGAAAACGGTGAAGACATTCATAAGATGACGGCGGCCGAGGTATTTGATGTCGCACCGAGCAAAGTAAGTAAGGACCAGCGACGTTCAGCCAAGGCGATTAATTTTGGCTTGATTTACGGGATGTCGCCATTTGGCCTGGCAAAGCAGCTGGGTATTGATAGAGGCGAGGCTAAGCAATACGTTGATCGATATTTTGAGCGCTACCCGGGCGTCAAGGAATATATGGAGAAAACCCGAAAGCGGGCACGTAAGGTCGGCCATGTTGAAACTGTATTCGGTCGCAGGTTGTACCTGCCCGATATCAATGCGAAAAATGCCGCACGCAGACAATATGCAGAGCGTACCGCTATTAACGCACCAATGCAGGGCACCGCCGCGGACATCATCAAGCGCGCCATGATTTCAGTTCACCAATGGCTAATGGATGAGGATCCCGGGGCAGAACTGATTATGCAGGTCCACGATGAGCTGGTGTTTGAGGTGAAGGAGAAGCGGGTTGAAAAGGTCTCGGAAAAAGTTCAGGAATTAATGATTGGCGCTGCCGACTTAAAAGTGCATCTGGAGGTCGATATTGGTAACGGCAAGAACTGGGACGAGGCACATTGAGTGTCGGTATGAGAAGTGAGGGTAAGAAGGTTTTTAAAACTGGAAATCCTTGCTAATATCTGACTTTATAGCCATATCGCCAAAGATATATTCCAATACAAATAAGGCCAAGACCCTGCGTTTGCTTGTCAGTAACCCGGTTTCCTGACCCTCATGTTATTAATTCCTGCAATTGATCTGAAAAACGGCCGCTGCGTCCGTCTGCGTCAGGGACGCATGGATGAGGAAACGGTCTACAGCGAAGACCCCGTCAAGATCGCCAAACGCTGGGTGGATGCTGGCGCCCGGCGACTTCATATCGTTGACCTGGACGGCGCTATTGCTGGGAAACCGGAAAACGCTGATATTATTCACGACATTGCAGAAAGCTTTCCGAAAATTCCCATTCAGGTCGGCGGCGGGATCCGTGATGAAGACACCATCCAGACATATCTCGATGTCGGGGTCAGTTACGTCATTGTCGGGACTAAGGCTGTGACCACTCCTCATTTCGTATCGGATATCTGCCTGGAATTTCCCGGTCATATCATTGTGGGTCTGGATGCTAAAAACGGTAAACTTGCGACCAATGGCTGGTCCAAGCTCTCTCATCACGGCGCAATCGATATGGCAAAACGTTTCGAAGATGAGGGCGTGGCCGCCATCATTTTCACAGACATTGGCCGCGACGGTATGATGAACAATATTAATATTGATGCAACGCTTGAGCTTTGCAGGGAAATCACTATTCCGGTCATTGCCTCCGGCGGTATAACCAATATTGATGACATACGCGATCTTTGTAAGGTGGCAGAGGAAGGCATTGCTGGTGCAATAACCGGCCGTGCTATCTATGAAGGAACTCTGGATTTCGCCGAAGCGCAAAAACTTGCAGACGAACTCTGCTCATACACTCCAAAGTTCTAGAACATGTCTCTCGCCAAACGAATCATCCCTTGCCTGGATGTAGATGCAGGCCGGGTAGTCAAAGGTATTCAGTTTGTGGATATCCGTGATGCCGGCGATCCCGTAGAGGTAGCAAGACGCTATGACCAGCAAGGTGCAGATGAAATCACTTTTCTCGATATCACTGCCAGCAGTGATGATCGGGAAACCATGGTTCATGTGGTCGAATCGGTCGCGGCAGATGTATTCATTCCTCTTACCGTGGGTGGTGGTATCCGAACCCTGGATGACATTCGCAAAATGCTGAAGGCCGGTGCAGACAAAGTCAGTATCAATACAGCTGCTGTTCAGCAGCCGGAATTTATTAACTCGGCTGCTGACCGTTTCGGATCACAATGCATTGTTGTCGCCATAGATGCCAAACAATCCGGTAATACACCCTCCGGCTGGGAAGTCTATACTCACGGCGGTCGTAACCCCACCGGTATCGATGCGGTGGTGTGGGCGCGGGAAATGTGCGAACGTGGCGCCGGTGAAATACTCTTGACCAGCATGGACCGGGACGGGACCCGGAATGGATTTGACCTGGGCCTGACCCGCGCTGTCAGTGAGGCCGTGAGTATCCCGGTCATCGCCTCGGGAGGGGTAGGCACTCTGGAACATCTGGCAGAGGGTATAATGGAAGGCCGGGCTGATGCTGTCCTTGCTGCCAGTATCTTTCACTTCGGGGAGCACACCGTTGGTGAGGCCAAGGCATTGCTAGAACAACATCACATTGAAGTCAGGCGCTGAAAATCATGACAGACAAACCGACACCCCGTTGGCTCGATGAGGTACAGTGGAATAAAGAAGGTCTGATCACGGCAATAGCCCAGGATGCAGACAGCGGTGAGGTGTTATCTCTGGCCTGGATGAACCGCGAAGCCTTGCAGCAAACTGTCACCACGGGGTTTGCGGTTTACTGGTCCAGGTCCCGCCAACGCCTCTGGAAAAAAGGGGAAGAATCAGGCCATACCCAAAAAATCTTGTCAGTCTATCTGGATTGTGACCGGGATGCGGTTTTGTTGAGCGTCCAGCAAACCGGGGGCATCGCATGTCACACCGGCAGGAGAAGCTGTTTTTATTTCAAGCTCGAGAATGATGCCTGGGTTGAAAACAGTCCGGTTATCAAATCGCCTGATCAAATCTACAAATAATCTATGATCACTATAGAGATCAAAACATGGATATATTAAACCAACTGTCCGACACACTGGAGCAACGCAAGACAGCAGATCCTGAGACATCATACGTCGCAAGCCTTTATGCAAAGGGACCCGGCGCCGTTTTAAAAAAAATCGGTGAAGAGGCGACAGAGCTGGTATTGGCTGCAAATTCAGGGGTGAAAGAGGATATAATTCATGAAACTGCAGATCTCTGGTTCCATACCCTGGTCATGCTGTCACAGCACGATTTGGGTCATCAAGAAGTGCTGGGAGAATTGCAACGACGCTTCGGCCAGTCCGGCATTGAAGAGAAGGCCAGACGAAAGCGCTAAACTAACAGTCCGGGAGACGAATTATGGGTCGTTTTAGCATCTGGGAATTATTGATCGTTCTAGTGATCATCATCTTGTTATTCGGTACCAAAAAACTGCGAAATATAGGCGGCGACCTGGGCGGGGCCTTGAAGAGTTTCAAAAAAGCCCTGAAAGAGGAAGATAAAAACCCAGAAACTGAAAACAGTCCGGAATCATCCGGCAATGTTATTAACGGGAATCAGGAAAATACCACTACGAAAAACGATAAAGAAACCTGATCCATTCTCGCGAACACTGAGATTCTTTAATCAAATGCTGTATTGATTTTATGTTCGATATCGGCTTTTGGGAACTGGTCCTGATTGGCATCGTCGGTTTATTAATTATCGGCCCGGACAAACTGCCAGAGGTGTCAAGAAACCTGGGGCGCTGGATAGGGAAAACCCGCCGTTTCATTAATCAGACCCGCCGAGAACTGGAACAGGAACTTGGCAGTCCCACCGATTACCATGAAAACCTCACGGACCTGGATGAATTGATGAGAGATGCGCCTGACCAGGACCCGGATTATAAGAAAAAAGATCGCGACGAGGAACATTAAGCTTGCCTGGTCAGGGGCCTGAAAAAAATGATCACCAAGTCCGGGCGAATTCTCTGGTTTCACATCTAAGAGAATTGCGGCAACGACTACTATATGCCCTTGCCGGTCTATTGATAATTTTTATCGCTTTAAGCCCATTTGCCAGTCAGATTTATTCGCTGGTTGCCACACCTCTCATCAACCATTTGCTGCCGGGAAACCAGATGATTGCTACAGAAGTAGCGTCAACCTTCCTGGTGCCAATAAAACTCTGTTTCTATCTGTCAATAATCATCTCCATGCCCTATTTGCTCTATCATGCCTGGGCGTTTATTGCGCCCGGCCTGTATGAAACAGAACGCCGTTTTGCCCTACCATTGCTGATCATCAGTATCTTGCTGTTCTATGCAGGTATTGCGTTTGCCTTTTTTGCTGTCTTTCCCTTGTTATTTGCTTTTTTTACTTCCGTTGCACCCGAAGGTGTAGCAGTTATGACAGATATCAGTCGCTATCTGGACTTCATAATGAAATTATTTTTTGCGTTCGGACTGGCATTTGAAGTACCGATTATTACGATCATGCTTATTCGCACCGACATCATCTCAGTTAAGACACTTAGAAAAGGCCGACCATATATTATCCTTGGTGCGTTCGTGATTGGCATGTTTTTAACACCGCCAGACGTAGTGTCCCAGCTGCTACTGGCTGTGCCTATCTGGCTATTGTTTGAAATCGGCCTTTTACTTGGACGTTATTTTGGCAATAAAGCTAAAGGCAACTGAACTTTTGAATCGTAATCAGGATTGTTCCCAGGGCAGATTATGAAATCGCCAGCCGTTGATGGTATTTCGATGGTTTTTACTATCACGATCCCCTTCAAAACCTTCATCAATATTGTAAACCGTTTTAAATCCATCTATTAGTAATGCTTCAGCGGCCTCTTTCGATCGTTTTCCGCTTCGACAAATTGTTAATACCGGTAACGATTCAATGCCTTCCGTTTTGCCTGCCCGTCTGGCAATGGCCTCGCGTGCCTGTTTGACAAAATCAGTATTTATTTCCCAGTCAGGTGCTTCCTTCCAGGGCACATGAATTGCATCCAGCGGATGTCCAACATACTGATATTCTATCGTGGTCCTAACATCGACCAGCATGGCGTCCTGATTGGATTGCAGGATCTCCCATGCTTCTGGTGGGGTAATATCTTTCACTGTGGAATTTGCCATGGTGCTTTGATACTGATGTGTCCTAAACAGCCAGCATACACCTAATACATTTCTTAAAAAAATATCATGGCGAGAATTGAAAGTTGTTTTTTATATTATTAGATTGATATATCATTATTTATATATGTTTTATCGGGATTTACCGGACTATGAGTGCAGCAGCTAAAAAGATGACTTATCCCCGGGACCGGCTATTACCTTTTGAGGATCTTAAGGTCGCAGCCGAATGGCTGAAATGTGCAGCACATCCGCATCGGCTTAGGATCATAGAAATACTGTTACAAGGCGAATTTACGGTAGATGCTATTGCCAGCCTGAGCAAGCTTTCCCAGCCTGCAACCAGTGGACACCTTCGGTTAATGGAGGCCAAGGGACTGTTGGTCAGCGAACGTTCTGGCAGGACTGTTTATTATTCTGTTGCCGAGCCCAAACTCAAGGACATCTTGGAGTGCGTCTGCAGCAGCATCAAACACAAGAAATAATGCCCGCCAGTTACCCGCAGCTCTGAAATTGTCATTACCCCTGTAGTTGTGGTGGAATAACGGATTCACTGGCCTGTTTGATATTCACTTTTTTTGAGGAGACCTTGGGATGCCGATGGATGATCGGGATGGCGTTATCTGGCTTGATGGGGAATTTATCCCTTGGCGAGAAGCGAAGATCCATGTCCTGACTCACACCCTGCATTATGGCATGGGCGTATTTGAGGGCATACGTGCCTATGCAGCTGAACATGGCACAGCCATCTTCCGGCTGACAGATCACACCACACGCCTGTTCCACTCTGCGCACATCCTGCGTATGAACATGCCTTATGACCAGAACACCATCAACCGCGCCTGTTGTGAAGTGGTGAGTCAAAACCGGCTTGAAACCGCCTACATTCGCCCCATGTGTTTCTACGGCGCGGAGAGTATGGGCCTTCATGCCGACGACCTGAAAACGCATGTGATGATTGCCGCATGGTCCTGGGGTTCCTATCTGGGAACGGAAGCACTGGAAAAAGGAATTCGCATCAAGACTTCCTCGTTTACCCGGCATCATGTGAATATCACAATGTGCAAGGCAAAGGCGAATGGCAACTACATGAATTCTATGCTTGCAACTCAGGAAGCACAGGATTGCGGTTACGATGAGGCTCTGTTACTGGATAATGAGGGTTATGTGGCCGAGGGCAGCGGTGAAAATATCTTTCTTGTAAGGAGCGGAGAGCTCATCACGCC
>WVYN01000063.1:26476-27064 GCA_011772965.1 Gammaproteobacteria bacterium
CGCAGCATCGGAGCGGGAATACGCGGCCCGGTCACAGAAAAACTTCAATCACTATACTTTGATCAGGTACATGGCCGCAGCAAACAATATGATGACTGGCTAACCTACCCGGATAGCAATTGAACATGCCAAGACCTGTACGAAGCGGCAACACTCCGAATGATCAACCAAAATATACCGTTGAAAAAAGCGATCTGCCCTTGCATTGCCCATTACCCGAGATGAGTCTTTGGAATTCACATCCCAAAGTATATTTGCCGATTGAAGCTACCGGCAAAGCCAAGTGCCCGTATTGTGGAACTGAATTTACTCTGCTTGCATCCGAAGATAGTGGCAGCAAGGCCACTATTTAACAAATCACTGACTGTTTTGGCTGATGGTTGTCTGGCGTATCGTTGATGGCAAACCAGGCCATGACAACCAGAGCCTGGGTTTGATTAATGCCCTGAAACAAAAACAAGACAACCTTATATGCGTTGACATATCGGCCCATAAATTACGCTTTGGCCTGATACAACTGCTCATGAAACGCTTTCCCCCGGGCAAGGAGCTGGATCCGCCTGATCTGATCCTGGGCGCAGGCCACAA
>WVYN01000001.1 GCA_011772965.1 Gammaproteobacteria bacterium
CGACGGTGTGCCGACGATCGACATGGGAGCCTACGAGTTCGTCTACGACTCGGACGGAGACGGGATCACCGACGACCTGGACGACGACGACGACAACGACGGCGTGCTCGACGGCGCGGACTGCGCCCCGTTCGACGCCGGCGTGCTGGCGCCACCGCAGCCGGTCGGTGCAACGTTGCGCGTCGAAGCCGGCTCCGGGGGCGCCGAGCTGAGCTGGCAGCCCTCGGCGCTCGGCCTGGCCTACAACGTCTACCGCGGCTCCCTGCAACCCGGGCTGGCCTGGAGCTACGACCTGGAGTGTCTCGTCTCGGAGACCCCGTTCACCGCCGCCCAGGACCCCCAAACGCCGCNNGCTCTACTACCTGGTCTCGGCCGTGAACGCCTGCGAGGAATCACGCGTAGGCATGGACAGCGACGGCCTGCCGGTCTTCGCCTCGCCGGCGTGCGCTCCCTTCGGCGGCGACGAAGACGGCGACGGCGTGCTCGATACCGCGGACAATTGCCCACTGCAGGCCAATACGGGCCAGGTCGACACCGACACCGACGGCGTGGGCGACGCCTGCGACGACGACGACGACGGCGACGGGGTGCTCGACGGGCTGGACAACTGCCCGCTGGACGCCAACGCGGGTCAGGCCGACGGCGACGGCGACGGCGCGGGCGACGCCTGCGACAACTGCGCCGGCGTCGCCAACCCGGACCAGACGGACACCGACGGCGACGGCGCCGGCGATGCCTGCGATACGGACGACGACGGCGACGGCGTGGACGACGGCAGCGACAACTGCCCGGTCGATGCGAATCCCGCTCAAGACGACGGCGACCTGGACGGTGTCGGCGATGCCTGTGACAACTGCCCGGTCGAGGCCAACCCGACGCAGACCGACGACGACGGCGACGGCATCGGCGACGCGTGCGATCCGTGCCCCGCCGATGCGGACAACGACGGGGACGCCGACGGACTCTGCGCCGACGCCGACAACTGCCCGCTGGATTCCAACCCCACGCAGGCCGACGGCGACGTCGACGGCGTCGGGGACGTCTGCGACAACTGCCCGTCCGATGCGAACTCGTCCCAGAGCGACC
>WVYN01000078.1:0-225 GCA_011772965.1 Gammaproteobacteria bacterium
ACTCCTACTACTACTCCTACTAAGTTCAAATCCTTTTCTTAATATCGCTTGATTCATTGCCTAACCACTCCTACTCAAACTCATACTTCTACTCCTACTCCTACTCCAACTACTACTACTACTACTACTACTACTACTACTACTACTACTACTACTACTACTACTACTACTACTACTACTACTACTACTACTACTACTACTACTACTACTACTACTACTACTACT
>WVYN01000078.1:338-818 GCA_011772965.1 Gammaproteobacteria bacterium
TCATTATTTTTGTTCCTTCGGTATTTCATGTACCCAAATTTGTGCATCAACTAGTGCACCTCGACCAACTATTACAGGATGATCCGGATGAAATAATTCTACTTCATCTAATTTTCCTTTCAATAATGCATCAGTAAATCTTCCTGTATCTGCAACCCATACCGCTTTTTCAAGCAAAATTTCCTTTTCTGAAACAGCAACCAATTTTCCGATATAATAATTTGTTACTGTCCGAATAATGTAATTTTTTCCCACATCATAAAAATGAGATTGATTAGTAGGATTGTTTTGCAATAATCCATTTAGCGTTTTTAAATCCTTAATTGTTAATTCATCAATATTCATGTTATTTTCCTCCTTTATTTTACTCATTTTATTTACCTATTAACCTCAAAAACCTGTTCTTAAGTGAACAATACTTCTTCCATCGAATTTCGTATTCAGTATAGATCATGCAGATAAATTTCAACCAGTCCAAAT
>WVYN01000078.1:911-1109 GCA_011772965.1 Gammaproteobacteria bacterium
TTCAATCCAAAATATAGAGTGTACCACTTTTTATTTTTCTTATCCACTCGTTCTTTTATTATTTCACCAATAGCTCCTTCTGGAGCATCTTTATAGCGTTTGACAATTTGTGCTCTCACATGGACCTCCTAACTATTTCAATATTTATTTTGTTTTATCTGTAGCAGAATCTTAGCAATAGCACTAGCTAAAACACCT
>WVYN01000033.1 GCA_011772965.1 Gammaproteobacteria bacterium
TTTTGATCGTAGATGCGGTTCAAGGCTGTGGCCTGGTTTGAGGGCTGGTTGAACCGGACCAGCTCATCTGCAGCTATATTAAATGAGTCCCACTTGAGGGACAGATTGTGCGATTGCTGATGAATGACCGTGGTAGTACTGTCAGGTGTTGCAATCGACCCCTGGCCCGCAGTGACCTGCCCCCCGCTGGGCCCGGCCATGACCGGAATGGAGTAGATTAACAGGGATATAGTGGCCGTAAGCCAAGCGAGACGCAGCGTCCGCGCCAATGGCGTGGGTAAAAAAAGAGCCAAGATTGCAGGCTCATTCGAGAGTAAAGGCCTTTTCCGGTGCTTAGCCACCGTTGCGCCCCATATAAAAAACTCCTTAAAAGTATGTTGTTACGTTCTGTATTTAATACAATTTTACACGTAACAACAAGCTGGGGAATGGCTTTAGTTTGTATTTAGACGCCATAACAACTCATGCATCCACTTTGAAGAGGGTCACGGGATTATTGACGTGACCGCATGGGACTCTCCGTGTCTAAAGGACTAACTCTCACTCACAGGCAAAGTTTAACTCATATGTGTCTGAAATTACTACCTGTTTTTTGTGACATTTCTCTAAAAACTGATGGTTATATCCCCCCATAATTGGGGTTGTTTATCATTATCAACCGGATCGCCGCCGAGTTCCCAGGCCGAGAAGAACCGCGCTTCAATCTTCCCGGGGAGGGTAAAGCGTAATCCCACGCCGGCACCGTTCAGGTTTTGGTAAGTCTGGGCATTTACCGGCGCCGGCAAGGGAGAATTCAAACGGCCGACCGCCATGTCATAAAAAACACCCAGCTGTACGAGCTGACCCCAGGTACGGCCTTCAAATGCCGGTTTGTCCGTGATAAACGGGAGATTGACCAGTAATTCAGCGGAGAAAAACAGCGCCCGGTCCCAAAGTTGCTGGGCTACCGGGAATGCCCGGACATTGTCCGGCCCACCGACAAAATATTGCTCAATTGGTACCAAAAGATCCGGGCTCCACTGATACTCACCCCGAATCAATAGGTTGGTATTATCTGTCAGGGTTTGCAACCGGGTATAGTAAGCAAAGATCTTGTCAAACTTGCCCGGTGCAAACGCCGGATTAGCCGGCCCTCCCTGGCGGCTCGGTTGTGAACCGGGTGGCCGTTGTGTGGCTTCCTGGCTTGATCCCATGGATCCCAGGAAATTCTCGATCCCGCGTCTATACTCGATAGAAAAAAGATTGATTCCACCGCCCCGTTTGTCCGGATCAAACAGCGAGAGCGGACTGAATGAATCGACCAAATCATAGTCCAGCCCGGCTTCAACGACTGTCAGCCTATCCCTGCTGGTTTGTGACCCGGCCTGAAAAGTCTGGGTATTCTTGAGTGCCAGCCCGGCGCGCCAGGTCAGGTTTTCTAACCGGCTGCGAATCTGTGATTTTTCAAACTTGATACCCCCATATTTTGTTTTTGCGGAGATATCACTGGCGGCGAATTCGCCACCCACATCAAAATCATTGGTGGAAAAATATGGATTGAAACGATAGGAACCATCAGAAAAATAACGAGAATATTCAAGCGCCAGAAAATTATTATTTGTAGGTGTGTAACTGCGTTGTACGTCTAGTGTTACCACATCAGCATTATCAGAAAAGTTATTGATATCAAGAGTAAACCGGACACGATTCCTGCCGGTCTCACGGGTACCGTGGTTATCCGCACGGGCTTCCAGGTCGAAACGGTCTTCATCCTGGACTTTCAAGACCAAATCAGCCGAGCCGACAGCCTGACCGGGTTGAAAAACACCGAATGCTGTTAAGCCCGGAAAATCGGTCAGTCTCAATAACGCCGCCTCTATCTCATCCTTGTGTACCGGTTCGCCAATCAGTTTTTTGAAAACCATATTCAGGGTGTCTTCAGAATAAATGGCATTCCCCTCGACGAGGATACGCCCCAGTTTTCCGACCTGAACTTCAAGTTCTACTACACCAGCTGCCACCGTCTGCACCGGGATGACCACCTGGGTCAGGATTAAGCCTTGTTCCCGGTAATATCTCCTGACCCGGTTTGCGACTTGCTGGATTTGGCCAATGCTGAAACCGTCCGAGGGTTGTAGTCCAATGGCCTGCTGCAGTATCTGGTTCGCGACCGCCAACTCAATACCATACTTCGGCAGGTCTTCCGCATTCAGAAGTCGAAACTCAGTGACCCTGACACAGGGGCATTCATCAATCTCAAAAGGCCTGTCGATGACAGGAGGGACCTCAAGGACTCCAGATGGCGGGCCTTCAGGTATGTCGGGTTTGGGTAGAATTTCAGGTCGGACAGCACCAGGTTTTAGGGAGTCCGGAAGCTGGCCAGCCTGTATCTGAACACTGGCACACAGGCACACGAGAGCAAACCAGAATGAGAGTCGGATTGTCAGGTCCTCCACTAAGTAAATACCGTTTGGGCCTCATTGACTCGGTCCCATCCCCATGAACAAGCTTTAGTGCATTGACCGATAACCCCAATTAATGCTGGTTACTATATCAACACCCTTGTTACTGGGTAAAGAATTTTTTCAAAGTGATCTGCGAAATTATGCTTCTAAGCATCTGATAAAAATAAATTTATTCAGATATTTTTTAATCCCTGATTTACCCTCAAGCGCGATAACTAATCTCTTTTAAAGTCAGTCGTCATGACCGACAAACCCCGGAATGATAGTTAGTCCACGCATGGTTGATCACGATCAGCAGTGCATAGTGAGGATGCAGGTCGTAGGCTGATATTTTCCAATGGCTTTTCCAGTTTAATAAGCTATGGATATTGTTTAGATGTGTGTCTCATGCTTGGCCAAAAAGAGGTATTTTCGATTATTTATATTTATCTCCGGTAATTGTGAACTCAATCAAATTCGGTTGATCGAATCCCGGTAAGCGAGCGATCGGAGTTGGTGACAGATGGTCTGTTTGTACGATTTTCCCTTTTATAAGAATGAGGTATGATGATGACTGCAAGCAATTTAGCAGCTATTATTCAATGGTAATTCTGCCATTGCCTGTTGCCTCGAGCACCTGTTAATAAACCCATTGCGGGAATAATGGTCAAGGAAACTCGGGGCTGGCAGGCATTGATGTAAGATGCTCACCGGGCCAAGGGAATCCCGTCCGCCATGTAAATACAATGAGCAAATGATAAATCAGGACCCGCTAATTAAATGACGCCCAAGACAGAAAATCTTGCCATTGTTTTCGCTGATATCGCTGGTAGCACAAAACTCTATGAAACTCTAGGCGACCAGCTTGCCCGCCAGAAAGTGGCCGAGACCCTCGAGACCATTGCCAGGGTAGTCGGTGAACATCATGGCAAGGTCATCAAGACCATTGGTGATGAAGTTATGTGCACCTTTGACACCCCCGATGTTGCTGCAAGTGCCTGCTGTGATATGCATGAGTCTGTCGAAGATGTTAACCAGGATCTTGATGGCGATAATGTCATTGCCATCCGTGTGGGCATGCATTATGGACCAGCCATAATCGAAGGTGATGATGTGTTTGGAGATGCCGTCAACCTGGCAGCCAAAATGACGGCTCAGGCCAAAGCTGATCAGATCATCACCACCCTCACCACTGTAGAACAGTTACCCGCCGTTTTACGTGCCAGTACACGCTTCATTGACCGCGCTCCTATCAAGGGCAAACAGGAAGAAATCGATATTTATGAACTCATCTGGCAGGAAGAGGATGTTACGCGCATGGCAACCGGAATGCTTTCAGGTAGCAAAAAACCGGAAGTCAGGCTTCATCTAAAGTATAAGGATCATGATGTTGTCATCAGCAAGGAACGCTCAAGTATTATCCTTGGCAGAAGCAAGGATTGTGATGTGCCCGTCCGCGAAAAGCTCGCCTCAAGACAACATGTGCGTATTGAATTACGTAGAGACAAATTTTTTATTATTGATCAGAGCACAAATGGGACACATGTGCGTCTGGAAAGTGGAGAAGATGCATTTCTGCGACGTGAAGAAATGCCATTAAATGGCAACGGGCAAATCAGTCTCGGTAGAAGTTTCAAGGAAGCGCCAACCGAGGTCGTTAATTTTGCCTATGAGAAAACCTGAATTTATTGACGAGACATAAATTTCTGACTAGTAAAACTGCGATGGAAAATCCTGCCATAAAACCAAAGAAACGGTTGTCATGGGTTTCAACCGCTATTACCGATATAGGTAAGATGCGTAAACTCAATGAAGATTCCATGCTGGATCAACCAGAGATCGGTCTCTGGGTCGTGGCTGATGGCATGGGAGGCCACTCTGCCGGAGACGTAGCAAGTCAGATGATAGTATCTTCCCTGAGTAAAATCAGTGAAGGGATTGAACTAAAACAAATCATTAATGATATCGAAGACAGGTTGATTGAAGTCAATCGCTCGCTGATTGACAAAGCCGATCATTTACAGAAGCGCACCACAATTGGCAGCACCGTTTTGGTGATGCTTGCCTACGACAGATATTGTATCTATATATGGGCTGGAGACAGTCGATTATACAGATTGAGGGATGGTGATCTCAGACAAATGACTACCGATCATTCTCAGGTAGAGTTATATGTTCAGAAAGGGCTTATATCACGTGAAGAGGCAGCCATTCACCCTCACGGTAACATGATTACCCGGGCAGTCGGCGCTACTGATGATCTGTTTCTTGACATGGATATCCAGGAAATGCAGGCAAATGATCGCTATTTGCTATGTAGTGATGGCCTGACAAAACATGTCTCGGATTCAGAAATAGAGGATATCCTGGCTAATGGTACACATGAGCAGTCTTGCAAGACATTAATCGATCTTACCCTTGAACGGGGAGCAACTGACAATTTCACTGCAATCGTAGTTGAAATCAAATAACTAACGAGGCTCCTCGTGGCAGATTTCAAGACCGCACTTCAATCACTGGCAAACGGGGAACTGACTATTGAGGTTCTCAGCAAACGGCTGGGCAGGTTACTTATCAAGTCACCACATCAAGCAAAAAAACTCCTAACGATTCTGGATGAATACTTGGAAAACGGCAAGATTTCTGATGAGCAATACACTCATTTAAAATCCCAGATAAATCACTTCCGTCGAATGCATTCAGCCAGTACGGAAGATGCAACCGGACTTGGAAGTGATTCAACTGTCTTTGCCGACGATATTCAGAAATTGCTTGAGGACACATTTGATCAGTCCCAGGAACTTTCTGCTGATAATTCTTCGCCAATGTCAGAGAATAACAGTGCATCTCATCTTCACTTTAGCTCGGAACCTTCACTGCCTTCTTATACATCAGCTACCGACGCCAGTTCTGCTGAATGGTCTGATCCATCATCGGATACTGGCAAACCACACAAAACCGAGATGGGTCTGGGATCCATCATCAAACAACGCTTCAAATTGCTCGATATACTCGGTATTGGTGGAATGGGAAAGGTATATAAGGGAGTTGATTTATTAAAAGAAGAAGCCCGGGACAAGAATCCCTATCTAGCCATTAAATTACTGAATGATGACTTTCGTGACCATCCTGAGGCATTCATTTCCCTGCAAAGGGAATCGAGCCGGCAACAGAGGCTGGCCCACCCGAACATTGCCACAGTTTATGATTTTGATCGGATTGGCGGTCCTGGCACTCCCGTCTACATCACTATGGAGTTGATGGAGGGAATTCCTCTCAACGAATACATCAAGAAACACGTCAGAAAAGAAGAAGGACTACCTTTTGAACAGGCCTTTGATATCATCAGACAACTGGGCTCTGCACTTTCCTACGCACATGACCGTGGCCTGGTACATTCCGATTTTAAGCCAGGTAATGCTTTTCTTTGCAATGACGGCACAGTCAAGATTCTTGACTTCGGGATTGCCCGCGCGGTTAAAAATCCGGTAACCGGTGAATCTGAAAAAACATTGTTTGACCCGGGCAAACTCGGCGCCCTGACGCCAGCCTATGCCAGCCTTGAGATGCTGGAGGGTGAACAGCCTGACACTCGTGATGATACCTATGCTCTGGGTTGTGTGGCCTATGAATTACTGACGGGACGCCACCCTTTTAACAAGCTTCCTGCAAACAAGGCTCAGGAGAATAACCTGTTGCCCGTACCCGTAAAGGGATTGAAGCGTAGACAGAATCGAGCACTGCGTCAGGCTGTTGCTTTTCTGAGAAAAGACAGGTGCCCGACGGTTGATCATTTTATAGAGGAACTGGAAGCCAGATACATCTGGTATAAACATCCACTGACACTAACAGCTATCTTGTTCATTGCCCTGACTATTGGCTTTACGGGACCAGTAATTAATTATTTCCATAAGCAGGGAATCCAGCAGATCATTACTGATATCAGTAATACGAGTAATAAAGAAATGATCATTAGCTATCTTGATACCATCAAAACAATGGATAAATCAGATCAATTCACTATTCTGGATGAGGCGAAAGATTCAATACAACGCTATTTCTCAAATAAAATTCAGCATCTGATAGATACCAGTAATGAAAATTACAACTTTATCGAGGCCAATACCATGCTTGACAGGATTAGTGAATTATATCCTGAATCCAGCTACCTCAATGAACAAACCCGGTTGGTTGAAGGTGCCAAGAAACTCAAACTGGCACAGTTGGGTGAAGAATTTTCCATTTACCTCAAAGATAAAAATCTGATTACAAAAACCCGTAATATCATTGATACAATCCGTAACAGGATCGATCCGGATCACCCATTACTTGCTGATGAACGACCAAGTTATCAATTTCGTATCCTGGCTGATGACGCTTTTGCAGTTGGTAATTATGAACGGGCACTGGACCTGGTTAATTCTGGCCTAACAATTGCACCGAATGATCAACAGTTAGATGATACACGCGAAAAAATCCAACAAACAATCCGGATTACGCAATTGGAAGGAAAACTGGAACCAAAGCTTGCTCAGCTAGGCACAGCACCTGATTTCATATTAATTGAGGATGACATTAGGGAACTCTCCTTGCTGGATCCTGGTGATCCCATTCTTGATAAACTTTCGATCAGATTTAAAAAACTGATTGAACCGGAAATCAAAACCTTGCTGGATAGCGGTAATCAAAGTGATTCAGTAACCATGGTAAATCAATACGCTGAGCTTCTGGGTGCATTACAGCTTGAATCGCTACTTATACAAATCAAGCTTGCCCATCTTCAAGGCAATGAACGGCAGCAGGCCATTGAGCAGATTCTTGCTGAAAATAATTCATCTATTGACGAATTGCTTGCTTCACCCATGCCTGAAAGTAATAGTTGGAAAGCAAGCTTGCTAACCAATGTACAGTCCATTGACTCACTAGCGGGTGATTCCGAACAAATTGCAAGAAACCTGACATCCAGAAAAAAGCTTATTGCCACCCTCTTTATTCAAAAAGCCAGAGAAACATTAAGCGAAAACCGCTTTGATGCGGCAGAAAGTTTAATTCGGTCCGCTGAAAGTTATGTGGCAGAAGCAGAAGAAATAGAGGATTTACAACAATCCGTGAACATAGCACGGGCCGATCAGGAAACAAAACTCATAATTACCGGTTTGAAAAAGGACTTCAATGCCCAGGTTGAAGCCAATAAAGTCGTAAAGGCACTGGAACATCTGGACGAATTGAAATCACTTCTGCCATCAACTGATGATTTCATCATGAAAACGGCTCCATTGGCACTGGCGAATAGTTATGCTGATTTGGCAAGAAGCCGCTTTGCGGCTGAAGATTACATTAATGCACTGAGACTGGTTAATGAAGGATTAAAATACAATCCTGCTGACACACAACTGCTGGATGCAAGGCAGGAATACCGGGTTGAGGCAAATGTTCAGGAACTGACTCAGATCTTTGGCTCTTCCCTTAGTTTCGATATCGAGGATATTCGTACAAAATTTGGTGAAATTGAAAGCACAGCACCCGGCCGCTACAGCGAATTCCGACAAGAAGCAATCACTGGCCTGATTCAACGAATCAATAATTATCGAACAACAGATCAAAATGCAGCTGCTGCTCTGGCCCAGAATGCCGCAGCCCTGTTTCCAGGCACATCACTAGAGGTGCTGCGTGATCAGATCAAACCACAACCATGGCCAGTGTTGGACACGGCATTCGCTACTCTTAACGCGGGCAAACTGACCGAGGGAATGAGATTACAGGAACAACAATCAGCCGAGGGATTCAGTGGTCATCCTGACTTCATGCGTTTCACTGAAGAATTATCAAATAAAATGGACAACGCGGAAGTGGCCTATCAACGCTACCTTGAAATCAGGGAAAATGCCGGGACAGATGTTATCAAGCTCAAGGAAGCCCGCCGATCGCTGATACAGGCACAGGCCTTCTGGTCAGATAACCCGGAATTTGTAGCAGCCGATGAC
This sequence comes from Gammaproteobacteria bacterium, assembly GCA_011772965.1. Lineage (GTDB taxonomy): Bacteria > Pseudomonadota > Gammaproteobacteria > Eutrophobiales > Eutrophobiaceae > SZUA-592. Next base: position 8,408 of record WVYN01000033.1, read on the forward strand.
GAAATAAACCAGCTTATTGCTGCAAATACCAAACTTGCGATTATTCCAAAGGAAACCACCGATCTGAGCGCTGCTACTATGGATAGAGACGGTGATCCAGGTAAATCAATTACACAAAAGGCCTGGCGTCCCACATCCAGTGGACGGGAATGCAGTTCCAATCTTGCAGGATACGGAACACGTGCAAAGGCCATTTGTTATGATTTGGTAAATGATGGTTGGAGAGGCCCATTAATGGTTGTGATTCCTGGAGGCGCTGATGTAGAAAGGGCGTATGCCATCAGTAAATATGAAATTTCTATAGGAGATTACAGCAAATACTGTGTCCTCACCGGTAACTGCAGGCCGGTCACTGAAAAGGAAAAATTTGATGAACCACTGACTAACATCTCTCTTGCAGATGCTGAAAAATATGCAACCTGGTTATCGGAACGGACCGGGAAAAACTATCGTATTCCGAACAAGACTGAATGGCTCTACGCTGCAAATGCCAATGGTGATCAGCCCAGAAAGGACTTCAATTGTCGTGTTACCATCGGTGACAAGATCATCAAGGGTACCGGTACTGTCAGTATTGCCTCGGGGGTTCAGAATGGCTGGGGACTGAAAAACTATATCGGAAACGTCCAGGAGTGGGTCAGGGATGGAGGCAAGATCAAGGCGATCGGTGGGGCTTTTGAAGATGCATTTACAAATTGTGATACAAGTCTTGAACGTGCACATAATGGTAACGCAGACAATATGACAGGTTTTAGACTGGTTCAGGATGACATCAGCTAGGCACGAGAACAATTAAATTATCATGACTGACAAAAACCTGAGAACACTGGCCAGGGAATACTCAGAAGGCAAGTTAAAAAAAGCAGACTACCGCAGGGAAAGGGATATGCTTATCGAGGGCATACTGTCCGGTAATATAACGGTAGAAGAAAACAATTTCAGATCATTGCTGGATCTATCCATACCGCAGCACACCATTGAAAAAGATCCACCGGAAATAATCCTGAAAGAAAACCTGGAAGAGCAACCTGATGATCACCAGCTACCGGGGCAGAATTTTTATCTTTTAAGTACATTTACATTTATTATTTTCATCTCAATCTGTATCGTAATTTATATGCTTTCACAGAAAGAGCTATCCGAACCTGAAAGCATGACTTCAGACACTGAGCTAAGAATGGATTTACAGGCCTTGTCCCATCTGATTCCTGAGACATTCATTATTGAAGATTTTATCCAGAGATTTATCCGGAAAAACGACTGGTCTGATACCAGCAGACAGGCATTCCTGGAGAACTGGCTGTCACTTTCCCCTGAAGAAAGGCAAACGGCACTGGAGTTACCTATTAGTAACCAGCTGACCAACAAGATCTATGAACAACTCATAGAGCAAAGGGCATTGTATCAGGTAGGTGACAAGGAAGATTCCATGCGGAAACAACGTGAACTGGTTGAGTTTGCCGAGATAATCGGGATTGACGATTCCAGGATACGGGTCCAGCGAACGGAAGATTCCGGAAAGAACAATCCCCTGCCTGACACTGGTATTAGCCCTAAGCTCTAACCAGTCATTACCATACTGTTAATAGTCACGGTCATGATTAATATCGACGAATCAGAAACGGCAAAATTCAGTGCCCTGGCAGATGAATGGTGGGACAGTAACGGGCCCCTCTCTACCTTGCACGATATTAATCCAGTGCGTCTGAACTATATCAAGCAGGCAGTAAACCTGGCCGGCAAGCATGTGCTTGATGTCGGTTGTGGTGGTGGGATACTGAGTGAGTCTTTATGCAAAGAATCAGCAGTTGTCACCGGTATAGACGCGAGTCAGGAAGCCATTAACATTGCCCGTCTTCACAGTGATACAGCAATTCTGAAAATTAACTACATCGAATCTTCAGCCGAACGCCATGCCCAACAAAATCCTGAAGCATATGATGTTATCACCTGCATGGAATTACTGGAGCATGTCCCCGATCCAGAATCCTTGATCGCGGCCTGCGCCGACATGCTTAAACCAGGTGGGCATTTATTCGCATCGACCATCAACCGCAACCTGAAGTCTTATCTTGGTACGGTTCTGGCTGCAGAATATCTGTTGAAACTGATACCCAGGGGAACCCATGATTATGCGCGCTTTATCAAGCCAGCCGAGTTGGCTGACTGGTGCAGAAAGTCCGGACTGACTGTTCTGGACATCTCCGGCATGGCTTACCTGCCCTTAATTCGTTCGGCGTGGCTGAAGCGCAATCCGGACATGAATTACCTGCTGCATGCGACGCGTTGAAACAGATATGTTGAATGCTGTCTTTTTCGATCTGGACGGGACATTGGCAGATACAGCACCAGATCTTGCGGCTGCCCTCAATGATTTATGTATAGAAAACGGCAAGGATAAGATTTCCTTTGAAACGATACGCCCGGTCGTTTCTCATGGAGGTAATGCCCTTATTCGTCTCGCCTTTGAATACCCTGAATCCTCCGCCGAGTTCATGCAACTCAGACAAAGGTTCCTTGATATCTATAACGCCAGGTTACACAACAGCACCAACTTGTTTCCCGGTATGACTGGTGTTCTTGCTTATCTTGAGCAACATCACTATTTCTGGGGCGTTGTTACCAACAAGCCCGCCTGGCTGACCGATCCTTTGATGAAAAAGCTTGATCTGAGTGGGCGGGCAACATGCGTTATCAGTGGTGACACGACTGCACACAAGAAGCCTCATCCAGAACCTCTTTTACATGCTTGCAGAATTGCAGGGTGTGAGCCGGGCCAATCAGTTTATCTTGGTGATGCTGAGCGTGATATTCAGGCTGGCCGAGCAGCCGGTATGTTGACCCTGGTTGCCCGTTACGGCTACATAGAAAAACACGAAGATCCGCTGACCTGGAACGCTGATGGTATTGTCGATACTGTCACAGAAATTGTTCCCTGGCTCGAGCAACTAAACACTGAAAATGATTGAGGCGGTTCCTTCTGATTACTGCCGGCAAAAATCTGCACCGGTGGGTAGCAATCTTTACTACAGCACGCTTTATTATTCTCAGGGATTAAAACGACAACTGTATGCCTGGCATGCCTTTGCAGCCGAACTGGAACAGATTCAGTGGCACACTTCTGATCCGGGTGTAGCTCGAATCAAATATGCCTGGTGGTTGGAAGAAATTCAGCGTTTGCAGTCATCCACGCCCAGGCACCCGGTCACCCGGGAACTGGCTCGCGGACCCTCCGAAAATCCGGATATTATGAATAGTCTGGCCGGCATGATTCACCATTATGAGGCCAGGCTGAATGATGCACTGCCTGTATCAGCGAGTGAACTGAATGATTTCCTCTCCATGGGTCCGGGGGCGGTATGGACAATTTCGGGGAAACTCAGCGGCTGCAAGAGTACACACACAAATACTTTATTGAATGAGGCCGGCTGCCTGTTTGAGATCTTTTCCCTGCTTCAGCATCAGCCATCTCATCAAGCGGAGGATCAACTGCAGGTTGGCCATCACCCGGTACCGCGTGATCTCGGTCAACAGATCAAGCGGTTCAGGCAACTCATTACCGACCTTGAACACGTGACTGAAAGATTGACCGCTGAGGAAAGTCATTCTTGCTTGCATGTGATCATCATGGCCAGGCTCATCCTGGCAACCTGTCGGGAAATAGAACGTGATGGTAACCAATTGGATAGCCGACGAGTCAGCCTGACGCCGCTGAGAAAACTGATTCTCTCACGCTGGATCAAATTCAGACTGGGTTAATAATTTTATGTATCGGAAGACGTCAAGGGTTGAATCAAGCGGGTCCTCAATCGCCGCAGGGCCTGAGGGTCATCCACGCCATCTGCTGGAATGATTACACGGATAGTGCGGTCCTTGCTCCGCAAAGCAATGATGACCAGCCAGGGATGCACGTAACTCCCCGGTAACAGGATTGCCTTTTGCCGTTGCCCGCCAGCAAAGACCAGAATCCAACGATCATCCGGCTGTAAAATGACTTCCAGTGGCGAATTGCTAACCTGCTTTGTAAACAGGCATCTCCAGGCTCTGACAAACCCGAATATTACGCAAAAACTGATCAAAAGCTTGACGACAAGCGGTAAATTGATCGGCCAGGCACAAACTAAAGCCCCGCCATGGGAAATGATCACCAGTATTTGCAGGGCTTTTGATCTTTTCAGCCTGAGGTGGATGGGCAATTCAAAATTTCCTGGCATCGAATGGGTGACCTCCTGTCAATATCCCGCTAAAATGCGGGACTGCCTAACGGCAATGATACGCGAAACCGGTTGATTTAATAGGTTTTTTTTATTTACAAAGTGAATCGACCTGCAGAAATAATATCTTATGAAAAATACACAAGAAAAAGAAAAACAGGGCACCGCCATGGAAATTCCCGAGAATAAGGCGGATATCATCAAGACACCCGTAGAAATCGGTGGCCCCAAAGGCCCCGAACCGACCCGTTATGGTGACTGGGAACGCCGCGGTCGCTGCATAGATTTCTGATTTATTCTTGATAATTCATAATATTGTTACCCGGAAGAAGCACCGGGATTGATACGCGCTAGAGAGGAATTGAGAGCATGGCAACGGTCAATCGTCCATTATCGCCGCACCTGCAGATCTATAAGCCCCAATTGACCTCCCTACTTTCGATCACACACCGTGGTACGGGAGTATTTCTTAGCATTGGGGCCCTGTTTCTGAGTTGCTGGTTATTGTCGGTCGCCAACGGGCCAGAAAGCTACCAAACCATACAAAACCACATCCTGGCCTGGTATGGCCAAACCCTGCTCTATGCCTGGGTGTTTTCACTTTACTATCACCTCTGCAACGGCATTCGCCACCTGTTCTGGGACATTGGTCTGGGGCTTGAACTGAAGACAACCTATATCTCCGGTTACGCAGTGGTTATTTTGTCTGTCCTGATGACTGCCGTGACCTGGTATCTGGCCTGTGGAGTTGGTACATGAAACTGAGAACACCCCTGAGCAAGGTATATGGCCTGGGATCGGCCAAGGAAGGTGTACGTCACTGGTGGGCCCAGCGGCTGACTGCCATCGCCCTCGTTCCACTCTGTCTCTGGTTTGTTTTCGAATTGCTCACGATGACGGCGATGGATTACCTGGCAGTCACCGCCTGGATGCAATCACCCGTGATTACCGTGCTGTTAATCCTGTTGATCTTCTCCCTGTTTTATCATGCACAGTTGGGTGTGCAGGTCGTGATTGAAGATTATGTAGGCTGCAAGGTCATTCGCGTGACCAGTCTCATCCTGCTGAAATTTACCATGTTGTTCGCGGGCATGATCGCTGCAATAGCAGTCCTGAAAGTATTTCTGGGGTTATAAGCCGATGTCTTACGAAATCATAGATCACAAATACGATATCGTCGTGGTCGGCGCCGGGGGTGCCGGACTGCGAGCGACCTTTGGCATGGCAGCCAAGGGCCTGAAAACAGCGTGTATTACCAAAGTCTTCCCGACCCGCAGCCACACCGTAGCCGCCCAGGGTGGCATGAGTGCATCGCTGGGCAACATGGGCCCCGATGACTGGCGCTGGCATATGTACGATACGGTCAAGGGCTCAGACTGGCTGGGGGACCAGGACGCAATTGAATATATGTGTCGTGAGGCCGTGCCCTCGGTAATCGAGCTGGAACACTATGGGGTTCCCTTCTCACGTACCGAAGCAGGCAAAATATACCAACGTCCATTTGGTGGCATGACCACCAATTTCGGCGAGGGCACGGCCCAGCGGACCTGTGCAGCAGCCGACCGTACTGGACACGCCATCCTTCACACCCTCTATCAGCAATCATTGAAGCATGAAGCCGAATTTTTTATTGAGTACTTTGCCCTAGATCTGATCATGGATGATGAAGGAGCCTGTTGCGGTGTCATGGCCTGGAACCTGGAAGATGGCACAATCCACCGATTCCGGGCCCATATTGTGGTCCTAGCCACGGGTGGTTATGGCCGTTGCTATTTTTCAGCGACCTCAGCGCACACCTGTACCGGGGATGGCAATGGTATGGTCTTGCGTGCCGGCTTAGCCCTGCAGGACATGGAATTCATCCAGTTTCACCCCACCGGCATCTATGGCTCCGGCTGTCTCATCACCGAGGGCGTGCGTGGCGAGGGGGGATACCTGACCAATTCCGAGGGTGAACGCTTCATGGAACGTTATGCCCCGTCGGCAAAAGACCTGGCCTCACGTGATGTCGTCAGCCGCTCCATGACCATGGAAATCCGTGAAGGCCGCGGCGTCGGCAAGGACAAGGATCATATCCACTTGCACCTCGAACACCTGGGTCCGGAAGTCATCAATGAACGATTGCCTGGCATTGCCGAGTCTGCCCGGATCTTTGCCGGAGTCGATGTCACCAAGGAACCAATACCCGTGATCCCTACGGTCCATTACAACATGGGCGGCATTCCTACCAATTATCATGGCCAGGTGGTCACGCTTAAAAATGGCAATCCGGATGCTGTTGTCCCGGGACTCATGGCCATTGGTGAAGCAGCCTGTGTCTCCGTCCACGGCGCGAATCGCCTGGGATCAAACTCACTACTGGACCTGATCGTCTTTGGCCGTGCCGCCGCAAAACTGTGCGCAGAATCAATCAAGCCGGGGCAAACGTACAAGACCCTGTCCAATGCTGGCGACGAGGCGTTGGCCCGTCTCGACAAGTTACGCCATAACCAGGGCAAGACCCCGACGGCCGAGATCCGTAACACCATGCAATGGACCATGCAGAGCAACGCCGCCGTTTTCCGGACCGGCGAGGTGATAAAAGAAGGGATCGACAAGATGACGACCATCTGGGACTCCTTCCTGGATGTCAAGGTAGCGGACAAGAGCATGGTTTGGAATACCGACCTTGTAGAAACCCTGGAACTGGAGAACCTGCTGGGTTGTGCTATGGTCAGTATTCATTCCGCCTATAACCGGACTGAAAGTCGCGGTGCCCATGCACGGGAAGACTACCCGGATCGTGATGATGATGACTGGATGAAACACACCCTTGCCTGGCTCGATGAGAATGGCAAGGTCAGTTTCGATTACCGTCCGGTACACATGTATACCCTGACCAACGAGGTCGATGTGTTTCCACCGAAGAAACGCGTTTATTAGATTTCCATCGCTATAATTACAGGTATTAGATATGGCGCAATTTACTCTTCCGAAAAATTCCAAGATCTATCAAGGCAAGACATTTTCTGCGACGGTAGATGCGAAGAACAAGAAGACCTTTCGAGTTTATCGGTGGGAACCGGAAAATAATGATAATCCGCGCATGGACAGCTACGAGATTGACCTGGATGACTGCGGGCCAATGGTGCTGGATGCCCTGATCTACATCAAGAATGAAATCGACTCCACCCTGACATTCCGCCGTTCCTGTCGTGAAGGCATTTGCGGCTCTTGCGCCATGAATATTGGCGGAATCAATACCCTGGCCTGCACCAAGGTCATCAGTGATATCAGGGGCGACATCAATATCTATCCCCTGCCCCATATGTCAGTGGTCAAGGATCTGGTGCCAGACATGACACATTTCTATGCACAGTATGCAGCCATCAAGCCCTGGATGCAGACCCAGACGCCTCCACCACCGGATAGGGAGCGACTGCAGTCAAAAGAGGATCGCGCCAAAATTGATGGTTTGTATGAGTGCATACTCTGTGCCTGCTGTTCAACAAGCTGCCCGAGTTACTGGTGGAACAGTGACCGTTATCTGGGACCAGCCATCCTACTGCAGGCCTATCGCTGGATCATCGACAGTCGGGATGAGAACACCGGCGAACGCCTCGATGAGCTGGAAGATCCATTCCGGCTTTATCGTTGCCATACCATCATGAACTGCACCAATACCTGCCCCAAGGGACTCAATCCGGCCAAGGCCATCGCAGAGATCAAGAAGCTGCTGGTTTCCCGAACCATTTAAGCTTCATGTCTGCCAGCCCGAATATCCTCTGGCGTTGTCGGCGCGGAATACGGGAGATGGACCTGTTGCTGCAACAGTTTGTCTCGCGCCATTACAAGGATCTGACCGATGAACAAAAAAAAAGCTTCAGCAGTCTACTGGACGAAGCTGACCTTGATATCATGGACTGGATCATGGGCCGCAAGCCTGCTCCTACAGAAGAATACCGGAACCTGATCAACCTGATCTGCGACATCAATAATCCAAATTACAGGTAGTGTCATCCAGTGCCTTTAACATCAACAAGCTATTTTGATCTGTCACATTTTTCCCTGTTACGTCTCAGCGGCAAGGACGCCTATGATTTTCTCCAGGCCCAGGTCTGCGGGGACCTCGAACTACTCGATCAAGAGGGCTGGTTCCTGACTGCCTGGTGCTTGCCCAATGGCCGGGTGATCACAACTTTTATTCTTTACCATCAGGATGATTCACTGTTTATGTTGATACCTTCCATGCTAAAAGACAAAATCAGTAACCGATTGGGTATGTTTGTGCTGCGCTCCGATGTCCGGATAGAAGATGTCAGTAATGATTATATGACAGTGGGACTCGCTGGAGAACACGCAGAATCAGTTGTCAGGGAGTTATCCAATAAAGATACAAAGCAACAGGGCAATCTGCTGTCAAATACCCGCTTTATTGCAATATGCATTAACCGACCAGAACCGCGTTTTATCTTGATCGGGCAAATGCAGGACTGTGACAAGGTACTGGAATGGATCACCCAAACAGCGGTTGCCGGTGAACGAACAAAGTGGAGCCTGAAAGACATACGATCCGGGTTGCCATGGATACTTGAAAGTACAAGCGAACTATTCCTGCCGCAGATGCTCAACCTGGATTATATCCGGGGTCTAAGTTATCAGAAAGGCTGTTATCCTGGCCAGGAAGTAATTGCCCGTTTGCATTTTCGCGGACAGGTTAAAAAACGCATGGTTATTGGCCATTGCCAGACTAATACGACACCGGGACCGGGTGATCGGATCATGCTGGGTAAGGAGGAGGCCAAACCCGTGGGTGATATCCTGGATGCCGAAAGGGACGAGGATAACCGTGTGGTGTTGCTGGCAGTAGTTGATAACGATGTATTTGATAGCGATGCTTTGGTAATCGAAAAAAACAAAGGCGATTGTATTTCACTGGAACGCATTCAATACCCGGCGCGCGACTGATGACACTTGTACGCTTTCCTGCGGAATGGGAAAACCAGTCCGGACTACTGCTAACCTGGCCACACCCTGAATCAGACTGGTCCCCGTATTTACCTGAAATTGAACCTGTCTATGTCGATATTGTCCGCAAGTGTGTTAACCGCCAGACCGTGATTATCGCTTGTCTGGATGAAAACCATAAACAACATCTGAAAATGCTGTTGCAGCGGGATGGTATTTCACCGGGCAATTACAGACTGTACATAGCTCCATCCAATGATAGTTGGACTCGTGATCACGGCCCTATTACAGTGTTCAACGACAATAAAGCGGAGTTACACGATTTTACTTTCAATGGCTGGGGAAACAAATATCCGTATCAACTGGATAACGTAATCACTCAATCACTCCATAAGCAACAGGCCTTTGGCAAGACGCCCCTTGTGCAACATGATTTTATCCTGGAAGGAGGCAGCCTGGAGACAGACGGTGAAGGTACCCTGCTGACTACAGGTTCCTGCCTGCTCTCGCCGACACGTAACAAATTATTCAATCAACAGGAAATTGAATCATTTCTGTGCGACACCTTGCATCTCGATCGAATCCTCTGGCTATACCATGGGCAGCTGATCGGAGATGATACCAATGGCCATATCGATACTCTGGTCCGATTCGCCCGCCCGGATACACTGCTTTATGTCTGCAGCCACGATCATGACAATCCCAATCATGAGTCATTAAAAAAAATGGAATCGGAGTTAAAAGAGTTCAGGCAGAAAAATGGCAAGCCATATCAACTGATCCCGTTGCCATCGCCTGTCATCAAAAACAATGATCAAGAATTATTACCAGCAAGTTATGCCAATTTCCTGTTTATTAATGAAGCGATACTGCTACCGGTCTATCAGGTTAATGAAGACAATGAGGCCACGGAAATATTCCAGCACACATTTCGTGATCGCACTGTGGTCCCGGTAAACTGTCGACCGGTCATTAATCAATTTGGTAGTCTACACTGCATTACTATGCAATTACCTCGCGGAGTCATCCAGTGAGTCACATTATCAAGGTCGCTATTGTCCAGCATGCCTGTGGAGATGATTATGCAGAAAATCTCCAGCGCTCAATAGATGGAATTAAAAAAGCCGCTGCCACAAGCGCCGATATTGTACTTCTGCCGGAATTGCACACGGGACCTTATTTCTGTGTCGAGGCCCATACGCGTCATTTCGAGCGGGCTGAACCGATACCAGGACCGACAACGGATCATTTTGGAACACTTGCAAAAGAACTCGGCATCATCATCATCTGTTCACTGTTTGAAAAACGCTCCATTGGCCTGTATCACAATACGGCCGCAGTACTCGATAGCAACGGGGAGATTGCCGGGCGCTATCGCAAGATGCATATCCCTGATGATCCCGGCTATTACGAAAAATTTTATTTCACGCCCGGTGATCTTGGATTTAAACCGATACAGACTTCCATCGGTAAACTCGGGGTACTGGTCTGCTGGGACCAGTGGTTCCCCGAAGCCGCCAGACTGATTTCCCTGGCAGGTGCCGAGATCCTGTTTTACCCCAGTGCCATTGGCTGGGATCCATCAGACGATCAGGCAGAAAAAGACCGGCAATGCGAAGCCTGGATTACAATTCAACGCGCCCATGCCATAGCCAATAATCTTCCCGTGGTCTCTAGTAACCGCATCGGTCATGAGACTGATCCTTCCGGTGCCACAGCTGGTGCAGATTTCTGGGGTTCCAGTTTCATCTGCGGACAACAGGGGGAGATTCTGGCACAGGCTCCTGCTGATGCTGCTGCCGTAATCATCAGTGATATTGATCTGGAACGTACGGACCGGATCCGTCGAATCTGGCCTTACCTGCGTGACCGGCGTATTGATGCCTACCAGGATATCCTGCGGCGGCATATCGATGATGAATGAATTCTCCTTCCGGGACGATCATAGAAAGTGATTTCAGGCCGGCCTGGTGGTTGCGCAACCGCCATGCCCAGACCATTTATCCTGTATGGTTTCGTCGTCAGCCACAGCCTCAGACCATTACAGAAACCCTGGAACTGCCTGATGGCGATTTTATTGATCTGGTCTGGACTACAAGACCACCCGGACCGATTATTATCCTCCTGCATGGTCTTGAGGGTGGCATTTGCTCTCACTATGCGAAAGGGATATTGCAGACTGTTCATGATGCAGGTTGGACTGTTGTATTGATGCATTTTCGTGGTTGCAGCGGCCGGCATAATCGACTTGCCCGCAGTTATCATTCCGGTGATACCCGTGATTTGAAATACCTGATAGGCCAGTTGCGACAGCGTTACCCGGACAGTCCATTGGCTGTTGTTGGGATCTCGCTGGGCGGCAATGTCTTGTTGAAATATCTGGGTGAATCAGGAAAAGCTTCAATGTTAAATGCAGCCATGGCGATCTCTGTGCCGTTTGATTTGGCCAATGGGGCGAGAGCCTTGGACAAGGGTTTTGCACGCTTTTACCAGCGCCACCTCATCACTCGCCTGACTGATAAAATCAGGGACAAGTTCAGAAAACGGCACAGTCCAATCACTCTGAATGAGCTAGGTAATTGGAACAACTTTTATCGCTTTGATCATAATGTCACTGCACCTTTGCATGGTTTTAACAGTGCAGACGAGTATTATCAACTCAGCAGTTCACGCCAGTTTCTGAAAGATATTACGACGCCAACATTGATCTTGCATAGCTATGATGATCCTTTCATGACCCCGAAAGCAATACCGGCAAAAACTGAATTATCACCCGCATGCCAACTGGAATTAGCGAACAAGGGCGGACACGTTGGTTTTATTTATGGAAACATGCCGGGAAATGAAAAATACTGGATAGAGAAACGCCTGGTTTGCTACTTTTCTGACAAACTTTAAACGGGTCAAATAATAGCTCAAAACCAGCATTAAAGACTTTCGATTACTTTTTGAACTGTTTTTCAAGAGACAGGTATTTTTGTAAGCCAAGGATATTCTTTATCTCCTCAAAATTAACCATGTCATCAAACAAGGATTTGGTATGACCATCGCGTTTCATGGCATTGGCCATCTCGCGCATGACCTTTGCAGTCAGTAACACAGAATCGATTGGTGCCACGAGCATCTTGAACCCCATTTCCTCGAGTTCCGAGGCACTCAGTATTGGTGTTTTCCCGTAGGCAAGCATGTTTACAAACTTGGGATATTGCACACGTTTGCATATCTCTTCCAGTTCCTCAATGGACAATGGCGCTTCGATGAAAGCCACGTCGGCACCTGCATCGCAATACCGGTTAATCCTGTCTATCGCATCATCCAGTCCATCCGTCTCGCGTGAATCAGTGCGGGCAATGAAAATAAAATCATCATCATTTCTTGCAGCCACAGCGGCCTTGAACTTGGCAACCATTTCATCGACCGGGATCACATGTTTACCGCCAAAGTGACCACAACGCTTGGGAAAGACCTGATCCTCGAGAATAATGCCGGCCGCGCCCGCTCCCTCAAATTCGCGTACACAACGCATGACATTATGCAGGTCACCATGACCCGTATCGGCATCGGCAACCACGGGAATCGAGACCCGATGTGCCATCCGCCGGGTGGCGTCGACCATTTCCGTCATTCCGAGAAAATTCAGATCCGGTAGTCCATAAAGACTGGCACTGGTACCAAAACCGCCGATAAAAACGGAATCAAAGCCGGCCTGTTCCACCAAGACAGCGGTGAGCACGTCATGTGCTCCCAGCGTACGAATGATACCCGGTTGCTCCATGAGTTCACGTATGGCCCGTGTGGGCGATTTACTTTTCTGCATGCCGACTCCCCCGAAAATGACTCAGAGAGGTTTATGAAATCGACTGAACGTGGACTATTTTAGTCTGTTGCTGTCACAATAGTCCTTCAAATGTCTTTATTTTATATAAGGAGGGTAACATGGCCAAAGAATCTAAGGGTAGTGTGTTCATGGGAATGATCTGGATGGCTGTTATTTCCCTGCTGCTATTCTGGTTACCCGCCCTGGGCCCGCTCATTGCCGGGATCATCGGTGGCAAGGTCGCCGGTGGTGTGGGTGAAGGCTTCCTTGCAGCCTTGTTACCCGGCATGCTGCTGTCGGGGTTCCTCTTTTTCGCCGGGACATTCATGACCGGTGTTCCCCTGGTGGGAGTCATCTTTGCAATAAGCCTCATGGCGCTAATCATGATTAATATCATCCCACTCCTGATTGGGGCCTTAATCGGCGGCCTCCTGGCCTAAACCCGTTTCCGGTCCTAAAATGCCCGGCGCAGGACCGCGACCTGTCGTCTAGAAGCAACACTTTTATCTTAATTTCCCCCGGCTGGAGATGTTCTGACGCTCCTGGCCAACCCCGCTATCTAATTTTAACTTATTGATTCATATTTATTTTTTCCAATTTCTCCCATCCTGTCATTGCTCCGTTAAAACTGGCATAGCGCTTGCACTTTTCATTACAGACTGAACACCGTGCTGGTGCGAGATTTCAAGATTCACACCAGAGCAATTTTAAAACTGAAGGTGGAGACAAGGTAAAACGATTTCTAACGCCGGTCCGATAAGCAATGTTTAACGGCCTGCTACTGGCCTCTAAACCAGGTCAAACAAGCTCTCTCTCCTCCACTATGAAGTTTGTAGTGGATCTTTCAAGGCTGACAGGATGTCAGCTTTTTTTTTGCCTGAAGTTGAGCTAGTGTCATTTCCTGATACTCATGGAGCGTGTAAAAGTGCCTTTCTACTGGAAAAAAATTCTGCTACTGGGGCTTGTCCTGATTGCCGTTGCTTCCTTCTTTATATTCGATCTGCAACAGTATTTGACACTTGAGTATTTCAACCACTCCCAGGCAGAAATCAGCAGCTATGTATCAGAAAATCGAATAGCCGCTATGTTGATTTTTTTCCTTATCTATATATTAGTTACAGGCTTGTCTTTGCCGGGTGCATTGATCATGACCCTGGTTGCGGGTGCGCTGTTTGGCCTGCTGTGGGGAACCGTACTTGTTTCATTTGCCTCCAGCATCGGTGCCAGCCTGGCTTTTATTATTTCACGTACGCTGCTGCATGATTTCATCCAGGAACGTTACAAAAAAAGATTGAACACCATTAATGAAGGTATTAGAAAGGACGGCGCCTTCTATCTCTTTACTCTAAGGCTGATACCGATTTTTCCATTCTTCATNNTTGGCATGTTGCCGGGCACATTGGTTTATGTAAACGCAGGCACACAACTCGCACAAATAGATTCAGTCAGTAGTATTCTCTCGCCGGGACTTTTAACCGCGTTTGTTCTACTCGGCCTGTTTCCATATCTGGCCAAGGGCCTTGTGAATTTCATTAACCGGCAACGCGTCTATAAGAACTACAAAAAGCCTGATCAATTTGATTATAACCTGATTGTGATCGGTGCTGGTTCTGCCGGACTGGTGGCTGCCTATATCGCATCTGCTGTCAAAGCCAGAGTGCTGTTAATAGAAAAACATAAAATGGGGGGAGACTGTCTGAATACCGGTTGTGTTCCCTCCAAGGCATTGATACGTTCATCGCGTTTCCTAGCTGATATACATCGGGCGGAAGATTTCGGCTTTAAACCCGTAAATGCAAGTTTCGATTTTGCCGAGATAATGCAGCGGGTACAAACCGTCATACGGAAGATCGAACCTCATGATTCAGTTGAACGTTACACCGAACTGGGAGTGGAATGTCTGGCAGGCGAAGCAGAAATTATGTCACCCTGGGAAGTCAGGATTAATGACCAGATTATCACAACCAAGAGTATTATTATTGCCGCCGGTGCTGGGCCGTTTATTCCTCCCATAGATGGTATTGAGCAGATTCATTATTACACCTCGGATAACATATGGGAAATAAGGGAATTGCCCGAACGGCTGGTGGTACTTGGGGGTGGTCCGATTGGCTGTGAGCTGGCTCAATGCTTTGCGACATTCGGAAGCAAGGTGACACTCGTGGAAATGGCAGCTCGTCTACTCTCTCTTGAGGACGAGGAAGTATCTAGTATGATCCTAAATTCTTTTGAGAACGATGGCGTGGATGTTCGATTAGAGTACAAGGCAGTCAAAATTAAACAGGATAGTGCAAGAAAAATACTTTGCTGTGATCACATTGACCGGTCAGTAGAAATCGAATTCGATGCCATTCTTGTCGCAGTCGGTCGTAAAGCTAATACAGAGGGTTACGGTCTTGAGCGTCTGGGTATACGCCTGACAAGACAGGGCACCATAGAAATTAATAAATACATGCAAACATGCTATCCCAACATCCTTGCCTGTGGGGACGTTGCAGGGCCTTTTCAATTTACCCACACTGCCGCACACCAGGCTTGGTATGCCTCGGTCAATGCCCTGTTTGGCAACCTGAAGAAATTCAGGGTCGACTACTCGGTCATACCCCGGGCGACATTTACCGAACCTGAAGTGGCCAGCGTTGGAATCAACGAGCTGGAAGCAAAAGAACAAAATATTGATTACGAAGTCACCCGCTATGAGCTGGATGATCTTGACCGTGCCATTGCAGACAGCGCCGACCGAGGTCTGATCAAGCTACTGACTGTCCCCGGAAAAGACAGGATACTGGGTGTGACGATTGTTGGTGAACATGCCGCTGATCTCATAATCGAATACATTACCGCCATGAAAAATGATATTGGATTAAATCGCATTCTCGGGACTATACATATCTACCCGACACTGTCAGAAGCCAACAAATTCGCTGCTGGTAACTGGAAGAAACAACATGCTCCTGAAAAATTGCTACGCTGGATAAAGACTTATCACGACTGGATGAGAAGCTGAGGTAAACTGCGATGACTCATAACCTGCATTTGTTAAATAAGGTTACTGATCGTCTTCCGGATCCTGGTGAATAATGACATCAGCATTGGGATATGCCTGGCAGATCTGTTCCTGAACTTCATTAGCAATATCGTGTGCACGACGAAGTTTCAGATCCGGATCCAGTTCCAGGTGTAGCTGAATAAAAATATCGCGACCCGATGCCCGGGTCCTGTAACCATGTATGCCCTGGACATCCGGATGTGATACCACTATCTCTTTAATCTTGTCGCGGTCTTCATCCGGCAACTCCCGGTCCATGAGCTGATCGATGCAGGTCTTTGCAATTTCCTTGACACTTAGAAGAATAAAACCGGCAATTATCAATGCAATAATCGGATCTGCGTAAGTCAGATTAAAGTAATAACTCAGGACGATGGCAACAATGACACTGGCATTGAAGGCCAGATCAGAGACGTAATGCAGGGAATCGGCACTGATAATAACAGAACCGGTTTTTTTTATAACATAGCGCTGATACATGACCAGTAAAACCGTTACTATCATTGAAATAATCATGACAGCAATACCAAGCGCTCCGTGAGTCACCGGAGACGGATTAACCAGCTTGTTAATTGCCTCGATGACGATAAAGATAACCGACCCACTGATAAAGGCCGCCTGTAAAATCCCGGCCAGTGATTCTATTTTTCCATGCCCGAAGCGATGCTCCTGGTCGGCAGGTACAAGTGACTGGCGGACTGCAAAGAGATTGATCAAGGAAGCGATCACGTCAATAGCGGAATCGATCAGACTGGTTAACATGGCTACGGAGCCGGTATAGAGAAAGGCAACCATCTTAATCAACACCAGGGAAGAACCGGCCGCAACCGAGGCATGACTGGCCCGTGTCATCAATCGTGCAGTCTTTTCCGAGGTAATATCGATATTATTTTCTGTAGACATGGTCCTGCTGAATTCTAAATTGAGTTACGCTGCCGATAGGAACAGGTTATTACAACAACAGATTATTCAAATGATGCATTATAAGGAAAAATCAATACAATAGGTGGCTTAAAATCTTAAATGCAAATGATAATCAATGACAAATTATGACTATGATTTATTTGTAATTGGCGCCGGTTCGGGTGGAGTTCGTGCGGCCCGCATGTCTGCTTCTTTCGGGGCCCGGGTTGCAGTCGCCGAGGACCGATATTACGGTGGAACCTGTGTGAATGTCGGCTGTGTGCCCAAAAAATTGTTCGTCTATGCCTCACATTTCCGCGAGGATTTCGAGGTTGCCCGCAGCTTTGGTTGGTCCATGAGTGATATTCGCTTTAACTGGCAACAACTCATTCAAAACAAGAATGCTGAAATTAAAAGGCTCAATGGGGTGTATGAGCGCATTCTTGACGATGCCGGTGTCACTATCATTGACGGCAGGGCCAGCCTGTTTGACCAGCACACAGTAGAAATTAACGGCAAGAGAATAACGGCTGAACGCATACTCATAGCTACCGGTGGCTGGCCAAGTGTTCCGAATATTCCCGGTAAGGAACATGTAATCACCTCAAACGAGGCCTTCTTCCTGGATGCCCTGCCAAAAAAAATTGTAATTGTAGGCGGAGGCTATATTGCCGTGGAATTTGCCGGCATTTTCCATGGGCTTGGCGTGGATACCACACTGATCTACCGTGGCCCGTTGTTCTTGCGTGGCTTCGACCGTGACCTTCGCAGACACCTGGCTGATGAGATGGAAAGTCGGGGGGTCAAACTTCTGTTCGATACCAATATTGATTCGGTTAAAAAAGAAAACGGGCAATTTGAAATAACCTATACCAATAAAACCAGAGATTCTTCAGATCTGGTCATGTATGCCACTGGCCGGGAACCTAATACTGCTGACCTGGGACTCGAAAAAGTTGGTGTAAAATTAAATGACAANNCGCAATTGGTGATGTGACAAACAGGGTCAATCTGACACCGGTGGCACTTGCTGAGGGTATGGTCCTGGCACGGACATTGTATAATCAACAAAGTAGTTCAGTTGATTACAATGGCATTCCAACCTGCATTTTCAGTCAGCCAAATCTCGGCACGGTTGGACTTACCGAAGAGGAGGCACGGGAACGTTATAATGACATCGGCATATATAAATCCTCTTTCAAACCAATGAAGATGAGTTTTATGCAAAGCGATGAGAAAACTTTCATGAAACTTGTTGTCGAGAAAACCACTGATCGCGTCGTTGGTGTTCACATGCTGGGCCCGGATGCCGGCGAAATAATCCAGGGGATGGGCATAGCCATGAAGGCCGGAGCTACGAAGTCGCAATTCGATGCCACGATTGGGATCCATCCCACGGCTGCTGAGGAATTTGTGACCATGAGAAACCCGGCTTCCTGATGAACCTGAAGGGCCTGTTGCTGATATTTCTGATCGGCTGGTACAGTCATACGATTGCGGAGCAGGAGCCGATCATAGCCGTCGCAGCAAACTTCTATCCTACCCTGGAACTAATCAGCAGCCGATATACTGCATTGACCGGTGAATCTCTACGTCTGGTCTCCGGCGCGTCCGGGACACTGGCATTGCAAATACAGCGTGGTGCCCCATTTGAACTGTTCCTCTCAGCTGATGAGTCATATGTAAAATATCTTCATGAACAGGGATTAACAATAGATGAAGGCCGAATCTATGCCTGTGGCCGCCTGGTGATGTTTGTCAGTCAATCAATCGACACGGCTGATGTAACTGATATTGACCTTTTTCTGAAGCAACTCGACATATCCGGCATCAATCGGATTGCGTTGGCCAACCCCGAACTCGCGCCTTACGGTAAAGCGGCGAAAATGGTACTGGAAAAATATCAACTCTGGAGTGATAACGGTCCCTATGAATTTATCCAGGCCGAAAATGTTGGCCAGACTGCACAGTTTATCCTCACGGGCACCGTTGATATGGCGTTTTTGCCACTGTCCCTTTCCATTCACCCCAGGATCCGTGAGCTGGGAAACATCATGATTATCCCTGCGAACTGGCACCAGCCAATACATCAACGCATGGTGCTCATGAACGGCGCTGGACAAACGGCTTCAGGATTCTACAAGTATCTGTCCGGTGAAACCGCCCTTCAGCTCATCCGGCAACAAGGTTACGAGGCACCGGAATAACGGCCCTGATGGACTGGCAAACACTGATACTATCACTCAAGCTCGCAGTACTTACCATGCTGGTCTTATTGCCGATCGGGATCATCATCAGCCGCGTGCTTGCTTACCAGAACTTCTCCGGACGCAACCTGCTCCTGATTCTGATTGTATTGCCACTGGTACTGCCGCCCACGGTTCTGGGTTTTTACCTGTTACATGCCTTTAGTGAGCAGGCCTGGCTGGGGCAGTGGTATCATGAACTGACCGGACATCGCCTTATATTCACCTTTGACGGGCTATTATTTGCGTCGATACTTTTCAATCTTCCCTTTGCTGTGATTCCCATGCACCGTGCGTTCGCCGGTATATCACCAGACATCAGGGAAGCTGCCTGGTGTTGTGGATTAAACGGATTACGAACCTTCTGGCGTATCGAGCTTCCGCTGGCCTGGCCGGGTATCGCCGCAGCGCTGATTCTGGTCTTTGCCCATACCCTGGGCGAATTCGGTGTCGTTTTGATGATTGGAGGCAATATACCCGGCGAAACTCGCACGGCCGCCATTGCTATCTACGACTACTTACAGGTTTTAAATGACACCGCAGCAGGAAAACTTTCCGCCCTACTCCTGTTGCTGGCTTTTACCTCAATCGTGCTGATCAACTTTTTAAACAGGCGTATGGGAGGCAATGGTTATCATGACAGCCTCTGAGTATCTTTACGTCAATCTTCAGCAACAGGCACCAATACCATTAGCTGCCGAGTTTACCTGCAGCAAAAATGAATTGATTGTACTGGTCGGTCCCTCCGGCAGTGGCAAGACAACTTTATTGCGATCAATCGCCGGTTTACATCATGTTAAAGAGGCAATTGTCAAGATAGACAATGAAACATGGTGTGATCATTCAACAAACTGCAACCTCCCGACACAACAAAGACGTACTGGATTTGTTTTTCAACATTATGCACTGTTTCCCCACTTTACTGTCGCGGAAAACGTCGGCATCGCTATGCAAGACAAGAATAAGGCATCTATTAGTCATGAAGTTTCCCGAATTCTATCATTGGTGAACCTTGAAGGATTTGAGCAACGTTACCCTGCTCAGCTATCCGGTGGGCAACAACAACGAGTAGCACTGGCCCGGGCATTGGCCAGGAATCCAAAGCTGTTATTGCTAGATGAACCTTTTAGTGCGGTGGATCTGGTTACCCGGAGGAAACTTCGCCGTGAACTCGTAAAGATCAGACAACAGCTTGATATCCCCATTATCTTTGTCACCCACGACCTCGATGAAGCCTATATGCTGGCAGACCGCCTATTTATTATTCATGAGGGGCAGCTATTACAAAGCGGCCAGGCTGACGAGGTCATCTCCAGACCTGTCAATGCAAAAGTAGCGCGACTAATCGATCAGAATAATATCTTCAGCGCGAAAGTGAAAACCCATAATATGGACAAGGGCTTGACACTGTTGCACTGGAAAGAAACGGAACTTGAATGTGCTCTTGATGAAAGGTTCATACCTGGTGAAACTGTGGACTGGCTGGTGCCATCTGAAGGTGTCATCCTCCACCGTGTTGATCGCCCTTCCCGGGGGGAGCGAGAAAATCCAGTCGAAGGTATTATTGACGAATGTATATCGCTTGGTGAAAATACCCAGATTATCATCCGACTCAGCGGATTAGCTGGTAAGATAAGCTTTGCTGTCCCTACTCATGTTGCAAGACGTAACAATCTCACCGAAGAAAAGGCCATACGGGTATCGCTGCTTGCCAATGCCATACATCTTATGAAAGCTATAGACAGTAAATAAAAATAACCCTCTATATTGACTGGGCTTATTTGAAAATTTAACACTATACTTCCTGTCGACACGAGGCGTCATGAACGATCCTGACACAATCCAACAAAGATCCAGTCACCGGATTTTTGACATCATTGCCCAGTATCGGGAACAGGTATTTTATAAACTTTCGATCGCCGGCATTATTCTGATCTTGCCTTTCGCTGTCAGCAATCTCATGAAAGGAGAGAACCTGCTGGCAACATTCAATTTTCTGGTCATCCTGATTTTATTGATTGATGCCATTTACAGGCATTTCCGCAGAAAACTCCCCATTGCACCGGCAATTGCTTTTATCGCCATCATACTTAATATCAGCCTGATAATCATTGAAATTAATCTGATTGGAATTTTGTGGATTTACCCGACAATTATCCTGATGTTTTTTGTGCTGACCCGTAAAACAGCAAACATAATCGGAATCATTTCCATAATATTGATTACAGGTATGGCTTATTACAGCGAACAATCCATCGAGGCAACAACCAGAGTCTTAGCCAGCATGTTATTAACGGTCATTTTTGTAAATATGATCGTAAAAATCATTGTAGAACTCCAGAACAAGTTGAGAGATAGTTCCATAATCGATGAACTGACCCAAGCCTATAACAGGCGCTACCTCAATGATGCGCTTGAGAATGCAATCGCCCGATTAAAACGCTATGACAATAATATTTCTCTCATTTTATTGGATATTGATCACTTTAAAAAAATCAATGATACGT
The DNA here is from genome assembly GCA_011772965.1 of Gammaproteobacteria bacterium. GTDB lineage: Bacteria > Pseudomonadota > Gammaproteobacteria > Eutrophobiales > Eutrophobiaceae > SZUA-592. The sequence continues at coordinate 30,091 of WVYN01000033.1, forward strand.
TCGGCCATTCAGCAGGTGACCACGTATTGAAGGAACTGGTCCAGGTCATCTGGGGTACTTTAAGGACCATCGACATGGTTTTCCGCATGGGTGGCGAGGAATTTATCATCCTGCTTCCGGAAACAGCATTGTCGAATGCTACCCGGGTGGCGGAAAAACTACGCCTGAAAATACAGGAAAAACCCATCTTTAACAGCACAAAAGTTACCATCAGCGCCGGTGTAATTCAGCTTGACAAAAGTGAGAGTATTGATGAACTCATGAAGCGTGTTGATGAACTGCTGTATAAAGCCAAAAATAGTGGCAGAAATCGCATATGTTCGGGTAGTGAATCTGGCGTCAATGCGAACTGATTAAAAATCTGCAGTTTTGATAGTGACTTCAGGCGCATTAACAGACCATAATTGACTGAAAACATTCATGGAGAACCCAATATGATCAGATTGCCTGTCCTCACTTGTTTTTTCATCGCATTGCTGGGTCTGGCAGCCTGTACCCCGCCGCCGATGAAGCCGCCTGTCCCGGTCACGTTCCTGGATGGGCAGTTTTCTGTGATGATGCCACCTGGATGGTCTGTGATGACCGATCTGAATGATGATGCCGACCTGCAAATCGGCGACGACCGCAAGGGTAGTTATTGTATTGTACTGTCAGAGAATATGCTTGATTTTGACGACCTTTCCTTACAAACACACAGTGATATTACACGTTCATCACTCAGGGAAAACCTTGAAAATTACAGTGAATCAGAACCTGAATATCTGCAGCTAGGCCCCTATCGTGCCGTTCGCTACAAGATACTGGGCAGTATCGATGGAGTTAAAATTATTTACTGGCACGTTACCATAGAAACCAGAAAATACTTCCATCAAACACTGCTATGGAGCTTGCCGTCAGAATTCCCCAAGGTGAAATCCGATTTTGATGCCATCCTAGAGTCTTTCACCGCGGTCAGGGAATAATGGTCAGTTCAATAAATACTGAAAGGCGCCACATGGCGCCTTTTTTTTGTCTCCTGGAACTCAAGCGTGATCCTAATCTGTCCCGGTTTTTATTCTGGGTACGGCGGAGAGTAATTTCCTGGTATAGGGATCAGTTGGCGAGTACAGGACCTTATCCACATCGCCTTGTTCCACAATTTTTCCCTGGTACATCACGGCCACATAATGGGCAATATATTCCACAACACTGATATCATGAGTAATGAAAATGTAAGACAAACCAAGTTCATCCTGCAGATTTTTTAACAAAGCCAGGATTTGTGCCTGGACCGAAACGTCCAGTGCACTGGTTGGCTCGTCACAGATAATCAGTCTCGGTTCTACGGCTAGCGCGCGGGCTATACAAATACGCTGACGCTGGCCACCGGAAAATTCATGTGGATATCGAAACTTGTGTTCCGGCAACAGACCCACCTGGCTCAACAACTCATCAACACGTGCTATTAACTTGTCCCTGTCCCTGATCATATCCTGGGCAATTATTCCCTCGGAAATGATATCGGCAATCATCATGCGAGGATTCATGGAAGAATACGGATCCTGAAAGATAACCTGCAAATCAGAGCGCTGGCGTCGCATTTCCTCCGGGGCAAGATGTGTAAGTTCCATGCCATTAAATACTATTTTTCCATTGGTCACGGGTGTTAATTGCAGTATTCCCTTGCCCATAGTGGTCTTGCCGGAACCGGATTCACCGACGACGGCAATGGTTTGTCCCCGATAAATGTCCATGGTTACCCCATCAACCGCTTCAACAAAACCAACCGTGCGCTTGAACAATCCCTTGCGAATAGGATAATAAACCTTCAGATCACTGACAGTTAATAACGGTCCTGCTGTTGAATCGCTGGTAACTGATCTGTTTTCGCTGTCACGCAGACCTTTTCCCGGTACAGAATTAAACAAATGTAAGGAATACTCATGCTCGGGCCTGGCAAAAAAAGAACGGCTGTTCTTCATTTCAACAATTTTCCCGTTATACATCACTGCCACAGTGTCAGCGATTTCAGAGGCCACACCCAGATCATGAGTAATAAACAGGATGGCCATGCCTGTCTCATCCTGCAGACGTTTCATTAATGACAAAATCTGTGCCTGAATGGTGACATCCAGCGCGGTGGTTGGCTCATCCGCAATCAATAAGGCGGGTTCACCGGCCAATGCCATGGCAATCATTATCCGTTGCTTCATGCCGCCGGAAAATTGATGCGGATATTCATCGATACGCCGATCCGGTTCTGGTATGCCCACAGATTCAAGCAGTTCAACCGTACGATCACGTTGGCGCGAACCCTTCAGTCCCTTGTGCCGATGCAGCGATTCTCCTATCTGTTGTCCCGCTGTCAAAACCGGATTGAGTGAACTCTGGGGTTCCTGGAAGATCATTGCGATTTTCCCACCACGGACATCACGCATGGCATACTCTGGTAAATCAAACAGGTTGCGACCATCCAGTAAAATCTGGCCACGCATGATACGAGCTGCAGGAGGCAATAGCCGCATGATCGACAGTGCCGTAATCGATTTACCACATCCGGATTCACCCAGCAGGACGAAGGTTTCACCCGGACTAATTGTAAAATCAATCCCGTCTATGGCTCGCACGGTCTTCTCCCCTTCACCGAACCAGGTCTGCAGGTCCTTGATCTCGAGTAATGATGTACTCATGTCAATATTTACCCCTCATCATCCAGGGATGGTACCAGCCTGGGACGGTAGTTTTCATCCAGAGCAACATACGTCAGTTCGGCTTCGGTCACCTTGACTGTTTCAACACAAGACGGGTTACGCTGGGCATAGACCTCAGCCCTGATGGTGATTGATGTGCGTCCCACCTTGACGACCTCCGTATAACAACTGATGACATCACCCACAAATACAGGTTCATGAAACTCAAAAGAATTCACTGCGACTGTTGCGACCCGGCTTTTGGCGCGGGCCAGTGCAGTAATACCGCCGGCAATGTCAACCTGAGACATAATCCAGCCACCGAAGATACTCCCGCCCGGGTTAGTATCCGCCGGCATAGCAACCACCCGGATAGTGGCATGCTTGTCAGGCAATTCAATCCTGGTTTTCTTTATCATATTTGTTTCCTGATACGGGGATCAAAGGCATCGCGAACGGCATCTGCAAACAGATTTGCCGGCAATACCAGACCCAGCATAAAAATGAAAGCGGCTGCCAATGACCACCAGACAATCGGATCACGAGCAAGCTCCAGTCGGGCACTGTTGATCATATTACCCCAGCTGGCCATACTGGGATCAACACCGATATTGATGTAGGCCAGCACGGCCTCTGCCAGTACCAGGCCACTGAAATCGATTACGATGGAAATCATGACAATGTGCATAACATTCGGAAGCACATGGCGCAGCATGATAGTAGTATTACCAACACCAAACGCCTGTGCGGCATAAACATAATCAATCTCACGAAGTTTTAGTGCCTCGCCGCGTAACAGACGGCAAAGCCCCGTCCAGCTCATGATGCCGAGTATCATACAGAGAAACAGCAATCGCATATCAGCCCGCTGCTCGACACTGGTAAAGGCTTCGGCATTATTGGTCATATAGACTTCCAGCATTAATATCGCCGCAGCAATCAGCAAAACTCCCGGAATTGAATTCAGGGTGGTATACAGGTACTGGATAACATCATCTACCCAGCCTCGGAAATAACCGGCCATGATTCCAAGTGCAATGGCAAAAGGCAACATCACCAGAGTCGTCAAGGTGCCAATCAACAGGCCAGTACGGACACTCTTCAGTGCCTGATAAAACACATCTTGCCCGACCTTGTCGGTGCCAAGCACATGATAGTAAGACGATAAATGAAACAGGCTGCTCATGACGATAATTAGCAGTCCCGCCGTGCAAAGAATGATATGCCAGGGGACCTGTCCTTCCCTGAGGATAATTGAGTTTATGGTCAGCCCGACACTCAAGTGCCTGGAACGTGCCAGCCTAAATACCACGAGGGCAACCAGCGCCAACCAGATGCATAGACCTGAAACAGCACCTGCAAGTGCCTTGACCAGAATATCGATGACCGCAGAATCTGTATCAGCTAGGTGGCTGCCTGCGTATTCCAACTTTGGGTAGTCACGAATTTCCGAACCATCTTCCAGAACAAGCATTTCCCGGGAAAAGGCATGGGTGGCAAATGGTGCAGAATAACTGGTCTCTACCCGGGTCCGCATCTTTTCAGTGATCAGATCAAGCAGGCTCAGCACCTCGGTGGAGTATTGGTCCGGTTGATCAGCCCGCTGTTCAAGTTTTGGATGAAAATGGACGGAATCTAATAAGCCAATAAGGATATAAAATATAAGTACGACCACGGCCGCCATTGCCAGCGGGTTACTTGCTACCTGCCGCCAGGGTGCCCGCAGGTGTTCGTGGCTTGCGGCATACCAGGCAAACAGGGCGACCATTCCCAGCAGAAAGAAAATCAATGCATCAGTGATAAAGATAACGGGCATGTAGTTATACCAATCAGTCCAGCCGGATCCTCGGATCAGCGATAGTGTAGGATATATCAGTCAGTAACAGGCCGAGGATATAAAGCACCGAACCCAGGTAAACCATCGAACGAACTATCGCAAAATCCTGGCGGTTGATCGCATCGATGGTATAACTACCCAGTCCCGGTATCGCAAAAAAAGATTCAGTAATCAGGCTGCCAATGAACAACATCGGCAGGATGACGACTACGCCGGTCAATATGGGGATGAGACCGTTACGCAAGACATGACGATAAAGCACCAGCTTTTCCGACAGGCCTTTGGCACGGGCTGTGCGGACATAATCCTTGTTCATTTCTTCAAGAAATATGGTTCTATACCAGCGCGTTGACGATCCGATACTGGCAACCAGACCCACCATCACCGGCAAGGCCACGAACTTGATTGCTTCGAAACCGGTATCGTAGCCTGAGATAGGAACAAGATGCAGGTATTTTCCGATCAGGAATTGCCCGCCAATAATATAAAACATACTTGATATGGACATCATGATCACACACAGGATGACACCCCAGACATCAATATATGTCGCCCGGAAAAAAGCCAGGATGAGCGCAAAGCTGATATAGGCCAGCAGACCAAGTAAAAGACTCGGGACAGTTATGGCAAGACTGGGCCACATACGCTGGCTGATATCATGGCCGATGTCCCGGCCGCTGTCAGACTGACCAAAATCAAACACAAATAATTTTACAGAGTTTGAGTAAAATATAGTCTCTGTCAGTCTCTTCATGCCGTCAGCATTTGCATTCCAGAGTACGGGCTTGTTATAACCACGGTCGGCCTTCCATTTATCAATAGCTTCCTGAGTCACCCGCTTTTGTCCAAGTTGCATGCGGGCAATGTCATCCGGCGTATTGACAATAAAAAAAAGGAAGAAAGTGATAAGGTTGACTCCGATCAGGATCGGTAACGCATAAAATATCCGGCGAATAATGTAATTGATCATAAGGCAGATGATCTCTCACGCCGTTTGTAGGTGCGCCATGCCGGGATACTGCTGAGAAACAAAATGATAAAAACAGTGATCACAGGCCAAAGCCTCGGTTGGTTCCATTGATTACGTAATGTCTTTCTTGTATTTGGATCAATACGTTTGTATTTAAGTGTATTATTGGCCATGAGATTTGGTTTGGCATTGCTATACCACTGATGATGTAGGGAATAACCGATCGGATGATAGCCCCAAATCCAGGGCGCATCACGCCGCAGAATCTCAACCATACGATTTATGATTATCTGCCGTTTTTCTCCATTTGGCATACTCTTCATAGCATTAAACAGTCGATCAAACTCTGGATTACTGTAATTCGCAGCATTCTCACCATTATGTTCCGTCTTGCCATTGGGACCATAAAGTAAAAACAGAAAATTTTCCGGATCAGGATAATCAGCATTCCAGCCCCACATGAAGATCTGTGCAGTTCCCTTAATCATTTTTTCCTGGAAGCGGTTGTAATCAGTTACCCGGATCACCAGTTGAATGCCCAATCGAGCCAGCTGCTTCCGGTACCAGTCCAATACAGCCTTGCTGCCTGGACCAGCTGCGGGAGTATCCAGATATAAGATCAAGGGCCTGCCTGATTCCTGATTGCGGCCGTTGGGATAACCTGCCTCTGACATCAATCGCCTTGCATCTTCAATACTGCGTCTGACAGGCTGGTTGATTTTCCATTCATAGACATAGGGATTTATTCCTTCCCTGCCCTCGACATGACCGAATATCCCCGGGGGAATCGGGCCCTGTGCAGGCATGCCCCTGCCGTTGGTGAAGATAGTGATGTGTTCTTCATAATCGATCGCGATAGAAATTGCCCGGCGCAGCAACCGGGAGCGTTGACTGTCTCCACCGACAACATCGTCCAGCATATTGAATCCCATATAGTAACTGGAAGTTGTTACAGCCGTGACCAGCGTAATTCCCTTTGCCTGCATTTCCCTGGTCAGCTCCGCATCCCCCTGGGTGTTGAACTGAACCGCCTGGTCAAAACTGTCCGAGTCTATTCCAGAGGTATCATAATAACCCTGCAGGAACTTGTTCCAGGCTGGAATATTTTCCTTTTCCAGGCTAAAGATAGCCTTGTCGATAAACGGCATTAACTTGCCAGCATCTTTCAGATAACCGGCAGACTTATCTGTGTCTTCTCCCTCTGCAGGATAAGGTTCTCCGCGGAAATTGGGATTACGCTCCATGACCATTTGCAAGTTCGGATTATTCATGGTCAGCATGAATGGTCCTGTGCCTACGGGATACCAGTCAAGTACAATATTTTTTTCTTTCATTCCCGGGCGTGAATAAAAGCGGTCTGCCTCCCAGGGCATGGGGGCAAAAAAACTCATTGAGAGCCAGTATATAAACTGCGGGTATTTTTCCTTGAGTATGATCTCATAAGTGTAACGATCAATGTATTGCACACCCGCCAATTCATACTCTCTTAAGTCAATATAGGATTTTGTGCTGCTGGCGTTTGCTTCGCTGTTTAGTGTAGCCCCCAGTTCATTAAGTCCCAGAATATACTTGGACATCAACCCGGCAATCGGCGAATGAATCCCCGGGTGCGCAAAGCGCTTAATCTGGTATATATAATCTGCGGTGGTTAATTCACGGGTACCAGTCTTACTGAAATCATTCAGCGAATAAATATTGTCCAGATCGTTCTTATCGAGATCATGATACAGGTACTCGCCACTATCGCTTCGGGCAAAAGCCGGGTGTGGCTGAAATAATATTCCTGGTTTGATTGTTATCCGGTAGATGGCCCTGTGCACCTGATCAGCGGGTGCGGAGTCCTCCAGCATTTCTCCATTGATATTGAGATAAGTTACTTCGGGCATGGCGGTTGCCGTCAGCGTGGTTAACTGGTAGGGCCGTTTCAGAAAATGGTATTGCAATGGCGGTTCATAGATTTGCCCGAGAAAAGTGTATTCATTGGAACTATATGAGCTGATGGGATCAAGATGCCTGGGCCGTTCGCTGAAAACATCATAATAGATATTCTGGTCAGACTGCTGAGGAGAATAAGGATTGTTCCAGGGTTCGTCCGTACAGCCTGTAATTAACAAGTGGAGAGGCAGCAGCCAGTAAAGAGCAATTCTTGTCATTATTGGTTATTATGGGCACATAGCTCGAGGTCTTTGCAAGCACCATTATAATCAGTGGCTATTTTCTGTACACTTTCACGCTCTATGTTTGATAATCAGAAGCTATAACAGGAAAAAATATGGGATTACTTGAAGGTAAACGTGGCTTGATTGTCGGGGTTGCAAGTAACCGCTCCATTGCCTGGGGCATCGCCAAGGCCATGCATCGTGAAGGTGCTGAACTGGCCTTTACTTACCAGAACGATAAGTTACGTGATCGTGTCGAGAAATTTGCATCCGAGGTGAATTCCGAGATCACTGTACCCTGCGACGTTGCAAGTGATGAACAGATACAGGGGGTTTTTGAACAGATTGATAATTACTGGGACAGCCTCGACATACTGGTTCATTCCGTGGCCTACGCGCCGCGTGATCAACTGGAAGGAGAATATCTCGAAAGCCTGACCCGAGAGGGTTTTCTCACTGCCCACGAAATCAGCTCCTATAGTTTTTCTGCACTGGGTGACGCTGCCCGCCCACTGATGAAAGGCCGTAACGGGGCCATGCTGACCCTGAGCTACATCGGGGCTGTCCGCGCCATGCCAAACTACAATGTAATGGGTGTTGCCAAGGCCAGCTTGGAAGCCAACGTACGTTACATGGCGGCCAGCCTTGGACCAGAAAATATCCGGGTCAATGCCATTTCAGCGGGACCGATACGTACCCTGGCCGCATCCGGGATCAGCGGTCTGAAGGATTTTCTTGCCCAAGTTGAAAAAAATGCACCCCTGCGCCGTAATGTCACCATCGATGAAGTTGGTAACGTGGCGGCTTTCCTCTGCTCAGACTATGCCTCTGCTATCACGGGTGAAATCACTTATGTGGATTGTGGCTACAACGCAATAGGCATGACCTGAAAAGACAACCTTGTCTCCCCAGACGTCACAGCATAATACTCTTCTAGTAGCCATACTCATCGGCGCCTTGGCCGGTCTGCTCTGTGGCTGGTTTTTTGGCGAAGCCATGGTCTCTGTGCAATGGCTAGGTGATCTGTTCCTGGACCTTCTGAAAATGACCATCATTCCCCTGATTGTTGCGGCCGTGATCAGTGGTGTCGCAGCGCTTGGAGACATCAGAAAACTGGGGCGCTTTGGCGGCCTGACAGTTGGCTATTATGTGCTGACAACAGCCATGGCGGTATTCACTGGTCTGGTGCTGGTGAACCTGATTGCGCCCGGCAGTGGCTATGACAACTTGCCGGATTTCGTACCTGAAGATATCGCCGGCAAGGCGTCAATCGGATTTACCGATATCATTCAACAATTGGTTACACCTAACCTGTTCAATGCTGCCGCTGAAACCGATTTATTACCGCTGATAGTTTTCTGTCTCATTTTTGCTGCCGCACTCACAACCGTCGGACCCAGAGGCAAACCCGTCATCAGCTTTTTTGAAGGACTCAATGAGGTAATGATGAAAATCGTTCTCTGGATCATGATACTTGCACCTGTCGGTATCTTTGCCATGGTTGCTGCAAGACTGGGACAGGCCGGTGGTGGCGAGGCCTTCTGGCAGGAAGTCATCCAGGTCGGCAAGTACATTTTTACGGTCAGTCTGGGCCTAGCCATACATTTCTGTGTATTACTAACCCTGTTGCTTATTTTCAGCAACCGGGGTATTACCTATTTGGTCGACATGTCACGGGCCCTAGTGACCGCCTTCGGAACTTCCAGCTCGTCCGCCACCCTTCCCCTCACCATGGAATGCGCCTTAGAAGGTGGTGTGGACAAGCGCTCCGTCAGGTTCGTATTGCCCCTGGGTGCAACAGTTAACATGGATGGCACCGCCTTGTATGAGGCTGTTGCCGTCATGTTCATCGCCCAGGCGTATGGTATCCCAATGGGGCTTTATGAACAGGCGATTATTTTTATTACTGCGACCCTGGCGGCTATCGGTGCTGCCGGTATCCCACAAGCCGGATTGGTCACCATGATCATCGTCCTGACAGCCGTTGGCTTGCCGCTGGAGGGTATCGGGATCTTGCTGGCTGTGGATTGGTTCCTGGACCGAATGCGCACCCTGGTCAATGTCTGGGGTGACAGCACGGGTGCCGCCATTATGGAAAGATTTCTGCCGGCTGAAGACCTGCCGCAACAGACGGGGTAAAACGGTTGCTGCCGGCTATTGCAGAACGTCTTTGAATAGATTGATATCAGCTTCAGCCTTCAACTGATCAAGGTACTGCACCCAGGAATTGGCCGCACGAAAAGTCTCAAGGGTACGCTTGGTATCTTCAGCGTCCTTGCTCTTGATTGACTCAGGCTCCAGGGTTTCTACGCCAGTGACTGCGATAATGGCATAGTCGCCACTGCCCAGCTGAATGCCTTCAAACACGGATGAGCCTTGCTCTGGTTTACCCATGGTAAAAGCCGTCCTCAGTACGGCCCTGTTGACCTCAATATCGCCGCGTTTGACACTTTCAGCCTTTTCCCACTTGATATCATGGTCCTTCTCAATAGCGGCGAATGCCTTGCCGGATACCAGTTCTTCTATGATCGTCATACCAAGTGACCGGGTCTCCTCACTGGCACGCGTAGATTTGATGTCCGCGATGATGGTGTCCCTGACATCGGCAATGGAATGCCTCATTCGGGGAGAGTATTCGGTTACGCGTATGACATAAAGATTACCGTCCGCGACTTCTATTAATTCGCTGTTATGGCGTTTGTCGAGAACCTCTTCGGAGAACGCGGACTCAACAATCTTGGGATAAGATCCGGGACCTTCCTCAGTGCCATCCCGATCAAACAATTGTGTATTTTCCACGGGCAGATCAGTCTCTGACGTAGCAACTTCCAGGTTATCCGGGTGTTCAAAAGTAAGATTGGCCAGTTGATCTGCAAGGTCATAAAAACGTAATTCAGATTCCTGCTGCCGATAATCCGCTTCGACCTGTTCACGGTTATTCTCGAAGGTATTGAGCATACCGCCTTTCATGTCCACCAGTTTGACGATATGAAATCCCAGCTTTGATTTTATAACACCGCTGACGGTTTCAGGCTTCATGGAAAATACCACTTCTTCAATTTCGGGTTGCAAGATGCCTTTTGGCAAAAAACCGTATTCAGTGATACTGAAATTGGAACTATCTTCGGTATAAAGCTTGGCTATGTCTTCAAATGCTTTGCCGGATTCAAGCATCCCCAAAATTTTCTTTGCCTCTGACTCTGCCGAGGCTATTTGATCATCAGAACTTCCTTCCTCGATTTTTAACAAAATCTGGGTAATCTTGCGCTGTTCTTCTGTATCATAGCTGGCCTTGTTGGATTCATAATACTCTCTCAAGGCATCTTCTGAGACTTCTACGCTTTCGGCCAGTTTTGCTATGGAAAGATTGATGTAGGCAATACTGACTTCTTCAGGTTTGTGATATCGGCTGTCATATTCTCTATAGAAAGATTCGATATCTTTTTCAGTCACCTCGATGTCATCCCTGAAACGGTCAACTGGTATGATAGAATACCGGATATCTCGGCGCTGCCTGGCCAATGCAGCGGCCCCCCGTGCTTCTTCCATAGTGGAAATTTCACTTTCCACGATCATGCTTTGAATTTGTTCCGACATCATGTCAAGACGCATCTGATACTCATACAGAGCAGGCGACATACCCAGACGCATCAGTCCCATCTGGTACAAGGCATTATCAAACTTTCCATCTGTCTGGAAAATTTCGATGCCCTTGATGGCTTGTTTGACCTGTTTATCACTGATTTGCAATCCAAAGGATTCGGCAACCTGATCCAGAAGCTTGCTCTCAACCATCCGTTTCAAGGTTTCCTCTTTTAAGGCATCCTCTTCAGCAGCTGTCAGGTTTTTGCCAAGATACTCCTGCATTTGTTGCCTGTAGTTGCTGTAGGAGCGCTGGAATTCATTGAACTTGATTTCATCACCGTTGACGGTTGCGACAATCGGTTCAGAACCGCCCTCGAAGTAGTAGTTAATCCCCCAGAAGGCAAACGGAATACATAACAGGCCGACAACGGCAACTGCTATCCAACCGGTTGTTTTGTCTCTTATTACCTGAAGCATTTTTCAATCTATAGTCTCAAATAAAAAAGGCGCACCATCTGGCACGCCCGAGTTTCAGTAATGGCGGAGTGGACGGGACTCGAACCCGCGACCCCCGGCGTGACAGGCCGGTATTCTAACCAACTGAACTACCACTCCGGAAGCAATTGGTGGGTGCTGAGGGGATCGAACCCCCGACATTCGCCTTGTAAGGGCGACGCTCTCCCAGCTGAGCTAAGCACCCAAGGAGGCGCGCTAGTTTATGGCATCCTTGAGTGCTTTTCCAGCCTTAAATCCAGGTACTTTTGATGCCTTGATGTTAATGGTTTCCCCGGTTCTTGGGTTGCGACCGGTTCTTGCAGCACGGTTGCGGACTGAAAAAGTTCCGAAACCGACCAAGGTGACTGTGTCGCCCTTTTTCAATGAATTGGTAATGTTGTCAATCACACTGTCCAGCGCTCGGCTGGCTGATGCTTTTGAAAGGTCTACGGACTCTGCAATCGCGTCAATCAATTCGGCTTTGTTCATATGATTAATCCCCTAAATTGTCCCTAAAGTTATTGTTCAAATTAGAACCGCTGATCAGAATACAACAGAATTTTTTATGGTCACAGCAAAAATTCCAGGCCGAGTTTTATACCAAGCGCTCTAATGCACGTCAAGCAAGCATCGGGCGCAAAACAAGCTATATCAAGGGATTTAACTGGCAAACCACATGATTAATGTGGTCTAAGCATATCAGTTTTCTGATCTTTAGCAGCTTCCTTGGACTTGACCAGTGCACCGGATTTTTTACCTTCTTTGGAAGGAGTTGGCATTTTTTCCAGTGCAACTTCCAATACTTCATCGATCCATCTTACCGGACGAATATCAAGATTTTGTTTTATATTTTTCGGTATCTCTACCAGTTCCCTCTCATTCTCAGAAGGTATCAGGACTATTTCGATCCCTCCACGTAAAGCGGCCAGGAGTTTTTCCTTTAATCCACCAATCGGTAGGACCTCACCACGCAGGGTAATTTCACCTGTCATGGCAACATTTGCCCGTACCGGTATACTGGTCAGTGCTGATACCAGTGCCGTACACATGGCGACACCGGCACTCGGACCGTCTTTTGGAGTAGCGCCTTCGGGTACGTGGATATGAAAATCATGGTCCTTGTAAAACTCTTGAGCTATGCCAAGCACTTCACTGCGACTTCGAACAACCGTCATAGCCGCTTCGATGGATTCCTGCATGACTTCGCCCAGTTGACCGGTGCGGGTGGCCTTGCCTTTACCGGGGACAATGGCGGCTTCAATCGTCAGTAAATCACCACCGACTTCAGTCCATGCGAGGCCAGTGACCTGGCCAACACGGTCTTCTTCTTCTGCCCGGCCAAAACGGAAGCGTTTGACCCCGATGAGTTTTTCGAGACGCGCCGGCGTTACGGTAACCTTTTTGTCTTGGGGTTTCAGCAGAACCTGTTTCACCACCTTGCGACAAATGTTGGCAATCTCGCGCTCGAGATTTCGAACTCCGGCCTCGCGGGTATAGTGACGGATGATGTCACGTATGGTTGCTTCCGTGATGTTAATTTCATCCTTCTTCAGACCGTTTTGTTCCATTTGTTTAGGTATGAGATATTTTTTGGAGATGTTGACCTTTTCATCTTCGGTATAACCTGAGAGCCGGATCACTTCCATACGATCCAGCAACGGGGCTGGAATATTCAGACTGTTAGCGGTAGTCACGAACATGACCTCGGACAGGTCATAATCGACCTCAAGGTAATGATCATTGAAGGAATTGTTCTGCTCCGGATCCAGAACCTCGAGTAAGGCCGACGCCGGATCACCACGGAAATCCATGGCCATCTTGTCGACTTCATCCAGCAGGAACAGTGGGTTCTTGGTTTTTCCCTTGGCCATGCTCTGGATGATCTTGCCGGGCATGGAACCGATATAGGTGCGACGGTGCCCACGAATCTCGGCCTCATCCCGGATGCCACCCAGTGACATGCGAATAAATTTCCGGTTGGTTGCACGGGCTATCGATTTACCCAATGAGGTCTTGCCGACACCGGGGGGCCCCACCAAGCATAATATCGGGCCTTTCAATTTTTTTACCCGGTGCTGAACCGCAAGATATTCAAGGATTCGCTCTTTGACCTTTTCCAGACCATAATGATCTTCATCCAGTATCTTCCTGGCCTTTTCCAAGTCCTGGCTAATCCGACTGCGTTTGCTCCAGGGCGCATTCACCAGCCATTCAATATAGTTCCTGACGACGGTGGCCTCCGCAGACATGGGTGACATCATACGCAACTTGTTCAACTCGGACTCAGCCTTGAACTTGGCTTCCTTGGGCATGTTGGCCTTTTCTATGCGCTTAGCCAGATCCTCGACCTCATTCGGTACATCATCCATGTCACCGAGTTCTTTTTGAATGGCCTTCATCTGTTCATTCAGGTAATACTCACGCTGACTCTTTTCCATCTGGGACTTGACGCGGCCGCGTATGCGTTTTTCGACCTGCAGCAGGTCAATCTCGGCTTCCATCAGGCTGATGATATGCTCCAGTCGCTCATTGATACTGATCAGTTCCAGGATGCGTTGTTTCTGATCTATCTTGACCGTCATATGGGCGGCGATGGTATCCGCCAGGCGACTCGGTTGATCTATCCCGGAGAGAGAAGAGACAATTTCCGGCGGGACTTTCTTGTTCAGTTTGATGTACTGATCAAACTGGTTGATGGCGGAACGTACCAGCACATCCAGTTCCCGATCATCAGACACGGTGGATTCCACCAGGTCGGCTGTGGCAGTGAAATAATTATCGGCTTCGACAAATTCCCTGACCTTGGCGCGAGATGCCCCTTCTACCAGAACCTTGATGGTGCCGTCCGGCAGCTTGAGCAGCTGCAGGATATTGGCAAGAGTCCCTATGGTGTAAATATCTTCGAGCCCGGGATCATCATCCGCAGCACTTTTCTGTGCTACCAGCAGAATTTGCTTGTTGCTGCCCATCGCCTTGTCGAGCGCCAGTATGGATTTTTCCCTGCCCACGAACAGGGGGATGACCATGTGCGGGTAGACCACAACGTCTCTGAGTGGGAGTGTTGGGTAGTGGTGATCTTCGGGTATAACAGGATTACTGCTGTCTTCGGACATGGTCAAGCTCTCTCAAAAAGGATAGTTGCAGAATATATGAGGATTACGGGGCCTGATTTCAAGTGTTGGCCTCGCGCTGAATCACCTCGTCACTTGGACTGCGTCTGGTTGATATAAGTATCAATCAGGGGCGGCTTTCTGCATCTCATTGCCCTGATAGATCATCAGCGGCTTCGACTCGCCATAGATAACGGCTTCATCAATGACCACCTTGGCGACATTTTCCATCGAGGGCAGATCATACATCGTATCCAGTAGAACATTCTCCATGATTGATCGCAAGCCACGAGCCCCGGTTTTGCGTTCCATGGATTTGCGGGCCAGGGCTCGCAATCCATCTTCACGGAATTCAATCGTCGCGCCCTCCATTTCAAACAGACGCGCATATTGCTTGGTAAGTGCATTCTTGGGTTCAACCAGGATTTTGACCAGCTGGTCCTCATCCAGTTCTTCCAGGGTTGCAATCACCGCCAAGCGGCCGACAAATTCTGGGATCAGGCCATACTTGATCAGGTCTTCCGGCTCAACAGTATGCAACAACTGGCTGACATTTTTCTTGTCCGTAAGACTTTTGACCTCGGCAGAAAAACCGATGCCGCTCTTTTCCGAACGTTCACGGATGATCTTCTCCAGACCGGCAAACGCACCACCACAGATGAACAGGATATTCGCCGTGTTGACCTGCAGGAATTCCTGCTGTGGATGCTTACGCCCTCCCTGGGGTGGAACTGAAGCCACTGTGCCTTCGATCAGTTTCAAAAGAGCCTGCTGAACACCTTCGCCGGAAACATCACGGGTAATCGATGGATTGTCTGATTTACGCGATATCTTGTCGATTTCATCAATGTAAACGATACCGGTCTGGGCTTTTTCAACGTCATAGTCACATTTTTGCAAAAGCTTCTGAATGATATTCTCAACATCTTCACCCACATATCCTGCTTCCGTCAGGGTGGTGGCATCGGCAATAGTGAACGGTACATTCAAAAGGCGGGCCAGGGTTTCTGCCAACAGGGTTTTACCACTGCCAGTAGGCCCGATTAACAAGACGTTACTTTTAGCGAGTTCGACATCGGATTTCTTGATGTCCTGGTCGAGGCGTTTGTAGTGATTGTATACAGCGACAGACAGAATCTTTTTTGCCATGTCCTGGCCAACCACATAATCATCCAGACTTTTCCGAATCTCATGCGGCGTGGGCAGGCTGCTGCCCGCACCTGTGGCTGGTTTATCCTGGATCTCTTCGCGGATAATGTCGTTGCAGAGCTCAACACACTCATCACAGATAAACACGGAGGGACCGGCAATTAACTTGCGGACTTCGTGCTGGCTTTTGCCACAAAAGGAGCAATATAACAGGCGGTCACCGTCGCCGTTTTTGCCCTGCTTGTTATCGGTCATACGTCACCTCTTCGTGTGATTAATCTGTCGCCGAAGTTGCTCCAGGTACCACCGTGCGTTCGTTCAGAACTGAATCAATTAAACCATAGTCCATGGCCTCTGCAGAGCTTAAAAAGTGGTCTCTCTCGGTATCTTGCTGGATCTTTTCCAGGGGCTGTCCGGTGTGTCTGGACAGGATCTGATTCAGCTGCTCACGTGCCTTCAGTATCTCGCGGGCATGAATATCGATATCACTGGCCTGTCCCTGGAACCCGCCCAGAGGCTGGTGAATCATCACCCGTGAATGAGGCAGGCAGTAGCGCTTGTCCTTTGCCCCACCAGCCAGTAACAGCGCACCCATGCTGGCCGCCTGGCCCACACACATGGTGCTGACGTCTGGCTTGATAAATTGGATGGTGTCATAGATTGCCAGCCCGGATGAAACAGAGCCACCGGGAGAGTTGATATAGAGATGGATGTCCTTATCCGGGTTTTCAGATTCAAGGAACAGCAACTGGGCCACGATGAGGTTGGCCACGTTATCTTCCACAGGACCAACCAGAAAAACGACGCGCTCTTTGAGAAGACGGGAATAGATGTCGTAGGCACGTTCTCCCCGGGACGTCTGCTCAACCACCATAGGGACAAGATTCAGTGCCTTTATCTCGTTGTTATTCATATAGTTGCCTTCCTGCCTTCAGAGATTAATTTAATTTGTTTCAGTCTGCCCTTTATTCATCAGATCGTCAAATGAGATTTGCTTTTCGCTGACTTTTGCCCTGGACAGAATCCAGCTCACGACTTCGTCTTCCAGGGCCAGAGCCTCAACCTCGGCCAGCCTTTGCTTATCACTATAGTACCAGTTAATCACCTCAGTGGGATCTTGGTAGCCGGCCGCCACTTTTTCAATGAGTTGTCGAAGCTTGGCTGGCTCGGCCTTGATTTCATGGGTCTTGATCAGGTCTGTAATCAGGAGCTGCAGGCTGACATTTTTCTCCGCTTGCGGGGTCAGGCTCTCGATTTCAGCCTCGTTGTTACCCTTGCCGTCGGTATCAATGCCACGCATCTTAAGATTTTTCCGTAATTGTTCATTGAGCCGCTCTGCTTCCTGCCGTACCAATGCCCGGGGCAAATCAACCTTGTTAGCTGCATGCAGGCTTTCCAGGACCCGGGTCTTGATCTGGTTAAACAGAGTTTGTTCTATCTCCCGTTCCATGTTCTGACGAATTTCAGACTTGAATGCCTCCAATCCGCCTTCCTTGACGCCAATACTGGCAAAAAACTCATCGTCCAACGCCGGCAACACCGGTTCGTTTACGGCTTTAACGGTGACTGCAAAGTTGACCTTTTTACCCGCCAGCTCGGCCTTGGGATAGTCTTCAGGAAATACCAGATCCAAACTGCGCTCTTCCCCGGCCCTGGCACCGATCAGGCCTTCCTCAAAACCGGCAATAAAACGCTTTGAGCCCAACTCAATGCTGAAGTCACTGGCCTCTCCGCCGTCGAATGGCTGATCATCCATGCTGCCCTTGAAATCGATGGTCAGCGTATCGCCTTCCCGAGCTACACGGTCGACCGACTGAAGTTCGCTGCGCTGCTTTCGGACAGTATCGATCATCTTCTCGACATCAGCATCGCTGATGTCACAGACCGGTTTTTCAATCTTCAATTTCTCTGCAGGCAGCTGCTTGATTTCGGGATACACTTCAAAGGTCGCCGTGTACACGAGTCCACCACCCTGCTCTGCCTTCATGGGATCAATCGTTGGCCGGCCGGCCGGGCGCAGGTTCTCCTGCGTCAGGGCCTCGTAAAAGCTGCTTTGCACGACCTCACCGATGACCTCTCGCCGAACCTGGTTTGCGTATTTTTTTTCTATTACCTTCATGGGCGCCTTGCCCGGGCGGAATCCCTGGATCCGGGTGGTACGGGATAGCGTTTGTAGCCGGTTCTGGACCTCGGTGGCAATCTTTTCTTCCGGGACCTCCACGCGGAGTTTTCTTTCCAGTGGTCCGGTGTTTTCTACGGTAACCTGCATTCTAGACCCTCAATGTATCTGTATGAATTATAACAATATTTAATGATAGTGCTGAGAAAGTGCAAATCTGGTGCGAAAGGAGAGACTCGAACTCTCACGGGTTGCCCCACTGGATCCTAAATCCAGCGCGTCTACCAATTCCGCCACTTTCGCATGTTCATCTTGAATGACCGGCATTCTGCAACGCAACACATTATAAAGACCACCCTGATCAATGTAACCTCTGTCCTGGGCGATATAAATACGGGATACAGGTATTAAATGGACATACTCAAAGGATGGAATGAACCGCAAAAAGACCCTGGGTTAAAAACACTCTTCCCCAAATTCCTTGCAAATGCGCCGACAATCACGCTTGCCAGTGACTGGATTGATAATACAATGTTCACCCCATTGTTTACAGATGGTCATGCATTTCTTGTCCTCCTCATCAGCCTGCTGGTTGGCGGCATTGCTCTCATCGCGCTGATCCCTTGCCTCGGCATACAGCATAGCGGGAAACGGGTCTGGTCCCACGAGGAGTGACTCCCTTGCCTGGACGGAGGGCAGGAAGAAAATACAGAAGATGAAAATTACAAGCTTATGCATGGAGAATTTCTGTTAACAGTAACCGGGTTGTCTAATTAGACCCGGATAGCAGGCAATGTTCAGCCTCAGGGACAGTTTCGCTGAATATCCCGCCTATTTCCAGAACGGATAGCATCAAATTTTGAAACAATAGAGTAAATTGATTTAAAAAATACATGATGGAGCTTGTCGCAGTGCAGCACAAATTCTCCCTTGTGCTATACAATTATGAGGGTCTGGAATAATATATGGTTGTCTCGTCTTTGGAGCTAAGGACACAAATTTGAAGAACCAAATGGCCGGACTGCAGGATGTAAAGTACATGGAGGTATGGAATAAATTACCGGGATTGATAATTTGGAATACGCAGTGACCTTTCTTAGCAGTAAATAAAGATTTTCGAGCCTACCGAGCACAGTAGTTTCGTATCAATGCGTAAGGGTCGCAAACCAGGGAAGTACATATAAAATTATTATATCGAAACAGGAGTGATCTATATGCACACGTGCACGATAAAGACTAAGATTTTTCTTCTAGGTTTAATCTCTCTACTTGGCATTATACTACCGGCCCAACAGGCAATGGCAGAAGAGGGTAAACATCAAATCAGCCGCGACCAAATGTCTATTATAGCAGCAAGGGGTACATATGCCTTTTCCTCTGGAAATATAGATGAACCAGCGATGATTTTTACACCAGACTTTGTTCGCCACGAACAACAATATCTTACTCCCGAAGCAACCCTTGAAAGTATAGGTAAATTGATTGAATATCAACGTGAATTCTATCGAGTCGAAGATGTACAAACTGAACCTATTGATATCATCATAGAAGGCGATAAAGCGGCCGTACGCTGGGTTGCTAATGTCAAACCGTTACCAGATGTAGCGGTAGAAGAACACTTACCTAGTCGTATTAAATTTGAGGGGATTACGATATCGAGGTTTGAAGGAGATAAAATCGCTGAGCAATGGGTATTCTACGATTCACAGTTAGTTTTAACGCTTACCCGTTTGCGTTACAAAGACTATTTTAAGACAGCCCCGGTTGAGTGAAATCATGATGTCATTCAATTCATGTATTAAAAAACCAATTTTTGCTTAATGCGGGATTAATTAAAATGGAAACCCCGAAATAGGGAAGAATTACCGAAATCATTCTGTAAATAATTTTCCTTGAAAACTGCTCAGTGCTAATATTCCCCTAAATATAAAGCTCTGAGTAGATTTTCTTTATAATATATTTCTGATTTTTAGAAGATCAGAACTTGTATATTAATTTTAAGAGTAAGTATCTTAATGATCTCACCGTTAAAATTATTGTTATGAGCTTACTCTTTTTTACCCAGTTGATACTTGATTAGATTTTCAGGGCCTAATATACCGTCAGCCCTTGCCTTTAGATAGCTATAAAGATTATCCAGGTTTTCCATTACCCTTTCATCATTTCTATGTGGTTTCATAAGAGTGCCTGGATAACCATTAATTACATAATTTTTGAACATTTGCTTGTCATTTTTAACTACATTGCTTTCTGCTAAATTAGATGCAACACCACCAGAGCCACCACGGCCATGACATCCACCACAACCGCCACCATTATAAGTTTTCCATCCTTCAAAAGTGTTTTTATCAATATTTCCATCTATAATCTGATAAGCTTTGTCATCAATTGCAACAGCATTGTCACTGCCACCTGCATTGGCTGATATTAATATTCCCATTAATAGCAAATAGAGATATTTTGGATCTGATTTTGCTTTTTTCATCATTAAGCTCCACTATCATTCATTGGTTCAGATAACCTTAGACACAAGCGATCTTTGCTAGTTTCGTCGTCAAAATACGAGCTAATGGCCTTTGAACTCGTCCATACTCTTATAAACACCGAAAACAGTGCCAAAGATGAAGTCAAACAGGCGGATGGGGAGCATGCCTTTCATGGCGGCGACCAGATAGACGGTCCAGGGTGCGCGGACCGCTACCTTGCCTTTCTTCATGGCTTCCCAGACCTTCTGCACAAAAGGTTCGGGCTCAAGAATAGGCGTCATCAGCGGTGCCCTGGCACCATCGAACATACCGGTATTAACATAGCTGGGTGTGACAGTGGTAACGCAGACATTATTATAACCCTTCTGTTCCAGCTCCAGGCGCAATGAATCGGACCAACCGTTTACGGCCCATTTGCTAGCACTGTAGACGGACATCTTCGGGTTGGAAATCAGCCCGGCAGCGGACGCCATATTCACGATACGGCCCTCCCGCTTTTCCATCATGCCGGGCAGGAACGCCCGGCAGATATACATCATAGCTTCGCTGTTGATACACATGGTTTTCTCAATTTGGTCATTGGTATGCTCCCAGAAATAGTTACCAACGACGATCCCTGCGTTGTTGATCAGGATGTCGACCGTGCCGTGCTCTTTGAGGATACTTTCTGCGGCTTTCTCGATGGCCTTACGGTCGGATACATCTACCTTGTAAGTATAAACTTCGCCGCCGTGGAGGGCCAACTCTTCGGCAGTTTCCTTCATTGTCTGCTCATTGGTAGCCCAGATGATAATCTTCGCACCTTCTGCGACGCCATGTTCACAGAACAGTTTACCCATGCCCCTGTTGCCACCTGTAACAAGCATGGTTTTACCGGCTACTGAAAACATGTTGTCCTCTTTTCATGATGTCTGAAGATATTTTCTGCAACGAATGATTACATTTGTCCAAAAACAGACCGATTCATATAGTTATCGATAGCGATTTCATATACCTTGCCGCTTCTTCTTATTATGCTCAAAGATCCTGTCTTTCGATGAGAATTACCAGTGAATCCCCCGTATTAATTGTGCGAATGCCACCATTTCTGGTGTCGCTTCCACTTCCTTTTCCTGCTTTCCACTCGCAGCAGCGGACTCGGGGAACAACCGGAAGGCGGTATTCATGATGATCTCAATTAATTTTGGCGCAATAGCGTAGGCTATCCACATAGTTTTTCCCAGGCGTGTGACAATTCGCTTCGGCTGGTAGATGATGGCTTCGGCCACCAGGTCAGCAGCATCTTCAGGATTGATTGTAGGAACACTCTGGTACAACTTGGTGGGTGCGATCATCGGTGTGCGCACCAGGGGCATGTTAATGGTGGTGAAATGGATTCCCTCACCGGTGAACTCTGCACCCGCACATCGGGAGAAAGCATCCAGCGCTGCCTTTGAAGCAACGTAAGCCGAAAATCGTGGTGCATTGGTCAAAACACCGATGGAGGAGATATTTATGATATGCCCATGCTGTTGTTTCACCATGCTGGGTAGAAAGCCCATGGTCATACGCAGGCTACCAAAGTAGTTCAACTGCATGGTGCGCTCAAAATCATGGAATCGATCATATGACAGTGCGATAGAACGCCGTATTGATCGGCCAGCATTGTTCACAAGGAAATCTATCCCCCCATGTTTTTCCATTACCTGTTTAACCAGCCTGTCACAGGCGGTCATGTCCGTAAGATCGCAACTGTAACTATAGGCGCAGCCACCGTGAGACTGGATCTCATCTCGTGTCTCACGTAATTTATCCTCATCGCGGGCTACCAGCAGAACGGTTGCCCCTGCACTTGCCAGTTTCAGAGCCGTAGCCTTGCCTATACCGGAAGATCCTCCTGTTACCATGGCTACCCGTCTGTTGACTTTGCCTTTCAAACTATGGTCGACAAATAAATCAGGATCCATATAGCGTTCCCAGTAATCCCACAACTTCCAGGCATAGTCCTCCAGAGGCGGCACCTTGATATCGGTGCCCTGTAATGCCTTTGTTGTTTCCCGGCAATCAAAGCGCGTCGGCTTATTAATAAATTGGAATAATTCTTTTGGAATACCGAGGTCCTGGAGTATCTGCTTGGTGATATGGCGAATTGGCGCCACCTTGGCCAGACCATCGATGACATAAGAAGGGATAAAACCAAACATGCGCGCATTCAAACGTATGGCCATGGTCGGTGCATGACCAGCCTGAGCAAAGATATTGAGGACTTCACCCAGATAGTGAGGGTTGGGATCAGTAAGATGGAAACAGTGACCATCCTTGCCATCAAGATGTGCAATACAATCCATGGCGTTTACGACGAAATCTACCGGTATTATATTCCAGTGCCCCCCTTCCAGGCCAATAGTGGGCATCCAGGGCGGAAAGATCCTGCGTACCTTCTGTATCAATTTAAAGAGATAGTAGGGCCCATCAATTTTATCCATCTCACCGTTTTGTGAATCACCAACGATAACCCCTGGCCTATAGATACGCCATGGCCGGTTGAACTGCCGACGCACCAATGTTTCAGAATCGTGTATAGCACTAAAGTAGGGATGCTTGAGACCGGTGGCCTCTTCAAACATGTCCTCACGAAAAACTCCATCGTACATACCGGCGGCGGCAATGGAACTCAGGTGATGGAAACAACCTGTTTCTATCGTCTCTGCGAATTCAAGTGTATGCCGTGTCCCTTCCACATTCGCGAAATACTGGTTTTCTGCATCTTTGGTCAGATCATAATTGACGGCAAGGTGGAAGAAGTGATTAATTTCACCTTTCAGGTTGCCGAGGTCCTTTTGACAAACGCCAAGATGGGCTTGAGTCAGATCGCCGATTATGGGCATAACACGATCAGATTGTAGACCCCAGATTTCTTGCAACTGTTCTAAATTGTCCAGTGATTGCTTTTGCACGAGTATGTAAACTGTTCCACCATGTTGCAGCAGCTTGGCAACCAGTCTGCTTCCCACAAAATCAAAAGCTCCGGTGACAAAGTAGTTCATCTTGAAATCTCACTACAAGAATTTATCAAGAACAATCGGCTTGGTTCCTTCCTCAAGTGCCCGTAAATAACCATGTATAACTGTCATCTGTAGGCGTAAGACGATTCAGTACATATTGGAATAAAGAATCTTATGGTGACCGATCTATTTAAAAGATAGACCATTTTAATAGCAATATGTTAGAAAATTTAACGACTTTTCCTATACTTATATACTGCATCTGATAGACTATTTGGTTGCAATGAGAAAAAAACATCCTGCCGAAGTTTCTCCAGTAGCTGTGGCAGCACATTCCCTGGCGGTTCAAGCGCGCATCAACCACATTCTTTCCTCCTCGCCGGCGGTGCTTTACAGCTTTGAGGCGACCGGCAGTAACAATCCGATCTTTGTCAGCGAGAACCTGACAAAGGTGTTCGGCTATGAGCCCCGTGAGTATCTCGAGGACCGGAACTTTGTACCGGCCCGGGTCCATCCGGAGGATGCCTCAGGTCTCGCCAGAGGGTTTGCCCAGCTGTTCAAGGCAGGTCACCTGATCAATGAATACCGCTTTCGCTGCAAGGACGGCAGTTACCGCTGGGTGAGTGATGAACT
>WVYN01000040.1:0-1111 GCA_011772965.1 Gammaproteobacteria bacterium
TTCCAGCGTATGCGGCTTCTCGATCGATTGTCGGCCCTGGGGGCGCTGTCGGCCGGAATCGCGCATGAGATCCGGAATCCCCTCGGCGGCGTATCCGGAGCTGTCGAAATCCTCGACTCGATGACCACGCCTGACGACGAGCGTCATGAGTTCGTAGGTATCGTGAAGAAGGAAATCGATCGCATCTCCACCATCGTCACCCGGCAGCTCGACCTCGTGCGGACAGACCCTCCCGAAAGGGTACCCTGCGATGTCGTACGAGTCATCGATTCGGTCGTCGATTTGGTACGAAAGCAGGCGGCAGATCAGGGCGTCGCGGTTGAAGTTCGCATGGACGACGCCATTCCCACGATTGAAGCCGACGAGCAGGGTCTGCGACAGGCAATCCTTAATCTGATGATCAACGGGATTCAGGCCATGCCGCGGGGTGGAGAGGTCCGCGTCTTCCTTCATTTCGATCGTGACCGAGTCAGGATCATCGTCGAGGACGAAGGCCCCGGACTGACCGCCGAAGCTCTCGAGCATGCATTCGACCCGTTCTACACGACGAAACACGGTGGCACGGGTCTGGGTCTTTCGATCGCCTTTCAGATCGTTGACCAGCAAGGAGGAGACCTCCGGGTGGAGAACCGGGACGCGGGTGGTGCCCGGTTCACCCTGGAGCTCCCGCAGGACCCTGCTCGGCTCGACGCGGTCGAGAACACACTTCGTGCGGAGACGAAGTCGTGACGAAGCGGTCGGCCACCCGGGTCCTTCTCGCCGACGACGACGAGAGCCTGCGCCGCGTCCAGGAATACCAGTTGACCAAGGCCGGGTTCGTGGTGACGGCCTGCGCCGACGGTGATACGGCCCTCGAAGAATTCCGGGAGAACCTCCACGATCTCGTCGTGACGGACATCCGCATGCCGGGCCTGGACGGCTTGGAGCTGCTGAAGCGACTGCGTGCAATCTCGCCGGAGACACCGGTGATCGTGATCACCGGCCACGGAACAGTAGACACTGCGGTACAAGCCATGAAGGAAGGGGCCTTCGACTTTCTCACGAAGCCCTTTCCCACAGACAAGCTACACCTGACGCTGGATCGAGCTCGCAAGATGGCCCGCTTGCAGCG
>WVYN01000040.1:1132-1500 GCA_011772965.1 Gammaproteobacteria bacterium
CGTGAGAACAGAGAGCTACGGCGGGCCGTCGAGCGCACGTTCAAGTTCGAGAACCTGGTCGGATCGTCGGAATCGATGAGGCGGCTGTACGAACTTCTGGAGCTGACCGCACCCTCGATGTCGACCGTGCTCATCAGCGGCGAGACCGGCACGGGAAAGGAGTTGGTGGCCCGGGCCATTCACTACAACAGCCCTCGCGCCGAGGCGCCGTTCGTCACGGTGAACTGCGGTGCCCTGCCGGAGTCCCTTGTCGAGGCCGAGCTGTTCGGCCATCGCAAGGGAGCGTTTACCGGGGCGGACTCGAATCGACCGGGCAAGTTCGAGACGGCTGACGGCGGTACGCTGTTCCTGGACGAAGTCGGCGAGAT
>WVYN01000027.1:0-442 GCA_011772965.1 Gammaproteobacteria bacterium
CAAAACTTCTCAAATAATTAAAGCATATAGAAAATATGCAGAAAACTATGATCTAGCGGTAAAACTTTATCGTCTATTAGGGCTCAAAATAGGAAAATATCGAAAAATGACAGTTGGTGCATTAGAATTATCAAAAGGAGACACTGTTGTGGAGCTTGGTTGTGGTACTGGATTAAATTTTCCTCTTATTTTAGATGTGATTGGACCTGAAGGGAAATTAATTGGAGTAGACATTACTGACAAGATGCTTGATCAAGCAAGAATACGAGTAAAAGAAAACGGATGGAATAATGTTGAATTGATACAAAGTGATTTTTCTGAGTATCAATTTCCTAATGGTTTAGATGGAATTTATTCCACAGGTGCACTTCAATACTCACCACACTATGATAAAATAATCAAGCAAGGGTATGATGCTTTAAAAACTGGCAAAAAGTTTGTG
>WVYN01000027.1:465-1026 GCA_011772965.1 Gammaproteobacteria bacterium
TTTTACAAAAGCCTTTGAGGCAAATGAAGAATACTTGAAAAGGCATGCATGGGAATCAATTGAAAAGTATTTTGAAAAAACCACTTACACAGAAGGCTGGGGCGGATTTGTATATCTTTCAGCAGGGACTAAATTGTAATTCGGCTTAATATTGTTATTTTTTAGATTTTAACTCTTTTTCTAATCTTTTTTCTAATACTTCCAAACGCCTTGTCCAAGCTTTTGCTTCAACTTGAAGTTGTTTTTTCCAAACTTTTACTTCATCAAGTAGTTCTTTTTCCCAATTTTTAGTTTCTTTTTTCTTCATGATTTTTTTATCTTTTACTAAGAATTAAAAATTATCATCCTTCCCAAAAAATAATTTCAAATCCCATAAAGAGCATCAATTGATATATTCTAGGGACCAAACTTTTGGTTTGGTTCCTCTTATGGGGATTTTATCTGAATTGCACCAGGTAAGGGATTAGACAAAAAAGGTTGACACCCTACCACATCATACAAACCCAAGTGAAGGGATTGTCAATTTAGTATCCGTTTATGGATTTAGCCGTAGCATAAAGT
>WVYN01000055.1:0-193 GCA_011772965.1 Gammaproteobacteria bacterium
GAGGACCTCGTCGAACATGTCCTCCTTGCCCATGGCCTTCGCGCGCTCGAGCAGCGCCTGCATGGCCTTGGTCTCGTGGCCGGAATAGGTGTGAACGATGTACCACTGCTTCGCCATCGAGCTCTCCGCGGCGCCGCCCTTCTCCTGCATCACGACGGGAGGATCAACCGAATCAGCTGCCCGAGCCCCAGAT
>WVYN01000055.1:337-1480 GCA_011772965.1 Gammaproteobacteria bacterium
TTCGGATCTTCTGGGAATTCAAATCCGCCATTGCTTTCCACTCCGCGCCACGGGCGCTCTACTCGCTATTCGATGATCTCGGCGACGACGCCGGCGCCCACCGTGCGGCCGCCCTCGCGGATCGCGAAGCGCAGCTCCTTGTCCATCGCGATCGGCGTGATCAGCTCCACCGTCATCTCCACGTTGTCCCCGGGCATCACCATCTCCGTCCCCTCCGGCAGATTCGCCACCCCCGTCACGTCCGTCGTCCGAAAATAGAACTGCGGCCGATACCCGTTGAAAAACGGCGTGTGACGACCCCCCTCCTCCTTCGTCAGGATGTACGCCTGCGCCTTGAACTTCGTGTGCGGCGTGATCGTCCCGGGCTTCGCCAGCACCTGACCCCGCTCCACCTCGTCCTTCCCCGTCCCGCGCAGCAGACAGCCCATGTTGTCCCCGGCCTGACCCTCGTCCAGAAGCTTCCGGAACATCTCCACGCCCGTCACCACCGTCTTCTGCGTGTCCCGGATCCCGACGATCTCCACCTCGTCGCCCGTCTTCACCATCCCCTGCTCCACACGACCCGTCACCACCGTCCCACGACCCGTGATCGAAAACACGTCCTCGATCGGCATCAAAAACGGCTTGTCCAACGCCCGCTCCGGCTCCGGAATCGACGCGTCCAACGCCTCCAACAGCTCGTCGACGCACCTGTTCGCCTCGTCGTCCCCCGGATTCTCCAACGCCTTCAGCGCCGAACCCTTCACGATCGGAATGTCGTCCCCCGGAAACTCGTAGTTGCTCAACAGCTCCCGAACCTCCAGCTCCACCAGCTCCAGCAACTCCTCGTCGTCCACCTGGTCCACCTTGTTCAAGAACACCACGATGTGCGGCACGTTCACCTGCCGCGCCAACAACACGTGCTCCCGCGTCTGCGGCATCGGCCCATCCGCCGCACTCACCACCAACACCGCTCCATCCATCTGCGCCGCACCCNNCCGTCCATCTGCGCCGCACCCGTGATCATGTTCTTCACGTAGTCCGCATGACCCGGACAATCCACGTGCGCGTAGTGACGATTCTCCGTCTGATACTCCACGTGCGCCGTCGCAATCGTGATCCCACGCTCCTTCTCCTCCGGAGCCTTGTCGATCTGATCGAACG
>WVYN01000070.1:0-1028 GCA_011772965.1 Gammaproteobacteria bacterium
GCCCCAGTCAAACTACCCACCATACACTGTCCCCGACCCGGATAACGGGCCTGGGTTAGAACTCCAAACATGCCAGGGTGGTATTTCAAGGTTGGCTCCACGAGAACTGGCGTCCCCGCTTCAAAGCCTCCCACCTATCCTACACAAGCAGGCTCAAAGTTCAGTGCGAAGCTGTAGTAAAGGTTCACGGGGTCTTTCCGTCTAGCCGCGGGTACACTGCATCTTCACAGCGATTTCAATTTCACTGAGTCCCGGGTGGAGACAGTGTGGCCATCGTTACGCCATTCGTGCAGGNNCATTCGTGCAGGTCGGAACTTACCCGACAAGGAATTTCGCTACCTTAGGACCGTTCATCCTTTGTTACCCCCGACCATGCGGCCGGATCGGTTCAAGCGGTAGCCAAGGAACTTAAACGCTGCATATCGCTACGCAGATCGGACTATATCTTCACTTTTAGCATCAGACGGCATCGGTTAACGATGCGAAAGTGCCTGGCGTGTAGTCTCTGAGGATTTTCCTGCCTTCACGGCCTTGATGATCTCGGCGTCGGAGTACTTTCGTCTCCCAACACCTCCATCGTTCATGACCTTGCGAATCTCGAGGATCTTCCGGATACCCTTCAGGTTGAGATGCTCACCATNNTTCTTGGCCGACAGAAAACCGAACCTGTCGAAAAACGGAATCACGTTCTCTTGAATCGCTGTGAAGTTGTTGACTTCGTAATACCAAACGCCGTCCTTCCTCGATCGCAGTGTCCCGCATTTCAGGTGTCGCTTGAACAAAGCCAGAATAACCTTGTCTTTTTGCGAGACGTTGAAACACAGAGAGATTTTCCACGGCTGTGAATAATCTTTGCGACGTCGAAATGACGTGTTGAAACTCCCTTCACCATCGGCAAAACCAGCAAGGTAATAGCCGATTCGGTCGGGAATCTCGTTGACGTTCAGTGAAGTCATACCAGGAATCTTTCCTGCTGATTGTCCGCACCGCATGAATTGTCACTGCTCAGCTTACCTGAGCGAGTACCA
>WVYN01000070.1:1136-1318 GCA_011772965.1 Gammaproteobacteria bacterium
GCACCGGGCAGGCGTCACACCCTATACGTCCTCTTACGAGTTTGCAGAGTGCTGTGTTTTTAGTAAACAGTCGCAGCCACCTGGTCACTGCAACCCCCACCAGCTCAGAGAGCAAGTCTCATCACCAGCAGAGGCGTACCTTCTCCCGAAGTTACGGTACCAATTTGCCTAGTTCCTTCACC
>WVYN01000034.1:0-214 GCA_011772965.1 Gammaproteobacteria bacterium
CCGTAGGGGAACCTGCGGCTGGATCACCTCCTTTCTAAGGAGCCATCCCTGTCGTAAGACAGAGGCATCCTATGGTCAGTCATTCAGCTTGTCTGGATGTGAACCAGCAAACCATCACAAAATATCTGCTATTTAGTTTTGAGAGACCCGGGCCTCTTGGCAACAAGAGGTCCTGTTCTTTGACAGTACGGAAAATTAAGACATGTGGGCTAGT
>WVYN01000034.1:376-2435 GCA_011772965.1 Gammaproteobacteria bacterium
TCGGTTCGATCCCGTTCACCTCCACCAGAATTTTGGTGGGGTTTCGATGTTCCAGAAAGCCCATGTCGATAATAAGTTTTCGTTCTTTGACAATTGCATAGAGTACATAATTGATGCACAAAAATGCAGACACGCTAAGTGTCTGTGGCAATACCATAAGCAAACTAGTAGTTATAAGACTTTTTTATGGTCAAGCTACTAAGGGCGTATGGTGGATGCCTTGGCGTCAGGAGGCGATGAAGGACGTGGTAAGCTGCGATAAGCTTCGGGGAGCCGCTAAACAGGCTTTGATCCGGAGATTTCCGAATGGGGAAACCCGGCAGGGGTCATGCCCTGTCATCGTGCACTGAATACATAGGTGTATGAGGCGAACGCAGGGAACTGAAACATCTAAGTACCTGCAGGAGAAGAAATCAATAGAGATTCCGTCAGTAGCGGCGAGCGAACGCGGACTAGCCCAAACCGGCATCACTACGGTGATGCCGGGGTTGTGGGGCCCCAACGTGGGATTGATGAAGAATAGCTGAAGGCTCTGGAAAGTGCCGCCATAGTGGGTGATAGCCCCGTAAGCGAAATTCTGATTCACCCTAGGGTGTCCCCGAGTACCACGGGACACGTGAAATCCTGTGGGAATCTGGGAGGACCATCTTCCAAGGCTAAATACTACCCGATGACCGATAGCGCATAGTACCGTGAGGGAAAGGTGAAAAGAACTCCGGTGAGGAGAGTGAAATAGTACCTGAAACCGTGTGCCTACAAGCAGTGGGAGCACTATGGCTTCGGCCAGTGTGACCGCGTGCCTTTTGCATAATGAGTCAGCGAGTTACGCTCAGCAGCGAGGTTAAGCCGTTAGGTGGAGCCGTAGCGAAAGCGAGTCTTAATAGGGCGATTCAGTTGCTGGGAGTAGACCCGAAACCGGGTGATCTATCCATGGGCAGGGTGAAGCGAAGGTAACACTTCGTGGAGGCCCGAACCCACTTAGGTTGAAAACTGAGGGGATGACCTGTGGATAGGAGTGAAAGGCTAATCAAACTCGGANNCACGGGAGTCAGACTGCGGGTGATAAGCTCCGTAGTCGAGAGGGAAACAACCCAGATCGCCAGCTAAGGTCCCTAAGTATGTGCTAAGTGGAAAAGGATGTGGGAATGCTTAGACAACCAGGAGGTTGGCTTAGAAGCAGCCACCCTTTAAAGAAAGCGTAATAGCTCACTGGTCAAGTGGGCCCGCGCCGAAAATGTAACGGGGCTCAAGCACATCACCGAAGCTGCGGGTTTATATCTTAAGATATGAGCGGTAGGGGAGCATTGTAGCAACCGCTGAAGGTCGACCGTGAGGACGGCTGGAGGAACTACAAGAGCTTATGCTGACATGAGTAACGAAAATGCGGGTGAGAAACCCGCACGCCGAAAACCCAAGGTTTCCTGCGTCAAGGTAATCTGCGCAGGGTTAGTCGGCCCCTAAGGCGAGGCCGAAAGGCGTAGTCGATGGGAAACAGGTTAATATTCCTGTACCACCTGTTGTTGCGATGGGGGGACGGAGAAGGGTAGGCCATCCGGGTGTTGGACGTCCCGGTTCAAGCATGTAGGCGGGAAGAGTAGGCAAATCCGCTCTTCTATACAACGCTGAGATGTGATGACGAGAGCTTTAAGCTCGCAAAGTGGTTGATCCCATGCTTCCAAGAAAAGCCTCTAAGCTTCAGATAATAGGTGACCGTACCGTAAACCGACTCAGGTGGGTGGGCTGAGAATGCTCAGGCGATTGAGATAACTCTGGTTAAGGAACTCGGCAAAATGACACCGTAACTTCGGGAGAAGGTGTGCCCCCATTAGGTGAAGCGATTCGCACGTGGAGCCGAAGGGGGTCGCAGAGAAATGGCGGTAGCGACTGTTTACTAAAAACACAGCACTCTGCAAACTCGCAAGAGGACGTATAGGGTCTGACGCCTGCCCGGTGCCGGAAGGTTAAGGGGAACTGTTAGCTTCTTCGGAGGCGAAGCGGTGAACCGAAGCCCCGGTAAACGGCGGCCGTAACTATAACGGTCCTAAGGTAGCGAAATTCC
>WVYN01000034.1:2495-2620 GCA_011772965.1 Gammaproteobacteria bacterium
ATGCCGTCTACCCGCGGCAAGACGGAAAGACCCCGTGAACCTTTACTACAGCTTGGCAGTGATATTCGGGACAGCATGTGTAGGATAGGTGGGAGACTTTGAAGCTGGCACGCCAGTGTCGGTGG
>WVYN01000016.1 GCA_011772965.1 Gammaproteobacteria bacterium
TGGCCAGGCGCCGCCATCTGGATGCCTTGTCCAGGTCAAAAGAAATTCTGCAGAAAGCACTGTCTGCCCATGAAGGGTACCAGGCTCCCGAACTTCTGGCCGAAGATCTGCGCGAGGCACACCGTGCACTAGAAGAAATAACCGGTGAATTTAGCAGTGATGATTTGCTGGGGAAAATATTTTCCGAGTTTTGTATTGGGAAATGAAACGGCCTTACTGGTCTATTAGGTTTCCCTCAATTAGCTTGACGTAATCCTCGATCACGTTTTCCCATAACAAGGACCGGGCGCGATCCCGTGCATTTTTTCCCATCTGACTTCTTAAGGCAGTGTCTCCAAGAAGTTTACGTATACCTTCCAAGACTGACGCCTGTGATTCGCCATTACAGACCAGCCCTGTCTGCCCATTTATTACTGCTTCACAGGCTCCACCAGTATTTCCTGTAACAGAGGGGATACAGAACCAGCCTGCTTCAATAAATACAATGCCAAACCCTTCGACATCATTTTTTTCTTGTCTGGCAGGAAGGACAAATATATCCGATTTTTTTAACCAGGCGTTACGCAAAAGAGTTTCCTGATATCCGAGTATCATAACGTTTTTGCTAATGCCGAGGTCACATGATAATTTTTTGAGTAAAGATTTTTGTGACCCTTCGCCTATTATAACATATACAAGGTTTGGGAAATCATGTAGTAAGTGAGGCAATATCTTTATTATTGTGTCGAATCCTTTTCGTTTTTCAAGCCTGCCAACACTTACTAATACTGGACCAGAGCCCGCTAATTGATTTTTTACATAGTTCAATTCGATAGGCCCGGGATTTGAAGGTCGGCTCAGTCCAGGATTGATTATTTGAATGTTGTTTTGGTTATTTAAAAATGGTGTAAGTCGAGACGCGGTATAGCGTGAAATTGCGATAATCTTATTGGCTTTTGAAAGTGCAGATGAAATACGGTGCAATTTTTTTTGTGTTGGTTTATTGGGCAGTTCGGTGCCGTAAGACAGGCAAATAATCAGGGCATTTGAATTAGGGCTAATAAATTCTAGGCTCTTCCAGGAATCACATATAAGAACATTGTTTTGTATCATTTGTTTCTGGACATTGAATGCCTTTTTTCTCCTCCTGATCGGTTTAAACCCTGAAAAACGAGTAACTTCGAAAGGTTGGTTCAAATCATGCTCTTTATCTCCTTTGGCAGAATCGGCAAAGACTCTTACCCCATAACCGGACACTGAAAGGTTTAGCGCAAGATTATACATCAGGTTCTCAATGCCACCGGTGATCGGATGGAAGCATTGTGTTGAAATTAAAATCATTAATTAGTTTTCCCCACAGCCTTTTCATAAAGATGAATGGTTTTATCAAGCATCGACGATAAGGTATAGGGATTCTTTTTGATAGGCACGGGGTGGTTTTTATAAATTTCAATGAGTTTCTCTTTTGCTTCTACACAATCTCCCACCGGGATTCTTCCCTCCGGAAATAGTTTCGCCATTATTTCAGAAGCACCACCATGATTGTAGCCAATTACTGGAGTGCCAAGACATAAAGACTCTAGCACGGTTCTGCCAAAGGCCTCGGGCTTATGTGAGAGAGACAAGACCACAGAAGATGTTGACATGATGTTTCTGAGATCATCTCTGTGGCCAGTGAAAGTGATATGGTTCTGGATGCCGAAACGACTGGTTTTCTGTACCAATTCTTCACTGTATCGCATCTTTTTAGGGTGTGCGTCACCAATGATCAGTCCATGTATCGGAATCCCTTGTTCTATAAGCGCTTTGATAATTACCAGAAAATCTTCATGGCCCTTCAGCCGGGTAATCCTGCCAGGTAAAGTCACAATGAATTTATCCTTAAGTTCGCCATAGCGTGAATACCATTCCTGCAACCATTCATCCGGCGGCCTGTATTCAGGAAAATAAAGGTCCGGGTCGATCCCGCGGTGAATTACCTCGATTATCCCGGGATCGACCCCGGGATAGTTTTCCAGAATATAGTCTTTAACTGTGTCAGAAACTGCAATGACTTTTTCTCCTTTCGTCATGATCCTGCTATAGGCGTTTACTGAATAAAGCCCATGAACTGTGGTAATGAATCGAGGTTTTTCATTTTCTCCCAGACTGTCCCAGGCTAGATAGCTTATCCAGCCCGGGAGTCGGGAGCGGGCATGAAGTATCGATATGTTTTCTTCCCGGATAATACGCCTGAGTGTCGGGATGAGCCTTAGGGTCAGCAATGACTTATGGCCAATTGGCAAGGCTATGTGTTTGCTGCCAGCATTGACCAGTTCTTTCACCATCCGCCCTCCGGCGGAGACTACCAGTGATCGATGGCCCCGGCTTACGAGTTCGCCTGCTACCTCGAGGGTGCCACGTTCCACGCCGCCGCCATCGAGTGCTGGAAGTACCTGCAATACCGTTAGACGTGTCATGTCCCCATTACCGGTGAAGCGGTTATATCTGATACAAACTATTCAGGATCCAGGATGCTGCACGGTCCGCCTCGTTCAAACCGGCGGACACGGCGGGCATCTTTCTAAGTTTTACCCAGTTGTGAAATCGGACAACCAAGTTTTTATTCTCCAGGTGTTTAATATTGTCAAATACCTTTCGCGGTTTCTTCACTGGAACCTGGAGTATACCGGTCGTTGTTCCTGCCGTTAGAGATTCATAGACCATGGAAATGCTGTCTTCACTTACCCAGGCCACGCCAGCTTTGGAGATCTCCTCAGGTAGCCAGTTGCGATCTACACCATTCCAAGGTTGAAACTTAACGTTGTCATAGTGCAACGACGCCAATGTATTGGAAAAGCTTTCAGGCGTTCTTGGTGAATCAGTAAGGACCCATTGAATGTCTTTCTGCTTTTTAAATATCGTATTGAGTTGATCCAACATGGACTGTTTGTCCCAGCCATAATGTTTTGATGGCCCACCTATCATTACTACACCTCGTTCTTGATCATGTTTGTTCGAAGGCGTTACCAGGTTCATGGCACCTTCTGTGATCAGGGTGTTATTTCTTTCCGCCGGATTATCGTGTGAAGGGATGAGGGCAAGGTCAAAGCAGGAGAGTGGCAGGGAAGGTTTCATTATCACCGCGGTTTTTCCACCATAGGCACGTTTGGCACAGAGCATGGGCAGGTGGGTTTTGTGGCCTGCGCCCAGGATCAGATCAGGCGGATCCAGCTCCTTGCCCGGGGGAAAGCGTTT
>WVYN01000005.1:0-167 GCA_011772965.1 Gammaproteobacteria bacterium
GGCCATGTAACCGGCATGTTTTACCCTCGTTTTACCATCGCACATATTTTGGCCGCTCTTTCCCCGTTATATATTGATTTTATTTTTCTACGGAGCAGACGATCTGAATGGCTTTGGTTGTTACTCGTTCCATTAGTTGTTGTGATTTTGATGAGCGGCAGAAGGGG
>WVYN01000005.1:303-3559 GCA_011772965.1 Gammaproteobacteria bacterium
CAATTATTCAGTGGTGAATATGAAAAGATTGATCAAGCGACGTCGCATCGATTACCTATTTGGAAAGCCTCTATCGCAATTATCAATGATCACTGGGTCAATGGTATTGGTCCAAGAGGTTTTCGCTATTCATATGACGATTATTCGGGTGAAAATGACGTTTGGACTGGACGAATGCCAGCCCATCCTCATCAGATGTATCTTGAAATACTTGTAGAAACAGGACTAATCGGTCTTTTCGGTCTCCTTTCAGCAATAGGGGTTTTCTATTTTTATATCAAGCGATTTACCAAAATTAGTCAATTTTTTCCATCAATCCTTTGCATGATAGTTGTTATCTTTCCATTTAATACACACATGGCTTTTTACAGCTCGTATTGGTCATCTTTTCTTTGGTGTTTGATCTTAATAATATTTGTAAATAGCAGAAACCTTATTAACGCAAGACAAACAGAAAAAATCTAGATGTCATCAGGCCTGAAAAATTATTTACGCAAGTTGCTTCTGGGTTACCGCTTTCAGGAGCGGTTGCAGGAGGACCATCGTGTTCTTGGGCGTCTAGGTAATCAAAACTATCTGGAGTTGTATCCCGGTTTACTTGCACCCGGTTTTGGACCTGAGATTAATGCCTATGAATTCAGTCGCTTTTCACAAAATGGAGAAGATGGAATCATATTGTTTCTGGCTTCCCGAATAGGTGTTGATAGACATTATATTGTCGAGATTGGTACTGAAGATGGCAGGGAATGTAACAGTGCCAACCTGATTCTAAACTATGGTTGGCAGGGGTTATTGATAGAGGCCTCAAAAAAATGGACTGAAAAAGGCAAATTGTATTTTGTGGAGCAGGGTGCAAGTAATAGGACAATGATCATTAACCAGAAGGTAACTCCATCGAATATAAATGAAATTCTATATCACGCTAAAGCACCCAATGATCTGGACATATTATCGATTGATATCGATAGTTATGATTATTGGG
The DNA here is from genome assembly GCA_011772965.1 of Gammaproteobacteria bacterium. Classification (GTDB taxonomy): domain Bacteria; phylum Pseudomonadota; class Gammaproteobacteria; order Eutrophobiales; family Eutrophobiaceae; genus SZUA-592. The sequence continues at coordinate 1,286 of WVYN01000005.1, forward strand.
TCTGGGAGGCAGTCGATGGGTACAATCCAAAAATAGTTATTATAGAATACAATGCGTCATTTGGGCCCTGCCGCTCAGTCACCATCCCTAAGGATGCGCTAGAAAATAACCAGAATTATTCCTCATACTATCATGGCGCATCCCTGGTTGCTTTAAAGAAACTGGGGAACAGGAAAGGATATGATCTTCTAGGTTGTGATAGTCACGGTGTTAACAGTTTTTTTGTCCGCAAGGATCTGACCAAAAATACTGGTTTTCAGGCTCAGGAACCAGATAATGTTTTTCGGAAACACTTCCGACGCAGCAGAAGAAAAACAGTTGAACAGCAATTTCAGGAAATTGCTCATCTGCCGTTGGTTGAAATAGATTAGTCCCAGTAAATAGTGGGGTCGGGTATACCGGCCTCTCTGAATCCCTCTTTCCGGTGAAAACACGAATCACACTTGCCACACGCGTAGCCCTGATGATCCGCCTGATAACAAGAGACTGTTTGTGAGTAATCCACACCCAATCTTGTTCCAGTCCTGATGATGTCAGTCTTTGAGAGGTTTATCAATGGCGTATGTATTTCAACTGCCTGACCTTCTACACCAGCTTTTGTTGCCAACTTTGCCATTTCCTGGAATGCGTTGATGTACTCCGGGCGACAATCCGGATAACCGGAATAATCCACGGCATTAACCCCGATAAAGATATGATAGGCATTGATTACTTCAGACCAGGCCAGCGCATAACTCAAGAAAATGGTATTACGTGCCGGAACATAAGTTATCGGAATTCCTTCGGACCTTGTTTCCGGAACGGATATGGAATTATCAGTAAGAGCTGAACCACCAAATTCGCTCAGACTAAGCTTGATAACCCTGTGTTCATTCACTCCGAACAATTCAGCTATCTTCGTGGATGCAGTCAACTCTGCATTATGCCGTTGCCCATAATCAAAACTAATGGTGTAGCAGTCATAGCCCTGATCAATAGCCAGTGCCAACAGTGTGCTTGAGTCAAGACCACCCGATAGCAGGACAATTGCTTTTTTCCCTTGGGTCATGTTAGCAGGAGTTGAACAACGCTGGACTATCTGCCAGGTACATCCCCCCAGATATACTTGTGTAGTTGTATCTGCATCCGTACTGGCAACTGGTCTTGTAGTATCCAGCCAGCAAGTTTCTCCGGATCAAGAGTCTCATAAGCAGGAGAAAACAGAATTTCGCATCGTTCATTTAGTTGATGTTCCTTGATTATGTCGCGTGACCACTGATAATCAAATTTATCAACAATAACAAATTTAATTTGATCGGAATCTTTAATATATTGAAGGTTATTAAAATTGTTCTTGTCAGACTCCCCGGATGCCGGTGTTTTAATATCAAGGATCTTGTATACCCTCTCATCAACATGTTCAACACAAATTGCGCCGCTGGTCTCCAGACTAACATCAAACCCTTCATCACATAACAAGGTTAACAGGTCGTGGCAATGTTTTTGTGCCAGTGGTTCTCCACCGGTCACTGTCACATATCTGGTTCGATAGTTGCTAATATTTTGGAGGATATTCTCTATCGTCATCTTCTCGCCATCATGAAATGCATAGTCGGTATCACAATAATTGCAGCGCAGGGGACAACCTGTCAGGCGTATAAAAATGGTTGGGAGGCCAATAAAGCGGGTTTCTCCCTGTAGAGAGAAAAAGATCTCATTGACCTTTAATGTCTTACACAGGATTTCATGGATATCCTGGCGTGTTGTACGAGGTGATGGCATAGCCAAATTTTAGCAGACTTGCCAAATGTGTACCGTATTTATGTTTGTTCGAGTTCCCTGGCCGCGTCTTTGGCCGCTGAAGTATCGGGATATTTTTCTACGAGCATTCGGTAATATTGTTTTGATTCTTCATTCTGACCCAGCTCCCGGTAACTGTGGCCAATCTTGAGCATGGCTACGGGTGCCTTCCGGCTGTCAGGGAAGTCATCAAGTAATGTCCGATATTCGGTAATAGCCTGGCCGAAACGCCGGGTCACGAAATAGGCCTCGCCCATCCAGTATCTGGCATTGTCCGCGTACTGGCTGTTTGGGTACTCCTGTAAAAAAAGGCTGAAGGCAGTTATTGCCTGATCATATTCCGCTTGTTTCAGCAGGCGGAATGCAGACTGGTAAGCAGACTGGATCTCGACAGGATCCGGGCGGCCTGTTTCGGCCGCACCTGATTTGGGCAGAGATTCAATAGCCTCACCCGTCCTGACCGGTTGTTTGACTGACTCAATTGTCAAGGATTCA
>WVYN01000073.1 GCA_011772965.1 Gammaproteobacteria bacterium
GGAGTGAAAGGCTAATCAAATTCCGTGATAGCTGGTTCTCCCCGAAATATATTGAGGTATAGCCTCGTGTCTAGCGGACGGAGGTAGAGCACTGGATGGGCTAGGGTCCTTACCGGGATACCAAACCCAACCAAACTTCGAATGCCGTCTTGCCTAATCACGGGAGTCAGTCGGTGGGAGATAAGTTCCATCGTCGAGAGGGAAACAACCCAGATCGCCAGCTAAGGTCCCTAATATATGCTAAGTGGAAAAGGATGTGGAAATGCACAGACAACCAGGAGGTTGGCTTAGAAGCAGCCATCCTTTAAAGAAAGCGTAACAGCTCACTGGTCGAGTGAGTCCGCGCCGAAAATGTAACGGGGCTAAGTCCATTACCGAAGCTGCGGGTTTGTTTGGAGCTTCGGCTCCAAATGAGCGGTAGGGGAGCGTTCCAGTCGCCTGCGAAGCCCGACCGTAAGGACGGGTGGAGGTCCTGGAAGTGCTTATGCGGACATGAGTAGCGATAAAATAGGTGAGAAACCTATTCGCCGTAAGTCTAAGGTTTCCTGGGTAAAGTTAATCTTCCCAGGGTTAGTCGGTTCCTAAGCCGAGGCCGAAAGGCGTAGGCGATGGAAAGCAGGTTAATATTCCTGCACCACCCATGCTGCGTTATCAGCGAAGGGGGGACGGAGAAGGGTAGCCGAGCCGGGTGTTGGACGTCCCGGTTCAAGCCTGTAGGCGGGTGCGCTAGGCAAATCCGGCGGACCATTCAAACGCCGAGAGGTGATGACGAGTCCCGTAAGGGACACAAAGTGGCTGATCCCATGCTTCCAAGAAAAGCCTCGTAGCGAGTAGTATAGGTGACCGTACCGCAAACCGACACAGGTAGACGGGTAGAGTATACCAAGGCGCTTGAGAGAACTCTGGTTAAGGAACTCGGCAAATTGACACCGTAACTTCGGGAGAAGGTGTGCCTGCTATGGTGAAGTTCCTGCGGACGGAGCTGTGGCGGGTCGCAGTGAACAGGG
>WVYN01000042.1:0-219 GCA_011772965.1 Gammaproteobacteria bacterium
GGCGGCGGAGACCCACCCGGCGTCGGAGGCCCACCAGGGCTTCCTCTACGGCCGGATCACCACCGATGACGGCGCCACCTACGAGGGGCGGCTGCGCTGGGGGGGCGACGAGGAGGCGTTCTGGGGCGACTACTTCAACGGCTTCAAGGACGAGAATCCCTGGGTCGCCCACGCGCCGCCCGAGCAGCTCAAGGAGCGCCGCACGATCGAGATCCTCGG
>WVYN01000042.1:297-1079 GCA_011772965.1 Gammaproteobacteria bacterium
TCGCGACATGCGGGTGACTCTCAAGAGCGGGACCGTGTTCGACCTCGACCGCTTCTCCGCCGACGACCTCGCCGACGGCGTGCGAGTGTGGGACGGCAGGCGCGGTGTCGTGGACTTCGACGAGTGGCGGATCCGCACGATCGAGCTCCTCCCCACCCCCTCGCTAGGCGCCGCCCCCTACCGGCTGCACGGTACCGTGCGCACGCGGCAGGGCGACTTCACCGGCTTCGTCCAGTGGGACCGGGAGGAGTGCGTCGGCACGGACGAGCTCGACGGCCGCACCGCCGACGGTGAGCTCAGCCTGCGTTTCGACACCATCCGCTCCATCGCGCGCCACTCGCGCGACAGCTCCCTGGTGACGCTGCTCGACGGCCGCGAGATCGTGCTCTCCGACACCCGCGAAGTCGGCCACGGCAACCGCGGGATCTACGTCGACGACCGGCGCTACGGCCGGGTGCTGATCTCCTGGGACGCCTTCGAGCGCGTCGACTTCAGCCCCGGCGGCAGCGGCCCCGCCTACGGCGACTTCCCGCCGGGGCGCCCGCTCACGGGCAGCGTCACCACCCGCGCCGGCCGCCGCCTCACCGGCCGGCTGGTCTACGACCTCGACGAGAGCGAGACCACCGAGACGCTCGACGCCCCATCCCAGGGCGTGGACTACACCATCCCCTTCGGCCTGATCGCCTCGATCGTGCCCCCCGGCCGCGAAGAGCGCGGCGCCCAGCGCGCCAGGGTGACCCTCCATAACGGCGAGGAGCTGCAGCTCGAGCGCACCGGCGATC
>WVYN01000085.1:0-247 GCA_011772965.1 Gammaproteobacteria bacterium
ATACTATGCTGTTACTGCCGCCAGGATCTGCAATAGAAACCGGTCCACAGGACGTCACCGCCCTGCTTCGACCCAATCACTACGCCAACCTACCACGAATCATCCATTGATGATTATCTAAAGTATCGGTACTTTGCTTTAGCCCCGTCCGTTTTTGAGGCATCCCCCCTCGGCAGGTAAGTTGTTACACACTTTTTAAAGGATAGCTGCTTCTGAGCTTACCTCCCTGCTGTCTTGGCGAGAACAC
>WVYN01000085.1:342-1707 GCA_011772965.1 Gammaproteobacteria bacterium
TCGGTCATGAGCCTTACGCCACATGAACCCGTGTCCTTGCTTCTACGATGTATATCCGTTCGGAGTTTGAAGAGATGGTGAGGAATTTCTTCCCCGCGCCACCCTATCAGTGCTCTACCGGAAACACTATCTCCACAAAGCACGCCCTGCGAGACGCTTCGGTTGGAACTAGCGAGCGCCAGTCTAGATTGGTTTTTGACCCCTATTCCCAAGTCACACAAACGATTTGCACGTCAGAACTGCTGCAGACCTCCAGCGGGCTTTCGCCCGCCTTCATCTTGCTCAGGAATAGATCGACTGGCTTCTAGCCTAGCCGCCATGACTTAACGCACTTTCACACGCTTCTCCTCACAATGCTGCGAGAACTTGGTTTCCCTTCGCTTCCACCTTTTAGGGTTTAAGCTTGCCATGACAGTTAGCTCCCTGGCCCGTGTTTCGAGACGGAACGCGTGACACTGATGATTTGGAGATCAGGTCTTTAGCTCTATTGCTAGAACCTCCAACCTGAAAGAATCACCTTTCATGCCACGCACGTCTGTAACCAATAGGTTTCATGCACTTTTCGCCCCCCTTCCGGGGTACTTTTCAGCTTTCCCTCACGGTACTAGTCCACTATCGGTCTTGAGAGATATTTAGCCTCGGATGCTACTTTCACCCATATTCATTGCCCACTACCAAGGACAACTACTCTGGTATGAATAGGACCCTTCACACTTCGCTTACGGGGGTATCACCCTCTATGCCAAAACGTTTCAGATCACTTCAGCTGTGATTCAGGATTCCATATTATCATACCAAAACACCACATCTCCCGAAGGATTCANNCTCAATTGATTTCTTTTCCTCGTGGTACTAAGATGCTTCAATTCCCACGGTTCGACCTCCACTACCATTGTAATGGAGTACACAAAAGTGTAAGATTCTCATTCGGAAATCTCGGGATCATAGGATGCGTGCGCCTACCCCGAGCTTATCGCAGCTTGCCACGTCCTTCATCTCTCCTCAAGCCTAGCAATCCTCCTATTGGCGTCTTTACACCGGCAAATTCAGCCACATATTACACGACTATGCACGATGATCATTGCAAGTCTCCTGGCAGAGAACCTGCTACATCCTTCATACATCACTTTCGTGATGCATTGCATCGATGAATTGACGTGAAGATTATGCGCATCCGGCACATTTCCTTGTCTAAGGAGGTGATCCGACCGCAGGTTCCCCTACGGTCACCTTGTTACGACTTTTCCCTTGTCACGGACCTCAAGTTCGACAATGCCAATAAGACATCGCCTCGCTAAAAGCCCACTTCAATGAAACGACGGGCGGTGTGTGCAAGGAGCAGGGACGTATTCACCGCGCGATAAT
>WVYN01000079.1 GCA_011772965.1 Gammaproteobacteria bacterium
GATGTCAATTCACTCAGGGCCTTCCTGACCGGCCCCGGCATCATTGCGCTGTTTGATTCCCCCTGGGTGCCGATTTATGTGCTGATCATTTACCTGTTTCATCCCTTGCTGGGCTGGGTGGCTCTGGGCGGCGCTATCCTGATGCTGTGCTTTGCCATTCTCAATGAAAAACTCTCACGTCAGCCTCTGGAAGAGATGCAGGCAGAGTCACGCAGGGCGGGGCGGTTCGCCGATCAAAGCATTACCAATGCCGAGGTGGCCCGTACGCTGGGAATGGAGGATAACCTGGCCCGGGGCTGGTCGAATTTCAGCCGTAAAGGCCTGGAGAAGCAATTGCAAGCAAGCCGCTTTGCGAGTGCGCTCACCAGTACTACGAAGGTGACGCGCCAACTCCTGCAAGTGGGCATGTTGGCGACAGGTGCCTGGCTGGTGATTAATCAGGAAGCCACGGCAGGCGTTATGATTGCGGCAACTATCCTGATGGGTCGGGCACTTGCCCCCGTTGAGGCCGCGATAGCAGGTTGGAAAGGCCTGGTCGAGGCCCGCAGCGCCTACGGCCGCCTGGATGAGATGCTGGCTAACGAACCAGATGAAGAAAGTTTGACTGAGTTGCCCGCACCCAAGGGTGATCTTTCTCTTGAGCGTGTGGTGTTTGGCTTTCGTGGTCAGGAACGGCCGATAATCAAGCAAGTCTCATTTCATTTAAAACCGGGTGAATCACTGGCCATTGTCGGGCCAAGCGCCGCAGGCAAATCGACACTCGCACGCCTCATCGTAGGCCTCTGGAAACCGGCCATGGGGGTTGTGCGTCTGGATAGTGCGGACATTGCCATCTGGCCACGGCAAAGTCTTGGTCCGTATGTGGGTTACCTGCCTCAGAATGTCGAGCTTTTCGCAGGCACCGTCAGTGAGAACATTGCCCGCATGGGCACTGTTGATTCTGCGGGAGTCATTAATGCTGCAAGGCGTGCCGGCGCTCATGAAATGATCCTGCGCTTGCCCCACGGTTACGACACCTTTATTGGCGAAGGCGGTGCCTTCATCTCCGCGGGGCAAAGGCAGCGCGTCGCCCTGGCCCGGGCACTCTATGGTAAACCGTGCCTGGTGGTACTCGATGAACCGAACTCAAACCTGGATACAGAAGGTGAAACAGCGCTGGTGAATGCCATCCAGGGCATTAAAGCCAATGGCATCACTTTGGTTATTATTACGCACCGTGCCCGGTTGCTCTCGGCTATGGATAACATCTTGTTGTTGCGTGATGGGGTCATCGAGAAATACGGCCCTGCCTCTGAACTGCTTCAGGCGATGGGGCCGCACCCCGCAGGGAGTCAAAGTGGTACCACAGAAAAGGCAAAGACGCTTTATTACTGATAAGTGAATTAGATAATGTACGAATCCTTCTACAAATTTAAAGAAAAACCCTTTTCTCTGCTTCCAGACCCGGCCTTCCTCTATCTCGGGAAACAGCACAGTAATGCATTCGCAACCCTGGAATATGGGATCATGGAGCAGCTCGGTATCACCGTGATTACCGGTGAGATTGGCTCCGGGAAGACCAGCTTGGTCCGCCATCTGTTAAACAAACTTGAAGCCAATTTCACAGTCGGACTGATTGCCAATACCCACCAGACACTGGGTGACGTATTGCCCTGGGTCGCCCTTGCGTTTGGTTTGCCCTATCAGAAGAAGACCAAGGTTGAACTCTACGATAACTTCGTAAAATTCCTGATCAAGGAATACGCCAGGGGNNATCTGGATACCCTGGAAGAATTGCGCATGTTGTCCAATATCAACTCCGACAAGGATCAGGTCTTGCAACTGATCCTTCTGGGCCAACCCGAGCTTCGAGAGATGCTGCGGCAACCAAAGCTGGAACAGTTTGCCCAACGGATTGCCGCAAATTTTCATCTTGAGGCACTGAGTGCAGAGGAGACGTATCATTATATTAAACATCGTTTGAAAGTTGCCGGCGGTAATACCGCGCTCTTTGAAACCGCTGCCTGTGAGATGATCTATGAACATACCCGCGGCATACCCAGGCTGATTAACATGCTTTGTGATATGGCGCTGGTCTATGGTTTTTCCGAGAAGCAGCGGAGTATCAATGCAAGGATCATAGCCGAAGTGATCAGCGATAAAACCAGTGGTGGCCTTTTCCCATCAGAGTTGAGGGACAAACATGAGATTGAGGAATTCTGGCCGCGGGATCCGCAGCTCGCCAAGAACCTGAATAACATTGCCAATGTCTATCGCTCACAGGGCAAGTTTGAAGATGCCGAGTCCAACTACAAGCGTGCAATTGCCATCCTTGAAAACAGCGTGGGGGACCAGCATCCCAATCTGGCAACCGTGTTGAATAACCTCGCTGTGCTCTATCGTAAACAGAGTAAATATAAAGAGGCAGAGGTACTTTATCGACGTGTGCTTAATATCGTTGAAAAGGCGCAGGGTCCTGAACATCGTAATGTCTACATCAGTCTTAATAACCTGGTGCTGCTCTATCAAAAACAGGGTAAATACACGGAAGCAGAGCCGCTGATGAAACGTGCACTTGCGATTCTGGAAAAGACTCTGGGACCTGATCATCCTGACTTTGCGGCTAAACTCAAAAACCTGGCCCGGCTGCAGCGCTACCTTGGTCGGGACAAAGAGGCCGCCGCGTCAGAGGAACGAGCTGCAGGTATTGAAAAAAGAGTGGCAGTTCAACCCAATCATAATCCCACTGTGCGATTACAANNTAATATTGAGTAAGGTCATTCAATCCAGTGGAACGCATTAAAAAAGCCATCGAGCTCGCCCGAGAAGAGCGGCAGTCAAGAGCACAGCCAAGCCCCGCATCAGATAATCCGGCAAAAGAAAGCTCAATTAATCATGGTACTGAGGCCCGCGTCAGTCAGTCCGAGACTGGCAAACCAGAGGTTGAAAAATTCCTGCGAGATGATAATGGAGAACCCAATCAAAATGGCACAGTAGCTGGTCCGAGCGAATCAACAACCGGTCCACCGGATGGCCCGGACCAGGGCTCTGTTAATGTCGACCGCGCCGACAATCCCTGGCGACTGATTGTCACTGGAATCCTCTGCGTCATTCTGCTCATCATCGGTGTCACTGCCTGGGTCGTCATTGCACCGCTCTCGGGTGCCGTGATCAGTCCTGGTTATGTCAAGGTGGATATGAACCGTAAGACGGTGCAACACCAGGAGGGAGGGATTGTTGGAGAGATACTGGTTCGTGATGGCAGCAAGGTAAAGGCAGGTGACACGCTGATTACCCTAAAGGATGTTAGGGTCGATGCCAGTAATGAACTGGTGCGCACCCAACTTGATGCAGAACTTGCCCAGGCTGCGCGTCTGGCCGCGGAGCAGGCAGGTGAAGAAGAAATCAGCTTCCCGCCAGAATTAACAGATCGCGGTGATGATCCCCGTGTCGCCGAGTTGCTCCAGCGTGAGTCCAATGTTTTCGGGATACGGCGTGAAGCTTTAACCAATCAGCTGTCGTTGATCCGTCGGCAGATTAAAGACATCGAAAATGAGGTCAAGGAACGCCTGGCTCAATTAAAGGCCGATGAAGAAACCCTGAGGCATCATCGGGCAGAGACTGAACTCAACAAAAAACTGATAGGGGAGGGCTTTATCCCCAAGACCCGAATGATCGAACTTGAGCGGACTGGTTCTGAACTGGTATCGCGCGGTGCCGAAAACCGGGCGGAACTTGCGAGCGCCCGGCAAAAGATTTCAGACCTGGAACTGCGTGCCGAGACCCTGCGCAGTGAATTCCAGCAGGAGGCTTCCAACAAATTACGCGAGACTACGGCCAGCATTTTTGATCTGAGAGAACGGCTGCGCCCGGCGCAGGATGCCGAGGAACGGCAGCGGATCACGGCACCTATCTCCGGTGAGATCGTGGATCTGAGGATCACCAGCGTTGGGGCGGTAATTGCTCCCCGTGAACCGATCCTGGATATCGTGCCCGAGAATGCGAACCTGTTGGTCGAGGCACGCGTCCGCCCGGAAGACATCGCTTCTGTGTATTATGACTCTCTGGCTGATGTCCGTCTGACGGCTTTTCGCCGGCGTGTTACACCAACAGTCGAAGGGAATGTGACCTATGTTTCTGCTGACCGCCTGGTCGATGAACAGACCAATACGCCTTACTATACGGTGCATGTCCGGGTGCCGCCGGATAACCTCAAAAAAGCTGGCGACCTGGAATTACAGGCGGGTATGCCGGCAGAGGTTTTCATCAAGACCACACCCCGAAATGCCCTGGAATACTTCCTGGATCCTGTTTTAGGTTTCGTTCAACGCTCCATGAGGGAGAAGTAATACTGGTGATACTTAAACATTAGTCAGATGATAAAAAATTTAGTCTCTGATTATTTAAGTCATCTGCTCACCGGAAGTTTGCCAGTCCCTGTGGCAGTCGATACTATCTCTTGCTGATTATTCCCAGATTCCGAGATGAACAGTTTGGTTAACAGTATCAATGTGACAGGCGCCCGGACAGACAGTATGTCTGCCATTCTCAAGGTTGATAACCTGACCTGTGCTTTCAATGAAAACGAACTCTTTCAGGGCATCAGCTTCGATCTTGTTCCCGGCGATGTGCTGCAGGTATTCGGAGCGAACGGCAGCGGAAAAACTACCCTGCTGCGTATCCTTTGTGGCCTGAAAAGACCGGATGAAGGTTGCATCTACTGGCAGGATAAAGACGTGCGGGATCTGGAGAGCGAATATTTCGAAAACCTTGCTTTCATTGGCCACCTGAGCGGCATCAAATCCGGTTTAACAGTCTCCGAAAACCTGGAACAGCAATGCGTGCTCGCTGGTACCGCTTCAACCTGCGAGCGGCGGAATGTCCTGGAACGAATCGGCCTGGCGTATTATGCGACTACGCCGG
>WVYN01000022.1 GCA_011772965.1 Gammaproteobacteria bacterium
TGCCGCCCCCTGGGACTGCTGGTGCATCCCTTCGCGCACTATCTGCAGTCGGGGCGCGAGCGCTTCCACCCGATGGATGATGCCGTCCAGCCGGTCGGCCAGCCGGGCCGTGTCCTCGACACTGCGGGCCATGAGCTGTTCGAACTGCGTCATCTCGCCCACGCCGGCGCTGACGGCAGCCTGCATCTCGGCCACCATGGATTCGATGTCGAGCGTGGCCGCGGTCGTTGGATTAATGTCTATCTTTAATGGCTTGGGCCGGATTGGCTGGGCATCTTTTTCCGACTTTCTTGGCAGAGCTAATACCTACACGTTATTTTTTATTGTGCAAATCGCCGCGTTTTATTTTCTCCCCAGCATCACCAGCATATTACTATTTCAAATAGTCCTGTATTTAATACTAACCATGTATGGAGGTGGTTTTGCAACATTACCAGCTTATATCGGTGATTTGTTCGGGACCAAGGAACTGGGCGCAATCCATGGATATGTTCTCACTGCCTGGGCGATAGCAGGTGTTTTTGGACCACAAATGGTGGCTCATTTGTATCAATCCACCGGTTCCTACGAGACTGTGCTACGTATCTTTTCAGGGATTTTTGCGCTGGCACTGGCTGTAAGCATCCTCATGACGATCTACATGATAGTCGCCAGAAACAGGATGACGGCAGTGACAATCTTTGCATTTGATGGCCTGGATTTTATAAGGAAACAAACCAATCTGCTGACCAATGATGGCAAATCGGCAATCAATACTAAGCTGGATCGGGAAAATCCCGGCTACGCGCAATTGATGCGCAAATGTTCATACTCTGGTGAGGCTCTACTATTTGGCAGGGATTACGAGACATATTATGCCCCGTTGACTGATGAACAAGGTGAGTTAAAGGGGGCAATATTTGTCGGTAATCAAAAATAGGGGCATTACTAAAATGGGCAGCATCAACATGCCATTGAATGAACCGCGACTTTAGACGCCAGCTCGTAACGTTCGCGCCTATGTGGCCTCTCGCATTAAGCCATCCCCCGGCGAACGCCTTGCCAGGGACAGCAAGGCCGGGGGGTAACGAAGCCATTACCCCTGCGCCAGGGATGGCAGGCAACTTTCCAATTACCTGCATTCCGCCGCCATCAATTTGATATTGGGGTCATGATATTGGGGTCAGGTCTTTCAATTTGCACATTTTCACCCTCCATACGTTATTGCAAGACCTGACCCCAATATGCTGCGCGATCGACCGCTTGTCGGGCCGGTGATAGGGTGTTTCGTCCTACACGCTAACGCCGCGCCCGACCGCAGGACGGCAACCCCCGACCCATCACAAAATGCCGGCCCTGGACGGTTTCATTGGGTATCATATGAATTTATTCAACAACGGAGATAAAAATTATGAAGAGATCATGGCGAGTGATGGTGCTGGCGGCTGCCTGGATGGTCCTGTCGGTCGGCGCGGTGAGTGCGCAAACTACCAAGGACCTCGTCGGCACCTGGACGGTGGTCTCCGCCTTCACCGAGCAGGGCGGGACGAAGACCGAAACATATGGCCCCAATCCGAAGGGCATCCTGATCGTGGCCGACAACGGCCGCTATGCGATCGCGGCCATGCGTGTCGGGCTTCCCAAGCTGGCCTCCAACAATCGCGAGACCGGCACCCCCGAGGAAAACAAGGCGATCGTCGCCGGGAGCATTGCCCACTTCGGCACCTTGTCCGTCAACGCGGCGGAAAAGGCCATCATCCTGAAGGTCGACGCCGCCACGTTCCCCAATTGGGACGGGACCGAGCAGATGTGGCCGTTCACCCTCGTCGGTGACGAACTGAAGTTCACGGTCCCGGCCGCATCGGGCGGCGGAACGGCGGTGACGGTCTGGAAGCGCGCCAAGTAGGCTCGGCCGGGAGAGAGCGCCGCGGCTACGTCTCATGCCAACGGGTGGGGTTCTCGGCGAGGTACTTATCAAGAACGGCCTCAAAACCGGCTTCTGCACAGTCCATGGTCCCATCGCCATCCCGATTCTTGGGTTCACGCTTAAGGCAAAGCCAGGACCAGGTGAGAGAGTGGGCATCGGATCTATGGGTTTCAGAATAACCATCGATAACACCTCAATTCTCAATCTCGGCGACTCCGTGCTATTGAAGGAGTGGAAAGACGTTTCCGCGGACGTGCTGATGCTGCCCATCGGCGAACTCGGCCAGAACACATGGACCATGGACGTTGACGAAGCGCTGGAAGCCGTCAAGTTGATACGACCGAGGCGGGTCATTCCGTGTCACTACAGCGTTCCGCTGTTCTGGAAGCGAAGGTTTGCCTTGGCAGACGATCAACGATTCAAACGAGAGGCGGAGCGACTGGGTGTGGAGTGCACGATTCTGAAATACGGAAAAGCGCTGAAAATTTGCTAAAACGCAAGTAAGCAATTCTTTTCTTCAGTTCTAAATTATAGCTGGATAACCATGGTAGTCTGGGTAGCGTCATTAAGCTGAATGACTATTTCACTATTTTGTTTTGTAATAACAAAACCATTAAAATAACCAAGAACTTCACGTATAATCCCGCGTTTGCGTTTTCAGGACCATTCTTTAACGAAAATTAAAAAATAATTACTTATTAATTACATATAGTTAACAAGGATATTTAAATAATGACTAAGCATAAGAATCTCTTTATTCAAGCCGTTTTATCTCTATTAATGGCATTTTCCCTGCCGCTCGCAGCCGCGGGCCATGGTAGTGAAAACATTGATATGGAAATCCTCAAGGAAAAGGTTGAGGCCGATAAAAAGCTGTTAGTTGCCGGAAATATGAACCTCACAGAGACAGAGGCCAAGGCATTCTGGCCTATTTATGATGAATATCAAACCGAACTGCAGAAAATCAATAAAAGCAAACTTGATGTTATCCTGAGATATGCCGATGCCTATAATCAGGGTGCTATGAGTGATGCAACTGCAAAAGGATTGTTTTCTGAATACCTAGATATAGAGCAATCCATAATTGAAATGAAAAAAGCCTATATGAACAGGCTGAGCAGGATCATTCCCGCGGCCAAGGCAGTCCGTTAT
>WVYN01000075.1 GCA_011772965.1 Gammaproteobacteria bacterium
TCGATGGCGCAGCCGGCACGGACATGCTGCGCTTCAATGGCAACGTTGACGACGACATGCCAAGTTTTATACGGGCAACGCGCCAGTTCGGCGCGATGGCGCCGCTCTTGCCTCTCAATGATCAGCAAAAAGATCACGCGCTCATCATCGGCCCTGGCGGTGGACGGGATGTGTTNNGAAATACTCGCGACATGGAACTCCCCATTCGCTATATCCACGGCTCTAAAAATTAATTTTCAGAAGATCGTCTGGAGCGGCCGTGGCCAGACATGTTTACCAATGAAATCAAATCGTTATCCTCGATCGTTATACAGGCATAGACTCACATATCATGATCGAGGATACGCACCATGAAAATTGAATTGAAGGGACAGGCCAAGGAGAAGCTTGGCGAAAGTGAACTGGTGGTCATCACCGAGCGAGTCGACGACGTGGCCCTTCTCATCGCTCAGATGATCAAGATGGGCCTACCGGAAGTCTTGGACCGGTACATTCCCCGCCATTGGAAACAACGGGGGCTGAGCTGGGGTTGGACATCGGTGATTTGGCTGGCATATATTCTCACAGAGGGTGATCATCGCAAGGTATCAGTCGAAGCCTACATCAAAGGCATGAAACACACGCTAAGCCAGCTCACTGCTCAGGTCATCGAACCTTTGGATTTTAGTGATGACCGACTGAGCCATCTCCTGAAATACTTGAGTAAGCCAACATATTGGCACAAGATCGAAGAGGACTTGAATGAGCGTAGCATTGAAGTGTACGACCTCGCCCAAGAGGTGATCCGCTGTGATGCGACCACGGTGTCGGGGGATCACGAGGTGAGCGATGATGGCCTGTTTCAGTTTGGCCATAGCAAAGATGATCCGAGCCGGCCTCAAATCAAAATCATGATCGGGTCGCTCGACCCCTTGGGGATGCCGCTTGCAACGGCGGTCTTGTCGGGTGAACGCGCCGATGATGGCTTGTACCTGCCGATCATCGACCGCATCCGATCGGGGCTCCGCAAGAGTGGTTTATTGTTTGTCGGTGATTGCAAGATGAGCGCTTTGGAGACCCGATGGCATCTTGCCCGCCATCAGCAGCTGTATTTGTCACCCTTGCCGTTAACCGGCTCAACAGTGGAGGCGATGGCGGGTTGGATCGCCCAGGGGATGGCGAAAGCCAAAGGCGGTGAGCTCGAAGCGATTTGGCGCAGCAACGATCGAGGCGAGGTGGTGCTGGCGGCTGAGGCATATGAGGTGGAGAGAAGTTGTCATGAGCCACAGGGCGAACGGCAGTGGACAGAGCGGGTGCTGGTGGTGCGCTCGCCGGCTCATGCGGCCAAACAGGCAGCGGGTTTAGCCAGTCGTCTGGAGAATGCGCAGGGCAAACTCGCCGCCCTGACGCCGTCTCGAGGCCGGGGCAAGCGTCAAATCACCGCTGAAGCCACCCTGTTGGAGGCCATCGCCAGCGTGCTCAAAGCCCACCGGGTGGAGGGGCTGCTCGATGTGCAATGGGAAAAGCAGACCGAGCGCAAGACGCAATACGTCGGCCGAGGTCGAGGTTCAGCGAAGCGCGACCAGCGGGTGATCGAAAAAAGCCGCTATCAAATCACCCGCATCGTACGACACGAAGAGGCCATCGCCGCCCTCAAGGGGCAGTTTGGCTGGAAGGCCTTTGTCACCAATGCGGAGCCCGAGCGGCTGTCGTTGAAGGATGCGGTGTTGTGCTACCGCAACGAATATCGTGTCGAACGCATCTTCAATCGGCTCAAAAGCCGGGTGCATATCGCGCCGATGTTTGTCACGCTCAACGAGCAAATCGAAGGCCTCACGCACCTGCTGACGCTGGGTGTGCGGGTGTTGACGGTGATGGAGTTTGTGGTGCGGCAGTCGCTTCAACGCGATCACGCCAAGCTGCCCGGCTTGCACCCGGAAAACAAACAAAAAGGGACGGACAAGCCCACGGCGGAGCGGCTCCTGAAAGCGTTTTCGAAGGTGTCGTTGACGCTCATTCAGACCACTGCCGGCGAGGCCATCTTACGTCAGGTAACCCCCTTATCAGCGGTACAGGAGGAGATTCTCAAACGACTGGGATTGAGTCCTTCTCTCTACCGACAATTGGAAATTCAGGAAACTTAAAATTAATTGAGCGAACGGGCAGTTGACAGCTGGGTTTAGACAAATTACCGCTGTGGAAATCAACCCTCAGATCGTCGATACG
>WVYN01000039.1 GCA_011772965.1 Gammaproteobacteria bacterium
TACGTGACCAATCGTTCCCACATTTACATGCGGCTTCTTGCGTTCAAATTTCTCCTTGGACACAGCGATTTACCTCATTTCTATTTCTATGTTTAAAGTTATGAATGATTAGTTCTTGGCGATACCTTCAGCAATGTTTGCCGGCACTTCACTATATTTTGAAAATTCCATGGTATAGGTTGCACGACCCTGGGTGGCTGAACGCAGGTCGGTTGCATAACCAAACATCTCGGATAACGGCACTTCAGCGCGAATGATCTTGCCGGCCGGTGAATCATCCGTCCCCTGGAGAATACCGCGACGTCGATTCAGATCCCCATTAACAGCGCCCAGATGTTCTTCAGGTGTCACTACTTCAACCTTCATCACCGGTTCAAGAATGACAGGGCTGGCCTTGGTCGCTCCATCCTTGAATCCCATGGAGCCAGCGATTTTAAAAGCCATTTCACTTGAATCAACATCGTGATAGGAACCGTCACACAAGGTTACCTTGACATCGACCACCGGGTAACCGGCAATGATGCCGTTCTGCATTTGTTCCTGTACTCCCTTGTCGACGGCCGGGATGTATTCCTTGGGTACGACACCGCCAACGATTTGGTTAATGAATTCATAACCCTTGCCCGGTTCCTGTGGTTCAATCTTGAAAACCACATGACCGTATTGACCACGACCGCCGGACTGGCGGACAAACTTGCCCTCGGCCTTTTCAATGGGTTTGCGAATCGTTTCCCGGTAAGCTACCTGCGGTTTGCCGACATTGGCCTCAACCTTGAATTCACGCTTCATGCGGTCAATGATAATTTCAAGATGTAACTCACCCATACCGGCAATGATAGTTTGTCCTGATTCTGCATCGGTATGGACACGGAAGGATGGGTCCTCCTGTGCAAGTTTACCAAGGGCAATACCCATTTTTTCCTGGTCGGCCTTGGTCTTTGGTTCTACGGCAACAGCTATCACAGGATCCGGGAATTCCATTCGTTCCAGGGTGATGACATTATTCAAATCACAAAGCGTATCACCGGTAGTCACGTCCTTGAGGCCAACGGCCGCTGCGATATCACCGGCACGAACCTCCTTAATCTCTTCACGGCTATTTGCGTGCATCTGTAAAATACGGCCGACCCGTTCTTTTTTGCCTTTGACTGGGTTATAGATTGTATCGCCTGATTTTAAGACGCCGGAATAGACGCGGAAGAAAGTCAGGGTACCGACAAATGGGTCGGTCGCAATCTTGAAGGCCAGGGAGGCAAAGGGTTCTTCATCTGAAGAATGGCGTTCTGCTTCGGTTTCCTTACCATCATCCAGGATGCCCTTGATGGCCGGAACATCGATGGGTGCAGGCATGTAATCAATGACTGCATCCAGCATGGACTGTACGCCCTTGTTCTTAAAGGCAGAGCCGCACAGGGTTGGCACAATTTCATTGGCCAGGGTTCGAATACGAAGGCCTTTTTTGATATCTTCCTCGCTGAGATCACTGTTTTCGAGGTATTTTTCCATCAGCTCTTCATTGGCCTCAGCAGCTGCTTCCAGCATATGCTCGCGCCATTCCTGGCTGAGTTCTGCCAATTCAGCCGGAATCTCTTCTTCCTTGTAGGTCATCCCCATATTTTCCTCATCCCAGTAAATGGCCTTCATCTTGAGAAGGTCAATCTGGCCCTTGAATTTATCTTCTGCGCCGATAGGTAATTGAATGGGAACAGGGAAACTGCCGAGACGTTCCTTGATTTGTTTTACTACACGGAGAAAATCTGCACCAGCACGATCCATCTTGTTGACGAATGCCATGCACGGGACACGATATTTTTTGGCCTGGCGCCAGACCGTTTCAGACTGGGGTTCAACACCACCAACAGCACAAAACACTGCACAGGCGCCATCAAGTACACGCAGTGATCGTTCGACCTCAATTGTAAAATCAACATGTCCCGGCGTATCAATAATATTTATCCGGTGTTCGGGGTATTGTTTTTCCATGCCTTGCCAGAAGCACGTCGTGGCAGCAGAGGTAATGGTAATACCCCGTTCTTGTTCCTGCTCCATCCAGTCCATGACTGCAGCGCCATCGTGGACTTCACCAATCTTATGCGACACACCCGTGTAGAATAATACACGCTCAGTCGTAGTGGTTTTACCAGCATCAATGTGGGCCATGATCCCGATGTTGCGGTAGCGATCGATAGGTGTGTGTCTGGGCATATCGGTTGACTCTCGGGAATATGGGTTGCTTACCAGCGGTAATGTGAGAAGGCCTTGTTGGCTTCGGCCATGCGATGAGTATCTTCGCGTTTCTTGATAGCAGTTCCCTTATTTTCACAGGCATCCAGCAATTCTCCGGCCAGACGCAGACCCATGTTTTTTTCACCACGATTTTTTGCAGCGTCTACCAGCCAACGCATGGCCAGTGCTGTACTGCGATCATGTCTTACTTCAACCGGGATCTGGTAGGTGGCACCACCGACACGGCGTGACTTGACTTCGACCAGGGGACGAACATTTTCGATGGCCTTGGCAAACATCTCGAGACCGTCTCCCTTGGACTTTGCCGCCATCTCATCCAGTGCCCCATAGACAATTTTCTCGGCAACTGATTTCTTGCCACTGCGCATGACCATATTAATGAACTTTGCCAGAACCTGATCTCCGTACTTCGGATCAGGCAAACGGTCTCTTTTTTCAGCAACTCTTCTTCGTGACATGATTATTCTCGCAGGGATACCTTATATATGTGTATATATGTTACGACTTTGGACGCTTGGCGCCGTACTTGGAACGTCCCTTGCGTCGTTCACTGACACCGGAGGTATCCAGGGTGCCACGTACGGTATGGTAACGAACACCCGGCAGGTCCTTGACTCGACCACCCCGGATAAGAATCACGGAATGTTCCTGCAGATTATGCCCTTCGCCACCAATGTAGGTGGTAACCTCAAAGCCATTGGTCAGACGAACGCGGGCAACTTTGCGCAGAGCAGAGTTTGGTTTCTTCGGTGTGGTGGTATAGACACGCGTACAAACACCTCGCTTTTGAGGGCAGGACTCGAGCGCAGGTACAGCGCTTTTGACACGCTGCTGTTTCCGACCTTTTCTAACGAGTTGATTAATCGTTGCCATGCTAAAACGGGTTCCTTCATTCCTGATTATTTTTCACACTGACACGTCATCGACCACCGCATATCTCAGGTACTCTCCAAGACACACGGCGTCCAGTTATTATTTGGGTGGCCAGAGTGACATTCGCCCGGAATCAGATGGAAAAAACCATGTAAAATCAATCTTTTTCCCGGACGCAAATAAATTGACAGGCTGGAGATTTGTACCCCAGCCTGTCAAAGAGGCGAAATTCTATGCCCTTAGAGCCAAGCCTGTCAAGGCAGGTTCTGTATTATTTTCAGGTGGCTGAAGTACCTTCCGCAGTCTCGGTATCAGACTCCTCAACAGGGATATTTTCCAGTACATTTTCGGCTTCTGCCTGGGCCTCCGATTCGGGGATTTCCTTCTGTGCCAGCTTGCGAGACTTGTGATACGCAAGTCCGGTGCCGGCCGGAATCAGACGACCCACAATGACATTTTCTTTCAGGCCCCTGAGGTTATCGCGTTTGCCATTCACGCTGGCCTCGGTCAGGACTCGCGTGGTCTCCTGGAATGATGCGGCGGAGATGAATGACTCCGTCGATAACGAGGCCTTGGTAATACCCAGCAGCACCGGTACCCACTCGGCCGGAGTGTTGCCCTCGGGTGCTACCCGCTCATTTTCTTCGAGCACACGCGCGCGTTCCACTTGCTCCCCTTTCAGGAAGGACGTGTCGCCGGGCTCCGTGATCTCGGCCTTGCGCAGCATCTGCCTGACAATCACCTCAATATGCTTGTCATTAATCTTCACTCCCTGCAGACGGTAAACTTCCTGAATCTCATTAACGATGTAATTTGCCAGAGCATGGACCCCCATCAATCGTAGAATATCGTGCGGCGTCGGCGGGCCCTCGGCAATGCTCTCGCCCTTCTCTACATGCTCGCCCTCAAACACGGTAACGTGGCGCCATTTCGGAATCAGTTCTTCGTAGCGCTCGCCAGCGGCATCCGTAATCACCAGGCGCTGTTTGCCCTTGGTGTCCTTGCCAAATGAAATTGTACCGCTGATCTCGGCAAGGATCGCCGGCTCCTTGGGTTTCCTGGCCTCGAACAGATCAGCCACCCGGGGCAAACCACCCGTGATATCACGGGTCTTGAACGATTCCTGGGCCAAGCGGGCAATAACATCACCGACATTAACCTCTTCGCCGTCACTGACATTAATAACTGTCTTTGGTGGGAGCACATAATGAGCCGGCAGATCTGTGCCCGGGATTTTGAGTTCCTTGCCCTTGCCATCGACCAGTTTGACCATGGGCCGCATGTCCTTGGCGGCAGAACCGCGAGCCTTGACGTCGGCGATGACCAGATTGGTCAGACCAGTAATTTCGTCAACGTGGCGGTCAACAGTGACCCCCTCGACGATGTCTGAGAACTGGACTTTACCGGCCACTTCGGTGATCACAGGGTGGGTGTGGGGATCCCACTCGGCAACGATCTGGCCGGGCTGTGCCTCGGAACCATCATTCACCATGATCACGGCACCGTAAGGAATCTTGTAGCGCTCGGTTTCACGCCCCAGCTGATCCTGGATTGTTAACTCGCCGGATCGGGAGACGACCACCTGGTTGCCGGTTTCCTGCTGCAGCAATTTGACGTTGTGCAATTTCAGGGTACCGCCCTTTTTGACCTCGATGTTGGACACAGCGGCAGCTCGGGAAGCCGCCCCACCGATATGGAAGGTCCGCATGGTAAGCTGGGTACCCGGTTCACCGATGGACTGGGCAGCGACCACACCGACAGCCTCACCTATATTCACTAGATGACCACGTCCCAGGTCCCGGCCATAACATTTGGCACAGATACCATAGCGGGTTTCACAAATAATAGGAGAACGGACTTCCACCTGGTCGATACCGTTTTCATCCAGCACCTTGATCTGGTGCTCATCCAACAAGGCACCGGCGGGGATAACCACACTGTCGGTACCCGGTAACAGGGCATCGGCTGCCAGCACTCGGCCCAGAACCCGCTCACCGAGCGGTTCGACCACATCGCCACCCTCAATGACCGGCGCCATACTGAAGCCTTGAGTTGTACCGCAGTCCTCTTCGGTGACCACCAGGTCCTGCGCTACGTCAACGAGCCTGCGGGTCAGATAACCCGAGTTTGCAGTCTTCAACGCCGTATCGGCCAGACCCTTGCGGGCACCGTGAGTGGAAATAAAGTACTGCAGTACATTCAGGCCCTCACGAAAGTTGGCTGTAATCGGGGTTTCGATGATAGAACCGTCCGGCTTGGCCATCAGACCACGCATACCGGCCAGCTGCCGGATCTGGGCAGCTGAACCTCGAGCACCAGAATCGGCCATCATGAAGATGGAATTGAACGAGGGCTGTTCAACCTCATTGCCTTCCTGGTCCTGAATCAAATCAACACCGAGTTTGTCCATCATGGCCTTGGCTACCTGATCGTTGGTATGCGACCAGATATCGACCACCTTGTTATAACGCTCACCGTTGGTAATCAGGCCTGAGGAATATTGTTCCTCAAAACTCTTAACCTGGGTCTCAGCACGGGAAATGATGTCCTCTTTGTCCTGGGGAACGACCATGTCTTCAATACCAATGGAGATTCCAGCCCGGGTTGAATAATGAAACCCGGTGTACATTAACTGGTCGGCAAAGATGACTGTTGCCTTAAGACCCAGCTGGCGATAGGCGGTATTGATCAAGCCGGAGATCGACTTCTTGTTGAGGTCCTTGTTAACGATGGAAAACGGCAATCCTGCTGGCAATATACTGGATAACATTGCCCGCCCGGCCGTGGTCTCGTAGCGTTTCATGGTTTCCCGGTTGTCGCCGTTTTCATCAACCTCAGTTTCCCGAATGCGGACCTTGATGCGGGCATGCAGATCCAGCGCCCCACTCTCATAAGCGCGATGTACTTCGTCGATATCGGCAAAGATCATACCGGTACCCCGGGCATCGGCTGACTCACGAGTCATGTAGTACAAACCCAATACCACATCCTGGGTCGGAACGATGATTGGATCGCCGTTGGCTGGAGACAGGACATTGTTTGAGGACATCATCAAGGTCCGCGCTTCCAGCTGAGCCTCAACAGACAACGGCACATGGACTGCCATTTGGTCACCGTCAAAGTCAGCATTGAACGCTGTACAGACCAAAGGATGCAACTGGATGGCCTTGCCCTCAATCAGGGCCGGCTCAAAAGCCTGGATACCCAGACGGTGCAGCGTTGGTGCCCGGTTCAGCATCACCGGGTGTTCGCGGATCACTTCTTCAAGTACGTCCCAAACCTCGGGTCCTTCACGCTCAACCAGTTTCTTGGCGGCCTTGATTGTCGTAGCTAGGCCTCGACGCTCCAGTTTGCTGAAAATAAACGGCTTGAATAGTTCCAATGCCATTTTCTTGGGAATACCGCACTGGTGAAGTTTCAAGGTCGGACCGACCACGATCACGGAGCGGCCGGAGTAGTCCACGCGCTTGCCAAGCAGGTTCTGACGGAAGCGACCTTGCTTACCCTTGATCATGTCAGCCAGCGATTTCAGTGGCAGCTTATTGGTGCCGGTAATAGCACGCCCACGACGGCCATTATCCAGAAGTGCATCAACGGCCTCCTGCAGCATGCGTTTCTCGTTACGGACGATGATGTCCGGTGCATTCAGATCGAGCAGACGTTTCAGGCGGTTGTTACGGTTAATCACCCGGCGATACAAATCATTCAGATCCGAGGTTGCAAAGCGACCACCATCCAGTGGAACCAGAGGACGCAATTCAGGTGGCAATACCGGCAGCACTTTCATCACCATCCATTCCGGCTTGTTTCCGGAAGTCTGGAAGGCCTCCAGTAATTTCAGGCGTTTTGAAATTTTTTTCAGCTTGGTTTCTGACTTGGTTTGCGGGATCTCATCGCGCAGTAATTTGACTTCCTCATCGATATCCACAGTCGACAGCATCTCGTGAATGGCCTCTGCACCCATACGTGCATCAAACTCATCACCATATTGCTCAATAGCCTCGAGGTAATTTTCTTCAGTCAGCAAGGTACCACGCTCAAGTTCCGTCATGCCCGGATCGATGACTACATAGGCCTCAAAATACAGGACCCGTTCAATCTCACGCAGCGTCATATCCAGCATCAAGCCCATGCGGGACGGCAGGGATTTCAGATACCAGATATGCGCAACCGGACTGGCCAGTTCGATATGGCCCATACGCTCACGGCGTACCTTGGACAGGGTGACCTCGACACCACATTTTTCACAGACTACACCGCGGTGCTTCAGACGCTTGTACTTGCCGCAAAGACATTCATAGTCCTTCACAGGTCCGAAGATCTTGGCGCAAAACAGTCCGTCCCTTTCCGGCTTGAAGGTGCGGTAGTTGATTGTCTCCGGCTTTTTGACCTCACCGTATGACCAGGAGCGGATTTTCTCAGGTGATGCCAGACCTATGGTGATGGCATCAAACTCTTCAACCTGACCCTGTTGTTTCAATAATTTCAATAAGTCTTTCAAGGTTACTTACCTCCACAAAATGTGGTGTTGTCCTGTTTTGCTGAATAGTTTCCTGTAATTAATGGGCGTTACTTTGCTTTACTCATGATCCAGGCCGATATCAATACCCAATGAGCGGATTTCCTTTACCAGCACATTGAAGGATTCCGGCATGCCGGCCTCCATGCGGTGATCACCATCAACAATGTTCTTATACATCTTGGTACGGCCATTCACATCATCCGACTTCACTGTGAGCATCTCCTGTAAGGTGTATGCGGCGCCATAAGCCTCGAGCGCCCAGACTTCCATTTCACCAAAACGCTGCCCGCCGAATTGTGCCTTACCACCCAGGGGTTGCTGAGTTACCAGACTGTATGGTCCAGTCGACCGGGCATGCATCTTGTCATCGACAAGATGGTTCAGCTTGAGCATGTACATGTAACCGACGGTAATGGGACGATCAAACGCGTTGCCGGTCCGGCCATCATAAAGCTTGGTCTGGCCGCTTTGAGGGAGTTCCGCAAGTTCCAGCATGGTCTTGATCTCGTCCTCGGCAGCACCATCAAAAACCGGCGTTGCCATGGGCACACCGTCTTTCAGGTTGGCGGCAAGCGCGAGCAATTCGTCATCGTTAAGTGATTTTAGATTCTCTTTCTTGCCACCGCTGTTATAGACTTTTTCGAGGAAGCCCCGAATCTCCCCGACGTTGTTCTGTTCCTGTAGCATGCGGCCGATCTTGCGGCCCACACCCTTTGCGGCCCAACCAAGATGCGTTTCCAGCACCTGACCGACGTTCATTCGGGAAGGCACGCCCAGTGGATTCAGCACCACATCAACCGGGGTACCATCATCCATGTAAGGCATGTCTTCGACCGGGACAATGGTGGAGATCACACCCTTGTTACCATGGCGACCAGCCATCTTGTCACCAGGCTGAATACGGCGCTTGACGGCCAGATAGACCTTGACCATTTTCAACACACCGGGGGCGAGGTCATCACCCGAGGTCAACTTGGCACGCTTCTCTTCATAGCGTTGGTCGAACTCGTCCCGAAGACGGACAATCTGCTGGGAGATTTCCTCTAGCTGGCGATTGGCTTCTTCATTGCGCAACCTGATTTCGAACCACTTGTCCCGTGGGACCTCAGTAAGATAAGCCTTAGTGATCTTGCTGTCAGCGGCAAGATTATTCGGACCACCATCAGCAAGCTTGCCTAACAGGATAGTCTCAAGTCGCTGGTAGATCCCCTCTTCCATAATGCGCAACTGATCATTGAGGTCCTTGCGCACCATGTTAAGTTCCGATTCCTCTATTTCCAGTGCTCGGGCATCCTTCTCGACACCATCACGGATAAAGACCTGAACATCAATGACGGTACCGTTCATGCCAGATGGTACACGTAGTGATGTATCCTTTACGTCCGACGCCTTTTCGCCAAAGATAGCGCGCAGTAGTTTTTCTTCCGGTGTGAGCTGGGTTTCACCCTTGGGAGTCACCTTGCCAACCAGGATATCGCCGGTGTTTACCTCTGCGCCGATGTAGACGATACCGGACTCATCGAGCTTGTTGAGGGCGCTTTCGCTGACATTCGGAATATCTGATGAGATTTCTTCCGGACCCAGCTTGGTATCACGGGCAATACAGGTCAGTTCTTCAATATGAATAGAGGTATACCGATCATCCTCAACCAGTCGTTCGGATATCAGGATGGAATCCTCAAAGTTGTAGCCGTTCCAAGGCATGAAGGCCACCAACATGTTTTGGCCAAGTGCCAGTTCGCCCATATCAGTGGAAGGCCCATCAGCCAGGACATCGTCCCTGGCGACAACATCACCCGGCTTGACCAATGGTCGCTGGTTAATACAGGTATTCTGGTTGGATCGAGTGTACTTGACCAGATTATAGATATCGACACCTGGCTCACCCGACAGGATTTCGGCCTCGTTGACACGGACAACGATTCGACCGGCATCGACTGAATCGACAATACCGCCACGTTCTGCAATCACTGTGACACCAGAGTCCTTGGCAACTGTACGTTCTATACCGGTACCGACCAGGGGTTTCTCAGCACGCATGGTAGGCACAGCCTGCCGTTGCATGTTGGATCCCATCAGGGCACGGTTTGCGTCATCGTGCTCGAGGAACGGGATCAACGACGCAGCCACCGAGACAATCTGCATGGGTGAAATGTCCATGTAATCCACCTTATCCGGTGTGGACAGGGTAAATTCATTCTGGTGCCGGCTTGAGACCAGGTCATTGGTGAACCGACCTTTTTCATCCAGCGCTGCATTCGCCTGGGCGATAATGAATTCACCTTCTTCAATGGCAGACAGGTACTCAATCTGATCTGTGACCCGACCGCCAACTACCTTGCGGTAAGGTGTTTCCAGAAACCCATAATCATTGGCACGGGCATAAATCGCCAGGGAATTAATCAGGCCGATATTCGGGCCCTCCGGAGTTTCAATCGGACAGACCCGGCCATAGTGCGTGGGATGCACGTCACGGACCTCAAATCCGGCACGTTCACGGGTCAGTCCACCCGGACCCAGGGCGGAGATACGGCGTTTATGAGTAATTTCCGACAAGGGGTTGTTCTGATCCATGAACTGTGACAACTGGCTGGATCCAAAGAATTCCTTGATAACAGCGGAGACTGGCTTCGCATTGATGATTTCCTGGGGCATTAAGCCTTCCGATTCAGCCAGACTCAGGCGTTCCTTGACGGCCCGCTCTACACGAACCAGACCGATGCGGAACTGGTTTTCAGCCATCTCGCCAACACTCCGCACCCGGCGATTACCGAGGTGATCAATATCGTCGACAAAGCCTTTACCGTTACGGATGTCGATCAATACCTTGAGGACATCAATAATGTCCTCGTTTGAAAGTATGCCATCACCCTCAATCTCCTTGCGGCCGACCCGACGATTGAATTTCATACGACCAACGGAAGAAAGGTCATAACGATCCGGGCTGAAAAACAGGTTCTTGAATAGATTTTCAGCCGCTTCCTTGGTCGGGGGCTCACCGGGACGCATCATGCGATAGATTTCAATCTGTGCTTCAAGTGGGTTGGTCGCAGAATCAACCCGCAGAGTGTCTGCAATGTAGGCACCACGATCCAGGTCGTTGGTATAGAGTGTCTCAAAATCCAGGGACTGACCACTATCAGTAAGCTTTTCAACGAGCTCTTCAGTAATTTCAGAGTTGGCCTCGGCAATTAGCTCGCCCGTCTCCTTGTCGACCAGATCTTTTGCCAACACCTGGCCTATGAGGTATTCAGGCGGAACAACCAGTTCTTTCAGGTTGGCCTTTTCTATCTCGCGGATATGCCGGGCTGTGACCCTGCGTTCTTTCTCAACGATGATCTTACCTTTCTTGTCCTTGATATCGAACGATGCTGTTTCCCCGCGCAGTCGCTCCGGAACCAGTTCCAGAACAATACCTTTCTTGCCAATTGAAACCTTGTGAGTATCAAAAAAGATCTCCAGCATCTGCTCGGTGGTATATCCAAGTGCGCGTAACAGGATGGTTGCGGGTATCTTCCGCCGGCGATCAATACGACAGTAGACTAAATCCTTGGGATCCAGCTCAAAATCCAGCCATGAACCACGATAAGGTATGATTCTCGCAGAATATAATAGTTTGCCCGAGGAATGTGTCTTGCCCTTGTCATGCTCGAAAAAGACACCCGGTGAACGGTGCAACTGGGAAACAATCACGCGCTCGGTGCCATTTATAACGAATGTACCGGTACGAGTCATCAGTGGCATTTCACCCATGTAAACTTCCTGTTCCTTGATGTCTTTTACAACTTTATTATTTGCACCAGCCTCCTTGTCATAAAGCACCAGACGAACCTTGACCCTGAGAGAAGCGGCGTAAGTAATACCACGTAACTGGCATTCCTTGACATCAAATACCGGATTGGCGAGGTTATAGCTGACATACTCCAGCGCCGCATTCCCAGAATAACTCTCAATCGGGAATACGGATTTGAAAGCGGCATGCAGGCCGATATCTGCTCTTTCTTCCGGCGGTATATCAAGCTGCAGGAACTGACGGAAAGAATGTACCTGGGTTGCAAGTAAGGGAGGTACGTTGAGAATACTGGGTCGCTTCCCGAAATCCTTGCGTATTCTTTTCTTCTCAGTGTAGGAGTAGGTCATTGTCTTTCCTCACAAATATGTTCGGTCACATCAAAATTAAATTATTCATCTAGGGCATCCGTAGAAAACGGACCTTATGCATCATTCAACAATCGTCAAAACACGCTCGGGCCGGTCAGTCATTCGACTGCCAGCCCGATGTGTTGATTGTATGTGGTAATATCAAAATTATTTGATTTCGACAGCAGCACCAGCTTCTTCGAGTTGCTTCTTGATGTCTTCGGCCTCTTCCTTGTTAGCTCCTTCCTTGATTGTTGAAGGAACGCCTTCGACCATGTCCTTGGCTTCTTTCAGACCCAGACCAGTAATAGCACGGACCACCTTGATGACACCAACCTTGTTATCACCAAAACTGGACATCACTACATCAAACTCAGTCTTTTCTTCAGCAGCTGCACCACCCGCATCAGCCGCACCAGCAGCTGCAACAGGAGCGGCAGCTACAGCCGCAGAAACACCGAATTTTTCTTCCATCGCCTCTACCAGTTCTACCACTTCCATTACAGTCATATTGGAAATTGTTTCCAGAATATCTTCTTTACTTACAGCCATGATAATTACTCCTAAATTAAATAGTTCAGATCATTCGATTAACCAGTGAATCATGCAACAGCCCGCTTCTGGTCCCGTATAGCTGCGATCGTCCTGACCAGCTTTGCATTCGGCTCAGCCATGGTACGAACAAACTTCGAGACAGGCGCCTTCATAACAGCCATTAACATACTGATTGCTTCGTCATAACTTGGCATATTAGCCAGCGTCTCGACATCGGATGGCTGCAATAACTTGCCATCCAGAGATACAAGTTTGACGTTCAGTTTGTCGTTAGACTTGGCAAAGTCACGGATCACCTTTGCAACTGCACCCGGTTCTTCCTGTGAGAATGCCAGTAACAACGGACCAACCAGTCCGTCTTTCATGCATTCAAACTTGGTGTTCTCGAGTGCTCTGCGTGCCAGGGTATTCCTGACTACGCGCAAATACACACCGGATTCCCGAGCTGAGTGACGAAGCTTCGTCATATCAGCCACCGAAATTCCAATATATTCCGCGGCAATTGCTGAAGGAGCTTTATCGGCAATATCTGCAATCTCACTGACGATCGCTTTCTTTGCTTCCAGTGAAAGTCTCACAACTTTTACTCCTCATAACTAATCAGGTCAGGTTCAAAAGATGCATAGCATCTAAAAATCCTGACCGGGATCATTCAGGCACAGAAACCATTGATTTGGTTTCAGCACCCACCCGTTACGGCGATCCCCAGGAATGACCTGATGGGATGACACCGTCTGCGCAGGCCGGATACCCATTAAGAAAGTCGCACAGACCTTCACCTGCGGTCTTTGACGTCAGTCCGGGCTAACCCGGACTGCCCAAAGTACCTACCTCCCTGTTTTCTGCAATCTGCTCCGCTCAGATTGATAACGATGATTGATCGACCTGCAAACCAGGTCCCATAGTGGTAGATAATGAAATCTTCTTCATGTAAATACCCTTGGCTGAACTGGGCTTTGCCTTGATCAAATCATTCAATAAAGATTCCAGATTCTCTTTCAGTGCATCCGGCTCAAATGACACCTTGCCGATTGCACAATGAATAATGCCATTCTTGTCAGTTCGATAACGCACCTGGCCGGCTTTCGCATTTTCGACAGCCTGCTTGACGTCCTTGGTCACCGTGCCGACCTTGGGGTTGGGCATAAGCCCACGAGGTCCCAGCACCTTGCCAAGTTTACTGACCAGCGGCATGGCATCCGGAGTAGCAATCACGACCTGATAATCAATATCACCACCCAGCATTTTTTCGACCAAATCTTCATGCCCGACAACATCTGCACCGGCCTTTTCTGCGGCCTTGGCCTGCTCACCCTGGGTGATGACTGCGACCCGTACCTGCTTGCCGGTACCACGCGGCAGCACCGTTGCACCACGTACGGCCTGGTCCGACTTGCGCGCATCCACTCCAAGGTTGACTGACACTTCTACTGATTCATCAAATTTCACCTTGGCGACCTCTTTCAGTAACTGAAGTGCCTCAATTACTGGGTAGATTTTTCCCGGCTCCACCTTTTCGGCAATTAACTTGTTTCGTTTCGTCAGCTTCGCCATGATCAAACCCCCTCTGTCTCAATACCCATGCTTCTTGCCGTTCCGGCGATGGTTCTAACCGCAGCATCCAGATCGGCTGCCGTGAGATCAGATTGTTTGGTCTTGGCAATCTCCTCAAGCTGGGCACGAGAGACCCTGCCTACTTTTTCGGAGTTGGGTGTGCCGCTGCCACTCTTGATACCGGCGGCTTTTTTCAGAAGATGAGCGGCCGGTGTGGTCTTGGTAATAAATGTAAAGCTTTTATCCGTGTAAACGGTGATGACCACAGGCACCGGCAGGCCCTGCTCCATACTCTGGGTCTGGGCATTGAATGCCTTACAGAATTCCATAATGTTGACGCCATGCTGGCCCAAAGCCGGGCCCACGGGCGGACTCGGGTTGGCCTGCCCGGCTGCAATTTGCAACTTGATATAGGTTTCAATTTTTTTTGCCATTTTTAATCTCCTTGGGTACAAGCGCCTCGCGGCTCCCCTGTGTTGCTAAAAACTAGTGATCGGCCGGCAACGACCGATTACAACTTAATCTTTCTCTACCTGGCCAAACTCGAGTTCAACAGGTGTGGAGCGACCGAATATCAGCACCGAAACCCTTAAACGGCTCTTTTCAAAATTCACTTCCTCAACCACACCGTTGAAATCTGTAAAAGGACCATCTATGACCCGAACTACTTCGCCGGGTTCAAACAATACTTTCGGTTTCGGCCGGTCTACGCCATCTTCAATTCGTTGCAAAATGGCATCGGCCTCCTTATCCGAAATCGGAGCAGGCCGATCACTGGTACCTCCTATAAACCCCAGTACTTTGGGTGATTCTTTCACCAAGTGCCAGGTGTCATCATTCATTTCCATTTTCACAAGCACATAGCCAGGGAAAAACTTGCGATCACTTTTGCGCTTTTTACCATCACGCATTTCCACAACTTCCTCAGTCGGAACCAATATCTCACCGAATTTGTCTTCCAGACCCAGGCGTTTAATACGCTCCTTCAGGGTCCGCATTACGTAATCTTCATAACCGGAATAGGCATGAACCACATACCACTGTAATGCCATCAAGCAGTTCCCCTGCCCAGCAAGGAACCGATGCCCCAGCCCAGGAACATATCCAACAACCACAGGATGATGGCAACCAGAATCACCATTACTACGACTATCAGGGTTGTTTGTACAGTTTCCTGACGGGTAGGCCAGACAACTTTTCGCACCTCAATCTGCGCACCCTGCACAAATCCCCAGACCTCACGGCCTTTGCGGGTCTGCAAGGCAACCAGCGTAGCAATTGCCACGGCGGCCAAGAGGCCGGCCACTCTCAATAAAGTGGACTCCTGGGGGAACAAGTAAAACGCAATCGTGGCACCAACAATCAGTAACAGTGCAAAAACCAGTTTTACTGTATCCAGCGTGCCACCTGATGTTTCAATATTAGAACTCATATCTTCTCTTGCTCTGTATTTCCTTATTACTGCTGTATCGGGATACATGGCAGGCCAGGAGGGAATCGAACCCCCAACCTGCGGTTTTGGAGACCGCCGCTCTGCCAATTGAGCTACTGGCCTTATATCCCTCAAATATCACTGGTGATAATTAATTTTCACCAATGCGCAATAACCTGCTTCCATTCCGCAGACGGGATGAAATAACAGGTTATGTACTTTCGTTGTGTAATAAGGAAAAACGTTAATTAATAATTCGTCAAATACGGTTGTTTGAAGCTGTTACTTGATAATTTTGGAGACGACCCCGGCACCCACGGTGCGGCCGCCTTCACGGAT
>WVYN01000029.1 GCA_011772965.1 Gammaproteobacteria bacterium
CTCGGTGTCTACATCGATGAGCAGCAGGTCAAGGCCCTTGAGAACAAGATGAATGAACAGGGCTATCATGACGGCAAGGATATGGCGATGTCATTCAACATGCTGCGTTCAAACGATCTCATCTGGTCGTTTTATGTGAACAACTATCTGTTGGGCAAGGAACCGTTACCGTTTGACTTGCTTTACTGGAATTCCGATTCCACACGCATGCCGGCAAAGATGCACAGCACCTATTTGCGCAAGATGTATCTGGAAAACAGCTTCAAGGATAAGGGCGGGATCAGCATCGGTGACGTGCCGATTGATGTCAGCAGTATTGATACTCCGGCCTACTTTATCTCGACCGAAGATGATCACATCGCACCCTGGATCAGTACCTATACCGGCGCCCAGCTGTTTAATGGCCCCGTTCGTTTCGTACTGGGCAAATCAGGACACATTGCCGGTATCGTCAATCATCCGGATTCCGGAAAGTACGGTTATTACACGGGTGGTGATGTGGATGTCCCACCGGAGCAGTGGTATGAAAATGTCGAGTCCTTTGAGGGCAGCTGGTGGCCGGACTGGCACAAGTGGTTGAAGGCCACTTCCGGCAAAAAAGTCCCGGCCAGACAACCGGGTGGTGACAAGCTGAAGCCCATTGAAGCGGCACCCGGCAGTTATGTGAAGATGAAGCTCTAGGTCTATTTATAAAGCAAACCATAAAAAAACCCGCATGATGCGGGTTTTTTTTATGATTCAGATTAATCCTTCCGCGCGGAACCAGGCGACGGCATCACGCGCCGACTCGGTGACGGGTCTAGGATTTAAACCGAGCTCTTTAAGACTGGGTGTGGGATCGAAATACATGCAACGGCGGGTGAGCCGGACGCCGGTGACAGTTGCCATCGGCATTTTTCCCGTCACGTATCGCGCCCAGTATTCACTGAACCAGGCCACGGTCAAGGCCAGGGAGTAGGGCACGGTAAAACGCGGGACCGGCCGGCCCACTTCTTTACCCAGCACCTTTAACCAGTCCGCCAGCCGGTAATTCTGGCCGCCAAGCAAATAGCGCACGCCCGGTCTTCCCTTTTTCATGGCGGCGATCATACCGGTGGCGACATCCCGGGCATCGACGAGATTGAAGCGGCAATCGAGATAGGCGGGAAGTTCACCCCGGCAAAAAGCCAGTGCCATGCGGGTGGGCGGGGTCAGGGCCCGGTCGCCGGGACCCACCGGTAGCGTGGGACAAACGACAATAACCTCCGCCCCGTTGTTGGCCATCTCCAGCGCGGCCTTGTCGGCACGGAATTTACTCAAACAATAAGGCCCCATCATGTCGGACGCTTTCAGATCCAGGTGTTCCACCGAGCCGCCGGAAAATTCTTTGGAGGTAAGGATGCTTTCCGTGCTGGTATGGACGACGCGCCTGGCCCCGTTTTTTAATGCCGCGTTGATGACATTCAGGGCACCGTGATAATTAATGGCATCAAACTCGGCGGTGTCCTTGCGCCAGAGGTTGGGATCGGCGGCCAGATGGTAAACATAATCACAACCTTTCGTGGCAGCATCGACGGCGGCTTGATCACGGATATCGGCCGAGACCAGTTCGATCCGCTCGAGTGGCAGATGTTCGACGGAAGCCCCCGGTTTTTCCAGGACCCGGACCTGTTCGCCCTCGTCGAGTAATTGAGTTACCAGGTGTGAACCGATAAACCCCGCACCGCCGGTCACCAGGATCAAACCGCGATTCCCCGTTCCTTGAGGCCATCCACCATGATATCAAGGTGGGCATAGTTCGGTGCCATGCGCTGGGCGGTGATGTAATTAATGAGCCTGACGGCCGCGCGGTTATAAGGGCAGGGCATGTCGCCGGCCAGATTGACGAGATGACCGTTGTAGGCATCGATCTCGGTATGTTCGCTGCCGATGTCCGGTGCCATGGAACAATAGGTGCCGCGCAGGGAAGGTTTGAAAAACACGGCCATGATCTCCGGCAGGCCCGGGGTTTTTAAAATCTTTGCCACGGTATCGGGGTGGAACGGGCCGATCTTCGCCAGTGGCATCTGGGCATGCTTGAGGATGGCATAGTTTTCCAGGATCAATTTAAAGAACAGTCGCTTTGCCAGCTTGTCCGATAACAGGGTCGCATTGTCGACACCGGCCGAGGCCGCCAGCGGTGAGATGGCCGCGTTATACATGAGCTTGGCCGCTTTATAAGGCAAGATATCGTCAACAAGCTGGACAGTGAAAAGTCCACCTTCTTTTAACGCATCCGCCAGATCGGCGAGTACCTGTTTTTCCGCATCACTGGCCGGGCGCCGTGGACCGATGTACAGATCGCCGGGGCGGGTAATCCGGGTATAGGGCCGGTTACGTTCGCATTCAGATACAAACGAGGAAATGGCCTCGCCGTAATGCGGCTGGCTGTCCAAAAGGATATCGAAGCCGTTTTGTACCGGGATGATTTGCTGCTTGTTCTCGATACGATCCAGCACCTCGGGATTATCAAAGGTCTTGGTGCAGAGTAAGAGAATGGCCTCGCTCGATGGGGTCCAGTCATTAAATGCCACGAAGGGGACTTTTATTGTGTCGTGGCCTTCCACGGTCATGCCATGGCTCTGGCCGGCCGCCAATTTCCCAGGATGTTTCTCCACCATCACGACCTGGCAACCGGCGCGGGCCAGGGCATAGCCCATGGCCACGCCGATGCCGCCGGCACCAATGACATGAACGGGGGTTTCCATCATGATTTATCTGCCAGCAGTTGTTTGCGGCGCTGATAGAGATCGCGACAAATAATTATCGCAGCAATCGGTGAACAGACCGCGGCCGCGATTAAAAGATAATCACCAAAGCCGACGGCCACGACGATGGGGACGATGATCATGGCGTCGTCCGGATCAAACCCGGCCGTGTGATCAAAGGTCGCGGTTCCGTGACCAAACTGGATCTCGGTCTGCATGATGACCAGGAAAATAATACTCACACTGATACCGGCGATGATTCCAAGCAACAGGCCCCAGGTACCAAAGGCACCCTGCATGGCGGCAAAACCAATCCCGATAAAGATCACGGAATTGCAAATGGCGTCCGTGGCAAGGTCATAGTAGGCGCCAAATCGACTGGTCGTGCCACCCAGGCGGGCCAGTTCACCATCGGCCCGGTCCAGGATCATGGATAACAGGAAACAAAGGGCGCCGATCCAGTTCCAGAATGTTTCGCCGAGGGCAAATGCGCCGGCCGCAGCGAGACCGAACAGCAGGCGCCCGGTGGTCAGGTGGTTCGGGGTCACCGGGGTATCGACCAGGGGTTTGACCATTTGCCGGGAGACTTTGTGGATCCAGGTGTTGTAACTCATTCAGGGGTTCAGCTTTGGGATTGGGACTCTAAAAATAAGCGGCAATGGTAATAGAATCATGATCTGATTTGAAGATTAAACACCATCGGCATTATACACTCCGGCACCGGGTATATCAGGATTAGTTTTTTAGATTCAGCAAGATACCATCAACCTTGGCAATCACGTATACTGCGCAGTCAATCCATATCGCTCATCATCAAGGCAAAAAAGAATATGAAGAATGACAAGCGAACGATATCTGTGATTGGCCTGGGCTATGTCGGTTTGCCACTGGCACTGGCGTTTGCCCGACACACCAGTGTCATAGGTTATGATAATAACGCAAAACTTGTCGGTGACCTGTCCAGGGGTATCGACAAGCATTCTGTCTCCGGCCATTCCAGCATCAGCACGGATAATATCCACTTCACCCATAACCCGGAAGATATTGCTGCTGCCAGTTTCCATATTGTTGCTGTTCCCACGCCCATCAATGAGGCCCGGCAGCCGGATCTGGCCATCATTCTTTCAGCAACGAGGACAGTTGCTGCCCAACTGAAGAAAGGTGACATTGTTGTATTTGAATCCACGGTTTATCCCGGACTGACCGAAGAGGAATGTATTCCCATTCTGGAAAACGATTCCGGATTACGCTGTGGTCAGGATTTCTTCGTCGGTTATTCTCCCGAGCGGATCAATCCCGGTGATATCGAACATTCACTGGAAAACACCATTAAAGTTGTCTCTGCCCAGGACCAGGCTACCCTGGATACCGTCGCAGAGACCTATGAACTCGTTGTCAAAGCCGGAGTACATCGGGCACCAACCATCAAGGTCGCAGAGGCTGCCAAGGTCATTGAGAATACACAACGTGACATTAATATTGCCTTGATGAATGAACTCGCGCTTATCTTTGAAAGAATGGATATTGATACCGGCGATGTTTTATCTGCGGCCTGCACCAAGTGGAATTTTCTGAAATTCCATCCGGGGCTGGTTGGCGGCCATTGTATTGGAGTCGATCCCTATTATCTCACCCATAAGGCCATGCGTCTGGGCTACTCTCCCCGGGTGATACTCTCTGGCCGCAGTACCAATGATGCCATGGGAGGATATGTGGCCAGGATGGTGGTTAAACAACTCATCAAGGCGGGCAGGGCGGTCAAAGGTTCAGTAGTTACAATCTTGGGATTTGCCTTCAAGGAAAACATCGCTGATGTCAGGAATACCAAGGTCATCGATATCGTCAATGAACTCAAATCATTTGATGTGATCATTCAGATTTACGATCCGATGGTCGACAAGGCCGAAGTCAGGGAAGAGTATGGCCTGGAGATGACCGACAAAAAAGATTTGAAAAAAGCAAATGCAGTTATCTTTGCAGTCTTGCACAGGGAGTTTATTGACGGCGGCTGGGATTACATTCTGGAGCTTCTGGATAAAAAGGAAGGTGTCGTCTTCGATGTCAAATCCGTATTACCGAGGGACAAGCAACCCGATAAGGTTACACTGCAAAGGCTATGAGCAATTTCACAAAGCCAAACATTTATG
Source organism: Gammaproteobacteria bacterium (assembly GCA_011772965.1). Lineage (GTDB taxonomy): Bacteria > Pseudomonadota > Gammaproteobacteria > Eutrophobiales > Eutrophobiaceae > SZUA-592. The sequence continues at coordinate 4,874 of WVYN01000029.1, forward strand.
AACGTAATCAAATGCAAAATACCGGATTCAAGTATCGCTGTGTGGGAAGATGAGTCTATACTAATACTGAATTTTACGGAGAATGCCGGATGTCAAATGAAAGCTCGAAAATAACCAACCAGCATACCGTCTGGCATGAGCCCACGGTATTTCGCCAGGACAGGGAAAAGCTGAATAAACATAAAAGCGTCATTCTCTGGTTTACCGGCCTCTCGGCCGCTGGAAAATCTACCCTCGCCCATGCCCTGGAGGATTATCTTCATAAACAGGATATACGCACCTTTGTGCTGGATGGCGACAATATACGCCGGGGACTATGCAAGGACCTCGGTTTTTCCGATGCAGACCGCGAGGAGAATATCCGCCGCATCGGCGAAGTAAGCAAATTGTTGCTTGATGCCGGTGTGTTTGTAATGACTGCTTTCATATCACCTTTCAGGAAGGACCGGCAGATTGCCCGCGAGCTGGTGGCCCCCGGAGATTTCATTGAGATTTATTGCAAGGCGCCACTGGAAACCTGTGAGGAGCGCGATCCCAAGGGGCTTTACAAGAAAGCACGCGCAGGAGAGATACCTGAATTTACCGGTATCTCATCACCCTATGAAGAACCGGAAAATCCGGAACTGGTCATAGACACCGGTACAAAGACCGTAGATGATTGCGTTTCAGAGATAATAGACTACTTGAAACAGCAACAGATATTTACTTGATTTCTTTTTTGTAAACCTTGATATCAAGTCAGCAGTCAGTCTGAAACTATGTTATGAAGCGCTGGTATCTCATCCATACCAAGCCTCGCCAAGAGCAGCTGGCTGAGGAAAACCTCAGGCGTCAGGGCTTTGAAACCTATCTGCCGATGGCGGAAATCCGGCGCAAACGCCGCGGCCGGAATGTTCGTGTCATTAATCCCATGTTTCCCCGTTACCTGTTTATCCATCTCAGTGATGAAACGGATGACTGGCGGCCCATCCGCTCCACCCTGGGCGTGGCGGCCCTCGTAAAATTTGGTCAGGAACCGGCCCGGTTACCGGATCAGTTGATAGATAATCTTCGCAAGAGAGAGACAGAGGCCGGCTACCACAAGCTCGTAGCCAAAGCGGTTACGAAAGGAACAACGGTACGGATCGCCGAAGGTCCCTTTGAAGGCTTTGAGGGGATCTATCAGTGCGATAGTGGCAAGGAGCGGGTGGTGCTGTTATTACAGATTGCCCAGCAGGCTGTGAAAATCGACATGTTAGCCTCCCATATAGAACCTGTCTAACAAGTTATCAATATAATTAATTGAATTAAAAGTATATTCTTTCAGTTGTTCATGTTTTGAACACCCGCTATACTTGTGTTCAATTTATGAACAACAACGACAAGAAAGAGTCGCTGACACTTGAGATCCTGCAGGCGATCGAGCAGAACAACGATGTCACCCAGCGCCATCTGGCCAGTCATTTGGGTGTCGCCCTGGGCCTGGCGAATTCCTATCTCAAACGCTGTGTCCGCAAAGGGCTGGTCAAGATCCAGCACGTACCGGCCAACCGTTATCTCTATTACCTGACACCAAAAGGTTTTGCCGAAAAAAGCCGGCTCACGGCCAAGTATCTGAGTATTTCCTTTGATTTTTATCGAAACGCCAGCTCCTCTATCACTGATGTGTTTCACGCCTGCGAAAAAGCAGGCCATAGCCGATTGATCCTCTGTGGGCTATCAGAATTAACCGAAATTGCCACCATTCGTGTTCAGGAACACCCGCTTGAGATCACCGGCATTTTCGATCCGGATTCGGATAAAAAGAAAGCCCTGCATTTACCAGTATGGAACAAGTTAGCTGCTGCGGATCAGTTTGATGCCTGTGTGGTGACTGCATTGAATGATCCGTTAAGCATTTACGAATTATTGCACAAGCAAATTGATACTGAATTGATTTTTGCCCCTTCAATCCTGGGGATCAATGAAAAAAATAAAGTAAATTAACTCGCACAGGTTAATTTAATTGTTGTTATGCGGGGTTCAATGACACTGCAGGGCGGTAGCGTGCCTGATTGCATGACATAATAACAAGTACCTGATAATTCTGATGCTCATCATCCATCCAGATCATTCTTAACACGGAACCACTATTATGAAAAAAGCGCTCATTACCGGTGTTACCGGCCAGGACGGTGCTTATCTGGCCGAGTTTCTCCTTAATAAAGGCTATGAAGTCCATGGTATCAAGCGACGGACTTCACTGTTCAATACGGATCGCATCGATCACCTTTATCAGGACCCTCATGAAAAGAATGTTAAATTCAAATTGCATTACGGGGATATGACCGATTCCAGCAGCCTGGTGCGAATCATCCAGCAAGTCCAGCCGGATGAAATCTATAACCTGGCAGCGCAAAGCCATGTGGCGGTCTCTTTTGAAGAACCGGAATACACGGCCAATTCGGATGCTTTGGGTGCGCTCCGGATACTGGAAGCCATGCGGATTCTCGGTATTGATCAGTCCACTCGTTATTACCAGGCTTCCACCTCGGAACTCTACGGCCTGGTGCAGGAAATCCCGCAAAAGGAAACCACTCCGTTTCATCCCCGTTCCCCCTATGGAGTGGCCAAGCTTTATGCTTACTGGATTACCGTGAATTATCGGGAGGCCTATGGCATGTATGCCTGTAATGGCATTCTATTCAATCACGAATCACCGGTCCGGGGTGAAACCTTTGTGACCCGAAAGATTACCCGTGCCCTGGCACGAATAAAACTGGGGCTGCAGGATTGCCTTTACCTGGGTAATCTTGACGCCAAACGCGACTGGGGTCATGCAAAAGATTTTGTCGAAGCGCAATGGCTGATGCTGCAACAGGAAAAACCGGAGGATTTTGTGATTGCAACGGGTCAGCAATATTCCGTACGGCAGTTTGTCGAAGCTGCGGCAAAGGAACTGGATATATCTATTGACTGGAAAGGCAAGGCCAAGGAAGAAAAAGGCTATGACCGGGAAGGCAAGTGTATTGTGGCCGTTGATCCACGCTATTTCCGCCCGGCAGAAGTGGAATCATTGCTCGGAGATCCCACCAAGGCAAAGGAAATACTGGGCTGGAAAATAAAAATTTCCTTTGAAGAACTGGTCAAGGAAATGGTTACCGAGGATCTGAAGTCTGCCGAGAGAGATGAGCTTGTGAAACGGCATGGATACACGACATATAATTATCACGAGTAACATATAAACCCGATATACCCAAAAATGTCTTCTAAAAAAGCTCTAATAATCGGAATAACAGGCCAGGACGGCAGTTATCTCGCAGACTATCTGCTGAAAAAGGACTATCAGGTGTTCGGTACATCCCGGGATCTCTCAAACCATTCACTGATCAACCACCAGAGGCTCGGGATAAAAGGCAAGACAGAAATCACGTCATTGTCTCTGGATGATCCAAAAGGCATAACAGGGTTAATAGAAAAGACAGGGCCTGATGAAATATACAACCTTGCAGGCCAAAGCTCTGTATCTTTATCTTTTCAGAAACCCTTGCAAACATTCAGAAGCATCGCTAATACCACTTTAAATATTCTGGAAACTATTAAAACCCTGCAAGCGCCCGTCCGATATTATAATGCATCATCAAGTGAATGTTTTGGTAATACAAATGGTATTAGGGCTGATGAAGAAACTCCATTCAAACCCTGCAGTCCATATGCAACAGCCAAATCAGCTGCTCATTGGTTAACAGATAACTATAGAAAAGCTTATAACATATATGCCTGTTCAGGAATCTTGTTTAATCATGAATCACCTCTTAGGCCAAAAAATTTTGTAACCAGGAAAATTATCAATTCAGTATGCCGTATTGCAGATGGTTCGAAAGAAAAACTGGTACTCGGGAATATCAATATACAAAGGGACTGGGGATGGGCACCGGAATATGTGGAAGCCATGTGGAAAATGCTGCAACAGGAATACCCCGAAGATTATGTGATTGCGACGGGACAAACATTTTCACTGGAGGATTTTTTATCCAGGGCATTCGCACATTTTGATATGGATTGGAAAGCACACGTGGAATTTGATCAGGGATTATACCGGCCTGCTGATATAGAGGTTTCTTCTGCAAATCCTGCTAAAGCCAATGATGAACTTGCATGGAAAGCCAGATACGCCATGCCGGATGTCGTTACCAAGCTGATAGAGTCTGAATTGAACAGCGTAGCTGTATAATTAATGCAAAAAGATTCAAAAATTTATATTGCTGGGCACACCGGTCTTGTAGGATCGGCAATCGTCAGACAATTACAGGACAGAGGTTATAATAACCTCATCTTGCGTACCCACAAGGAACTCGATCTGACAGACCAGAAAGAGGTACGTGAATTCTTTGAAAAGGAAAAACCGGAATATGTATTCCTGGCGGCAGCGAAGGTGGGAGGCATACACGCCAACAATTCTTACCCGGCGGAATTCATCTATATCAACCTGGCCATTCAGAATAATGTTATCCATCAGTCATACCTGAATGGGGTAAAAAGGCTGCTTTTCCTGGGGNNGGTAAAAAGGCTACTTTTTTTAGGATCATCCTGTATTTATCCCCGTGATTGTCCACAACCAATCAAGGAAGAATACTTACTGACGGGACCGTTGGAACCGACTAATCGCCCTTATGCAATAGCAAAGATTGCCGGCATAAAAATNNTCATACCTGAATGGGGTAAAAAGGCTGCTTTTCCTGGGGTCATCCTGCATCTATCCCCGTGATTGTCCCCAGCCGATAAAAGAAGAATACTTGCTGACGGGACCACTGGAACCGACCAACCGGCCATATGCCCTGGCCAAGATCGCGGGGATTGNNCAATATGGAACTAACTTTTTATGTGTTATGCCAACTAATACCTTTGGTCCAGGTGATAATTATGATTTGGAATCATCTCATGTATTACCTGCTTTAATCAGGAAGATATTTGAAGCAAAAAAGTCTTGTCATAAAACGGTAACTTTTTGGGGCACAGGTAAA
>WVYN01000072.1:0-6745 GCA_011772965.1 Gammaproteobacteria bacterium
CCAGAATACATGCCAAGCCGCAAACCTTGTCAGGTGGGGAAAAACAACGAGTGGCCATTGCCCGTGCTCTGATTAATTCTCCGCCAATAATACTGGCAGATGAACCGACAGGTAATCTCGATTCTCATAGTGGTCAGGAAGTGATGATGATTCTGCATGATATTGTCCGTGATCAGGGTTGTTCTGTGGTGATGGTGACACATGATCCTCGGGTGGAGGAAATGGCGGACAGAATCCTCTGGCTGGAAGATGGCGCACTGCGTAATCGTAAGTCTGAAAAACACAACTGGGTTCATGATCCTGTGTGTGGTATGCGAGTGGATGAATGGACAGCCGAAATATTCGAAGAATATGATAATAAGAAATTTGTATTTTGTTCCAAACGATGCCGGGAACGTTTCCGGGAGGACCCATCAAGATACGGTAAACAGGATCCACAATTTACAAGCAGCCCTATTTCATGATTACAGTACAATATGTCTGGTTATTTTGGTCATTAGCATTTCTTGTTCCGTGGATATGTTTATACTATTTTTTTCCGGCGCACAGGAAAGCCATGTTATGGGCAAGCCTGTTCACTATGCCATTTGGCCTGTCGGAACCCCTGTTTGTTCCTGAATACTGGGCACCTCCAAGCCTGTTTGATCTGGCTATTAATACAGGTTTTGACATCGAAAGCCTGATCTTCTGTTTTGGAATAGGGGGGGTTGGGGTTGTCCTGTACAATATTCTGACCGGTGCCCGTTTTTCACAGGTATCAGAAACCTACCGCCGTTCACCTTTGCATAGACACCACAGGCTTGCTATTGCTGCCCCCTTTATAACTTATCCGATACTTTATTTTTTCCCATGGAACCCGATATATCCGGCGTTTATAGCAATGATCGTCGGAACTATTGCCACGATATTGTGCCGGCCGGATCTGAAAACCAAGACCTGGGTTGGCGGGTTATTGTTTCTCGGATATTACTGGATATTTATCTCAGGGCTTGAACTGTTATCGCCCGGCTACGTAGAGCGCGTTTGGAACCTGGATGCCTTATCAGGAATACTATTTTTCGGGATTCCCGCAGAGGAGTTTATTTTTGCGTTGACATTCGGGATGTACTGGGCCGGGGTCTATGAGCATTTTACATGGTCAAAATCAGTTGCTTGATAATAAAAATTTGTAATCCAAATCAGAATTAATAGATTCTTTCTAAATTAATTTTATTCCCCACGGCATAAATTAGTCATTAATTGATCTAGATCAAGGAATCTACCAATTAATGTAATACTTTTATTTATAAAAGTATGCAATAAATGGGGAAATATCATGCAAACCTCGAAGAATTATACATTAATTATATCAATATTTTTCCTTTTTCTAGTAACCTTCCCCGTTCAAACTCTTGCCGCAGAGGAAGATACCGCTGCCATGAAGTCCCGTATTGAGGCTTTGGAAAGGGAACTGGAAGAAATAAAAGGAAAACTGGAAGAACAGGCAGAGGAATCTGCCACCAAGGAAGAATTGGAGGCTGTACAAGAAGAAGTTGAGGTGGCAAAAGCTGAAAAGGATGAGTGGAAATATTACGACTCGAAAGTCCACCTGGCAGGTTATGGTGCAGTTGGATTTGTAAGTGAGGATGGTCCTGCAAATGACCGTTTTAATCAGGTGGCGTTTAACCCAATTTTCCACTATCTATACAGGGATTTGATCATGCTGGAAGCAGAATTAGAGATGGCAATTGAGCCAGACGGTGAAACGGAAGTTGCACTCGAGTATATGACAGTGGACTGGTTTATAAATGACTATATGGCCTTGGTAGCAGGTAAATTCCTGAGTCCAATTGGTCAATTCAGACAGGCTTTACATCCGGCATGGGTCAACAAGCTGCCTACCGCGCCCAGCGGTTTTGGTCATGAACAGGCTGCCCCGACTGCTGATGTTGGTGTCCAGTTAAGAGGGGGTGTCCCGATCTTCAGAGGATATGGCAATTATGCAGTTTTCGTCACGAATGGGCCGGAATTGGATGAGGACGGGGGTGAAATCCATGCCGTCCATTCCGAAGGTTTTACCAGTAATGAGGATAACAATTTTCTTTTGGGGGGGGCGTATTAGCATTATACCAATACCAAAACTTGAAATAGGTGCCTCTGTTGCGATTGGAGACGTCGCATTGGAAGCTGAAGCTGATCGTGATTATGAGGTATATGGGTTTGATGCCAACTGGAGTTGGCGGGATCTTCAAGTCAGAGGTGAATACGTAAAACAGGAAGTTGGTTCTCTGGCAACCAGTGTGGCTCCGGAGAAACAGGATTGGCAAGCCTGGTATGCACAAGCTTCCCACAGGGTATTGTCAACTAATTTCGAGGCCGTAGTACGTTATTCAGATTACACATCGACTCACGCTGATGTAGAGCAGGAGCAATGGGCAGTAGGGCTTAATTACCTGTTTGCACCTAATGCCATCGCTAAATTAGCATATGAATTTAATGATGGTTTAGAAGGTGAGCCAACCGATGAAGATGCTTTGTTATTACAATTTGCATATGGATTCTAAAGGGGCGTACGATTATGAATCATATATATAAAATTATTTTGTATGTATTTAGCCTATTATTAGTTTTTTCGTCACCCATGTCTGCATTTGCAGCAGATGATATCGATAGCGCAAGATTTGCACGAGGCGCGCAGCAATGGGCAAATAATTGTGGGCGTTGTCATAATGTGCGTGATCCCAGAGAATACCGTGATGATCTATGGGAACCAATTATTGCACACATGCGACTCATAGGAGGATTGACCGGTCAACAGCAACGCGACATTCTCTATTTCCTCCAGTCATCCAATTATAGTGCGTCTGCACAATCTGACTGATATAGTCTGATTGGGGTGCCTATAGAAAATTCTGGAATATCGATATCCTGATTTAGAATGTCACATTGACCCCAAACGCTGGCCCATGGAAATCCATATCAACCTTCCAATCCAGCAAACCTTCTTTATCCTTTTTTAAATCGAACTGGAGAAATTTATACATAAAAAAGAATCCCACATGTTCGTAGGGATGCCAGTTTATTGATGCCGAGACATTCCATAGGTTGCCCTTGTAATCACCAAAACTTGCAGCAAACCAGTCTATCCGGCCATCAAGCAGCCATTGGTCAGTGATGGCATAGTTACCGAATAAGGCGATATTAGGCAATGGTGCCCATTCATCAATGTCAGCAGTGGTTTGTGCGACGCAAGGACCGGGTAGTGGACACCCGGGTGAACCACCTGAGATAGCGGCCAGGCCGGTGACGCTTGCATCAATTTGGCCGACATGCGCGCCAAGCCCTGCACCGAGCTCGTACTGTTCCTCTCTTAGAAAGCTGTAGCCAAATAAAACGCGGAGAATATCCAGATCCATCTCTGATACCACTCCGGCACCGCCAGTCAGAAATGTGCCATCGCCTGTGTCGATCGTCGCCAGCAGGACTTTTTGACCTTCCTCGCTCAGCCTGAAATAGTCTGCTGAAAGTCTCCATTGGTCGGTCATGCGCCAGGTGAACTGGACCATTGGCAGTATGTTTTGCTCATCAAAGCCCAGTCTGTCTTCAAGGTCGATCTCCAGGGCGCTGCCGTCACCACCGCCAAAGACGACATCTGTATCTGTTGCAGGGAAATAAGCCGAAGTACTGAATATGAAACGATCATTCTGAAGTGGATGAATGCCGGTTAATGGCCCCCTGAAGCTGTCAAAGATACCTGCATTTACCGGGTTAAAGTACACGATACCTGATAGCAGCAAGGGTATAATAATCCTGGATGATGATGTCATAATTTTAGATTTTATTATTCATCTGGCAGTTTATTGGTTAATTTATATATTTTGATATAGTTAGGCAAGTGTAGATAATCATCATTACATGAAGGGAAAGATATCATGAAAAATAATCGATTAAGAATTTTTCGTCTGACCTGTCTGACCATCACAACTACATCGTTGTTAATGATCAGCATCCCGGAGGTTACGGCTGCTGAAATGAGCCAAGGTGAGATGGCAGGGATTATCCGGTCATCAGGTAATCCCTGCAACAAGGTCCTGGATTTAATGGATACAAGCGATAATTCCTGGACTGTTCAGTGTAATTCAGGAAAGTTTGTTGTGAAGCGGGATGCAGAGGGGCAATACAGCGTCGAGCCGGTCGAGTAACCTATTAATTCAATAAAGTTACTTAATTTTCTGGATAAATTCCTGGATCTTGCTGGGATCCATCATTGTGGTCCAGCTTTTGGCACCTGCCTTGATTGAATTGGCTTCCCAATCCTTGAGACGTCCGCGATAAACATCAGGATTGGAACTGTCGGCAGAGAGCTTGATGATATTCATTGCCGCAATATCAATTCCACTGAATTCACCCTCATTGAATTTCCGGACAACGCCTTTAGGCAGGTCTTCCTGCATGTCACTGAAGATGAACATCACCTGGGTGCCAGCCCTGGTTTCTTTCAAGTAGTCAGAACAGAGCATCATGGCGCCACTGATGTCGGTATGTCTGGACTCTGTCAAATTGGCTGCAAATTCATCAAGGGTTGAAGAAAATGCCAGCTTCTGGGCATTGGATTCTGATGGCTGGTAATCCAGCACCAGTTTCTTCTGCAGGTTTTCTTCCGAATAACTGTTACTGTCTATAGTAATCAGAAAGATACTGTCTCCGGGTATCATCTCCGGCAAGATCCCTGCCTTGATAATCCGGGCGACACTGTCCTTTTCCTGGGCGTAGGTGCCGGAGACATCGGCCAGTGTACAGTAGGCTGTTTCATAGGCGTCATTGTCTGTACAACCCGCAGCGGCAAACCCGAAAACGATCGAAATCAACAAGTACTTTGTCATGGCCTTCATAACTATTATGTCCTGGCCTGCATATTTTCAATCAGGTTTGCAACCTGTGTCGGGATAATAATGTAGGCATCAAAAAGATGCGACAAGAGGTTAAACAGGGCTTCAATAATATATGCCAAAGCATCGCTGATATGCCCCAGCAGGTTCATTATCAATATGAAAATCCGGGTAAAGGCATGTTGGCTGGCCTCGATGAACATTTCCAGCGGTACGGCGACCATGGCCAGGATCCAGGGCAGCACAAAACCCAGTGTTGCCTGACCGATTACTGTGATTCTTGAACTGGTTTCGTTCAGTATCACTCCGGCTGTTTCACCCGCCAGGCTGCGGTCCAGCGCGGCATCTGCTTCTGCCAGTGCTTCGCGTAAAATTGCCAGAGATGCTTCAACAGAAGCCAGGAATAAAAGACCGAATAAAGCGGCATACAAAAGTATTTTGCGTTTACTACGCATCATGCCGGCAATCTGTGGAAAGATATTGGTAATGCCCAGTGATTCCATCAGGAAAATTCCTAACACGATTTCAAGCGTCACGATCACCATTGCCGAGATCTCTGACACCATCATACCGCCGATACGGGTGCCGGCGGGAACCAGTTCAGACATCGGCAAGGCAATCAACTGGAAGTTGATGATTGCGCCAAAAAAGGCAACGCCAAGAACAAATAGTGAAAAGATAAACAACTTGGTCATCTTGCTTGAAAGCATATCAATGGACTCTGGGCCACCGGCTGCGATCTTTTCAAACTGGGTCATGTACTTGTCAATCCGTCCGCTGGTTTCCAGTACCGATCCCACCTTTTTATTTATATCGTGACTGAGTTTTTCCAGGCGACGCCACACAGGTGCCATTGATGCCAGGATTTTATGACGTTTTGCTGCCGTATCCCTGAATTCCGACAGTGCTTTTTTCTCTCCGGCCACGGCTGATTTATGAATTTCACCCAACATCTTTTCGATGATTCGATCGCCATTAGAGGTTTGTGCACGAGCGATGGTTTCGACGACTTCACTCCAGCCCGGTGCTTCCGGCGTTACCTGGCCACATTCCTTGTAGTCTGCTTCTATATGCGTAATATTGTCATCCAGTTTCAGTTGCAGCTTGGGATAATCCGAAAGGTGTTTGGCATATCCAGCTTCCACTGAGCGGAATTCCTGCATGATTTTTTCCTGGGCACTGGCGACACCGGACTCCAGCAGAACCTTGCGATCTTTTTCGCGCATGGCTTCTGCAACAGATTTTGCCCAAAGCGCAGTCTTTCTCAGACCTCCTGCAGTACCGGTCATCAGGCCTTCTATGGCCTTGTGCATGGGTACCCGGGCAAAATAGAAAAACACCATGCTGATGGCGACCCAGATGGCGATGGAAAGACCGGGCATCGATGGAATGAGATAAAGACTTTCCACGGCGGCAACCTCTCTTGTCTATTGAATTTATATAAATTAATCGGTTAGCTTCAGGAGTCTAGTGCATCTGTGAATTATTTAGTGTGATGCAAGTAACAAAGTACCCGGCAAATTGGTAAATATCTGTAATCTGTCACTCAATCAAAAAAACCAGGGGGGAGGTTATATTAGCTGGAGGAGGCGGCCAGCGTTGCTTTCCTTTCACATTACACAAACAAAAATACCTCCACAAGGGAGGTATTATTGATTTGGTGGAGGCGGCCGGAATCGAACCGGCGTCCGCAAGTCTTCCGCCTTTGGCTCTACATGCTTAGCCAACTCTATTCATTTAACTGCAGGCTACCCGAGTGGCAGGGAAAACCGGCAGCGAGTCCAGTTAAGTTTTAACGAATCCACCCTGAACATGTTTCATCGCGATCTTGTGAGAGTCGACCTCTGGAAAGGGTTGCACAAGCACAATCCCAGTCA
>WVYN01000072.1:6776-8689 GCA_011772965.1 Gammaproteobacteria bacterium
TCGGCATGCACCTCCGGTTTTGTACCCGCGTCGAAGCCAAGTACGCCCCCGAAAGTAAAATCGAGTTTAATCCGTCCCTGGTGCCTGAATGTGGCTTACTATCCATGATTCGCGTTAGTCAGACTGCTTAAATCCCCTAACAGGCAATATGGGTACTACTGATTCATTCTTCAAGGATTGTACTTAATTATAAGGCAAAATTCAGGCGGATATGTTCACTACCGGTGTATTTCCGGCCACCTTATCCATATTCCCCTTGACAGATTATAAATTCGATTGATCCAGGTCAAATTCGTTCCCTTTGGTAATAACTGTAGTTAATCATACGGATATTCCCGGGTTAACCGGAAGGAGTCAGAAAGTGAGTGTGCTCACTATAGTAATCATATTGCGTTGGTCTTGGCGATTATCATACTGTTTACCGGGCTGGGCTCCATGGGGGATGGTGGTGAGTTTGATGAAAAACACGGAACTCAGTTGATGTTTGCCCGAGTGGTGCTAGAGGGACTCACGCTATTAAGGATATATCAGCAGGTAGAGTATGATGCGCATGGCATAGTTTAGCCATGTTTAAGAAGGCGGCGCTCCTGTCGTTGCCAGTCGCGTTCCTTGATGGTCTGGCGTTTGTCATGGGCTTTTTTACCATGGGCAAGGCCTATTTCCAGCTTCACCCGGCCATGTTTCCAGTACATAGCGGTGGGAATAAGTGCATAGCCCTTACGCTCAACGGCGCCAATGAGTTTATCCAGTTCCTTGCGATGCATGAGAAGTTTACGATTGCGTTGCGGATCCGGCTGAATGTGTGTAGAGGCTGTTGGTAATGGAGTGATCAACGCGCCGAACAGCCAGGCCTCGTTATCTTTCAATAGAATATAGCTGTCACGCAGTTGTACCCGGCCAGCCCGGATACTCTTGACTTCCCAGCCTTCAAGTACCAGACCGGCCTCGAACCTTTCTTCAATGAAGTAATCGAATTTGGCCTTCTTGTTGAGGGCAATGGTGCTGCCAGAATGTTGTTTATTGCTCTTTGACATCATAATGATTCAATTTTCCTAGGACGGATTATAACAGTAGTCAGGTAAGAAATTGGTGTTGTCGAGTTGAGAGAGTATTTAATTTACCGCAGAATAAGCCGCTGGAAATTCAGAGGAACAGATCATGACAGGCTTGCGTAAATCAATCCATGGAGAATGGTCTTCGCGTTGGGCCTTCATCCTGGCAGCAACCGGTTCAGCCGTGGGACTTGGGAATATCTGGCGCTTCCCTTACATTACCGGGCAGTATGGCGGTGGAGCCTTTGTACTCTTGTATATAATGTGTGTATTGCTGATTGCCATGCCTATCATGATTTGCGAAATCATGTTGGGACGCCGCGGCCGGCAAAGCCCAATCAATACCATGTTCTCTCTCGCAGAAGAGGAGGGCCTTAACAAGGCCTGGAGATACCTTGGGTGGCTGGGTGTTGTGGCCGGGTTCATGATCCTTTCCTTTTACAGCGTCATTGCCGGCTGGACCCTGGATTATATCTACCGCGCTAGCTCGGGCAGTTTTTCTGGCGTTAGTGATACGGAAATATTGTCTATTTTTAATGGCCTGTTGGGTAACCCGGAATTGCTCATAGTATTACATACCGTGTTCATGTCCTTCACAGTGATTATTGTTTCCATGGGGGTACAGAGCGGACTGGAACGTGCTGTTAAATTCCTGATGCCCGCGCTTTTTATTCTGTTGTTGATCATGGTCGGATATGCCATGTCAACTCCGGCTTTTAATCAGGGGCTAAGCTATTTATTCAAACCTGACTTTTCCAGGCTAACTGGCGAAGGTGTGCTTGCGGCAATGGGGCAGGCCTTTTTCAGCCTGAGTCTCGGCATGGGAGCCATCATGGTTTATGGATCCTATCTATCATCCCG
>WVYN01000066.1:0-232 GCA_011772965.1 Gammaproteobacteria bacterium
TTTTGCATCATAGTATCTATCATTTGTTCTCGTAGCTGTGGATCGTCCATCATTTGATTCATGATTTCTGGACTACACATTGGTCCTGTCATTCCATGTCCCAAGATTGGCATATTTGGTTGATTGTAAAATACTACAGACCCTACTCCAAATCCCACAAAAAAAACTATAATCGATACTGCTACTAAAATTGTTTTATCCATAGTGCTTTTTTTCATTTTTGTCTAATAAA
>WVYN01000066.1:345-2792 GCA_011772965.1 Gammaproteobacteria bacterium
CTTCTCTCAGCATTTATTGTTGGAATGTTTTATCTTTCCACAGTTGAACTGGTAGAAGAGGAGGTTGGATCTACTCCTTATGCTTCTTGGTTGATGATTGCTTATGCAGCTGGTCTGTCAATGATCATTTTACCCTGCACCCTGCCAATGGTTTTTATCATTGTTCCACTCTGCATGGGAAAAGGTTACAGAAAAGGTCTAAGCATTGCAATACTTTTTGGAATAGGGCTAGTAATCACAATTACTGCTTATGGTGTTGCAGTTGCATTACTTGGGCAATACACAGGAATTGATCAAGCAACAAGAGTAATGTGGTTTTTTGCAGGATCTATTGCATTTATTTTTGGTTTATCTGAATTAAAATTATTAAATTTACAATTACCGGCTTATACTAGGACTCCAAAGTTTATTGAAAAAAGCGGGGACAAACTAAAACCACTTTTGATGGGATTGCTTTTGGGAAATGCAGGTGTCGGTTGTCCAAATCCATTTTTCTATTTCCTGTTAACTTACATTATTGGTACAGGAAGCGTAGTTGTTGGTAGTTCACTAGGTCTAATTCATGGAATTGGTAGAGCTGTTCCTTTAATCTTCATTGCAATTTTAGCAATACTTGGAATTAGTGCAACACAAACTTTGGTAAAGAAACGAGTTTCAGTAGAAAAGGCAACAGGCTTTGGTCTTGTGGCTGTTGGTGCCTTTATTCTATTGCTAGGTCTTTTTGGACATCCATGGTGGGAACGCTCACCCCTCCATCTAGCTTGGAATGAGATAATGCCTATCTTTGGCATAGAACCAGAGTTAACGATGGGTGCCCACATTATTATGCCAGTTCCTTGGACTATGTTGGTGTTGTTGATTGCAATTCCAGCCATAGGTTATTGGGTGAAGGAAAAATATGGTAAGTAAAAAAGCAATAAACTCGGCGGTTCTTGGTGCCATAGTGGTAGTAATTGCTGTAGGATATGTCATGATGAACTATACTCCAATTGGTACAACATCTGGAGAAGACAAGAATTTTGATGTTGTTGCTTTTCAATGGGGATTTGAACCTCAGTTTATTGAGGTAAACAAAGGAGATCACGTTACTCTTAATCTTTCTACAGATGATGTGCCTCACGGATTTGCAATTAGTGAGTATCAGATTAATGAACCAATCATGATTGAGGAGGATACAAAATTAGAGTTTATTGCAGACAAACCTGGCATTTATCATTACTATTGTTCTATACCTTGTGGTGCAGGGCATGATGAGCAAGGAGGATACTTGATTGTCAAGGATCCATTAGAACCTGAACCAGAAATTTCTACAGTAACATCTGCACAAACTGATGTAGAAATAACAATAGATGGAATAATTGATGAAGAATGGAATCAAGCAACCGAAAGTATCTTTACAACATTATATGTCCATGAAGATCGTAAAATTTTTGCAAAGTCCTTAAACGATGGTGAAAAAATCTATTTTTTGTTACGATGGCAAGACGATGATGCAAACAATGATGGCACAACTGAAACAGATAGAATTGCTTTGGGTTTTGATATTTCTGGAAATGCTGATATTGCAATGGGCGCAGCGGGCGTTCCACACGTAAAGGTTCCCCAAAGAACTATTGGAGAAGGTGTTGTTGATATTTGGCACTGGAAAGCATTTGATAGTCACACTGAATCACTAAACTTAATCGATGATGAATTTGCTGGACCTTTTGAACAACTAAAGGAGCATTACTACAGGGACGATGATAACAAGCATGGTGGCAATAACGACCTAAGTGCAGTTGGTGTTTTTGATGAAGAATCTCAAGAATGGATTGTTGAAATTTCTAGAAATCTTGTTTCTGGAGATACTGCAGTTGAAGGCTTTGGAATGATTGACAAGCAGTTCACACCTGGAAGTGAATACAAGATTGGCTTTGCTGTCTGGGATGGAGGAAGAGGAGAAACTGCAGGAAAACATGCTGTTACTGATTGGGGCGTTTTGAGATTAGAATAGAAATGGCAAAAGATCTTGTTTGCGATATGGAAGTTGATGAGAATAAAGCTGCAAATATGCAATACAAAGATAAAACCTACTATTTTTGTGGGCCGGCATGTCAATGGGCATTCAAAGAAAATCCAGAACTTTTCATAAACAAGGAATGATGAAAGTAGAAATTCTCACAACCCCCGGTTGCGCTAACTGTAGTGTTGTTGAAAAAATGTTTAATGAAATGAAAATTCCTTACGAAGTAATTGATGTCACAGAAAAACCAGAATATCTTGAAAGGTATCCAATATACACAGCTCCTGGAATTGTGATAAATGAAAAGTTAGAGTTTACTGGTGTTCCAAAAAAACAAGAGCTTGCTGAAAAGTTGGAAATATAGACAATAGAGAAATGTCAGACAAAACTTCTCAAATAATTAAAGCATATAGAAAATATGCAGAAAACTATGATCTAGCGGTAA
>WVYN01000090.1 GCA_011772965.1 Gammaproteobacteria bacterium
CAAGGGACTTAAAATCCCTCGGGGGCAACTCCGTGCCGGTTCGAGTCCGGCCCCGGGCACCAATAAATTCAGATAGTTATAAATAATTCCTTTTCATTAGTAACACCATAGAGTTACCGTGTAAGCACTATGTAAACAAATTTCTATCTTACTTTTTTTGTGTTTGTTATTAACTTTGTTGATGATGACGAGAATGAAGATTAGGGGAGTTTGCTACTTTAAATGTATAGAGAGTGAAAAAGAGAGCGATTAAGTAAAAACCAAAAGAGCAAAAATATGGATATTAAGCATAAAAGTAATAGCTTTTTATACAATATTACAAGATATTTTCGTGATTTTTTAGATACTGATTTCCGTCGCCAAAGATTACCCAAACGACAAGTCAGCAGACAGGATAAAGGAGGAAATCTTACAGGGGTAAATATCACAAAATATCCTCAACTGGTTCAAGCAATATGGTCATTGCTATTTAAACCTTGCGGTAACAATGAACAAATAAAAATAACCAGAGGGAGATACAAAGCAAAAATTGATCCTCAGTTAGAAAATTTAATTAATAAATATATCGACAATATTAGCGCAGATACAGTTACTTCCATAAAGTCTAACGCCAAAATAATTTCTCGTGTTTGAATGTCCGCTTTGGCCGATCACAGACGTTCTAGTAATAGAGTTTTACAGCAGAATAGTCGTGCCTGAGCACCCGCACCCATAAACTTATGCGTGTTGGCTGTGCGCGCATACCACCGATTGACGTTGATTAGACTATCTCCCGGGTTACAATAAGTTCCGGAGCAGGGGCTACACTGGGTCTATACTGGGTCGATGAGTGATATCAAATTCGAAAATCCCGGTTTTCACTGGGGATCCATCTGTCTCACAATCAGTATATTCTTACTTGGCGCCTTCTGTAGTTGGCATTATTGCGACTGGTCGCTATTTCCCAGATCAGGTGTATTAGGGGTTTGTTTGGGCCTTGTCAAAGAAGGTTGGGATCTATTAACAGAACCCAATCAAGACAGGGCCTCTTTTTGGGGGTCTCAACATGGTCATAATGCACAAAGAACAGCACTATTGATCATCGTCATTTCAACCCTGGTGTGGGGATTTGGGGACTTGGCGCCAGCCAACTGGTGTAGGTAGTTTCTTGTTTTCGCTATAGCGTATTTGTTAATCGTAACCCCGTTCTCCACTTCATATGGCAGTCCCAGTCCTTGGGAAACAAGACAAGCAGAGTCTTCAAGATCGTAATCGTGTTGTGGTTATCCTGATCCTTTCAGGCTGCTACACGGGCGTACTGGTGCATGGCGCATTGCACACCCCGATTTCGACCCCGACAAGCACAAGCTTGGCAGGCGCGACATGCGTTAACCTTACTCAAAACACACGCTATGATGTAGCTGCACAGGAGGATGCGCATGGAAAACATGCCTGAACTTGAAGATAGCGACGATGTCGGCTGCAATCCCTCGACAGAGCTTTCCATCGCGGCGTTGATCGAGGCACGGCTGTCGCGCCGCACCGTGCTGAAAGGCATGGTCGCCGCCGGCGCCGGCGTGCTGTTCGGCTGCCCTGCGCCACAAGGGGGAAAAAGTGGCACAGGCGCCAATTCCCTGACATTTACCGAAATCGGGCGCTTTCTCGATGAAACGCACCACGTGGCGCCGGGCTACGAGGTCGCGACATTGATCCGCTGGGGTGACCCGATCCACGCGGATGCCCCGGAGTTCCGGCCAGGCAAACAAACCGCCGGGGAGCAGGAGCGCCAGTTCGGGGCAAACAATGATTTCATGGCCTTCATGCCGCTGCCGCGCGGATCGACGAATTCCACACGCGGCCTGCTATGCGTGAACCACGAGCTGGATCAACCACACCTGATGTGGCCTGGCATGAGCCCGCAGAATTACGCCGAGTTCATGACCCGCGAGCAATGCGAGACGGAAATGGCCTCGCAGGGCCACTCCATCGTCGAGATTGCGCGAAAGGGCAATGCATGGCGCATAGTACGTGGCAGCCCCTACAACCGCCGGATCTCGGCGCGCAGCACAGCCATGCGCGTCGCGGGGCCAGCGGCCGGACATCCGCGCATGTCTACGCGTGCCGATGTCAGCGGCACGCGCATCATCGGCACCCTGAACAATTGCGCGGGCGGGACCACACCCTGGGGCACCATACTCACCGCGGAAGAAAATATTCAAAACTACTTCACTGGCGATGTCAGCAACGGGCGCGAAGCCGCTGCATGGAAACGGTACGGTGTTCATGGCCGCGGGTATTACCTGTGGGGACGGCACTTCGACCGCTTCCACCTCAACAAGGAACCCAACGAACCGAACCGCTTCGGTTGGGTAGTCGAAATCGACCCGTACGACCCGAAATCGACGCCGGTAAAACGCACGGCTTTGGGGCGATTCAAGCACGAATGCGCGACCACGGCGGTAAGTCACGACAGGCGCGTCGCGGTCTACTCCGGTGACGACGAGCGCATGGAATATGTATACAAGTTCGTGACGCGCGACCGTTACCACCCAAACAACGCTGCGGCCAACCGCGAGCTGCTCGACAACGGCACACTTTACGTGGCCAAGTTCGAGACCGATGGCAGGATGCGCTGGCTGCCACTGATATACGGTCAGGGACCGCTTACCAGCGCCAACGGTTTTGAAAACCAGGGCGATGTGGTGATCGAAGCGCGCCGTGCCGCCGACCTGATGGGCGCGACGCCGATGGATCGGCCCGAGGACGTGGAAGCGCACCCCGAAACCGGGCGCGTGTACGTGGTACTGACATACAATGAGCAACGCAAGCCCGATCAGGTCAACCTGGCCAATCCGCGTGGGCCCAACAAACACGGCCACATCATCGAAATCGTGCCGCCGCTGGTGAACGGCAAGCCCGATCACACCTGTACGGAATGCGCCTGGGAGTTTTTCATCCTCGGCGGCGATCCGCGCAATCCCGAACACCGTGCAAGTTACGGCGGCAATAACGGGGCGGCCGTCAGCGCCAACGGCTGGCTCGCCGCGCCCGACAACGTCACGTTCGACCCGCAGGGCCGCATCTGGATCGTGACCGACGGGCAACAAGACTGGGCAGGCTTCGCCGACACTGCCTATGCCGCAGAGGTCAGCGGGCCACGCCGCGGCGTCACGCGGGGCTTCTTCGCCTCACCACGAGGCGCGGAAATCTGCGGGCCTGCGTTCACGCCCGACGGCAAAACACTGTTTCTTGCCATCCAGCATCCCGGCGACGAGCAGGGATCGACCTATGACCATCCCTCGACACGCTGGCCGGACTTCAAGCCCGACATGCCTCCGCGTTCCGCCGTTGTCGCGATCACCAAGACCGACGGTGGCGACATCGGCTCCTGATGGACGTCAGGCAGCACTTAATCCCCCAACAGCAGAAAACATGCGCAATGCGGATTCACGGGCGAAACTTGATGTAATCTTGAATGCGCATGTGCATGAAGAATTGGCCGGCGACTTCGACGAGACGCTGGCGAGCTGGTGCCGA
>WVYN01000008.1:0-324 GCA_011772965.1 Gammaproteobacteria bacterium
CGTGTAGGGAGATCCTTTAGGAAAATCCGGAGGATCAATCCTGAGACGTGATGACGAGGTTCCCTTTGGGAGCGAAGTGGTTGATGCCATGCTTCCAGGAAAAGCCTCTAAGCTTCAGGTAACACGGAACCGTACCGTAAACCGACACAGGTGGGCGGGGAGAGAATCCTAAGGCGCTTGAGAGAACTCGGGTGAAGGAACTAGGCAAAATAGCACCGTAACTTCGGGAGAAGGTGTGCCCTCATTACGTGAAGAGACTTGCTCTCGGAGCGGAAGGGGGTTGCAGTGACCAGGTGGCTGCGACTGTTTATTAAAAACACAGCA
>WVYN01000008.1:932-1099 GCA_011772965.1 Gammaproteobacteria bacterium
TCTGTATGGAAGGGCCATCGCTCAACGGATAAAAGGTACTCCGGGGATAACAGGCTGATACCGCCCAAGAGTTCATATCGACGGCGGTGTTTGGCACCTCGATGTCGGCTCATCACATCCTGGGGCTGTAGCAGGTCCCAAGGGTATGGCTGTTCGCCATTTAAAGT
>WVYN01000003.1 GCA_011772965.1 Gammaproteobacteria bacterium
TAGATATCGGGACGACTGCCCAGACCTGTGACTGTCACAGTCGGAACAGTATAGTTGTAATTCAAGGTATCATTGCCAGTACCACCACCGATCACGCCTGAGAAGTCTACCCCTGCCACGTTGATGATGTCATTGCCGGCTCCACCAAATACAAAATCAATGTTTGTAAAGCTGGTGGCTTGACCCACTATGTTACCCTCCCCGTCGGCAGTGATGTTAATCGTACTGTTAATCGCGCTATCGGCAATCAAGGTATCGTTACCGACCTTGGGATTAGCTGTGATGTTGCCATCGATTCCCAGTACCGATCCGCCATTAATAATAAAGGTATCCGCAAATTCTCTCCCTGCGATATCGAAATTCGTAAAGGCAAATTCGGTTCCTGTCGTCGGACCGTAGGTACCCGAACCTGCACCGGTTACAAACCAGATGGTATCCGCAGACGGTCCTAAAAATACGGAACCACCAATGGAGGCACCCAGGAAGGAATTGATGCCTCTGAAGTTAGGCGTTGCATTGATGATTGGATCGGTTGAAGGGTTGTCAGCATCACCATCATTGCCATCCGCATCCGTTGCAGTAATGGATACTGTCGTAACGCCAGTCGAGACATTCTGGAAATCCAGTGTGTCAAACCCTGCTTCACCATCGAGTGTGCCCGTCAATGAGACCGCATCTGCAAACACAAATTGATCATCGCCCGTGTTACCCAGTAACGTACCGGTATGATCACCATTGATATTCATGATATCGGCAGCCGTACCACCTGTGAGATCATCAAAATCATTCCAGGCCAGTGTGGCCGTAGCGCCGCTGTCCGTATAGGTGCCATCCTGATTTCCATTGATCTGCCACGTCGCATCAAAGTTTGCACCGTTCAGAGTGTTGTTCGTTGCTAGTGGGGCATCAATCTGATCGATATTCTGGAACGAGGTCGTCACTCCCGTTCCCGTGCCGTTAAAGCCATTTGCACTGACTGCAGATAGTGAGACAGAAATATCTGTGCTGTAAGCACTGAGGTCATAGGTATCTAGACCTGCACCACCATCTATCGCACTCGCCATCTGACCATCTGCGATCGTAAAGGTATCGTTGCCGGTATTACCGGTCAGGTTCTCCAGGCTGCTAAACGTCAACGTATTTCCGTTGACATACGTGTCACTGCCCGCCACTACATTAAAGACACCGTTCCCGGGTGCACCCACCAGCGTGTCCGTCCCCGCACTGCCCGTTACCACATTAATATTGTCAAACGCAGCCACACTGGTACTGCTGCCCGCAAATCCGTCCGTACTGCCCGTCCCTGACAAACTCACCGCCTGCACAGCAGCATCAGCAAAATCTAGCGTATCTGTACCTCCCAATCCTTCTATCGTCCCACTGATAGCAGCCGTGCCGCCATTAAAGTCAAAGGTGTCGTCACCCGCACCACCCGTCAGGTTCTCAATCCCACTCCAGCCTCCCCCTACCTTACCCGTCAGCGTCCCCGTATCCGCGCCAGTGATCACAAA
>WVYN01000011.1 GCA_011772965.1 Gammaproteobacteria bacterium
GTCAATGTGCCGTTGGAGACACCACCGTTGCCGTCGTCTACCGTGTAATTAACATCAAAAAAGATAAGATCTTCGACACTGTTTAAGGGGTGATCGAGTGGCCCCAATAGTGTCACCAAATAGTCTCCAGAATTTATCAAGGCGTCAGGTGTTAAATCACCATTCGTATCAACACCATTACCGAAGTAGCCACTACTAGGATTCGACAGGTCGCCATCTTCAATTTGTATCTTGATAACTTCCGTGTCACCTGCATCGAACATCGTGCTGCTATTGTTATCCACATATCCAATCAGCGTGTGATTGTCGTCGGTAAGTTCCCAAACGATCGGATCACCGCCCGAGCTGAGATCATTAATGTTAATTACATTTCCATCAGAATCGACGATATTCGTGATAGGAGTTGTTAGCTGGATGGACAATGGGTCACCGTCGGGATCCGAAGCGTCAATCGACCCAGTATCAATTGCATTGTTTGTTAAGTCATCAGGTGGGAAACTTCCTCCGTATCCAACTCCATCTGGAATACCGTCATCAAAGCCTTCTTCCGAAACTACAGATTGAGCTAAACCAGCAATTGGCACCTGATTCGGCTCGCTCTCGCCGACCCACTTGAGGCTGCCCTCGGTACCGCCTCCTTCTCCTTCATTTGTGTTGCTGCTCGACGTACCGCGCAAGCCGATAAACATGATATCGTTGAATTCCGCCAAATTGTCTATGCCGAGCTCGTCAGCGTCGACCGTGAATTCGAGGGTATCCGGAGAGTCAGTGGCGGGATCAGTATCGATAAACGTCGGACTGTCTTCACTTGTTATGCCCGGGTCAGTTAATTTCACTCCGACATCCCAGACAATCGGATTTCCGTCGCTATCCGTGGCGCCATTCATGTTGAGGTTCGGGTCATCCTCCGGATTCCAGTCTGCGGTGGTACCAGCAGAAGGATCTCCAATGAACTGAATGTCAGAACCTGCGTAATCATCGTTTTCGTTTCCATCCGACAAGTAGAGGGCATTGACGTCCATATTCCCTTCGGTCACTTCGATCTCGAACGTGATGGTGCCGTCGTCACCGTTCCAAATCGCGGTTACCGTAAACGCGAGGCCGGGGTACGGGGTGCAAATAAAGGTGCGCATAGTCATATTAAGCTCCCATCAATAAAACTTTATGTTCGGTTATAAGATTGATTTCCCTGTCTGAGCTGACAAGTTAGCAACAGTGTCTCTCTTAAATTGGTTATTCATTTGATGCTTTGTTCTGTGACTAAGCATTTTGTTTCCATTTAGTCCCATTAATTCTTATCTGTTTTTTTGCATTAAATTTATTCATTAAAAATTTGTGCCCGTTGTAAAGCGCGTTATGCACTTTATGTTTCCCTGTCGGCGGATTCCTGCCCTTGCCTTTTTCATCCCAAAGGATCACTGCGACCCCGCCAGTAATTTCAAATTGCAACAACTTCATTCCCCTTGATGAAATGGCAGGTTCAATGCTTTCTCTCCCCGCATCGGCGTTGATAAATGGAGCTTGGTCTGGAGATTTAAATGTTGCTTCCACTTGTACCCATGCCGGGATTGATTCAATGACCACCATAAGAAAGACGGAGGCTGTGATCGCAGCGATGTAATTGCGTCTTTTCGTTGCGCTTGCCGGTAAATATTTTGCACGTGTCATCGTCTCCCTCTCAGGGCCTATTGAAGTTAACTGAGCATGGACCATGCCAAGTTATCAAGCGACTGATTACATTGTGAATTTGCTGTTCGAACGCTTACAGCCTGAGGGACGAGTTGTATCGTTTACTTAACACTCTGGCGGGTGTTTTGCTTAAATAGCGGAAAAACTGCATGCGAATGGAATTCTTAAAACTGTTAAGGATACTTAACAGTTGATTACCGAATTATTACAAATAAATAACTGAAAAAAACGAGAAAACCTGACGTGATGATGCACCGGGGCACAGACTGTGCTCCGGTATAAAGTAACTAGTTGTTAAGTTCGTATTTGGTGATCAACCGATGTAATGTGACACGGGATGTGCCCAGCAGTTTAGCTGCCTGGGAAATGTTATGACCCTCTGCACGCAAGGCCGCCAAAATAGCACTGCGCTCGGCGTTGTACCTGGCCTGTGCCAGGGTTTGTAAAACCCGGCGCGATGACCGGCGCTCCAGCCCAAAGTCACGTGGTGTGATCAAGGAGCCATCACACATAACCATGGCACGGCGAACCCGGTTGATGAGTTCGCGAACATTACCTGGCCAGTTGTAACTGTTCATAGTCCTGATCGTATCCTTACGGAATCCCTTCACCCGGGGATGCTTTTCATTACTGAAGCGTTTGAAGAAATAGTTGGCGAGGACCTCGACATCGCCATCACGGTCACGCAGCGAAGGGATCTTCATTTGCAGGACATTGAGACGGTAGTAGAGATCTTCCCGGAAACGTCCTTCCTTGACTGCCTGTTCCAGATCAACATGGGTTGCTGCAATGATGCGAACGTTCACCGGAATCTCTTCCTTACCACCAACACGTTGGATGGTATTTTGCTGGAGGAAACGCAGGAGATTGACCTGAAGATCCAGGGGCAAATCACCAATCTCGTCCAGGAACAGTGTCCCGCCTTCGGCGGATTCAATCCGTCCCATCTTGCGATGCTGAGCACCGGTAAAGGCGCCTTTTTCATAACCGAACAACTCTGATTGAATTAATGTCGACGGTAACGCTGCACAATTGACTGCGATAAACGGACCTGTGTTACGGCGGGAACGCTCGTGGATGGCCAGGGCCGAGAGTTCCTTGCCAGTGCCACTCTCACCGGTGATCAGCAGGGGGGCATCGACCAGCGCCACCTTGCGAATCTGGCTGTAAAGCTCGTACATGACCGGGCTGGTGCCAACCAGTTCCTCTTCGTCAGCTAA
>WVYN01000006.1:0-574 GCA_011772965.1 Gammaproteobacteria bacterium
TTCCATACCTTGCATGAGCCCACTAATCTGAAGGTAGGGGGTGGTCTGGATGATGTCTGGTTGAATACAACTACCGATCAATTACATATTGTTGACTACAAAAGCACTTCCCAGAAATCCGAAGGCAAGGTCATCACCCTGGATGACAAATGGAAAGCAGCATACAAGCGGCAAATGGATCTGTACGTCTGGGTCATGAGGGAGATGGGCCTTGATGTCAGCAATACAGGCTATTTCCTCTATTGCGACGGAGACCGGTTCACGGAATCGGTATTTCTGCAGGATGATAAGGCCCTGATGGAATTCAAGCTGACCTTGATACCTTATGATGCTGATACCTCATGGGTCGTACCGACCTTGACTGAAATCAAAAATACGCTGTTGGGTCATCAATGTCCGGAGCACAGTCAGGAATGCGAATACGGTCTGTTACTGAAATCAATCGATGAATTCAAAACTAATTAAAATTAATGAATATATCGAAAGTCCATAGCCTGCCGGAACTGAAGAACCGAACGTATGTCTTTCAAAACCGCAAAGACGCCGGTGAAAAGCTGGCCGGGATGTTGAGTGA
>WVYN01000006.1:583-4293 GCA_011772965.1 Gammaproteobacteria bacterium
GTACACATCGCAACAAAGCTTGAACTTCCTTTCGATGTCATACCGGTCAGCAAGATCCTGTTTCCCTGGACCACGGAATCCGGTTTCGGTGCCGTTGCCTTTGATGGCACCGAATGGATCAATACCGATCTGGTCGCATCCGGCCAGCTGAATACAGAGTCGATTCAAGCAGCAATCAAGTTAGCACGGGAAAAAGTCCAACGGCGTGCCCAGTGCTTTCGCGGCGATGATCCCTTTCCCGAACTCAAAAACCGGACCGTCATACTGGTGGATGACGGCATTGCCGCAGGCTCCACCATGCGCGTCGCCATCCTGGCGTTACAGAAGCAGCAAGCAAAACAGATCATCATTGCCATACCCACCGGTCATGCCGAGGCACTCAATCGCCTCGCTGATCTGGTCGATGGCATCTACTGCGCCAATTTACGCGGCGGTTTCAGTTTCGCCGTCGCTGATGCCTATGAACACTGGACTGATGTCTCTGAAAAAGAAGTCATGGAGACCATCCAGGGATTGCATTAGCTTTTTATTCCCTGCTTTCTACTTCCCCCTACAGCGACTAGCTCATTTATTTCTGGTTAACTGAAACTTTCAGGTTGCATTACCTGAATACAAGCCCACAGGAGCGGGTACTGGTGGGTTTTTTGCGTATATAAACGCAAAACTCGCAATCCTGAACCCCAGGCCTTGAACCCACGCACCGATCTTTTATCAGTTATTTGAAATACGCCTGAATCCTGTCAAACGCCAGATTAATCACATCTTCCGGTACACAATAGGCCATCCTGACATGATGCTCTCCCGATGGGCCAAAGGCACTACCGGGCGTCAGCGCCACTTTAGCTTCATTCAATAACCGGATTGAGAAATCATAGGCATTTGTATGGTCGGCAACAATTTTGGGGAAAACATAATAGGCGCCTTCCGGTTTGTGATATTCAAAGACATGGGGCACTTCAGCAAGACGCTGACAGATCAATTCCCTGCGTTTGGACAGGACGGCCTCAAATTCAGCAATGTGATTTGATTTTTCCTTCAAAGCAATGATTCCTGCGACCTGTGAGATTCTCGGTGCACAAATCATGTTGGCATCATGAACTTTAAGGGATTGCTCTTTTAAATGATCCGGGAGAACCATATAGCCCAGACGCCAGCCACTCATGGCATAAGATTTGGAAAACGAAAAACAATAAATTATATGATCAAAAAAATCCTGATTGGATGCCAGGTTATAATAAAGATCCTTGTTTTCGTAGGTGAAATGATGATAGGGATTATCAATCAGTATCATTAACTTATGTTGTCTTGCAATTTCACCGAGGCGGATCAATTCATCCTTACGAAAAATTTTACCTGTTGGATTTGAGGGTGTGACAATAACAATTGCCTTGGTTTTCGCATTTATCAGTTCCGGGAGACGTTCGATATCCAGGTCCCAGTGCCTGGCTTCATCCAGCGGCCAGAATCGTGGTGAACAAGCGCATAGCCTGATTTGCTGGATATGCGATGCAAAACAGGGATCCGTCAGAATGATCTCATCACCCGGATTGGTAATAATCTGAAACAGGGTATTTAGCCCCTGCATATTGCCTGCGGTAATCATGACCTGATCATCCGCATCAACTGCAATACCGGTCTCGGCAGAATGCTGCTTGGCAACGATCTCCCTCAGATCTTTCAGACCATCAGGTAAAGTATATTTGCCAATATCCGGATCCTGCTGGAGCCGTTGTATGACACCCTTGCGGATGTATTCTGGTGTCTCAAATGAAGGCAAACCCCAGGTCAGGGAAGCCACATTGCCCATCCCTGCACTCAATATAGCCATTTCCTTTATGGCCGATATTCTGATACCCGCCACATCATGCGAAATCCGCTCAGCAAAAAAATGATTATTTAATGTGTTCATGATTAAGAATATTTTTCAATTGCATATCTTGATCTTTTAACTATATTCATGACTTAAGCCGGCATCCGCCGTTTTAAACAAATCATACCTGAACACTACTCAAACGTATCCCGATCTATACTTGACGATATAAAATGCACAATTTTTCATATCACGAATATGTTAAAGGGGCACAAATGGTTCTTTAAACATAACATGGATGACGTAGAACCAACTTCCTGAAATAGTTCTTCCTTATTATACGCCAGAGAAAGTCACTCACCATGAAGTGAAACTTGATCAGGTCAGTAATACCGCGATTAATCCGGTCAAAAATATCCCGTCAAAGCTCCCGGCGCCACCGATGGAGGCAAAAGGTGTAGCCAGCTTGCGAATATCTTTCAGTCGCAACAGATCGGCACCGATGAGTACCCCGAGCGTGCCCGAGACATAGGCCAGTGGCGGACTTTGTTCCATGTTGATAATGAGTGAGACCACGGCGGCGGTCAGCGGGGCAATCAGGATGGGCATCCCTATCCCCAGGCCCATGATCGGGCGACTCATGAAATAACAGACGACCGTGACCAGGCTGATGGCAATCATGGCTTCAGGCAGACTGAGTCCGCTGATATTGAGCAGATAGAGGGAAAACAGAATCGGGATCACGGCACCGCCGAGGTTGATGGCAATCAGGGTCTGCCCGGTAAACTCCTGTCTGGGTGGACGCAATAATCCGTAATACCGTTGTTCAGGGAATGGTCCGGCTTCGCTGGCACGTATGGTAAAGAGCGGAATATTGATACCACTGCCAATCAGGGACCCAAACAATAACATAAAGGCAAAACCGGGGGTGAGGCCAAGTTTCTCCACGCTCAGGCTGACCAGCCCATAATAAAACGCACCCATCAAAAACGACAGGATGAACAGGAATAATACAAAATAGAAAGGTGAAAATGGCACGTTAATTATTTATCACTTATTACTTGTAATTATCCTTGATCCCGAACCCAGTCCTGCTCATTCCCCACTACGGTACATGGTCAATTCCCAACGCTGCGAGGCTTCATCATGGTGCAGGATATAGTGGCCGCCATCATCGCCTTTAAGTTTGAAATAGCGGTAATTTTCTCCCTGCCATTGATCAACAATCTCTTCCACTTCGATGGTTCGTTGGCCAAAACTGAATCGCTGAGGACGCTCATCAGCGCGATGACCGGCATAACATTCGACATGGACTTCTATTCCATGTTTTATGTCTTGGCTTTTATCTGACACAATATTTTACGATGCTTATTACTTCCTGTTATTTCTTGTTTAATAAATCCTTCAGGTTCGCAAACGGCCTCGAGGTCGCATGTTTTCGTCTGGATTCATGACTTGCATCTGACTTCGAATTTCCGGCATCAAGATATTTCGAATGTTCATGATCATGACAATAGACACACAATAATTCCCAATTACTGCCGTCGGCAGGATTATTATCGTGGTTATGATCCTTGTGATGAACCGTGAGTTCGCTGACATTTTCCCGGGTGAATTCGCGGTTACATTTTCCGCATACCCAGGGGAACATTTTAAGCGCCTGCTCGCGATAGGAATGCCCCCTGGCCTCGGCGTTGCGCCTCGATTCAGCAATGATTTTATCGTACTTGTTCACTGATTAACTATAGTATAGAAAATAACAGACCTTGTAATTATCATACGACGATGAAATTCCCTTTGCATTTGCTGTTACCTTTGTTCGCCCTCGGCGCCTGTGACGAAAACCTGCCGCACACTCTCGTCACGATTGCTGATGCCAGGGAGCAGCCCGCACAGATGA
>WVYN01000025.1:0-6130 GCA_011772965.1 Gammaproteobacteria bacterium
CCGGCGTAGTCGCATAATACGCCAGGCCGATTCGTTCCAGGACATTCCGCCGCTCGCAGGTTAAACCGGTACCAGCGAGCACGCATTGCTGTTCCAGATTTTCGGAGACTGTTAAACCGGGTTTAATGCCGCTCAGGTGGCCAATGAAAGCAAGGTTTTCGAAATATTCGCTTTCCAGATCCCGCACGTCTTTATCCTGCCAGTAGATGCAACCGTCATCCGGTCTTTTCAGGCCACAAAGGATGCGCAGCAGGGTGGTTTTTCCACTGCCGTTCGCTCCGAAGACCTGCAGCACATCGCCAGGAACAAGATCGAAGCTGATGCCCTGAAAGAGTTCGTTTTCATTGAAAGCACAGGTCAGGTTATCAACCTTGAGAATGGCAGACATACTGTCTGCCCGGGCGCCTGTCGCATGGATACTGTTAACCAAACTGTTCATCTCTGAATCTGTGAATAATCAGCAAAAGATAGTATCGGCTGTCACAAGAACTGGCAAACTCCGTCTAAACAAAAGACCCAAATTATCAGAAATTATACCGTGTCAATAGCCGGGAAGCGGCCTTGCAACAATCATTCAATCATCAGATCACCGGCATAATAGGGCACCATGCGGACCGTATTAGTTCAGTTGATTGGGAATGGAAAGTCTTACGTCTTAACATGGCATGAAGGACACATTGGCTTGACATCATGCGACTGACACGGCTTTAACAACAATGCCGGATTATCATATAATCAATTTAAAAATCTGACATAATAGAATTGTCATACAGGCCGATATAAAGACAGTTTTTGCAATTTAAAATTCAAAAAGGCACATACAATGACTACACAACCCCTGTTTTATAAAAATGTCGTCCCTCTAAATAAAGAAAAACATGGCAATCTCTCTCTTGCACCAATCGATAATTACAATCACACCAGGGATACCAACAGTATCTATATCGCCGCGATTGAATTTCCAAAGGCCGCCAGAGAGTATCCGATTGTGTTTGCCAAGGGTGCAGGGGACGAGATATTTCCAGTCGTCTTGCTTGGCCTGAAAGACAAGGAAAATCTGTTTGTGAATAAAAAAGGGGAATGGCTCGCAAATTACATTCCTGCCTATGTCCGGCGATATCCGTTTATCCTGGCAAGCGGTGCAAACCAGGGAGATAATGAGTTTGCGGTCTGCATCGATGAAGGTTATGAGGGTTTCAACACCAAAAAGAAAGGCACGAAATTATTTGATGATGATGGCAAGGAATCAGAACTGCTCCAGAACGCACTGAAGTTTCTTAAGGAATATCAGAATCATATTCGCTTCACGAGATCATTTTGTACAAATCTTGATGAACTGGGCTTGCTGGAACCCATGCAGGCAAAGGCAGAATTCAAGGACGGTAAGACGATGGCCCTGAGAGGTTTCATGGGTGTTAACCGTGAAAAACTCAAAGCATTGGATCCCGCCAGGCTTGCCGAGATGGTCAAGCAAAATTATATGGATCTTGTCTATGCCCATTTAAATTCCCTGGACAACATGCAGAGCCTGATCAAAAAGCTTCACTGAATTTTATAATTCTTAATAATAAAAAAACCCGCCGATGCGGGTTTTTTATTATCGGCATCTGAATCGCTATTCTGGCAGTAGATGCCCTCGTTACTTCTCCCGCATGGAGCGCTGAACGAAACCCAGGATCGGATCCAAGAAGTATTCCAGGGCATTACGGGGAGTGGTCTTGATGAAGACCTCTGCCGGCATGCCCGCCTGCAATTCCAGGTCACCGGCTTTTTTGAGGTTATCCGGCGGCACCCGGACATGCACCGTGTAGTAAGGCGTATTGGTCTGTTCATCCATGAGACGGTCAGCAGAAACATACGTCACCTTCCCCTCGACCGTCGGTGTAACACGCCGGCGAAAAGCCGTCAGACGAACATCAGCCAGAGAGTCGTAATGCACGGAAGCGATGTCTTCCGGGCGGACACGTACCTCGACCAACAGGTTCGCATTCTCGGGCACGATATCCAGGATCGGCTCACGGGGGGCGATCACCGCGCCAACGCTGGTGATCCTCAGATCCACGATCTCACCGGAGATAGGCGCGGTGATCCGTTGCCGTTTCTCGGCATCCTGCGCCGGGCGCAGCCGTTCTCTCAGATCAAAAATGCTAGCCGTAGTCTCGCGTAATTTATTGGAAGCCTCCTGCTGGAATTCACTGCGCAGGGTCTCGGCACGCAGTTCCAGATCGGAAATCTTTTGCCGGGCGCTTGCAAGTTCCGCCCGGTTTTCAGCACCACGCGATACCAGTTCAGAACCGGTCCGCTCAAGTTCGATCATCCGGGTCTTGGGGATAAAGCCCTCCCCTATCAGTTTTTTGTTGAGATCAGTCTCTGCCTGGTGATGCCTTAGGGTTTCTTTATCGGCCTTTAATTGAGCCAGGCGTTCCTTGACCTCACTGTCGATATCCTTAATCTGCCGACGGATCAACGACAGCTGATTGGTTAAAGCTTCACGCCGTATCCCGAAAACATTGGTCTCCCGCTGGAGTAACTCAGCAACACGGGGATCATCGCTGCGTTCTGTTAATTCTGGTGGGAAGCTGATTTCTTCTTCACCCGCCTGCTCCGCGGCCAGACGCGCAGCCTGGGCAAGTTCTGCATCAAGCTGGGTGCGCACCAGTTCGTTACTGGCATCGACCCTGACATCCTTCAGGGTAATCAACGTGTCGCCCGCCTTCACCTTGCTGCCGTCACGAACCAGTATCTCACCAACAATGCCCCCCTCCTGGTGTTGCACCGTCTTGCGGTTCATGTCCACCTTGACGTAACCGGGACTGATGACAGCACCCGAGAGCGGCGCAATGACAACCCAGGCAGCAACCCCAAGGATAAGCAGCATGACGCAGAGGATCCCGGTGACAATCAGTCGCCAGGGATTGTCGGCGCGGTCGACATTAACAGAGCCCTGGTCCGGGCTATCCGGTGGACCGGTTGTTGATGCGCTCGGGCCAGCTGCTGTGTCTATCTGATCAGGTTCTCCCTTATCATCTCGCAGGGCCTCCTCAGACTCTGGTGTGTCAGCCCCGGACGGACTGACACGGGCCTCTGTTCCATGATCAATGGCACGTTCGTTAGCCGGATTATCTGGTGCAGGGCCTGGCTGTGCTCTTGCCTGCCGCTCTTCACGCGCGAGTTCGATAGCTTTCTTAATGCGTTCCACGGATATAAATCACCTTATTCAACATTAATATTTCTTTGCGGGGCCGGGCACGGATCCAGGTTCATTTAATGGTTCAACAGACCCGCTTGATGTGACCGGTTTACCTGGAGAGCGCTGTAATCTCGCAGTGGGATTCGGATCAATTTTAATTGTTGCCTTTTTTTCAATAGCAGCAGCCCGTTCCTCCGACTCGGCGGCCTCTTTGTCCCGACCAAGATAACGCTGCAACCGGGCGAAGTTTTTAAGATTAGTCGCTATGTCAGGATGATCAGGTCCCAGAGTCTTTTCCAGGATTGCAAGTGCACGTTTCATTAAAGGCTCTGCTTCCATATATTTACCCTGTTTTTGATAGAGCAGCGCCAGGTTATTAAGACTGATGTAGACATTGCGATGCTTCGGGCCCAGTGCCTTTTCAACGATAGAAAGCACACGTCGATAAAGTACCTCTGCCTCTTTATACTTACTCTGTTTACGATAGAGCACCGCAAGGTTATTCAGCACGGTTGCCAGATTGGGGTGCTCTGCTCCTACGCTGTTTTCAAGGATGGCAATTGCACGCATGTAGTTAGCCTCGGCTTCTTCGAACTTGCCCTGTGATCGATAGACATTGCCAATGTTATTCAGGTTTTTGGCGAGCTGCGGATCCCTTGGCCAGAATTCCTCAAGTCCTTGTTTGTCCCTTGCTTCGGATGGGAAAAGTCCACCATCGGCCTTATCGCTGATCACCTCGGATACTAACCGTGCATTGATGGTCTGTTGCTTCTCCGAGTAACCATAAACCAGCGCCATATCACAAAGCATATTAATCAGTCTGGGTATGCCACGGGTATGTTCATGGATCATCTCACAGGCAGCAGCCTCGAATAGCGCAGGGTTACCCTCCGCAATTTTCAATCGATGCTGAATATATTGTGAAGTCTCCTCCGCATTCAAGGCTTCCAGATGGAAGTTCGCGGCGATACGTTGGGCAAACTGCTCAAGCTTTGGTTGCCGCAGCATCTCTCGCAGCTCGGGTTGTCCCAGAAGGATCAGTTGCAGGACCTGATCCTTGTCGGAGTTGATATTGGACAACATACGCAATTCTTCCAGGGTATCCAGATCCATGTTCTGTGCTTCATCCACGATCAGGACTGTTCTTTTACCCCGGGCATATTCCTTGATCAGGAATTGCACGAAATTATCGTAGAGTTCAACCTTGGTCTTGTTCTTATAAGACAAACCAAAGGCGAGTGCGACCCAGGGTAATACGTCACCCAGGGTTTGATGGGTATTGGCAATCAGACCGACTGTGAAATTGGTTTCAATCTTGTTTAACAGATGCCGGACCAGGCTGGTCTTCCCGGAACCGATCTCACCGGTAATCACGGTAATACCGAGTTGATCCATGATCCCGTATTCCAGGGTTGCGAATGCATTACTGTGCTGTTTCCCTAAATAGAGAAAGGCAGGGTCCGGGAGCAGGGAGAAAGGCTTTTCTTTAAATTTGTAGAAGGATTCGTACATGGCTTATTTTACTTATCAGAAATATAATTTCTTTGCCTTTTCCGTAGTACCACTCTGACGCTCTACCGGGTGCGGCCCCGCTGCCTGAAGCAGTTCAGAGGCAGGGCCGTATTTCTCAATGACCCCCTCGCGCAACAACAAGATATTGTCTACGGTTGAGAGTAACCGGGCACGGTGCGTAATAATAACCAAAGTGATGCCATTGGCTTTAATGCTCTGGATGGCATTCACCAGCGCTGTTTCACCTTCTGTATCCAGGTTTGAGTTCGGTTCATCGAGTACCACCAGGCAGGGTTTACCATAGAGTGCCCGGGCCAGGGCGACCCGTTGTCGTTGGCCTGCGGAAAGAAAGGCGCCACCCTCGCCAATGAAGGTGTCATAACCCTGGGGCAATCTCAGGATCATCTCATGGGCGCCTGCTCTTTTTGCAGCGTTAATAACAGCATTTGAATCAACGGCACCCATACGGGCAATATTTTCACTGACAGTTCCAGCGAATAGCTCAACGTTCTGGGGCAGGTAACCCACATAAGGACCAAGACTTTGCCGTGGCCAGATGCCAATATCAGCACCATCCAGACGCACAACCCCCATGACCGGTTTCCAGAGACCTACTATGAGCCGTGCGAGTGTCGACTTGCCTGCGGCGCTTGGCCCGACGATAGCGAGCGATTCACCGGGTTTTAGATGAAAGGAAACCTGCTTGATGACGGGCCGATCCTGGCCACGAAAACCAAACACCACCCGCTCAAGAGAAAGATCACCCTTGGGTACGGGCAACTCAGTCAAATTTTCCTCATCCGGTTCGTTCGCCAACATCTCGTCCAGGCGCCCGTAGGCGCTGCGAGCCTCAACCAGTCCTTTCCAACCTGCAATCGCGGCCTCAACGGGGGCAAGTGCCCGGCCCATCAGGATAGTCGCCGCGATCATGACGCCTGCCGTGGCTTCCTGGTTAATCACCAGCCAGGCGCCCGTCGCCAACATGCCGACTTGCAGGAGCTGGCGCGTCATCTTCGTGGTACTGGTAAGCACACTACCGAAGCGGCTTGCCTGTAACTGTTTTTCCAATCCCTTGCAACTGAAACCGGCCCAGCCCCGGGCCAGGTTATCTTCCATACCCAGCGCACGTGCCACCTCGGCATTGGTGATGCTTTGATCGGCAAACCGCCCTGCCTTACGTGACTCTGCCTGCATTGCCTCAAGGGGCTGACGTGAGAGCTTCTCATTGAGTATGGCAAAGCACAGCATGACGATGGCACCGCCCAGGGCCACCCAGCCCAGCAAGGGATGAAACAGGTAAATGATCAACACATATATCGGCACCCAGGGAGAATCAAACAGGGCAATGATGCCGGGACCGGTCAGAAAGGCCCTGAGTGAATTGACATCACGTAGCCCATGAA
This sequence comes from Gammaproteobacteria bacterium, assembly GCA_011772965.1. Lineage (GTDB taxonomy): Bacteria > Pseudomonadota > Gammaproteobacteria > Eutrophobiales > Eutrophobiaceae > SZUA-592. The sequence continues at coordinate 6,106 of WVYN01000025.1, forward strand.
GATCCCTCGCACCATTGGGATCGGC
>WVYN01000025.1:6162-6802 GCA_011772965.1 Gammaproteobacteria bacterium
TCCAGAAAGGCCATGAAGATCAGGGCTCCCACCGCAATCACCAGGAGCATGATCAGGGTCTCGGTACTGCGGCTGGTGACCACGCGATCGAAGACCTGGAGCATGAACAGGGCCGGTACCAGCATCAGCAGATTCACCAACAGGCTGAAAATACCAGCGAAAATAAAATAGGGCCTAAAGCGTGAAAAAAACGCCCGCAGGGAAGGCCTGGAAGCTGGGTTGGTTTGCGTCATGAATGTTCTCTTTTCGACCGGATCCCGTGACCGTTCCGGGAGGTCATATTTTAATAACTAGTATATAGGATAGTGGAAAATCCTACACTAAGCCTCGGAAATATTGGCAATTTTTCACTGAAAGTGTAAAGCAGATGATACACATTTGTAGCCCTGTGGCAGGGTATACTGGCAGTATCTATAACACTGCCCCGGCTGTCTTTAGAGACAGCCGGGGCAGAAGGAAAACATCGGGAGGAAAGATCTGATTACTTGGTAATTGATACCTTAGCTGTGGTGCTTGAGCGGTTGCCACCCTCATCTTCTGCCACCGCGGTGAGTGTGGAAATCACGGAGCCGGATACTGTTCCTTTTTTACCATTGCCTTTGCCTTTACCACCCGGAGACTTGGCATTCCACTTGTAGCT
>WVYN01000035.1:0-2055 GCA_011772965.1 Gammaproteobacteria bacterium
AACTGATGGTAAACGCGTGTTAATCATTGGTGCCGGCAAGGCGGGTGAGATGCTGGTCCGGGACATGCGCCGGGATGGGCAATATCTGCCGGTGGGATTTATCGATGATGATCCGGATGTGCTGGGTTCATCGATTCACGGTGTGAAAGTATTAGGAAAGGTCAATGATATTCCCGAGGTAGTGTCCAGGAGGCAGGCCGATATTATCATTATCGCTGTACCATCCGCATCCAATGAAGACATGCAGAAGATCCTTGCCTCCTGTGAGCAGACAGAATGCTCGCTTCGAACTCTACCTCCAATCAATGACATGGTTTCCGGCAANNGAGAAGGTGGAACTGGACTGGAAGATCATCCAGCAGGGTATTACCAACAGAAAAGTACTGGTGACCGGTGGTGGCGGATCCATTGGCACAGAGCTTTCATTGCAGATTGCCAGTCTCAATCCGAGAAGGCTGATTATTTTCGAGCGTAATGAATTTAACCTGTATCGCGTAGAGAGCCAGCTGGCCCATCGATTTCCCAATGTAGAGAGGGAATGCATACTTGGCGATTTGTGTGAAAGGGATAAGGTCTTTCATGTGATAGAGCAATTTCAGCCGGATGTGATCTTTCACGCCGCCGCCTATAAACATGTGCCCATCTTGCAAAGCCAGGTGCGTGAGGCGGTCAGAAATAATATCCTGGCAACCAAGTACCTCGCTGATGCGGCCATCAAGTATCAATGCAAGAAAGTCGTCATGATTTCCACGGACAAGGCCGTCAATCCAGCCAACGTTCTGGGTGCGACCAAGCGCGTCGCCGAAATGGTGTGTGAGTGGAAAAACCGCAAGCTACACACAGCTTTCATTACAGTCCGGTTCGGTAATGTCCTGGATTCCGAGGGCAGCGTCATCCCGTTATTCAGGGAACAGATTCGTAACGGCGGCCCGGTCACGGTGACACACCCCGAGATCACCCGCTTTTTCATGACAATCCCCGAGGCCTGTCAATTAATCATGCAGGCCGGTGCCATGGGCCAGGGTGGTGAAATCTTTGTTCTGGACATGGGCAAACCGGTCAAGATCAGTTACCTGGCCGAACAGATGATCAAGCTATCCGGCAAGGAACCCGGTGAGGATATCCAGATCCGTTTTACCGGGTTGAGGCCTGGCGAAAAACTCTATGAAGAACTGTTCTATGAAACCGAAGACCGGGAAAAAACCAAACACCCCAAGATCATGAATGCCCGGCATTCAACCGTCGACCGGGACATGCTGTCAGCCAAGCTCAAGGAGCTGGAAAAGGCCTGTCATGAGTTTAATGATAATCAGATGCGGATACTTCTCGAGCATCTGGTCCCTTCGTACCATGAAGATACGATTACCGCCACCCAAATCCAGGAAAATGTCATTCCCCTGAATATCAATCAACCATGAGTCAACTAATCAGAAAAGCTGTATTTCCGGTGGCCGGTCTGGGTACCCGTTTTCTACCCGTCACCAAGGCCAACCCGAAAGAAATGCTGCCCATTGTAGATAAGCCACTGATCCAGTACGCGGCGGAAGAGGCCCTGGAAGCCGGGATCAAGGAATTGATCTTTGTGACCGGCCGCAACAAACGTTCAATTCCGGATCATTTTGACAAGGCCTATGAACTTGAGAGTGAACTGGAAAAGAAAGGCAAGACAGAGATACTCAAGATTGTGCAGAACATTCTACCGGATGATGTCACCTGCATTTATATCCGCCAGGCACAGGCCCTGGGTCTGGGCCATGCCGTACTCTGTGCCAGGGCGGCGTTGTGTAATGAACCCTTTGCCGTGATCCTGGCCGATGACCTGATTGACAATCCGGCCAAGGGCAGTCTGAAACAGATGATCGAGGTGTTTAATCAACATCAACGCAGCGTGGTCGCCGTGGAGACCGTACCGAAAGAAGAGACTTATCGCTATGGTATCGTCAGTGCGACAGATGTCTCAGAGCGCTTAAAAAAGATGACGGGTATTGTCGAAAAACCCAAACCGGAAGAGGCACCGACCAATCTGGCCGTGGTCGGACGTTATGTCTTCACTTC
>WVYN01000035.1:2266-2445 GCA_011772965.1 Gammaproteobacteria bacterium
GAATACCAGGATCGGCAGGAAGACCGGGTGATGATGTTTTTGATCATGCGCAAGGGCCGGCGCAATGATGAGAAAAAGGCCTTTTATAAAAGAGTCGTTGAAAACCTGGCAAAAGATCCCGGCATCAAACCCGAGAATATATTGATTACCATTGCCGAGAATACGGACATCGATTGGTC
>WVYN01000035.1:2524-2803 GCA_011772965.1 Gammaproteobacteria bacterium
TGGCTCCCCGGGACGGGCTCGAACCGCCGACCTAGTGATTAACAGTCACCCGCTCTACCAACTGAGCTACCGGGGAATACATTATTAATAGTAACGCTTGTGGCCTCTTGAAATTCACACCAAGACCCATGCTCGTCATCAATGACTCGCTTCGCCTGGAAATTCATGAAATGAATTTCCGACGGCTCACCCAACTGCACCCTTCGGGTATAAGCCTCCTCCGGAGGCAAAAGCCACCGGGGAATAACAATAGTCTGAATTATAACAACTGCCTCCTGG
>WVYN01000032.1 GCA_011772965.1 Gammaproteobacteria bacterium
CCCACCACCCCTACATCGGCTCCTGGTGGCCGCCGGGGCACATCATCGGCTACGAGCACACCTTCACCCACACCGTCTACGACCTGCTCGAGGGGATCGCGAGCGGCACCTCGCCGCGGCCCAACTTCGAGGACGGCGTGCGCAACCAGAGGGTGCTCGACGCCTGGGAGCGCTCGGCGCGCAGCCGGCGGTGGGAGAAGGTCTAGCCTGCCCTTCTCACCAGGCCTCTACTGCAATGCCGTATCTGCCCGCATCTGCTGCGTTTTGCTCGGTCGGCCATCCTCGGCGTACTTCGAGTACGCCTGCGGTGACCTCGGTCGCAAGCCTTGCATCTGCAGACATCTACGGCATTTCGCGACGAGGCTGGTGAGAAGGGCAGGCGAGTCCGGCAAGGCGGCGCCGGCCGCCCGCGGCGCGCGGGCGACCGGCACTCGGGCGGCCGCTTGCGTCCTACGGCAGGCCGGACTGCGCCGCGCAGCTCACCACCGCGCCCTGCCCGGCGCCGCCGATGAGGCCCGCCTTCTTGGCCTCGTTCATCAGCCGCACGACGCTCGACACGAAACCGCCGTGGTTGGCGGCGCCCGCTGCGGCGGCGGCGATGTCGTCGGAGAAGGTGCAGCCGTCGGCGCCCACCAGGTTGGGCGTCCCCGAGTCGCAGCCGTCGATCACCACCGTCGGCGTGACGTCCGAGAAGACGCAGGCGTCGGCGCCGTCGGCGACGCCGTCGTTGTCGTCGTCCGGGTCGCAGGCGTCGCCCAGGCCGTCGCCGTCGTTGTCCTCCTGGCCGGGGTTGGCGTCGAGCGGGCAGTTGTCGCGCCCGTCGGGCACGCCGTCGTCGTCGTCGTCGGCGTCGCAGGCGTCGCCCTGGCCGTCGCCGTCGTTGTCCGCCTGGTCGGGGTTGGCCACCTCGGGGCAGTTGTCGAGGACGTCCGGCACCCGGTCGCCGTCGCCGTCCAGCGGATCCACGGTGAAGCTCCAGTAGTCGGTGCGGAAGGTGGCGTCGGCGCCGGCGTTGCTGATCACCACGTCGACGACGTTGACCAGGCCGCCGTTGCCGCCGCGGGAGACCGGATCGGTGTCCAGCACGCCGTTGCCGCCGAAGAGGAACGAGTTGTCGTCGAAGAAGTCGGCCAGCGGGATCGAGACCATCTGCCAGCCGCCGCCGGCGACGGCGCAGGGGCCCGTCGGGCTGACGACGCAGTTGTACTGGAACTCGTCGTCGTCCGGCGGGGCGATGGCGCCGTCGCCGTTGTCGTCCTCCTGCAGGTTGATCTCCAGCAGGTAGTCCTGCGGCCGCCCGGCGCCGTCCACGCCGTCGGG
>WVYN01000054.1:0-785 GCA_011772965.1 Gammaproteobacteria bacterium
TGAATGTAGCGACTGCCGACGCGACGAATCCCGGCCAGGAGCCGGTCTCTGACTCGGCGACGGTGCTCTTGTCCAACGATCCCTTCTACGCCGGCGATTCGGACGGAGACGGGCTCCCCAATTACCTCGACCCGGACGATGACAACGACGGATTCGTGGACGGAGTGGACGTATTTCCGTTCGATCCCAGCGAGTGGGCGGACAACGACGGCGACGGCATCGGCGACAACGCCGATCCGGACGACGACAACGACGGCCTGAGCGATGCGGACGAGGCGCTCGCCGGCAGTGATCCGCTGAACCCCGACACCGATGGGGATGGCGTCAACGATGGCAGCGATGCCTTCCCGATCGATCCGACGGAGACGACGGACACCGACGGTGACGGCGTCGGCGACAACGCCGATGCGTTCCCGAACGACCCGACCGAGACGGCGGACACCGACGGCGACGGCGTCGGCGACAATGCCGATGCCTTCCCCACCGATCCGACCGAGTGGGCGGACAGCGACGGCGACGGCGTGGGCGACAACAGCGACGCCTTCCCGAACGATCCCGCCGAGTGGGCGGACAGCGACGGCGACGGCGTGGGTGACAATGCCGACGCGTTTCCGTTGGATCCCGGTGAAACCGTCGACACGGATTCTGACGGGATCGGCAACAATGCCGATACGGACGACGACAACGACGGGCTGAGCGACGCCGACGAGATCCTCGCCGGCACCGATCCGCTGAACCCGGACACCGACGGCGACGGCGTGGGCGACGCCAGCGACGCCTTCCCG
>WVYN01000054.1:916-1054 GCA_011772965.1 Gammaproteobacteria bacterium
ACACCGACGGCGACGGTGTGGGCGACAACAGCGATGCCTTCCCGACCGATCCGACCGAGACGGCGGACACCGACGGCGACGGCGTGGGCGACAACGCCGACGCCTTCCCGACCGATCCGACCGAGTGGGCGGATGCCG
>WVYN01000044.1 GCA_011772965.1 Gammaproteobacteria bacterium
GAAGAGCGGGATTTGTTGCAGATGTTCGGCGAACGCTACAGGGAATATCGTAAAAAAGTGCCCATGGTGTTTCCCTTTACCAAATTCAAGTAAATCAATCTGCTTCTGAACCAAGTATCTCCGCAAGCTTTTCAGGAACGGACAGGAACGGGGAATGCCCGGATTCCAGCCGGCTGACTGATTCACAGGTGATGTTTGTGTGCATTTCTTGTTGTGTTGAATTGGTAATTGTCTGATCCATGCTGCATTCAATATAAGACCGGGGCACCCTGCCCCATCGCTCCTTTGTTATATGTATCGGAGTTGATATGGGAGCAAGCGGCTGTGGAACCAGTTTGTTCATGGCAAAATAAAAATCTTCTTCGCTGCAATCATTGTAGAAAGCTTCACGTAATACAGCCTCTTTCACCCGGGCTGTTTTTCTGTTCCTGGAAACCTCAAGATTCGAAAACACCAGGCCCTCGTTGTCTTTTTTTGCCACCTCGAACATGGTCTGGCCGTCCTGTAGCAGGTAGGCGCTTAAATACACCAGTCGCCGGATTTTTCCCGGGACGTGTTCTGCTGCCTGCGAAATAACAATACCGCTCATGCTGTGACCAACCAGGATTACAGACTCAATTTGTTCCCGGATTAAGTCGACAACGGAACGTGTGTAAGTCTCCAGGGAAATACTATCTGGATTGTCACTGGACCCATGGCCGGGAAGGTCCGGAGCAATNNTTTTTCAAGTAATGGAATTACCTTTTGCCAGCACCAGCTGCCGTGCCAGGCCCCGTGGATCAACATGAAAGTACTCATGCAGACAGTTTATAGGGGCAGGACACACATGTTAATCTCTTGATCTCATGAGAGGTATTTATCAAAATTTCAGCGCACTGAAACAATCGGAACACCTTGATCGTGATTACCAGATTAAGTATCGTCATGGTGATTCCGGGTTTGCAGTGATTGCACCTCATGGCGGGCGTATCGAACATGGTACCTCACAGGTAGCCGATGCGATTGCCGGTGATGAGCATTCCTTTTATGCCTTTGAAGGTCTCAAGGATTTGAGCCACGATCTCCATATATCGAGTAATCGTTTTGATGAGCCCACTGCGCTGACAATAGCGCGCCGTGCCGATATTGTCATAACTATACATGGTTGTCTGGGACATGAATCTTATATCTATCTGGGTGGTTGCCATGATGAACTTAAAGAATCGTTAAGATATCGGCTCAGCAATGATGGCTTTCCTGCAGAATTCGATCCTCATCCGAAACGACAAGGAATGAGAAAGACCAATATTTGCAATCATGGTAAAAGTGGGCTTGGTGTACAGATAGAAATGACACAGGCGTTT
>WVYN01000026.1 GCA_011772965.1 Gammaproteobacteria bacterium
CGAGCCGGATTTCCTAGAGAGGGTTCCGGCTCCCGTTTGCGGCTAGGCCGCGTTGCGTAGATTCTCTTTCTTCCTTCGTTCCAATGTCAAGCGCTTGATCTTCTCCCGGCGCGCCAGGATCGCTCGCTGACGGCCGTGGTACATGTCGTCCGGCGTCACGTTGCCGAGGGCCTCGTGCAGCCGCTCGTGGTTGTAGTAGTCCACGAAGCGAGCGATGGCCCGCTCCAGCTCCCAGGGCGTGTAGTAGTTCTCGAGCCGCACCACGTTCTTCATCGAGCGGTGGTAGCGCTCGATCTTGCCCTGGGTCATCGGGTGGTACGGGCGCCCCCGGGTGTGCCCGAGCCCGTGCTCCTGCAGGTAGGCCGCCAGGTCCTTGGCGATGTAGCAGGAGCCGTTGTCGCTGAGCAGCCGCGGCTTGTGCTCGACCCGGACCCGGTCCACGCCCGTGGCCGCGCGGGCCAGGTCCAGCGTCTCGATCACATCCTCCACCCGCATCGTGGCCCTCAGCTTCCAGGCCAGGATCTTGCGCGAGTAGTCGTCGAGCACGGTCGAGAGGTAGTACCAGCCCCAGCCCACCACCGGCAGGTACGTGAAGTCCGTCTGCCAGAGCTCGTTGCGCGCCCGGGTCGGGTGCTGGAAGCGGTCCGCCGCCTGGAGCAGGATGTAGGCCGGGCTCTCGATCAGGTCCGCGGCCTTGAGGATCCGGTAGACGCTCGATTCCGAGAGAAACTCGCCCTCCCGGTCCGTCATCCGGCAGGCCAGCTCCCGGGGCGAGAGCTCCGTGTGCACCAGGGCCGTCTCGATCACCTGCGCCCGGATCCGATCGGGAATCCGGTTCCAGACCGCTCGCCGGCGCGGCTTGCGGTCTTCGAGGGCCTCCGGCCCGCCCTCCAGGTAGCGCTTGTACCAGGCGTAGAAGGTCGAGCGCGGCAGCCCGATCTCGGCCAGGGTGCGCCGGACCGAGAGCGAAGAGCCCTCCACCAGGCGGATCAGCTCGAGCTTCTCCGCGGCGCTCACCCTCACGCCTCGTCCTCGGGCGAATCGGAGCCCGTCACGCTTTTTTTGAGCAGCCGGTTCTCGAGCACCGTCTCCGCCACGAGCTCCTTGAGCCGG
>WVYN01000037.1:0-768 GCA_011772965.1 Gammaproteobacteria bacterium
TGCTCCACCAGTACGCCTGCTTCAACTCGCCGGTCTGGTTCAACGTCGGCATCGAGGAGCACCCGCAGTGCTCGGCCTGCTTCATCAACTCGGTCGACGACACCATGCAGTCGATCCTCGAGCTGGCCAAGACCGAGGGGATGCTGTTCAAGTACGGCTCCGGCACCGGCTCCAACCTCTCGACCCTGCGCTCGTCGCGGGAGCCCCTGGCCGGCGGCGGCACCGCCTCCGGCCCGGTCTCCTTCATGCGCGGCTTCGACGCCTTCGCCGGCGTCATCAAGAGCGGCGGCAAGACCCGGCGGGCGGCCAAGATGGTCATCCTCAACGCCGACCACCCGGACATCGTCGAGTTCATCGACTGCAAGGCGAGCGAGGAGCGGAAGGCCTGGGCGCTGATCGACGCCGGCTACGACGGCGGCTTCAACGTCCCGGGCGGCGCCTACGACTCGGTCTTCTACCAGAACGCCAACCACTCGGTGCGGGCCACCGACGAGTTCATGCAGGCGGTGGTCGACGACGGCGAGTGGCAGACCCGGGCGGTGACCGACGGCCGGCCGCTCGAGACCCTGAAGGCGCGCGACCTGATGGACCGGATCGCCCGCTCGACCTGGCTGTGCGGCGATCCCGGCATGCAGTACGACACCACGATCAACGACTGGCACACCTGCTCCCAGACGGCGCCGATCAACGCCAGCAACCCGTGCAGCGAGTACATGTTCCTCGACGACACGGCCTGCAACCTGGCGTCGCTCAACCTGATGAAGTTCT
>WVYN01000037.1:819-1573 GCA_011772965.1 Gammaproteobacteria bacterium
AGGTGGTCATCTCGGCGCAGGAGATCATCGTCGACAACGCCAGCTACCCGACGCCGGCGATCGAGCGCAACTCGCACGACTACCGGCCGCTGGGCATCGGCTTCGCCAACCTGGGCGCGCTGCTGATGGCGCGCGGGCTGCCGTACGACTCGGACGCCGGCCGCGACTACGCCGCCGCCATCACGGCGCTGATGTCCGGCGCCTCCTACGCCCAGTCGGCGCGCATCGCCGAGGTCAAGGGGCCGTTCGCGGGCTTCGAGGCGAACCGCGAGCCGATGCTGCGAGGTGATGCGCAAGCACCGCGACGCGCTGAAGCAGATCGACCCGGCGCACGTGCCGCTCGAGCTGCTGCAGGCGGCCAAGAAGAGCTGGCAGGAGGTGGTCGAGCTGGGCGAGAAGCACGGCCTGCGCAACAGCCAGATCTCGGTGATCGCGCCGACCGGCACCATCGCCTTCATGATGGACTGCGACACCACCGGCATCGAGCCCGACATCGCGCTGGTCAAGTACAAGAAGCTGGTCGGCGGCGGCATGATCAAGATCGTCAACAACACCGTGCCGGTGGCGCTCAAGCGGCTGGGCTACGACAAGGACGAGATCCAGGCGATCGTCGAGTACATCGACGAGCACGACACGATCGAGGGCGCGCCGCACCTCGAGGACGAGCACCTGCCGGTCTTCGACTGCGCCTTCAAGCCGGCCAACGGCTCGCGCTCGATCCACCACATGGGGCACCTCAAGATGCTCGCGGCCG
>WVYN01000071.1 GCA_011772965.1 Gammaproteobacteria bacterium
CGACTTGACCCGCAGCGGCCGATTCAAGACCATGGACCAGAAAGATTTGCCTCAACAGCCTCATGATTTCAAATCCGTAAACTTCAAGGACTGGCGACTGCTGGGTATGGAAAACCTGGTGGTGGGCAAGATTAATCTGACACCCGATGGAAATTATGAAGTAGTCTTCCGGCTCATAGATGTCTACAAAGGCAAACAGATCGCCGGTTTCAGGATCCCCTCGACCGAAAAGCAATTGAGAAGAACGGCACACGAGATCAGTGACATCATCTACGAAAAACTCATTGGCATCCGGGGTGCCTTTGCAACCCGCGTCGTTTATGTCACCGTCAACAAAAAACAAGACGGTTCAAAACGATTTACCCTGGAAGTATCAGATGCAGATGGTTATAACCCGCAGGTTCTGCTCGAATCCAGTGAGCCATTGCTCTCACCAGCCTGGTCTCCGGATGGCAGCAAGGTTGCCTACGTTTCCTTTGAGGGCAAGAATTCTGCAATTTATATTCAGGATGTCACTACCGGCGGGCGTGAGAGAGTGGCCTCCAACCCGGGAATCAACAGTGCGCCGGCCTGGTCTCCGGATGGAAAACGGCTGGCACTGACCCTGTCCAAGGACGGCAACCCAGAAATTTACATCATGAATATATCGAACAAGTCGCTTACCCGTATCACTAATAATTTTGCCATTGATACTGAACCAACCTGGTCAAGCGATGGTAAATTCCTGGCATTTACCTCTGACCGTGGCGGTAGTCCCCAGATTTATGAAGTAAAAATCGGTGAAAATAAAGCCCGGCGTTTATCCTTCAACGGCGCGTATAATGCGGGAGCAACCTACTCACCGGACGATGAATTGCTGGCTGTCGTTCATGGCAACAAGGGAATTTACAAGATAGGCCTGCTTGATCGATCCAGTGGCCAGGTCAACGCGCTGACTGATTCACGCATGGACGAATCTCCCAGCTTTGCTCCCAACGGCCATATGATTATCTACACAACGACAGGTGCAAGTGGCACAGCTCTGGCCGCAATATCCGTGGATGGGACTGTGCATCAGCGCCTGGCACTGCAAAAAGGTGAGGTCAGAGAACCTGTATGGGGGCCTTTCCTGAAATAGTAACAGTTTATGATTGATTTTATTAACGATGACTAACATTAAAATATCAAGTTTTGTCTTTAAGACAGGAGAGAGAAAATGATTATGAGATTGTTTGTGGCTTTGCTTTTGGGCCTATTTTTATCTGCGTGTGAATCTACCCAGCAAAAGCGTGATGAGGTTATTGTCGAGGATATGGGAACCTCCCTTGAGGATGGAACAGGTGCTGCTGAAGAAGACACAAGTGTACAGACTTATGGTGCCGTTGATGATGAACTTTCCGGGATGAGCGCACTGGATGATCCCGACAGCCCCCTGTCTACTCGTATCATCTATTTTGATTATGATAGCAGTGATATTCTCCCGGAATATCGGGGTATTGTTGAGTCACATGCAAGCTTCCTGACAGAAAACTCTGACATCAGTATTACCCTGGAAGGCCATGCAGATGAACGGGGCTCCCGTGAGTATAATCTGGCTTTGGGTGAACGACGTGCCGAATCTATTAAACGACAAATGACTCTACTGGGCGTCTCACCATCACAGATCATAACGGTCAGTTATGGCGAAGAACGCCCCCGGGTAGATGGCCATGACGACTATGCATGGAGCCAGAACCGGCGTGTTGAGATACTTTACTGATTATTTAAATGCATAAACCATACAGACTCGCATTAATTGCTCTGTTGTTATCCGGAACGATCTGCTTTCAGGCAATCGCTGAAGAGACCACGCCGGATATTGAAAGACGTGTGGCCGATCTGGAGCGTTTATTGCAAAACCAGGGCTTGCTGGATCTCTGGCAGCAGCTGCATACACTGCAATCAGAGCTTGCAAAACTGAGGGGCCAGCTTGAAGTCAGTAATCATGAAATAAAACAACTGAGAGAGAAACAGCGTAAGCTGTATAACGATCTTGATTCTCGCCTGCAAACACTCAGTAAACAAGCAAATGAGATCAAAAGCCAGGGGGAGCCATCACTAGGTGAGAACTCTTCCAACCAAGTGTCGTCGATTGCGGGTACAGAGGTTGAATCCTTGACAATTGAGTCAGTCAAACAACCGGTCAGGACGGGTGAGGCTATTGAATCTC
>WVYN01000020.1:0-265 GCA_011772965.1 Gammaproteobacteria bacterium
ACAATGGCTTCAGTACCTCATTTCATTTTAAGTCACCGCTTATCATCTGTAATGAAGAGCACCGTTTCCTTACCGTTGACCAGGCTAAGGAGGCAGGGATTCCGCTTGATACTATTTTTCTTGAACCTGTGGGCCGGAATACCGCCCCGGCCCTGACCTGTGCAGCATTAGAGATCACAAATAACGGCGATGACGCCATCATGGTGATGATGCCCGCCGATCACGTCATTACGTCCATGGAGGCGTTTCACAATGCACTGGAATG
>WVYN01000020.1:378-1951 GCA_011772965.1 Gammaproteobacteria bacterium
TCCAGCTTGAGGAATTTGTAGAAAAACCGGATAGAACAACAGCAGAAAAATACCTTGGTTCCGGAGAATATCTGTGGAACAGCGGTCTTTTTATCATGAAGGCCTCTGTATGGCTTGAAAAGGTCAGGCAATTCTGCCCGGAGATTCTGGCAGCCTGTCAGCAGGCCATGGAAAAAGGTAAAAGCGATGGCCAGTTCTTTCGCCTCGATAAAGAGGCATTTGAAAACTGTCCCTCGGATTCCATTGACTATGCCGTCATGGAAAAAATACCGGCTACTAACCCGGATGATGCAGTTGTCGTGACACTGGATGCCGGCTGGTCTGATATCGGTTCCTGGTCATCAGTCCATGATGAATTTCAGAAGGATAAAAATAATAATGCAATATCGGGCGATGTCATCGCGGAAGATACCACAGACAGTATTTTGATATCAGAACACCGTTTGCTGGCCACGGTAGGGTGTAAAAACATGGTGGTTATTGAGACGGCTGATGCGGTCCTGGTCGCTGACAAGGATAAGGCGCAGGACGTAAAGAAAGTCATTGCGACACTGAACGAACAAAAACGTGAAGAACGCTTAACACACCGTCGCGTATTCCGGCCCTGGGGTAGTTATGAGGGACTTGATATGGGGCCTAATTTCCAGGTGAAACGCCTGATAGTCAATCCCGGCAAGAAACTTTCCCTGCAAATGCACCACAAGCGTGCCGAGCATTGGGTGGTCGTCAGTGGGACTGCCACGGTCACCCGCGGCGACGAGATATTCAAACTCGGGGTGAATGAATCCACCTTTATCCCACTGGGCATGAAACACCGGCTTGAAAATACGGAGGATGTTCCGCTTGAGGTCATCGAGGTGCAGTCAGGTACCTACCTCGGCGAAGATGATATAGTCCGATTCGATGATGATTTTGGCCGGCATAAGTAAAAGCTGAAGAATACTTATCATCATCAGACTTCTTGATTCTTATAGACAAGCTAGATGCCGCGTGTTCTGCTAACAGGTACTACAGGTTTCGTCGGGCGCTCGCTCTTGCCACATTTGAAATCTGGAAATTATCTTGTTCGAGCACTGTCTCGTCAGCCTAAAACAGATCTGTCACCGGATATTGAACAGCTGCCCTGTGACCTGATAACAGCGAAGGATTATGGTGATATCTTAGTTGATGTGGATACGGTCATTCATCTGGCATCCAGGGTTCATCAATTTGATCAGAAAGGGGAGACTGCACTGAATGAATATCGTCGTGCCAATACGGAAGTCACACGTCGTCTTGCAGAAGAGGCAGGAAGCAAAGGAGTCCGAAGATTTATCTACATCAGTACGATCAAGGTGAATGGAGAAAAGACCAGCGTACTTGATAACGGGCAATACCAGCGCTTTACAGAGACAGATTCCCCGACACCTGAAGACCCTTATGCCATAAGCAAATATGAAGCAGAAGAGGCTCTCAAGGGGTTGTGTGACAAGTCTGAAATGGAATATGTCATCTTACGCCCACCCTTAATCTATGGGCCATGGGTCAAGGCCAATTTTCTGCACCTTATTGCCACGATCAACAAGGGCATTCC
>WVYN01000019.1:0-263 GCA_011772965.1 Gammaproteobacteria bacterium
TTGCTCATAGTTTCATTCTCTACGCAACACCATGGAATCCCTTCCATAGAGGAGGATGTCAAGAGGCACTCGTCCCTCCACCGGTCCGTTCTTGCATCCGGCGTCGACCCTCGCGTTCGGCAGAGCGTTACGTGGGCGGAGTCCGTACCACGCGTCTGGTGTTGATCGTTCGTCTTTGCGCGCGAGTCGTTCAGCAGCTTCGGCGATCGGCAAGCATGTACGTGCTCCGGTCCGAGACCGGGACCATCCTTCCATCAGGGCCT
>WVYN01000019.1:318-1133 GCA_011772965.1 Gammaproteobacteria bacterium
CCATTGCTTCGTTCGGTACTGTGGAGGCGCATAGCCTGGACAAGGGGACTGCACCCGCTTCGGGCCAGACCAAGGGATTCCCGGATGCTGACCTCCGACCTTGTGTCGCCTTGGGCTGTTGCGCTGACCGTACTCGCGTGTGAGTCGACCGATCAGTGCGCTGCCGGAGCGACCTTTTGCTTCAGCTTGCCTGGATCGTACTCCTGTTCGTCTTTCCACATCCGCAGGACGATCGCGGCGATCCGTCGGGCGATCGTCAGCTGGGCCAGATTGGGCTTCGTTCCCGCCGCAGTCAGTTGTGTGTAGTGCTCGTACAAGGGATCGGTGGGCAGTCTCATCACGACCGTCGTGGCTGCGCCCTTGAAGATGTTCTTGAGGCTCGAGTTGTGTTGGCGATTCAGCCCGCGAGTCTGCTGGACCTGGGCCCGCATCCACCCTCCGTTCGGAGACTGGATCCAGTCCGAAGAGGAGCGCATGACGATCCCCAGGCCGCAGTAGGCCCAGAACTGACTGCGCGTGCGGAAGCGGTGTGGCGTGACCACGATCGGCAAGAGTCGGGCCACCCGGATCGGACCCAACCCCGGGGCCGTGGCCAAAACCTTCGAGATCCGATGCTTGCGGGACTCGGCGACCAGCTCCTGCTCCGCCTCCTGCTTGAGCTCCAGCAACAGATCGTACTGTTGGTGCAGTTTCTCCGTCGCCCAGCGCGACGACACCGGCAGTTGTCTCAACCACCGCTCTCGCTCTTTCGGACCGTACACACTCTTGCCCGGTGTCCCGACACCCCGCGCCCGATACATCGCCTTCACTCGCCC
>WVYN01000004.1:0-216 GCA_011772965.1 Gammaproteobacteria bacterium
TGACCGTCGTCGTGCCGAAAGTGTCGTTGTCCAGGTCCTGGTAGCAGTCGTCCACCGCGTCGCAGTTCTGATCCAAACCGTCGGCGACCACCTCGGCGTTGCCCGGGTAGTTGGTCGCGTTGGTGTCGTCGCAGTCCGTGCTGTCGTCGGCTTCGCCGAGCGTGTTGTTGCAGTCCAGGTCGTCGCCGGTGATCACCGTGCTCGAGCCGAAGGTGT
>WVYN01000004.1:264-1868 GCA_011772965.1 Gammaproteobacteria bacterium
GCAGTTCTGGTCCAGCCCGTCGGCTACGGTCTCGGCATTGCCGGGGAAATTGCCGGCGTTTTCGTCATCACAGTCGCTACCGACCGCGTTCGACCAGCCACCATCCGGCGTCTGTGCATCCGTGCACGGCGTGACGGCGTTAGCATCCGCGAGATCGCAGGCACTCACTCCCGCCGGGCGGTACGTCGTGTCCCCGTCGCAATCGGCGTACCACACCTGGCCGGGGAACTCGGTGTTGTCCGCGTCGTCGCAGTCCGTGCTGTCGTCGGCCTCGCCGAGCGTGTTGTTGCAGTCCAGATCGTCGCCCGTGATCACCGTGCTCGAGCCGAACGTGTCGTTGTCCAGATCCTGGTAGCAGTCGTCGACCGCGTCGCAGTTCTGGTCCAGGCCGTCGGCCACGGTCTCGGTGTTGCCCGGGTAGTTGTTCGCGTTGCTGTCGTCACAGTCCGTGCCTGCAGCGACTCCGGGAGGCGGGCTGGCGTCGCCGTAGTCGTCGCCGTCGACGTCCTTCATGCAGGCGGTCGCGTTGTCGTTCGGGGCCGCGCCGGGGAAGGTGGCGGCCGAACCGTCGTCACAATCCGTGTTGTCGAGCACGTGACCCGCCGGCTGCGTGCACGAGGCGATGGAGACGTTCGGATCGCCGAAGCCGTCACCGTCCGTGTCGGCGTACCACAGCGTGTCCGGGTTGATCACGGCATCCGCGTCGTTGCAGTCGGTGTCGGTGCAGGTGTTGCCCGCGCCACCCGGATTGCCGTAGCCGTCCCCATCGGCGTCGAGGCAGCTGTCGTTGCAGTCGATGAGCCCGTCAATGTCAACGTCGGTGTCGCAGTCGGTGTTGCACGTCGCGATGCCGTCGTTGCAGTCGGTATCGACACACGTGTTGCCGGCTCCGCCCGCGCTGCCGTAGCCGTCCTCGTCGATGTCGATACACGTGTCGTTGCAATCGNNGCAATCCGTCGTACAGCTACCGATCGCGTCGTCGCAGTCCGCAGCAATGCAGGTATTTCCGGCGCCTCCGGCCGTACCGAATCCGTCGCCGTCGCCGTCGATACACGTGTCCAGGCAGTCGATGACGCTATCGACGTCGAGGTCCGAGATACAGTCGGCGTTGCACGTGTTGATCGCGTCGTCGCAGTCGGTCGCGATGCAACTGTTGCCCGCGCCGCCGGGATCGCCGTAGTTGTCGCCATCGGCATCGAGACAGGTGTCGGCACAGTCGATCACCATGTCCGTATCGGTGTCCGTAAGGCAGTCGGTCGTGCAACTGGCGATGGTGTCGTCACAATCGAGCGCGGTGCAGGTGTCCCCGGCGCCGCCGGCGACGCCGTAGTTGTCACCGTCGGCATCGAGACAGGTGTCTTCACAATCCTGGATAGCGTCGGAGTCCAGATCGACGCCGCAATCCAGGAAGCAGGTGGCGATCGTGTCGTCGCAGTCGGCGGCGATGCAGCTGTTGCCGGCGCCGCCCGCCAGGCCGTAGCCGTCACCGTCCGCGTCGACGCAGGTATCGAGGCAATCGACGATGCCATCCGAATCCAGGTCGGCCACGCAGTCGATGGCGCATGTCGGAAGCGTGTCATCGCAATCCGTCGTGAGGCAGGTGT
>WVYN01000064.1 GCA_011772965.1 Gammaproteobacteria bacterium
CACCATCCAGATCGCCGGTGTGGGCGCCCGTGACATTAAAAGTATCGGCTTGGGAACCACCGCTGAGATCCTCGAAATCAGAGAAGGCCAGGTTGAAACCACCTGTTGAGTACTGAGTCCCACCGCCGTTCACCGTCCAGGTCGCAACCGCATCCAGGCCGGTGATCGAATCAATCTGGCCACCCGTGGTACTGCCGCGGATATTATCAATCGTGACAAAGCCACCCGTGATACTCGCCTCGGTGCCACTGAAGCCGTCCGCGTCCGAGGCCGTCAATGTGACCGTGCGGGCCGTGGTATAGGCGTTCCAGTCAATAATATCGGTACCAGCACCACCAGTGAGACCGCCAGTGACGGTGACCGCGTCGGCAAATGTGAAGGTATCATCACCGTCAAAGCCGTTCAGCGTGCCACTCCAGTCGTTGTCAATATTGAAGGTATCGTTGCCGAAATCACCGATATTCGAAATCCCATCGTCCGTGGCATTGGTGCCGTCAATGCTTTCAATGCTGGTGAGTACTGTCGATACACCGGCACCAGTTGGTGTAATCGTGACATTGCCGCCACCTGCATCTATATCAAAGGTATCGGCTGCCAGGCTGCCTGCTAGGGTGTCTGTACCCAAACCACCATCGATGCCATTGGTAATCCGGGTATTTGGGTTATTCTGGAAAACAAAGGTGTCATCAGCGGTACCGGCCTGAATCTGGAAGTTATTAAAACTGGTTGTACCGATTGTGGCCAGACTGCTGCCGAATGTACCCTGGTCTATGCCGGTTATGTTCCAGAACGTGTCAACATTCGGACCATTAAGAAGGCCACCGGTACCAGTAATGGAGTCAATATTATCGAAAGTCCCACTGATCATGGGACTAGTCACGGGATTATCTCTTATCGTTCCAGTTTGGCCGTGGAGTGTGCCGGTACCAGCGATGGTTAGGATTTGCCCAGCAGCATAGTCGGAAAAATCAATTGCATCGTTCGGTGTAGGCGCTGGACCTCCATCCACATTGCCAACAACCCGGGAGGTGTTATCAAAATCAAAGAGATCATCACCAGCACCACCTAGCAGATCACCAGTGACAATAGCGGTGCCTTGGAGGTTAATAACATCATTATCACCTTGTCCCGATAAGTCGCCCGTGTGGTTAGTAGTAACAGTGAATGTATCTACCCCTGAATTACCGGTCAGGTTTTCGACCGTCGTGGCATCAAAAGTCAGCGTCCTGCCACTGGAGACATAAGTATCGTTGCCAGCCTGAATGGTCCAATCAGCGGCTGCGTTGATACCCGTCAGCGTGTCTGTACCACCACTGCCCGTCAGCGCCGTGATGTTGTCAAAACCACCCGTGCTCGTCGTCGTGCCCTGGAATCCAACGTTCGTCCCGGTTGCAGTGAGTACAGT
>WVYN01000043.1 GCA_011772965.1 Gammaproteobacteria bacterium
TCGTAGTCCGGATCGGAGTCTGCAACTCGACTCCGTGAAGTCGGAATCGCTAGTAATCGCGAATCAGAATGTCGCGGTGAATACGTTCCCGGGTCTTGTACACACCGCCCGTCACACCATGGAAGTAGGTTGCACCAGAAGTAGGTAGCTTAACCCTCGGGAGGGCGCTTACCACGGTGTGGCTTATGACTGGGGTGAAGTCGTAACAAGGTAGCCGTACGGGAACGTGCGGCTGGATCACCTCCTTTAAAGAGTAAGTAATAGCAGCCTTCAACAGCGAAGGCGCGAGCCCCTTCACAAGTTATCTGTTGTATGTAATAGCCCTGGACCCGGGTTCCACGATGTTCAGGCAACGCGAAACTTTGGGTCTGTAGCTCAGTTGGTTAGAGCGCACCCCTGATAAGGGTGAGGTCGGAAGTTCAAATCTTCCCAGACCCACCATTTCATGGGGCCATAGCTCAGCTGGGAGAGCGCCTGCTTTGCACGCAGGAGGTCGTCGGTTCGATCCCGTCTGGCTCCACCAAATTTGGCTTTGCGCTACTGCTAACGATTAAGTTTTGAGACAAAAGAATTAGTGTCTTTAGTCTCGGCTGAACTAAAGAAGAACTTCCTTAGTTTGGTAATGCTCTTTAACAATTCGGATCAAGTTTTGATGTCTAAAGTGGGTGAATCACTTTTGTGATTCATACAATTTAGGTGTCGCATTTGCACATGTCGCATGACACGGTTCGTTTTCGAACGGACAGGAATCAAGGCGCAGCTGTTTGCACAAAAGGACACAGCGAATCCTTAATTTCACCCGAGAATGTTTTGGGTTATATGGTCAAGCGACTAAGCGCACATGGTGGATGCCTAGGCAGTAAGAGGCGATGAAGGACGTGGTAGTCTGCGATAAGCCCCGGTTAGCTGACAAACAAGCTTACCCGGGGATTTCCGAATGGGGAAACCCACCCTGCTTGCAGGGTATCTTGCACTGAATACATAGGTGCAGGAGGCGAACGCGGTGAACTGAAACATCTAAGTAACCGTAGGAAAAGAAATCAACCGAGATTCCCTCAGTAGCGGCGAGCGAACGGGGACCAGCCCAGTTGCCATCA
>WVYN01000013.1 GCA_011772965.1 Gammaproteobacteria bacterium
TTGCAGCTGTCGGCCGTGCAGCTCACGCCGTCACCGCAGTCCAGCGGGTTGCCGCCACCGCACAGCCCGCCGCCGTCACACGCCTCGTTCTCGTTGCAGAACAGGCCGTCGTCGCACGCCGTGCCCGGCGGCACGCAGTTCGGATCGCACGCCCCCGCCAGACAGCTGTCGGCGTTGTCGCACTGGTCCGACGACGGATCGCCGCAGGCCGTGCCGTCCGGCTCGAAGCCGTTGTCGGTGCACGCGCCCGCGCCGTCGCAGGCGTCGTCCACCAGGCACTCGACCCCCTGGTCGCCGCAGGGCGTGCCCGGCGGCTCGAAGTTCGACTCGCAGACCCCGGCGCCGTCGCAGGAGTCGGGATTGTCGCACTCGGTGTCCGACGGGTCGCCGCAGGCCGAGCCCGCCGCCTCGAAGGTGCAGTCGGCGGCGCAGCAGTCGCCCGGAGCGGTGTTGCCGTCGTCGCACTGCTCGCCCGGATCGACGGTGCCGTCGCCGCACACCGGACCGGCCGCGCAGTCGGGGTCCGCCGTGTCGTAGAGGTTGTCGCCGTCGTTGTCCAGGCCGACGCTGTTGGCGTCGTTGAGGGAGTCCTCGTTGGTGCAGGGATCGACCGGGTTGCCGCCCAGGCTGACGTCGGTGCGATCGTAGTAGTGGGTCGGCCCGGTGCCGTTGCCGGGGTCGTCGGGCAGCATGTCCTCGGGGTAGGGTGCGCCGTCGTCGGCCGTCGGCGGGTTGGTGGGCCCGTCCGAGTGGCAGCCAGCGCACTCGGTGATGCCGTTGTTGGCGTGGTGGAGACGCAGCCCCCAGCCGCTGTTCTTCGGCCGGCCCTGGGTGGGAAAGCCGCGGTAGTTCTGCTCGACCGTCTGCCCGTAGTCCTTGCCGTGGCAGCCGGCGCAGCCCAGACCGTCACCAGCGTCGCCGATGCTCCACATGGTAAACGGGTTGCCCCGCCCGGTACCCGTGTGGCACAGCTCGCAGGTGCCGGTGACCGGGTCGTCACCGCCCGTGTGCAGCGCATGCAGAGTGTCGCTCTGGCCACCGCCGAATCCGGGGTGGCACTCCGCGCAGTAGCCATCGTCGTTCAGGCCGGGATCGTGATAGCTCTCGTATGCCCAGAGCTCGCCAAGGCCCAGCACGGCCATGCCCAGCACGCCGGCCGCCACGCGACAGAAGAGATGTCTTCTCACGGTTCCCTCCCTCGAACTCGTCAACAAGTCAGCCTCGATCGGCGTCGGAGCCGGCACGCACATCCCGCCTCTCCAGTCGCCGCTGGCTGCTTCGAACCCAAGGTAGCCGTCGCCGCCCCTCGAGCCGTTGCGGGGT
>WVYN01000052.1 GCA_011772965.1 Gammaproteobacteria bacterium
CCGAAGTCCGTCGTATCACCAGCGTCATCCCCCAGCGTGATGCTTGACCCGGACAGGTCCGCTAAATTTGTCACCGACAAGGATGTGCCCGCGAGATCCGTCAGCGCACCACCACTGACCAGGTTCAACGAATCCGCCGTGTTGCTACCCGTAATTACCGTGTCGCTGTCTTCTGTAATGCTCACCGCACCGGTACTGTTGAACGTCAGGGTCCCGAAGTCCGTCGTATCACCAGCGTCATCCCCCAGCGTGATGCTTGACCCGGACAGGTCCGCCAGGTTCGTGACCGAAAGAGCGGTGCCCGCTAGATCCGTGATCGTGCCATTTGCAGATACAGTGAGGGTATTGGGAAATGTGTTTGCACTACTGAAAATGACTGCATCGCCGGATGTCAGTGTAATATCACCATTTGTTGCGAGACTGGTAACACCGTCGATAAAAATATTGCCAGGATTTATCGTCTCAAAATTTGTAGTATTAGCGATAATTTTAGAGAGTTCAGTATTACTTACATTGAATTCTCCAGCCTGAAGGTTGCCCACAGATAGATCGCCAGACGATGCTGTCATGGTAACAGATGCCGTACCCGCATCGATATCGGTGTTATTAGGGTTATTAGTAATATAGTCGCTAGCTGTGATATTAATGTCATTGTTATTACTGGTAATGTCAGCATTACCATCCAGAGTTAATGTTCCTGTAGCATCCAGAGTGATCACACCTGTCGTTGTTGTTTTGCTGCCTAAGAATATGTTGCTACCAGCTGCAAGTGAAATAGCTGATGCTGTTGAATCAAGTGTACCAACAACATCGATGATCCCATCCGTTGCAGTAAGTGTGATTCCTCCTGTGCCAGCATCAATAGACCCATCGACATCGATATCATCGGCGGCCAGAAGTGTAATGTTTCCTGTATCAGTCGTTAGGTCGCCTATAGTTGTTAGACTAGCGCCATCAGCACCATCCGTCCCTGCCTGGAGAGTGATATTGCCTCCCCCTTGAGCAATAATGGCATCGTTAGAATCAGTGAAAGTGATCCCTCCTGCTCCTTCACCAGAGGCATTTCTTGTTTGTAAGGTAAGACTGACTCCCGGTAAAAGGTCAATATCACCCCCAGTTACCGGATTCGTTAAGTCATCAATGGTAATCGTTTGTGTTGCTTGAAGAATAATGTCTGTGCCAGGAGTGCCTGTATTTTCAAGTGTGCCGACTGTGATAGAAGTAGGGCCTGCATCGCCAAAATTAACATTTGATTGGGGTGAATTATCGGTCGCGTCATTCGTGATGTTTATCGTTACCGGGTCCAGTAACAGTGTGCCTCCATGACCATCTACAGAACCCAGTAATACATCTCCGTTAAAATCCAGCGATTCATAACCTGATATCTCAACAAAACCGCCATCACCTGATTCAATGCCGCCATTTGCACTTACCTCGCCATAGTAACGGGTGACCTCATCAGCCCAGATGATGACCTTGCCACCATCGCCATTATCGGTAGCGTCTGCTTCAATCGAGACATCAGTCCCGACAAAGGTTCTGGAAGCATTTTGAATTTCGGGGTTATTTCCCTGGAAATCACCGCCTATGAGAACTTCACCGCCACCGAGTGCGCCGGAGACGCTAACAGAGCTCGCATCCAGAAGGCCCACCTTGTCACCGAGGATCTGAACCGTGCCGCCCTTGTCATCGGCTGAATACGCAGAGACAACCGCGATATCAGTCACAAGGGTGGTGTCTCTAGATTCAATACCAATATTGCCACCAACACCACCGAACGAATCGGCCTTGAGCGTCCCTGAGTTGTTCACATTATGCGCGCTAATCTCGATGGTACCGCCATCGCTGGTCGCATCGGCTGCCGAGACATCGATCGTGCCAGTGTTGACCACCGTTGAACCGGTGCCCAGCCCCACGAGACGGATCACGCCACCCTCGTTCTCAATCCGGCCAGCCGAGATAACCCCATCGTTATTTACGACCTGGGTAAACACCTCACTCGCTGCCGACCCGGTCAATAGCACTGAGCCGCCCTCGGCGCGGATCTCGCCGGCATTATTTACTGCGCTATCGAGCGCCTCGGCGTTTTCCAGGACTTCTTTATCAACGGTAAACTGCATCAGACCATCACCATCAAAATCCATGGTGACCTGGTTACCGGAGACGAGGTTGACCTGACCGGCCTGGGCCAGGATCACACC
>WVYN01000007.1 GCA_011772965.1 Gammaproteobacteria bacterium
AGAGCCCCCCACCCGACTTGCGTTTCGCCATCTCCGGCACCTCCTGGAGCGGGAGCGCAACTGGGTAGAAGGACTCCCCCTGGCCGCCCCTGCCCGGCTAGTTCGAGAGAGTGAGCGCAGTATACCTGAAGAAGAAAATCCCGGGGACCGAGCACCGGCCCCCGGGACGAATGAAATCTGCGATCGGATTCAGCCGCCGATCTCAGTCCTCAGCAGGGCAGTCGGGGCTGAGCTCGTTCGCCGCAGCCACGGCGTCGATGTCCTGCGCCTGGACCGCAGCTTTCACCTCCGCCGCAGTGAAGGGATAGTCCACCAGCGGGTGAAGCGCGTTGAGCAGCCCGGCAGTCCCGTGGCGGGCCACCTTGCGCTTGCCGCCACCGCCCAGATTGACAGCTTCTAACAGTGTGATGTTCTGCGAGAAGAAGTCGACCATGAAGGTGTTGTCGAAGTCATCGCTGGGGTCGAGCAGCCACTTATCGAGGTGGTTCCTCCAGTAGCCCGGCGTGCAGCCGTCGTTGCCCCGCTCGACCTCGCAGACCGCCGAGCAGCCGTCGCCGTCGGCGTTGTTGCCGTCGTCGCACTCCTCGCCGGGATCCACGATGCCGTCGCCGCAGAAGGTGCAGTCGTCGCGGCACTCGTTGGGTTGACCGGCGGGCTCACCCGGCGGATCGCAGGTCTCGCCCGGATCCTGGATACCGTCGCCGCAGATCGGAATGGTGCNNATGGTGCAGTCGTTGCGGCAGCCGTCGTCGTTGTTCTGGTTGCCGTCGTCGCACTCCTCGCCCGGATCCACGATGCCGTCGCCGCACTCCTCGATCGTGCAGTCGGCGCGGCAGCCGTCGCCGGGATCGTTGTTGCCGTCGTCGCACTCCTCGCCGTGCTGCGGATCCTCTCTTCCGTCGCCGCAGAAGGTGCAGTCGTCGCGGCACTCGTTGGGCTGACCGGCAGGCTCGCCCGGAGGATCGCAGGTCTCGTCCGGCGGATCCACGTTGCCGTCACCGCAAACGGGCGGCTCGCACTCCGGGCCGACGCAGAGGACGATGTCGTCGATCGCCCCTGAGGCGCGAAGGGCGACGCTCATCTTCATCACCCCGCTGGTCGGACCGAGGT
>WVYN01000074.1 GCA_011772965.1 Gammaproteobacteria bacterium
CCCGGACCAGCATCTCGCCCGCCTTGCCGGCACCAATGATTAACACGCGTTTACCATCAGTTGCCGCTTTGAGATTGAACGAATGGTCTTTCCACATGCGGTAAACCAGCCTGGGCCCGCCCAACAGGAACATCAGAAAAATCGGGTAAAGAATAGGTATGGATCGCGGGATGCCTTCCAGCCGTGACCCCATGAACAGGACCAGGGTAATAGACAAGGCGCCAATGATACTGGCGCGGATGATGTTCCAGAGATCGGGCAGGCTCGCAAAGCGCCAGAGCCCCCGGTGCAATTTAAAACGGTGATAAACCAGGCCTTGAAGCAGTAAAACCAACGGGAGGATATACAGGCTTAATTGCCAATTATAGAAAGGAAATTCAAAATTAAACCGCGCCCACCAGGCCAGTTGCCAGGCCAGTGCGGCCATGAAAAAATCGTGTGCGTAAATCGCTGATTTTTTATCCAGTTTCATTTTTTCTTCCATTCCCTGTACGGCTGAATCTGATTTGAATGGAACCCCAAATCCCTGTCATGATGATTGATAATACCAATAATACCATGACTGTCGCTTCCGGAGTGACATAGACAAGCCAGGCCAATGGCCACAAAAAGACCATATTAATAAACAAGACACTCAATGCCAGTTGACCGTGGCTCATCCCCATTTGCACCAGTCGCTGATAAGCGTGACTGCGGTGGGCGCTGTACCAGCGTTCCCTTCTGAAAATACGCATTAGTAATGTAAGGGTGGCATCGTAGATAAATACAGCCAGGAGGATAATCCAGATGGCAACTGGCAATGTTGCTGTATTCTCACCAATCAAGGCAAGGGTTCCAAAAACAAAGCCAATCACGCAGCTGCCAACGTCGCCCATGAATATTCGGGCAGGTGGCAGATTCCAGTAGAGAAAACCCGTCGTAGCCAAAACAAGGATGACACACAGAAGCGAGTAGCCGGTTTGAGCTTCCAGGTAAAATAATACGGAGGCAAACACCGCAGTAGAAATCGCCTCAATTGCCGCCAGTGCGTCTGTTCCATCCATAAAATTATAGAGATTGGTTAACCACGCAATCGCAACAATTGCCGGGATCATACCGTATATTGAGAGCTGAAATTCCAGATCGCCTAGATGGAACACCGGCATTCCGTCTGCCCAGACAACAGCCCAGGTTGCAGCCAGCAGGTAAACCGCTGCCCGCCAGAAAGCAGGAATATCGTAGTGATCGTCTAACCAGCCAATGAGGCCAACCAGCAGGCCACCGCCAGAAAGCGCCAGCAAGTGATTCGTAGAGATCAAATCAAGCGAGTGAATGATGAAACTGGAAAGAATAAAAATGATGGTTATGGAAACACCACCACCACGTGGTGTGGGTTGTGAATGTGAACTGCGCTCATTCGGGATATCTACCATCCTTTTTCGTAACGAATACTGCCGCATGAGCGCCGTCATCCCCAAAGAGAGTAGCAGGACTGCGATGAATACGATTGTGAGCAGAATAAGATTTTGCAACGTTTGATTAATGGTTAATTTATATTATTAAAAACTTTGTACCAGTTAAGGGTATTACGCAGGCCGTCCTCCAAACTGAACCCGGGTTGCCAGGACAATTCGGCTTT
>WVYN01000012.1 GCA_011772965.1 Gammaproteobacteria bacterium
AAGGCTAAATACTCTCCAACGACCGATAGTGAACCAGTACCGTGAGGGAAAGGTGAAAAGAACCCCTGTTAGGGGAGTGAAAAGTACCTGAAACCGTATGTCTACAAGCAGTGGGAGGGCTATGCTCTTCGGACAATGCCCGACCGCGTGCCTTTTGCATAATGAGCCGGCTAGTTACTCTCTGTAGCAAGGTTAAGCGATAAGCGAGCCGCAGCGAAAGCGAGTCCTAATAGGGCGTCCAGTTGCAGGGAGTAGACGCGAATCCTGGTGATCTACCCTTGGCCAGGGTGAAACGCAGGTAACACTGCGCGGAGGCCCGAACCAGTATCGGTTGAAAACGGTTTGGATGAGCTGAGGGTAGGGGTGAAAGGCTAATCAAACTAGGTTATAGCTCGTTCTCCCCGAAATAGCTTTAGGGCTAGCCTCGGGAGTTTACATGTGGCGGTAAAGTACTCGATGGACTAGGGGCCTTATTCGGTTACTGAATCCAACGAAACTCTGAATGCCATCTGTCCACATCCCGGGAGTCAGACTGTGGGGGATAAGCTCCATAGTCGAGAGGGAAACAACCCAGACCGCCAGCTAAGGTCCCGAAGTGCATGCTAAGTGGGAAAGGATCTGGAGTTGCTGAGACAACCAGGAGGTTGGCTTAGAAGCAGCCACCCTTTAAAGAAAGCGTAATAGCTCACTGGTCAAGCGACTCTGGGCCGACAATGTAACGGGGCTCAAGCATGTCACCGAAGCTGCGGCTTTCCGATTCCTTCGGGTTCCGGGAGGGGTAGGGGAGCATTCCGTTGGGCGCCGAAGTCACATCGTAAGAAGTGGTGGAGCGTACGGAAGAGACTCTGCCGGCACAAGTAGCGATAAAGTCCGTGAGAATCGGACTCGCCGAAAGTCTAAGGTTTCCTGAGGAAGGTTCGTCCGCTCAGGGTTAGTCGGGTCCTAAGCCGAGGCCGAACGGCGTAGGCGATGGACAGCAGGTTAATATTCCTGCACCAGGTAAGGGACGTTTGTACGATGGGGTGACGCAGTAGGATAGGCATAGGCACAACCGGAAACGTGCCGTGGCGACTTAGGCGGACTTCTTAGGCAAATCCGGGAAGTCATAACACCGAGGGTAGCCAGGAAGTGCGGCTTCGGCCAAACCAACTTGCTGATTCCACACTGCCAAGA
This sequence comes from Gammaproteobacteria bacterium, assembly GCA_011772965.1. Taxonomy (GTDB): domain Bacteria; phylum Pseudomonadota; class Gammaproteobacteria; order Eutrophobiales; family Eutrophobiaceae; genus SZUA-592. The sequence continues at coordinate 1,174 of WVYN01000012.1, forward strand.
AAAACCTCTAAGGAGTCTCTTGGCTGACCGTACCGCAAACCAACACAGGTAG
>WVYN01000087.1 GCA_011772965.1 Gammaproteobacteria bacterium
TAAATTATGAGGGTACAATAAGCCTGTGTGGTTTCATTATAATGTAAAGGTGACACAACCAGCAACACCCGAATGGTAATGGAATCAACAAATGAAAATAAAACCTATTGCAATTAATTTTGACAAAAGGCAATGGCGTAATAACCATATAATGTGAAAATAAATATAAATTTGTCATCACCAAATATCTGACTCCACATATTGATTAGTAAGTTTGCATAAAACAAATATACAATGAAAAATAAAAACAATTAGTAAGATGAATAGCAAAGTGTGAAAATCCCACAAACACCAAACGAATAATAGGATAGTCACGTGTTGCTCCGGCAGAGGCTCTGCTAAACACCTTGTATAATGCAATGAAAGAGCTTTGGTGATGAGAAAGTCGAAACGTCAAAAGCAGTAGAATTATTCATAATCAACAAGATGATACCTCATCTAGCGGGGGACAGAACGGGCAGGTCTCAATTGTAAATATAGGAAATTGGGTTATAATATAAAGGACACAGCAAAATATTATATGAGGTCATCAGGAGGATGAAACATTACTAAATTTTAATAGCGTATTTCGACGCCTTATCCTCAATACGTATTAATATTCAAGTAGTAATGCCGGCGTCATGAGTGAAATTTTATCACTCATCCTCTAATATTTTGATATATGCTTTATGTTATTTATTATGAAACTGAAATTTATGCCTATGTAATATAATTTAAACAGAAGCACTATATAATGTGTTTCCGCTATGTGTAAGCTTGAAGAAATGAAATAAATATATCTTGGTGAGCAAATTTATTGTAATTGATATTAATAAAATGGCAGCTTTACTGGAAATGTTTAAATGACAGCTTTAACTGAAAATGTTAAAGCTGTAAAGAATGTCGAAAAATATATAAAGTATTTTAAAGAACTGCAATTATTTATACTACACAAGAATAGCTATATACGAAATTACAGCTTTAATGATATTTATTATAGCTGTAACAAAGAATATTAAAGAAGTACAACAATGTGAATTAAAGCTATACAAACAGAAATCATATCAGATAAGCAATTGAATACAAGCTGTACACATCTATTCAGAAAACCAATTACAATGTGCAAAATAAACATATCTAATGTAAATTATCATAAGTTAAAGTGTATATTCCATCGAAATTTCATAAATTATATGCTTTTGTACACTAACATATATGCTGTATGTGATATGACTGGGCTATTCATATTTATTTGCCTAATTGATATGTCATTGCATGAAAAAAAATTATTATATTTCACCCAAGATGTATAGTGACCAGATTCCGTTGTGTCTCCATGATGATGAATAATACCAATTAGCTCATATGCATTTTCTTTTAACATAAGCTTATCATCTATAAGTATATTGAATTTATTTTTAATTGCTATTCCATTTATATAACTTGTTCTGTTTACAATTACAATCAAAACCTTTGGGACAATGAAAATTTCTTTGCAATATTGATGTAAAGTAGTTGAATTGCATAACGCACATGACTTTTGAGAATTAAAAACATCTACTTCTGAAATAAGCTTGTTTACACCTTGATTGTTTTTAGGTGTTATCACATGCAAAGTGGACATTGAAAAGGATTCACATAAGTTATTACATTTTTTACACATAGTGGATGTTTTAACAGTGTGGTTAAACAACTCTTTAGTAAAATTACATATAAAAGCATCATCATCATTATCATCATCAAGGAGACTATATTTGGTAGCTGCATCTAAAATATTACACATAATTGCAAAACACTCATTGGCATCCCTTTGTATTAGTCCATTAAGTTTTGGATTATACTTTCCTAAATGATTTTTCAGGTCATAAACAAATTTAAAATTATTCTGTAGTATATTTTTGAAATAATTCAAAATTGTACCTTCCTCATTGTCATTAATTCTTTCAAAGCTCCATAAATTATTTTGAAATATACATATTAGAATTTGAAGAACTGAATTTATATAGCAATGATTACTTGGATTACTTATACCAATAGGTTTTGTTAAAATAGGAGTAGTTACTAATGCTGTGATGTTGTTACTGGCAGCATTTTCTATTGTGATATTAACATCTAAATTACTAGTATTTTTGACATCTGGTTCCATTTTATTGAATTTTGCATCACAAATATTAACTGCTTTCTTTTTATTCAAATTAATATAACATGACCTTAAATTGTGACCTTTCTTTTGTTTCTCATATATGTCTTTTATTTGTATTGTTAGTAACTTTGTTGAAGCCTTGACTGAAGAAATATCACATGTGCTAACACTTTTAATTGGTTCAAACTGTAAACAGGTATTCCAGAGAGAAGATTTAGAAGAGTGATTGTATTTTGCAACAGCCCAGTCATATTTGGTACAAAAGCGAAAAAAATATTTCTTTAAAATATCATGGTCATATCCACGGTTGAATAATTTGTAAAAAGTTAATTTAGTTCTATAGAAAAAATCATCACCACAACTGCATAATCGTGCAAACCTGACCAACTGTGAATAAAAAGTTGTATAGCCTAAAGTAGTATCTATATTGGAATCTGGAAATGGGAAATTAATTACTTCAAAATTGAAGTCATCCACCTTATGATAAATTCCTGTTAAAAAACTTTTGTTGATAATTCTTATGTGTAAATCTAGAAAATTTTCTCGTTGAGTGGATGGCGAACTTTTTTCCAAAATCAGTTCTGTAGGATATATTTTTTCCGCAAGGTAGCCAAAGTCTAAATAGTTTAGGACTAGTATGTCGTCAATATACCTACTATTATTAGACAAAGATTTTACTAATGAAAAATTATGTTTGATATTTTCTGCAATAAATTTATATTCACGCCAAGCCAGGAAAAGATCAGCTATGAATGGCGATGCATTTCCTCCCATAGGAATTCCTAATTTCTGACGAAAAACAAAACCTCCAAATTGAACATATGTTTCATTTAAAATAAAATGTAGTGCATTAAGAAGTTTGTCAATAGTATACTTTTTGTAGCCTGAATAAAAATTCCCTTGGTACCAAAAACATTTCTTAGAATATGGATTTACTAAAAGTGTGTGGCTTCCACTATTTTTGTACATTTTTATAATAAGGGATTCTAAATCTTTGTATATAATGTCTAGTGGTAAATTTGTGTATAATGTAGAAAAATCATAAGTTTCAATGCTATTTGCTTTCAAATTTCTTATTTTGTTGACAACCTCATGTGAATTATCCACACTCCAAAAATGTGATATGCCTGAATGTTTTTTAATGACTCGACAGTAGTTTTTGAATTGTTGTTTAATACATTTAAGTGCAAGGGCTACCTCTAATGAAATTTGTTTTGTGGTACAATGTTTTGCCCCAGCAATAAATCGAAATTTGTAGGGTGTTTTATGTTGTTTTGAAGTCCAATATAAGTATGGAATGTGGTGATTCTCTTTGGTTAATCTGATGTTAAACTCTTTCAATTGTTTAGTATGCGAGTCACAAACACCTGCTAAATTAGTTGTACTATTGCTATAAACTGTATTACCTTTTGGAATTCCATGTTGAAAACCTAACTCATTCATAAGCTGTTTAATGTAAAATGTTTTACAAATTATTGCAAAATTGTTAGATGCTTTATCTACTGGGACTAAAACAAACCTTTCATGAATATATTTGAGATATTCTAAAACTTCTGGTTGCTTAAGGGTTTCAGGAGGATATTTATACTGATCATACAGTAGATCAAGTTTATGTTTAATTTCATTTTTTATTGAGGATTTCCAGCGTTCAAATGATTCTATAGGTCGACAACATTTAACAGATAT
>WVYN01000009.1 GCA_011772965.1 Gammaproteobacteria bacterium
TCATCGGAGGCATTGTCGTCATCTTCACGAACTTTTTGTTTTTCATCTTCATCTTCAGCGACAACCGGTAATGGGTCGAACTCGCGCCAGATCGGCAGACCTACCAACAAGCTGGTCAGCAAGCCGCCAGCGCGAATTGCCCAACTTATTGCGCCCACGGAAAGCGCAATGCTGGCGAACTGAAAACCATCAAGCAAAGGTGCTTCTTCGCCTTGGTGGCTGTCAGTAAAATCGAAATCGCCAAGCAGGTCCGTCCCAAATACGTAGAGCCCCAGGGCATCACCGACTATGATGTCCTGCTTGTCTGATCCATCTGTTCCATCGCCAGCGTATGCGCTGGAAAGCAGCCAATCGATCGCGCGATGTCGATACTTGACCCAAGCATCCGCGTTACCGGTTGAACCATAATCGACTGATCCATCGTCTTGGTTGCCTGGGTAAAAACCGTCCTGAGTTACAAATCCAAGATAGGTGCCATCATCGTTAGTCCCGCTGTGCGCTGACAGGGCAGCCATATTGCCGAGCTCAGTAACGCCGCTCGTCGTCAACACACTGCCACTGTTCCCCATCCCAACGCTCGTTTCTTGGTATAGAGAACCTCCCGACGCCTGCGATGCCGGTTCACCAAGGGAATCGATCGCCGCGAGTAACGCGCCATCAATGACGTCGTTCACGACACTGACCATGATCGTCGCGGTGGATACGTCACCATCGGCATCGGTCACGGTGTAGGTGAAGCTGTCCGGTCCGTTGTAATCCGCGTTCGGCGTGTAGGTGTAAGTGCCATCGGCATTGACCACCGCAACACCATTTGTCGCACCGGTGGCCAAGGCCCACACGATGCCACCATCGCCCAGGTCGGTGTCGTTGGCCGCCAGGTTACCCGCAACCGGGCTACTGTTCACGGACACTGTCAGCGTGTCGTCGGCCGCCACCGGCACATCATTGACCGGCGTGACCGTGATGTTCACCGTGCCCGTGTCCACATCGCCGTCGGCATCGGTCACGGTGTAGGTGAAGCTGTCCGGTCCGTTGTAATCCGCGTTCGGCGTGTAGGTGTAAGTGCCATCGGCATTGACCACCGCAACACCATTTGTCGCACCGGTGGCCAAGGCCCACACGATGCCACCATCGCCCAGGTCGGTGTCGTTCGCACCGAGATCGCCTGCGGTCGTGCCGCTGTCCTCAGCCACGGTCAGTGTGTCATTGGCGGCAACCGGCACC
>WVYN01000046.1:0-602 GCA_011772965.1 Gammaproteobacteria bacterium
CTACTACGACATCTTCACGCTGCCGGCCGCCGCCGAGGCGGGAGGCCTCAGCTCGGGAACCGAGGCCTACTACTCCTTCGACTACGGCAACATCCACTTCGTCGTGCTCGACTCGTTTGAGACCGATCGCAGCGTGGGCGGGGCGATGCTGACGTGGCTCGCCGCCGACCTCGCGGCCAACACGCGCGACTGGATCGTCGCCTACTGGCACCACCCGCCGTACAGCAAGGGCTCGCACGACTCGGACACCGAGGCCGAGCTGATCGACATGCGCCAGAACGCGTTGCCGATCCTCGAATCCCACGGCGTCGACCTCGTGCTCACCGGCCACAGCCACAGCTACGAGCGCTCGTTCCTGATCGACGGCCACTACGGCGACTCGACGACGTTCGTCCCGGCGATGCAGATCGACGCCGGCGACGGCGACCCGAACGGCGACGGCGCGTACACCAAGCCCGGGCCCGGACCGATGCCCAACGGGGGCGCGGTCTACGCGGTCGCCGGCAGCGCCGGCCAGATCAGCGGCGGCCCGCTGAACCACCCCGCGATCTTCGTCAGCCTCAACGTGCTGGGCTCGATGGTGCTCGACTTCGACGGCGACA
>WVYN01000046.1:662-2107 GCA_011772965.1 Gammaproteobacteria bacterium
GCCGACGGTGTTTGCACGCCGGACGACAATTGCCCGTTCGATCCGAACCCGCTCCAAGAAGACGCCGACGCGGACGGCCTCGGCGACGTCTGCGACGCCTGCCCGCTCGACCCGGACAACGACATCGACGGCGACGGCGTCTGCGGCGACGTCGACAACTGTCCGACGGTGCCCAACCCCGACCAGGCCGATCAGGACGGCGACGGCGCGGGCGACGCCTGCGACGTCTGTCCGCTCGATCCGCTCGACGACATCGACGGTGACGGCATCTGCGCCGACGAGGACAACTGTCCCAACGTCTTCAACCCGGACCAGACCGACAGCGACGGCGACGGTCGCGGGGACGCGTGCGATCCGTGTCCGCAAGACGTCAGTGACGTCGACAGCGACGGCGACGGTATCCCCGACGCCTGCGACTGCGCGGATCAATCACCGGGCGTCGCCTTTGCGCCGGGCCAAATCGGATTCTCCCTGAGGCTCGACAAGTTGAACTTCCAGCCCGGTGGCGGAGGCCAAACACCGATCGGGATGCGCTGGAGACCCAGTTTCCAGGGCCATGTCTCCAACGTCTACCGGTCGTTGTTCGGCGGCATCGCCGCGCCGGTATGCCTGGTTTCGGAAACTCCGCAACCGCAGGCGCTCGACATCGAGGATCCGCCGCCGGGAGCGCACCAGCGTTACCTGATCAGCGCCGAAAACATCTGTGGGGAAAGCCATCTGGGTCTCGACAGCAACGGACAGCTACGCGTGCCACCGGTGATCTGCCCTCCGGTCAACGGCGATTTCGATGGCGACGGCGTCCTGGACCTTGAAGATCATTGTCCGTTGGTGCACGACCCGACGCTTTCCGACGTCGATGGAGACTTGGTCGGCGACGTCTGCGACAACTGCCCGACCGTGTCCAACCCCGGGCAGGAGGACGCCGACGGTGACGGTGTCGGCGACGCCTGCGACAACTGCCCGACGGTCTTCAACCCGGACCAGGGCGACGTCGACGACGACGAAGTGGGAGACGAATGCGACAACTGTCCGAACGAACCGAACACAGATCAACGCGATCAAGACGGTGACGGTGTGGGCGACGTTTGCGACAACTGCCCCGACGTCTTCAACCCGGATCAGACGGATACGGACGGCGACGGGAAGGGCGACGCCTGCGAGTAGCGTCGCCCGACACGTGCCCCGTTCCTGATCTTCGCCGGCGGGAATTGGTAGAGAACTCCGGACAGCTCAGCCGACGTCGATTCGCAAAGTTCCGACGCGATCGATGCGGGCCTCGATCCGATCGCCCGGGACCACCGGGCCGACACCGGCGGGCGTGCCGGTGAAGATCAGGTCGCCGCGCTCGAGAGTGATCCAGCGCGAGGCGTGGGCGATCACGGCGGACACGGAGCGCGTCATCTGCGACGTGTTTCCGTCCTGCCGGGTGTCCCCGTTGACCTGAA
>WVYN01000046.1:2123-2435 GCA_011772965.1 Gammaproteobacteria bacterium
TGAAGCCTGATCCCGAGGTTCGCAGGTTCGCCGACGTCCGCGGCCGGGACGATGTCCGAGACCGGCGCCGAGCCGTCGAAGCCCTTGGCCACACACCACGGCTCACCGCTCTTCTTCGCCGCNNCACCGTAGCCGAGCACGTGATCGAGCGCGTCGGCCTCGTCGATCGCGCGGCCCGGTGTGCCGATCACGACCACGAGTTCGACCTCGTGATGCACCTCGCCGCCGCCCTCCGGTAACGTCAGGGTCGAGCCGTCATGCAGCAGAGCGCTCGGTGGCTTGAAGAACAGCACGGGCGGAGAGCCTTCCGCA
>WVYN01000031.1:0-191 GCA_011772965.1 Gammaproteobacteria bacterium
ACCGGGAACAGCACGGCCTCCCGCTCGAGCGTCTCCTCGGAGACCTGCCGCAGCGGGGTGTAGTCGTCGAGGATGTAGAAGCCGCGGCCGAAGGTGGCGCCGACCAGGTCGTTCTCGCGGCGCTGGATCGCCAGGTCGCGGAACGGGATGTTGGGCACGCCGCCGCTGAGCTTGATCCACCGCTCGCCGCC
>WVYN01000031.1:245-1496 GCA_011772965.1 Gammaproteobacteria bacterium
GTCCGCGATCGGCGCTCTTCAGGACGTACGGCGAGAAGTCGCCCTCCTTGTGGTGGTCGACGACGACGTAGACGGTGTCGGCGTCGTGCAGGTCGGCCTTGATGTCGTTGACGAAGAAGAACTCCGGCACGCCGGGCAGGCTGTCGATCTTGCGCCAGCTCGCGCCGCCGTCCTCGGTGACCTGGATCAGCCCGTCGTCGGTCCCGGCGTAGATCAGGCCCTCGACCAGCGGCGACTCGGCCAGCGAGGTGATCGTGCTGTACTTCGACATGGCCCACAGGTCCCAGATCGCGTCGAAGCTCCAGACGCGGCCCATCATCGGCAGGGTCAAGCGGTCGAGGTCGCGCGACAGGTCGCCGCTGACCGGCTTCCAGCTGTCGCCGCGGTCGTCGCTGCGCCACACGCGCTGGCTGGCGTAGTACAGCCGCGCCGGGTCGTGGGGGCTGATCAGGATCGGCGCGTCCCAGTTGAAGCGGTCCCACGGCTCGCCCTCGGCCGGCTGCGGCTGGATGTAGACGATCTCGCCGGTCTTGCGGTCGTAGCGCGACAGGTTCCCCTGCTGCCACTCCGAGTAGACGATGTCGGGGTTGGTCGGATCGACCGCCGGCTGGTGGCCGTCGCCGAACAGCGTGATGAACCAGTCGCTGTTGCGGATGCCGTTGACGTTCGTCGTGCGCGACGGCCCGCCCTGGGTGTTGTTGTCCTGGGTGCCGCCGTAGACGTTGTAGAACGGCTCGTCGTAGTCGACCGCCACCTTGTAGAACTGGGTCACCGGCAGGTTGGCGACGAACTTCCAGGTCTTGCCCAGGTCCCAGCTCTCGTAGAGGCCGCCGTCGCAGCCCGCCAGCAGGTAGTCGGGATCGTCGGGATCGAAGGCCAGCGCGTGGTTGTCGCTGTGCTTGTGCTTCTCGCCGACGCGGCGGAAGGTCTTGCCGCCGTCCTCGGTGACGTGCATCCGCACGTCCATCTGGTAGACGCGGTCGAACTTGTGCGGGCTGGCGAAGATCTCCTGGTAGTAGTGCGGGCCGGTGCCGCCCGAGATGTAGTCGTTGCGCTTCTCCCAGCTCTCGCCGCCGTCGGCCGAGCGGTAGAAGCCGCCCTTGCGGTGGGCCAGCTCGATCGTGGCGTAGACGACGTCGGGGTTCTGCGGCGAGATGGCCAGGCCGATCTTGCCCATGTCCTCTTCGGGCAGGCCGTTCTCGAGCTTGCGCCAGGTCTTGCCGCCGTCGGTGGACTTGTGGATCGCCGTCT
>WVYN01000062.1:0-388 GCA_011772965.1 Gammaproteobacteria bacterium
GAGCCATTACATTTTTTAGAAAGGTTTATTGATGATGTCAGTCTCCACGATGACCAGCGAGAGCATCGAGATGTACCTGAAAAGTATTTGTGAGTTAGAAACTAGCCAGTCTCCGGTAGCTATCTCTCAACTGGCTCAGCGGCTAGGCGTATCATCCCCCTCAACCATTGAAATGGTCAAACGGCTGGCGGAGCAAGATATGGTGACCCACACCCCCTACAAAGGAGTCGAGTTAACCGAAAAGGGGCGTAACCGGGCTCACAACATCTTGCGCCGGCACAGATTATGGGAACGATTTTTAACCGATAGCCTGGGTTTAGCCTGGGAAAGCGTTCACGATTTTGCCTGCCGGTTGGAACACGCCACCGCCCCTGAAGTCACCAACGCG
>WVYN01000062.1:414-1239 GCA_011772965.1 Gammaproteobacteria bacterium
AACCCTATTCCCGATCTTGAGGGGAATATCGTGCAAATAGCCACGATTCCGCTGTGCGAGCTAGAGGTGGGCCAAACTGCCTGCTTGGTTAATATTGCTTATGAGGAGACGATCCTGTTGGAATACTTGGTCAGGCTAGGCTTTTTCCCCGGAACGATGTTAACCGTCGAAGAAATTGCTCCCTACCAGGGTCCGCTAATGATCCGTCTTCAAGATCGCACCGAAGCTCTGGGCCGAGAGATTGCCTCGCATATCTTTGTCGAGGTTCAGGACTGAGGCTCCGGTGAGATTTTTTCTCTGGCAACCTTCAGCCTCAGAAGCTGTTTTAAAAGTCCAGCTTGCTAGATTGGACCAGTCTGACAACCTCGATTTTGTCTGAAATTTGCCCAAAAAAGCCAGCTGTCAGCCCTGAAAACATATATTTTTAGACTGGTCCAATCTTTTAAAACAGCCTCTAAGACGGGGTAATTAAAGTTCGGTATTGTAATGTAGACAGGAGGTCNNTTCTTAGACTGGTCCAATCTTTTAAGACAGCCTCTCAGATCGAACCGATAGCCCCCTTGGCTTTACCAATATAGACTTCTCCATTTACAATCTCCAACTCATAGGGAGGTAGCGGCCGAGGGGGCGGCCCCGAGATGACCGTACCATTTAGGGGGTTGAAGCGCCCATCGTGGCAGGGGCTCTGGATCACCTGCCGTGGTTCGTGCCAATAGACGATGCAGGCCAGGTGGGTGCAGATGGCCGAGAAAGCCTTGAGGCCTCCGGCCTCGGTGTTGACAACGATGACCGGCTCACCATTTACCGGCACGACCTTGCCGCTGT
>WVYN01000028.1:0-171 GCA_011772965.1 Gammaproteobacteria bacterium
GGTCGGCGAGGTCCTCGCCGGGGACCAGCTCCATCGCGAGGAAGCGCAGGCCCTCGGCCTCGTGCAGGCCGTAGATCGCGGCGATGTTGGCGTGGTTCAGCGAGGCGAGCAGCTTGGCCTCGCGCTCGAAGCGAGCCAGCCGCTCCGCCTGCGCGGCCATCGCCTCCGGCA
>WVYN01000028.1:349-1607 GCA_011772965.1 Gammaproteobacteria bacterium
ATGTTGGAAGAGTAACCCGGTCGGGCGAACCCCCGGAGGGGGGTCATGCACGGTCGAGAGAAGACCGGCCTGGTCTACGGACTGCTTGCCGTCCTGCTCGCGGTCATGCCCGCCACCGCCCAGACCGTGGACGGCGACGGCGACGGGGTCAACGACGTCCTGGACAACTGTCCTCTGACAGCGAACTCCGACCAGGCCGACGCCGACGGCGACGGCGTGGGCGACGCCTGCGACAACTGCGTGGACGTGCCGAACCCGGACCAGGTCAATACGGACGACAGTTGGTCGGAGCATGCGATCTTGTCCGGCCTCAGTGAAGCACGGTCCGTCAGAGCCGTGGACCTCGACGGCGACGGCGACAACGACGTGCTCTCCGCGTCGTGGGCCAAGATCGCCTGGTACGAGAACCTCGACGGCGACGGCACGATTGGGCCGCAACGGGTGATCTCCACGAGGGTCGAAGCGGCCTACTCCGTCTTCGCGGCGGACCTCGACGGCGACGGCGACACCGACGTGCTCTCGGCCTCTCCGTCGACGACAAGATCGCCTGGTACGAGAACCTCGACGGCGCAGGCAACTTCGGGCCGGAGCGGTTCATTCCCCCAGGGGGCAGTGGAGTGATCTCGGTCTTCGCGGCCGATCTCGACGGCGATGGTGACAACGACCTGCTCTCCGCGTCGTATGACGGCGACACGATCGCCTGGTACGAGAATCTCGACGGCTACGGCGGCTTCGGATCGCCGCAAGTGATCTCCAGCACGGCCGAGCGGGGACGATCCGTCTTTGCGGCGGACCTCGACGGGGACGGCGACCTCGACGTCCTGTCCGCATCCCAACTCGACGACAAGATCGCCTGGTACGAGAACCTGGACGGCGCGGGCAACTTCGGGCCGCAGCAGGTGATCACCACCGCGGCCGACGGCGCATTCTCCGTCTTCGCGGCGGACCTGGACGGCGACGGCGACATCGACGTGCTCTCCGCGTCGATCGACGACGACAAGATCGCCTGGTACGAGAACCTGGACGGCGACGGCAACTTCGGATCGCGCCAGGTGATCTCCACCGCATCCATCTACCCGACTTCCGTCTTTGCGGCGGACCTCGACCGTGACGGCGACAACGACGTGCTCTCCGCGTCGTTGCGCGACGAGATCGCCTGGTACGAAAACCTGGACGGCGCAGGCAACTTCGGGCCGCTGCAGATAATTTCAAGCGCACCAGCCGGTGGAGCCTTTTCCGTCTTCGCGGCGGACATGGA
>WVYN01000028.1:1672-2851 GCA_011772965.1 Gammaproteobacteria bacterium
GCCCGCGGTCGAGAATGCCGATCAGGCGGACGGGGACGCCGACGGCGTCGGCGACGTCTGCGACAACTGCCCGGCGGTCGCGAATCCGGATCAGGCCGACCTCGACGGCGACGGCATCGGCGACGCCTGCGACAACTGTCCGGGCTCGTCGAACCCGCTGCAGGAGGACGTCGACGGGGACGGCGTCGGCGACCTCTGCGACGACTGCACCGACGCGGATGGGGACTCTTTCGGGGACCCGGGGTTTCCCGCCAACACGTGCGTCCAGGACAACTGCCCCGCGGTCGCCAACCCGACGCAGGCCGACGACGACGGCGACCTGCTGGGCAACCTCTGCGACAACTGCCCTGAAGACGCCAACGCCGATCAGGCCGACGCGGACGACGACGGAAGCGGTGACGCTTGCGACACCTGTACGGATGTCGACGGAGACGGTTGGGGGCATCCGAGCTTCTCGACGAACACCTGTGCGGAGGACAACTGCCCGGGTGTGGCCAACGCCGATCAGGCGGACGTCGACGGAGACTCGAGCGGTGATGCGTGTGACAACTGCGTCTCGGATTTCAACGCCGATCAGTGGAATACGGACGCCGTGATCTTCTTGCCCGGGCCCTTTGGTGGAAACGTGTTCGACGAGATCGAGCCGGGCGTCGGGATCGCCTCATCGTGGAGGCACTCTCAGACCCCCACCGATCAGGCGTGCGGCCTCAACATCGAGTTTTCCTGCGGAGCGTGTGGCGAAGCGACGTTCGATCAGCCGTTCGTCTGCCTGCACTTGTTCACATTCGACGCCGCCCTTTGCGATTACGTCGATACGGTCGGAAATCAGATCGTGTCGAACGACGATCTGATCTGCGCTCGAAGCGCGGTCAGTGGGGAGCTGTACACGATCGACCTGCTGACCTGGACGTCGGAACAGAACGCGGTTCTCGACTGTATCGACAACGACGGCGGCGCGAGCTGCGCCGCGGCCGGGGGAGCCGCCTCCTATACCCGGGATGGGCTCGGCGACAGCCGGGGAGACGCCTGCGACAACTGCCCCGCGGCGACGAACGAGGACCAGGCGAACAGCGACGCCGACGCCCTCGGGGACGCCTGCGACAACTGCCCCGCGATCGCGAACCCCGACCAGGCCGACCTGGACGGCGACGGCGTCGGCGATCCCTGCGACAACTGCCC
>WVYN01000028.1:2873-3361 GCA_011772965.1 Gammaproteobacteria bacterium
GGCGGTCGGGAATCCGGATCAAGCGGACCTCGACGGCGACGGCGTCGACGAAGCCTGCGACAACTGTCCCGGCTTTTTCAATCCATGGCAGGAGGATGGCGACGGCGACGGGATCGGTGACTCTTGTGACGCTTGTCCCGACGACCCCGGCAACGACGCCGACGGTGATGGCCTTTGCGGGGACATCGACGTTTGCCCCATGGTTGCGAATCCGGATCAAGCCGACCTCGACGGCGACGGCGTCGGCGATCCGTGCGACAACTGCATGGATGTGCCGAACGCCGACCAGGCCGAGTCGGACAGGTTCGGACCGCAGCAGGTGATCTCCACGCCGGCCGACGGTGCGCGGTCGGTCTTCGCGGCGGACCTCGACGGCGACGGCGACACCGACGTCCTGTCCGCTTCGGACCACGACGACACGATCGCCTGGTACGAGAACCTGGACGGCGCGGGCAACTTCGGACCGCGGCAGGTGATCTCCACAGCAG
>WVYN01000084.1:0-1056 GCA_011772965.1 Gammaproteobacteria bacterium
CTACTACACGGTGCGGCTCGGCAACGTGGATGCGCCCACGAATACGAAAGCCAACGGGGGCATCGCGCTGCGCAACCAGTGGGAAATCAACCAGCCTGTCAACTGGGATTCCACTGCCAGCAACGTCAAGATCTTCGTCGACACCAATGGTGATGCCAGCGGGGCGGGGGGCGTCAATGTCACCAGGGACGACGGCGATAGCCCTGGTGATGGCTACGACCTGGATCGTGCAAACAGCAACTATCTGTACGTGCGCAAGGTGACGACCTCTTTCACAGGTNNTCCTTCACAGGTCCGGGCGGCACCGTCGATCGACCGGCCGTGGAGTTCGCCTTCGCCTACGCGGAGTACAACCAGGCCTTCACCGCCAACTTCACGCCTGATTCCATCACCTACCTTGAATTCGATGCCACCCGCGGCCTGAAGGACAACCAGAACTACCTGTGGAACGACGAGTACACCCTGAACGAAGCCGGGTCACCGAACCCCGATCCGAGCGGACCTAATGCCGGCAACCTGGGCGAGGCAGGAACTTCGGGAACCCAAAACATCTACGAGTTGGACACCCTGCGAGGTGACGGGTTCGGAAGCCCGGCGTTGACGCTGGTGAAGACGGCCACGCCGACGACCTATGACGCGGTGGGCCAGGTGATCAGCTACAGCTTCCTGGTGACCAACAGCGGCAACGTCAGCCTGGCCGGTCCGGTGACGGTTGCCGATGACCTGGCGACGGATGAGAGCTGCCCGGCCGTGAGCACGGTGGGCAACTTCGATGGAAATCTCGATCCGGGTGAGTCCANNATCCGGGTGAGTCCATCACCTGTACCGCCAGCTACACCATCACCCAGGCCGACCTGAATGCCGGCTCGGTGACCAACACGGCGACGGCGAGTGCCGACGGCACCACCTCGAACGAGGATCAAGAGACGGCGAATGCGACCCAGACGCCGTCGCTGGCGATCGTGAAGACGGCCACGCCGACGACGTACTCGGCGGTGGGTGATGTGATCAGCTACAGCTACCTGGTGACCAACACCGGTAACGTGACGATCAGCG
>WVYN01000084.1:1119-1639 GCA_011772965.1 Gammaproteobacteria bacterium
CGCTCACCTGCACCGCCAGCCGCACCGTGACGCTGGCGGACCTGGATGCGGGCTCGATTGTCAACGTGGCCTATGCCTCCGGCAGCTTCAACGCCAACCCGGTCGATTCGCCGACCGATACTGAGACGGTTACCTNNACGGACGCCGGCAACGACGGCTACTACCTGTCGGGCACGGTCAGCGGGCACCTGTACATCGACACCAACGGCAACGGCACCCAGGATGCGGGTGAGCCGGACCTGGCTGATGTCGACGTGATCATCACCGACAGCAACGGGAACACCCAGACGGTCACCACCGATGCCAATGGGGACTGGTCGGCGACGGTGCCGCCCGGTTCGACCACGGCTGATGTGGACGAGACCGATCCGCAGTACCCGACGGGGTATACCCAGACCGAGGGCACGGACCCGACGACGGTGACGGCGGTGGCGGGTGTGGACACGGACGCCGGCAACGACGGCTACTTCTTGCCAGATCCAAGTCTGAGCGTCGACAAGGTCCTGACCAACAACGCCGA
>WVYN01000076.1:0-249 GCA_011772965.1 Gammaproteobacteria bacterium
CCTGGTTGAACAGGACCGACACACCGTCGTAGCCTGAGCAATACCCAAGGGGCGGGGCCGGGCCCGTACAGAATTTCATCGTTGCCACCACGAGGTCGGGTCCGTTCACACCGTCGAGGTCACCGATGGCCACGGATTGGGGGTGTAACCCGGCGTCGTACATGATCGCCGCGCTCAACGTCCCATCACCCTGGTTGAACAGCACCCAGACCCCGTTGATACCCCAACACCCAACTTCGGGGATACAGT
>WVYN01000076.1:290-731 GCA_011772965.1 Gammaproteobacteria bacterium
GGCCACCGCTTCGGAGGGATATGCCGCTGCCGCGGCGAAGGTGCCGTCGCCCTGGTTGAACAGCAACGAAACGCTGGCGTTGTTCGCCACGGCGAGATCGGGTCCGTTGACCCCGTCGAAGTCGGCGATGGCTATGGACGAGCCCCCAAACCCTGCGTAGTCGATGGGATCAGCGAATGTGCCATCGCCCTGGTTGAACAGCAACGAAACGCTGGCGCCGTTCGCCACGGCGAGGTCGGGTCCGTTGACCCCGTCCAAGTCGCCGATGGCCACTGACAACGGTACCTCTCCGGCTGTGTACATTGGCGCGACGGCGAATGTCGCACCGCCCAGATTGAGCAGCACCGAGACGCTGCCTGAGTCGGTCACGGCGAGGTCGAGTCCGTTGCCCCCGTCGAAGTCGGCGATGGCCATGGACGACCCGCCATAACCCGCGTAGTC
>WVYN01000076.1:797-1074 GCA_011772965.1 Gammaproteobacteria bacterium
TAAGATGGCGCATCTCCGGCGTCATGGTCGACGGCGTCAGCGAACGTGCCATCGCCCTGGTTGAACAGGACCGAGACGTCCGAATCGTTCGCCACGGCGAGGTCGGGTCCGTTGACCCCGTCCAAGTCGCCGATGGCCACGGATTGCGGAAAGTCTCCGGCCTCGTATGCCACCGCCGGGGCGAAGGTCCCGTCGCCCTGGTTGAGCAGCACCGAGACGTCGTCGCCCACGAAGTTCGCCACGGCGAGGTCGGGTCCGTTGACCCCGTCCAGGTCAC
>WVYN01000023.1:0-1032 GCA_011772965.1 Gammaproteobacteria bacterium
CGTCGTTGTCGTCGTCGGGATCGCAGACGTCGCCGACGCCGTCGCCGTCGGTGTCCGCCTGGCCGGCGTTGGCGTCGTTCGGGCAGTTGTCGACGTCGCCGCACACGCCGTCGCCGTCGACGTCGTTGTCCGGGTCGTTGGGGCAGGCGTCGCAGACGTCGCCCAGCCCGTCGCCGTCCGTATCCGTTTGGTTCGCGTTGGACGTGCCGGCGCAGTTGTCGCAGACGTCACCCACGCCGTCCATGTCGATATCGTCCTGATTGGGATTCGCCGTGCCCGTGCAATTGTCGTCGCAACCGACCGATTGACCTGTCGCGCAAGGATTGTCGTCGGGGAAGCCGCTGTCGTCGCCGTCATCGAGAACGGTGTCCAGATCCAGATCGATGGTAGTCAGGTCGAACTCGTAGGCTCCGAGGTCGACCGTCGCGACGNNCGACCGTCGCGACGGTGTCGTAGTCTCCGTCCAGCGGCCGAGTCGTGCCGTCGATATCGGTTGCCGGCGCCTGGCTGTTGAATCCCGCATCGATCGCCGGGCTGACTAACTGCAAGTGGAGATCGCGTGTCGGCAGCGCGAAATTCTCGAACAGCGGGTCGACGGAGATGTTCATGTTGAAGCCGATGTAATCGCCGTCGACCCGCTCTCCGCCGATGTTGTCCGGCAGGTTCCCGTAGAAGTCGTTGTGCGAAATCGTCGGGCTGGCGCTGTAAATGGCGATGCCCCCACCCCCGTTGGGGTTGCCGTCGTTGAACACGATCAAATTGTTGTAGAAAAAAGCGTCGACCCCGTCGTTGATCCCGGCGACCACCCCGCCGCCATAATTTGCGCCGTTGTCCACGACCGTGTTGTTGCGGATCGTCGCGTTGGTCGTGTTGAGATGAATGCCGCCGCCGCGATCGCTGGTGTTGCCTTCGACGACGTTGTTGTCGAACTGGCCGCGGCTGGGGATGTAGACCGACCCGTTGTAGATCTGACTGAACAGCACGCCGCCGCCGAAATGTCCCGAGCTGTTGTCGCGGACGATGTTGTTGCTG
>WVYN01000023.1:1201-1321 GCA_011772965.1 Gammaproteobacteria bacterium
GCCACCGGACGAGTACGTGACGTTGTTCTGGTTTTGTCCCGGGCCGGCGTCGTTGATGTTGCCCGAGATCAGGTTGTTGGTGATCACGGGTTGGATCGGATCGGCGTAGGTTCCTCCAGC
>WVYN01000010.1:0-142 GCA_011772965.1 Gammaproteobacteria bacterium
CGGCAACGCCGACGGCACCTTCGATACGACGATCACCATCACCGTCGAGAACCTCGGGGATTCCGACATCCAGAACCTGCAGGTCACCGACGACGTCGACGCCGCCTTCCCGGGCGGAACCAGCTTCACCATCGCCTCGGGC
>WVYN01000010.1:319-539 GCA_011772965.1 Gammaproteobacteria bacterium
AACGCCAGCGGGACCGCTCCGGGCGGCACGCCGACCTCGGACGTCTCGGACGACGGCACGGATCCCGATCCCAACGGCAACGGCGATCCCACCGAGGCGGGCGAGAACGATCCGACCCCGATCTCCTACTCCGAGAACCCGGTGCTCGGCGTGGCGAAGCAGGCCGGCGCCACCGTGGACAACGGCGACGGCACCTTCGACGTCCCGATCACCATCACCG
>WVYN01000010.1:594-1005 GCA_011772965.1 Gammaproteobacteria bacterium
GGCCCCGGCCACCTTCTCGATCCAGGTGGCTCCGGCGAGCGGGACCCTGACGGTGAACGCGGGCTTCGACGGCAACGCCGACCCGAACCTGCTGGCGGGGACCGACACGCTGGCGGTGGGCGACACGGCGACGATCACCTTCACGGTGCGCTTCGACCCGAACGGGCTCACGGGTCCCTTCAACAACGTGGCCAACGCCAGCGGCGAGAGCGAGCCGGCCACCGCGACCGCCGACGCTTCGGACGACGGGGTCGATCCCGATCCCGACGGCGACGGCGATCCCACGGAAGCCGGCGAGAACGATCCGACGCCGATCGCCTTCGTCGAGAACCCGGTGCTGGGCGTGGCGAAGAGTGCCGCGGCCACGGTGGACAACGGCGACGGGACCTTCGACTCGGCCATCACCGTGAC
>WVYN01000010.1:1072-1220 GCA_011772965.1 Gammaproteobacteria bacterium
TCCCGGCGCCGGCCACCTACTCGATCCAGGTGGCGCCGGCCAGCGGCACGCTGACGGTGAACGCGGCCTTCGACGGCAACGTCGACCAGAACCTGCTGGCGGGGACGGACACGCTGGCCCCGGGCGCGACGGCGACGATCACGTTCAC
>WVYN01000041.1 GCA_011772965.1 Gammaproteobacteria bacterium
CCGGATGCTCCTTGATCACCTCTTCGAGGTAGTCCCAAACCTCGGGGCGCTCGAGCTCGACCATCTCCTTGGCGGCCTTGATCGTCGAGACCAGCCCCTCCTGCTCGAGCTTGTTGTAGATGAACGGCTTGAACAGCTCGAGCGCCATCTTCTTGGGCAGGCCGCACTGGTGCAGCTTGAGCTCCGGGCCGACGACGATGACCGAGCGCCCGGAGTAGTCGACGCGCTTGCCGAGCAGGTTCTGCCGGAAACGTCCCTGCTTGCCCTTGATCGTGTCGGACAGCGACTTGAGCGGGCGGTTGTTGCTGCCGCGCAGCACGCGGCCGCGACGGCCGTTGTCGAACAGCGCGTCGACGGCCTCCTGGAGCATGCGCTTCTCGTTGCGCACGATCACGTCGGGGGCCTTGAGGTCGAGCAGCTTCTTCAGCCGGTTGTTGCGGTTGATCACGCGGCGGTACAGGTCGTTGAGGTCGGACGTGGCGAAGCGCCCGCCGTCCAGCGGCACCAGCGGCCGCAGCTCCGGCGGGATGACCGGGATCACGTCCAGGATCATCCACTCCGGCCGGTTGCCCGACTTGCGGAACGCATCGACGACCTTGAGCCGCTTGGCGAACTTGAGCCGCTTCTGCTGCGAGGTCTCGTTGCGCATCTGGTCGCGCAGCTCGGCGGCCAGCGTCTCGACGTCGACCCGAGCGAGCAGCTCCTTGATCGCCTCGGCGCCCATCCCGGCGACGAACTCGTCGGGATGTTCGGCCTGCAGCTCGCGGTACTGCTCCTCCGTGAGGATCTCCTTTTCCTGCAACTCCGGGACGTCGAGCGGGTCGATGACGACGTAGGCCTCGAAGTAGAGGATCCGCTCGAGATCGCGCAGCGACATGTCCAGCAGGTGGCCGATCCGGCTGGGCAGGCCCTTGAAGAACCAGACGTGGCTGACCGGGCTGGCCAGCTCGATGTGGCCCATGCGCTCGCGGCGCACCTTGGACTGGGTGACCTCGACGCCGCACTTGTCGCAGACGACGCCGCGGTGCTTCATGCGCTTGAACTTGCCGCACAGGCACTCCCAGTCGGTGACCGGGCCGAAGATCTTGGCGCAGAACAGCCCGTCCCGCTCGGGCTTGAACGTCCGGTAGTTGATCGTCTCGGGCTTGATGACCTCGCCGTACGACCACGATCGAATCTTC
>WVYN01000038.1:0-905 GCA_011772965.1 Gammaproteobacteria bacterium
GCCCGCCAGGTCACGCACCCCAACGTCTGCCGCGTCTACGACATCGGCGAGGTCGACGGGCAGCACTTCATCTCGATGGAGTACGTCGACGGCGAGGACCTCGCCTCGCTGCTGCGCCGCATCGGCCGCCTGCCGCAGGACAAGGCGGTGCAGATCGCCCGGCAGCTCTGCGCGGGCCTGGCCGCGGCGCACGAGCAGGGCATCCTGCACCGCGACCTCAAGCCGGCCAACGTGATGCTCGACGGCCGGGGCCACGTGAAGATCACCGACTTCGGCCTCGCCGGGCTGGCCGGAGGGTTCACCGGCGCGGAGATCCGCGCCGGCACGCCGGCCTACATGGCGCCCGAGCAGCTCGCCGGCAAGGAGGTCTCGGTGCGCAGCGACATCTACTCGCTCGGCCTGGTGCTGTACGAGCTGTTCACCGGCAAGCCGGCGTTCCAGGCCGGCTCCGCCGCCGAGCTGCGCTCGATGCACGACACGACGCCGACCAACCCCTCCAGCGTGGTCGACGGCATCGACCCCGCGGTCGAGCGCGTGATCCTGCGCTGCCTCGAGCACGAGCCGCTGCAGCGGCCGGCCTCGGCGCTGGCCGTCGCCGCCGCGCTTCCCGGCGGCGATCCGCTGGCCGCCGCGCTGGCCGCCGGCGAGACGCCGTCGCCGGAGATGGTGGCCGCCGCCGGCGGCGAGGGGGGAGTCCGGCCCGGGGTGGCGGTCGCCTGTCTGCTCGTCACCCTGCTCGGCATCGCCGCCGCCGCGTCGCTTCTGCACGGGCAGGGCCTGTTTCGCCATGTACCGCTCGACCGCCCGCCCGACGCGCTGGAAGTCGAGGCGCGCGAGATTCTCGACCTGGTGGGATTCGAGCGGGAGCGCGTGGATACCGCGCGAGGCCTGAGCGTCCGGACCGA
>WVYN01000038.1:995-1318 GCA_011772965.1 Gammaproteobacteria bacterium
TGGAGTTCTGGTACCGCGAGAGTCCCGACAAGCTCGTGCCGACCGACCTGTTCGACACAAAGGTCACCGCCAGCCATCCGCCGCGCACCGCCCCCGGCGGTGGCGCGGTCTGGCTCGACAGCGCGGGACGGCTGACGCGTCTGGAGATCATTCCCCCTGCCCACGATGACGAGCCGAGAGCGGAATCGGAGCCGGACTGGGCGCCGTTGTTCGACAAGGCGCGATTGGACCTCGCCGCGTTCGAGCCCGCCGCGTTCGAGTGGAACCCGCAGGTCGACTCCGACGAGCGCTTCGCCTGGACCGGTGGCGCCTATTCCGAGCAG
>WVYN01000089.1:0-146 GCA_011772965.1 Gammaproteobacteria bacterium
GTGCGACGCCGCCCTCGGCTGCCAGGCCGGCGCCGACCCCTGCGGCGGTCAGACCTGCGACGAGGGCGCGGACGCGTGCTCCAGCTGCGCCACCGACACGGACTGCTCCGACGGTCTGTTCTGCAACGGCGCCGAGACGTGCCAGG
>WVYN01000089.1:290-567 GCA_011772965.1 Gammaproteobacteria bacterium
CGACGCGTGCGACGCCGCACCCGACGACGGCGCCTGCGACGACGGCCTGTTCTGCAACGGCGCCGAGACCTGCGACGCCGCCCTCGACTGCCAGGCGGGCACGCCGGTCGACTGCGACGACGGCGTGGGCTGCACGGCCGACGCGTGCGACGAGGCCGCCGACGCGTGCGTGAACACGGCGCAGCATGCGGTCTGCGACAACGGTCTCTACTGCGACGGCGCGGAGTTCTGCCACACATCGCTCGACTGCGTGGCCGGCGTGGCGCCCTGCGCCGCA
>WVYN01000089.1:646-1074 GCA_011772965.1 Gammaproteobacteria bacterium
CGACGATGACCGCCGCAGACGGCGACCTGTACCTGGCCGCGGTCTCGTACCGGGGCAACGTCGGCGTGCAGGGCGTGTCGGGGCTGGGCCTCGCCTGGTCCGAGGTCGCCACGCAGTGCTCGGGGCGCAACGCCACCGGCGTCTCCGTCTGGCGGGCGCTCGGTACGCCCAGCGGAGACGGCGCGGTCACGGCGACCCTGGACAGCCAGGCGGCCTCGGCGGTGCTGACCGTCACCCGCTACTCGGGCGTGGACGCGGCTTCGCTCGGCAACGTGGTCACGGCGAACAGCCACGGCCCCGGCGGCGGCTGCTCGGGAGGAACCGACTCCGACTCGTACTCGTTCGACCTGCAGGTGACGCAGGACGGCGCCGTCGTGTACGGCGCGGCCGCCCTGCGCAGCCGCCAGCACTCCCCGGGGTCGGGCTAC
>WVYN01000089.1:1164-1430 GCA_011772965.1 Gammaproteobacteria bacterium
AGATCCGACCCGTGACCGTGCCCGACTGCACGCAAGACGCGGACTGCGACGACGGCCTGGCCTGCAACGGCAGCGAGACCTGCACGGCCGGCACGTGTACGGCCGGGACGCCGGTCGACTGCGACGACGGCGTGAGCTGCACGGTCGACTCGTGCAACGAGGCGACGGACTCGTGCGACAACACGCCGGACGACGGCCTCTGCGACGACGGCCTGTTCTGCACGGGCGCCGAGACCTGCGACCCGGTGCTCGACTGTCAGGCCGGC
>WVYN01000018.1:0-2436 GCA_011772965.1 Gammaproteobacteria bacterium
TACAAATCTTCCTGGCAAACACAAGCAGCCGTGAATGGCATGGCCCCAGGTCATGGCGCCGTCAAAGCGGGGTACCACCCTGGCCGATCCGTGGGCGGGTCCGCACAAGCCCGACTGTTTCCCCAAGTGGCCCATTCCCCGCTGGATGCTCGCCCCGGTGGGCTGCGGGCTACCTCCCTTTCACCTCGGCAGGCCGGCTAACGGCAGCGGTCCGACGTCCCCGTGTCTGGATCGCTGGAGCCTGATGCTTATTCCCTTTCCGCTATAACCGTCACCGCTGGAATTTCCGGCCCTTACGCAGGACGAATATAACGTTCTTAACGATAATCGCTAACCGCACATCGCATCGCATGGCTTTTAAGGGCTGTGCGGTGTTTGGAAGATAGCTTGGTCGATCACAAAGAGTTGCGGCCGCGGATTGATCTTGGTCGAAAAAATCCCAGGCGGAATTTTCCGTTTATGCTTGTCGCACAGCAGCCTTGAGTTCGTCCTGTGCGCTCAGCATGCCAATCCATGGATGACCCCCTCACCAATGCGCGGCTGAACGGAATCGGCAATGCAACACTTTTCAATCCGCGCACAATGTAAGGTCGCTGGACCGCATATGCGGGCGGTGATCCTCACCGCGGTCTTGAGCTGCCTGGCATTTCCCGCCACCCTGCTCGCCCAGCATCAGGACAGCCATCGCTTGCGCCGTTTCGAAGACCGAGCGTACCTGACTCGCGAATCCGAAAACGAACAGTCGTCGATCCGCCGACTACCTGCCGTTCCGGAAGATTACCAAGCGTGGTGGAGCGGCGGGATTGGGAAGGTATTGCAGACCGATGTCCACGAATTGCCGATCAGCGTCGAATCGCTGCTGATCCGCACGTTGCAACATTCGTCCCAGGTCCGCTTGCTGAAAGACCTTCCCCTGATCCGTCGCACGTCGATCGTCGAAGCGGACGCCGCCTTCGACTGGTCGGCCTTCATTGAAAGCCAGTGGAATGACATTAGCGAGCCGGTAGGGAACACGCTGACGGTCGGGCCGGGCGAAACGCGTTTTAACGACCACAAGTTGGACTACTCCATGGGCCTCCGCCGCCGCAATTTCCTGGGCGGCCAAATGAGGGTGGCTCAAGACTTCGGCTTCGAAAACAGCAATTCCTCCTTCTTCATTCCGCCGGACCAGGGCACGGCCCAACTGCGATTGAGTTATACCCAGCCCCTTTTACGCGGCGCGGGTCGCGTTTACAACACAGGTTTGATCGTGCTGGCCAAGATCAACACGGGGATTGCCGAGCAGGAATTTTCGCGAGAGTTACAGGCCCACTTGCTGGAGGTCACGCGGGCCTATTGGGGTTTGTACCTGGCACGAGGAACCCTGCTGCAGAAAAAGAAATTGTACCAGGGAGCTCGTCGCATTCTCGACCAGCTGGAGCCGCGTGTGGAACTGGACGCCCCCCGTAACCAGATTGCGCGTGCCCGCGCGGCAGTCTCGGCTCGGCAGACCGACCTCCTCCGCGCGGAAATGACGGTGCGCAACGCGGAAGCCCGCATTCGAGCATTGGTCAACGATCCCCAGCTGACCAACATCCAAAACGCCGAATTCATTCCTCAAGACCAGCCGATTCGCCAGTTCGTACCCGTCAGTATGCGCGAGTCGCTGGTCACGGCGCTGCAGAAGCGACCTGAGATTCGACAAGCATTGAAGGAGGTGCAGGCCGCGGCGGTGCGGATGGATATGGCCGATAAAGAACTGCTGCCGGTGCTGGACCTGATCATGGACGCCTATGCCAGCGGCCTGCAAGGCGATTCCGACGTGGGACAGGCCTTCGCGGACCAGTTCCTGACCGGAGCGCCCAGCTATGCGGTGGGGCTGAAGTTCGAGGTGCCACTGCATAACCGAGCCGCCAAGGCGCGGTGCCAGCGCCGCCGCCTGGAAATGCGGCAGGTCACCAACCAGCTCGATACCACCGCAGAAAACCTGATGCTGGAAGTGGAAGTCGCCGTTCGCGAAGTTCAAACATCCTTCCGCGAAGTGCAAGCGACCCACCAGTCCATGAAGGCCGCCGATCAGGAACTGGTGTATTTGGAGAAACGGTGGGAGCAACTGGCAGGAGACGATCGTACAGGCAGCCTGGTCCTGGAGGATCTGCTGGCAGCCCAGGAACGACTGACAGAAGCAGAATTCAGCTTCTTGAATTCGGAGGTGACCTACAATCTGGCGCTGATGAATCTGAAGCGAGCGACGGGGACTTTGCTGGAATACGAACAGATTTCCCGCGGCGAGGCCTGTCACGACGACCTGCCGGAAATTTTCCTGCACAAGGAGCAGCAGAGCGACGAGCAGGTGCCGCCGCCAGCCGAACCGATCCCAGCTGCGACCGATGCTCAAGCCCGTCTCGCACCGCAGGTTCCCCTCTGGCAGCCCCAGCGGATCGCCCCTCCAACGGA
>WVYN01000018.1:2510-7159 GCA_011772965.1 Gammaproteobacteria bacterium
TGGGCATTTTGACGGGGCCAGATCCCATGATACGACTGCAAAGCTACCGCGGCATCCGGCACACCCTCTGGCCCCGCTGCCATCAGCCCCGCTCGTCCGACTGGCAGCTTGTCCACCGCATCCGGCAACATGCCGTTACCTTGGAATCGTGTCGCGAGGTCGAGCTGCGTGAGCGGATGGCCGCTTTGCGTTCCCAAGTCATGGCCGGCGCGGATCTGTTCTCCAGCGATCTGGTCGTGCCCTCGTTCGCATTGACGTACGAAGCCGTGCGTCGCGTATTGCACATGGAGTATTACGAGGTCCAGCTGCTGGCCGGGCTGGTGTTGGCCTCGGGGGCGATCGCCGAAATGCAGACGGGCGAAGGCAAGACCCTGGTGGCCGCTTTGCCGGCAACCTTGCACGCCTTGACCGGCAAAGGCGTCCACGTGGCGACGGTCAACAACTACCTGGCCCAGCGAGATTATGAATTGCTACGGCCCGCCTTGAAAATGCTGGGCCTTTCCGTGGGCCTGGTCGAACCGCAAGTGGCCGCAGAGCAAAAAAAAGCGGCCTACGACTGCGACATCACCTACGCCGCCGGCTACCAGCTGGGCTTTGACTACCTGCACGACCAGATCGTCCTCCAGCAACGACACGCCCTGGAACTGGGCCAGGAATTTCGCAATCGCTTGCGAAACGTCGACCCGTCCGATGCGCTGCTTATGCAGCGCGGACATGCGCTGGCCGTCCTTGACGAAATTGACAGCGTCTTGATCGACGAGGCAACCATGCCTTTGATCCTTAGCGGTGCGCCGTCGACAATTTCACCCCCTGAAGTCTTCCAGGTCGCTCGCGACATAGCCGCAACCCTGGTCGAGGACCAGGACTTTTTCGCCGACCCGCGAGCAGGCCACATTGGGCTGACCCATGCAGGCCTCCCCAAAATTAACGCCCCCCAAACATCACCACAGCCGTACGGGCTGACACGACCCTGGACGATCTATATCGAGAACGCATTGCGGGCGCAGCACTTTCTGCGCCGTAATGTGGACTATATCCTCCAGGATGACAAAGTCCTGATTGTGGACCAGTACACCGGCCGGATTTTTTCCGAGCGGACCTGGCGCGATGGCCTGCATCAGGCAGTCGAGGCCAAAGAACACGTACCGATCACCAAAGAAAAATGTGCCATCGCGCGTATCTCGCGGCAACGTTACTTTCGCATGTACGAGATGACATGCGGAATGACGGGTACCGCCAGGGGCAATGAAGTCGAGTTCGCCAGGTTTTACCAGTTACCCGTCGTAGAAATCCCGCTCCGCAAACCCTCCCAACGAGCCCAGCTGCCGACACGGTATTTTGCCGACAAAGAGGCCAAACTCGCGGCTGTGGCGGAGGATGTGGCCGCACGACATCGGCGCGGACAACCCGTGCTGATCGGCACGCGCACCATTGAGGATAGCCTCCAAGTGGCTGCCCAATTGGACAAGGCCGGATTGCCCTACCGGGTCTTAAACGGTGTCCAGGACGAACAAGAAGCCGAACTGGTCGCCGCCGCAGGCCAGCCCGGCGCGATTACCATCGCCACCAATATGGCCGGGCGCGGCACCGACATCAAAGTCCCCCATAAGTCGCAGCTGTCCGGAGGTCTGCATGTCATCGCGATGGAACATCAGCCGTCCGCTAGGATCGACCGACAACTGATCGGCCGCTCGGCACGACAAGGTGAACCCGGCTCCTGTCAGTTCATGATTGCGTCGGATGACGAGCTACTGCGGCGCTACGATCCGAAACTGCAACAGCGGATCCGTCAGGCAACCGGCAACAACGGCAACTTAGCGAAAAAATTCTCCAGACCGATCGCAAAACTGCAACACAAGTGTGAACGTCGCGATTATCTCCAGCGGTGCCAGCTTTTGAAGCAGGAAAGCTGGCTGGAAAACGTGTTGGCCACGATGGCCAAAGAAGATTGAGACAGGGTCCATTCCCCCGCCAACCCTTAACGCTCCGGAAGACCCCAGCCAACAACAAGCGATTGCAGCTCGGCATCACCGAATCGATGCTGCCCGCCCTCTTTCCGCCCCCCCCCCCCCCCCCCCCCCCCCCCCCCCCCCCCCCCCCCCCCCCCCCCCCCCCCCCCCCCCCCCCCCCCCCCCCCCCCCCCCCCCCCCCCCCCCCCCCCGAGCAAGCCACCCCCTGACCACCGCCTGGGCGGATGGAAAACATCAATCCGCGCCGCCCAGCTACCGTGGCATCGTGGTGCCGTGCCACCGCGCGGACCTTCCCGACTGACAACGGCGGACAGACCCGGACCACACTAGTGTGTAGACCCCCAACCGGTACCACCCCAAACCCAACCGGTATCCAACCAGCCGGGAAAGGCCACCGGCACCCCCTGCCGGTAAAACAAATCACGATTCCCGGCTCAGCCTGTAGGTCGTGACGGCAAGTCGCCCGATGGACGGTCCGCGGGAACTCGGCCATCCCCACCGGCACGGGCCCCAGCGCACGGACTGGTCAAGCCTAGCTGGCCCGTCATGCGGCAAGCTGGCTCGACGCCCCGGCAACAGATCGCCACCATTTTCTGGCTGTCTCCTTGCGGTTAACAGCGATCTGCCAGGGCCAGCGCCGGTGCATCGATCCACTTCACCGGCGGGGCCTCCGACGCCCTCACCCGCTGCTCCTCTGGCTCCTCCTCCCCATCCTCCACCAACAAATCAATCTCCGTTAATTTTTCGATGCCGTGGGAAAGGCACAAGCGGACCAGGAGCGCATCGTTGCGGGCCTTCATCTTCGCCAGCCCGCGGGCTCGATGCTTGGCCACCGTCTGATTGCCGATTTGGAACGCTTTGGAAACCTGCTTGACCGAGCAGCCATCCAGCAGCATTTGCAGGGTCTGCAGCTCGCGATCCGTCAGCGTCCCGATCCGCCGCAAAATCTCTGCTCGGTCAGCCAAACGGCCCTGCTGATCGGAATGGAGTTCCACAGCCGTGCGGATGGCCTTCAACAAGCGATCAGCCGGAGCAGGCTTTTCGATAAACGCCACCGCACCGGCGTCCAAGGCCGCCACGCACTGAGCAATCGAGGGCCTGCGGGCGAAAAACAACACCGGGATATCGATCCGACGCTGCTTCAATTGCCGCTGCACCTCCAAGCCGTCGCACCGCGGTAGTTCCATCTCTAAAACCAGACAAGCCGGCCCACGGGTGGAGACGTCATGCAGGAAATATTCCACCGTATCGTAGACACGGACCTCCATATCTTCCTCGCGCAGCATCGCGGCCAGGCGGCTTGAATGTGTCGCGTCGCTATCCAGAACGTAAACGATCGGTTTAGTAATTCGATTTATCATCACGCTTACCTCGTTTCTCATGTTGGATGATCTGACCCAAGTTCCCAAACTGGCCCGGATCACCACCCGCCCCCACGCGGACAACCGCCGGGAACGGGAGGTATTTGTGGACGGATCCCATCAACGCGAGTGCAGGCCGCTGCCGGTCCATGACCAGGGCGAATTGGAAAATTCCATGACGGCCAACCACCCAAGGGCTGACGGGGTAACGTCCGACATCGAATCGTTGTTCGATGCCGTGGCCCAAACCGATCGGGAAAGAAACAAGCGTCTCATGCCGGCATGCGCATGCCGACAGAAGAACCGCGTGAGGCCTTCGCGCCGAAAGTCGCGAACCAGAAGACAAAGCTGCCGCTGCCAGCCTGATGGTCTCGAAAAAACCAGAAGGGGTGGTTGAGGGTGGCGAGCCGTGAAAAGCTCAACCCGCCGAGACCGTTGGAATAACAACTTGGACCGTAGTCCGGATTTGGAACGTATATATGATAGCAATTAACCCGTTCGGTCTCGCCGCAACAAACCCGCCTGTCTGGACAAGGACTTTGGGATCGATTCGGCCAAATGGACGTTGATTTTCCCTGAAGAGCACCTCCTTTCTTTGAAATGCGTTGCCTACCCTTTCGGACCTCAATGTATCCAATCGTTGACCGGATTGTCAAGAAATCCTGAAAAATTTACCCCCTTCAGGGGGCCGGGGCGCGGCGTAAGCTGGTAATGCCCCTTCGCTTGCAAAAACCGGGAAATTTTAGCGGCTGGCGATCGGCCGCGGATCGTCCACTTGGCGATGAGACAATCTGGCCGTCCCTGCTGGGGGTAGCGCAAGCCGCGAGGGCCTTGGGCCATATGATAATTATCGAAACTCAGGGCCCGTTTTCGCCGCCCAAAAAACCCGTTTTCGCCACCCAAAGAATTGGCTGCCTGAAAAATGGACCGTTAACAAAATACCCGAAAGGCCTTCCCCAGTTCGAAGCCGGATTTCTCACAAAGCCTTGGCTGGGCGACGGTTGAAGAGAAATCCGGGCGGAGGCCCATCTCGTTGCAGTGCCGACCGTCGCTTTGGGACGCCATTTTCCTCAGGCTGGCGCCCCAGGCTGTGGCCTGTCGCCGCGACGCGGCTGGCCACCGGAGCGGTCCTTCGTCCTTCATGAACGGGGTCGCCTTCATGAACGGGGTCGGGAGTCTTTTTCGCCATGGAAAAACCCTGCATCGATCGATAGTGGGGCGGGTGGCGAAAAAGACTCCCGACCCCCTCGGGCAACCGACCCCCTTCGGCAACGCGCTGCCGAAGCCCGCGCGGTGGTAAGGTGCCGACCCCGCGTCA
>WVYN01000056.1:0-211 GCA_011772965.1 Gammaproteobacteria bacterium
CCCTCCCAAACTCCGACTTCAAATGAAAATTGTTAATGATAGGAGCAAAGAATAACGGCTCTGCATCGATATTACCGCCCCCGTCTGTGCCTAAGTTTGCATCCCACTCTGCCCCGCTTCCACCGCAGCCCGCAATATCGCTGTAGCTGATTGCCGGTGTGCTGCTTGAGTTATAAATCTCATCACCCGAGATGCCCGCACTATCGCCCCA
>WVYN01000056.1:224-1101 GCA_011772965.1 Gammaproteobacteria bacterium
GTGGTCCAGTTGCTCATCCCGCCGCCATTGGTGACGGCCGAGTTGCCGCTGAACGTGCAGTTGGTCACGATAGGGTTGCTGCTGGATTCGTTGGCCATCCCGCCGCCATTGGTGGTTGCCGTGTTGCCGCTGAACGTGCAGTTGGTCCGTGTTGCCGCTGAACGTGCAGTTGGTCACCGTCGGGCTGCTGTGGTAGTTGTACATCCCGCCGCCGTAGTCTGCCGAGTTGCCGCTGAACGTGCAGTTGGTCACCGTCGGGCTGCTGCCGGTGTTGTACATCCCGCCGCCCCACTTCGCCGTCATGTTGCCGCTGAACGTGCAGTTGGTCACCGTCGGGCTGCTGTCGTTGTTGTACATCCCGCCGCCGTAGTAGCCGGCCGAGTTGCCGCTGAACGTGCAGTTGGTCACCGTCGGGCTGCTGTTTGAACGTTGTACATCCCGCCGCCGTAAATGTTTGCCGAGTTGCCGCTGAACGTGCAGTTGGTCACCGTCGGGCTGCTGTTTTCCCGGTTGCACATCCCGCCGCCACTATCTTCCGCCGAATTGCCGCTGAAGATACAGTCGGTCACGGTGGGGTGGCTGTTGTTGTTGGTCATCCCGCCGCCATTGNNGGATGTAACCACCGGACCGATGCCGCCGCCGTCAATCACGGCGATGCCGGCCCCTGCGCCGATAAGGGCAACCCCGTTCTTTAATGTGATTCTCTCCACGTAGGTCCCTCCGGCCACATGCACCGTTGTGCCATATTGTGACCTGTCGATACCCGCCCCAATATTATCGAACGCGTCAATTCCCCACGTATGCCCGTCATTATCACCGCCGTCCCAATAATCATCATCCACCCATATCTCCCATATCTCCGTTCTAAAGCTCCAGA
>WVYN01000021.1 GCA_011772965.1 Gammaproteobacteria bacterium
TTTTTCAGCCTGAGTCTCGGCATGGGAGCCATCATGGTTTATGGATCCTATCTATCATCCCGCGCATCCATAGTCAGGACATCAATTTCCATAGTCATTATGGATACCAGTGTTGCCCTTCTGGCTGGTATGGCCATATTTCCGCTGGTGTTTGCCTATGGTCTGGAACCCGGGAGTGGTCCGGGCCTGATTTTTGTGACCCTTCCCATTGCTTTCGGACAGATGCCCTATGGACAGTTCTTTGGTACTGCATTTTTTGTATTGTTGATGTTTGCCGCCTGGACATCCTCCATATCTTTACTGGAACCCGCCGTGGCCTGGCTGGTGGAAAACCGGGACATGAAGCGGGTCAATGCCGCGGCTCTCGCAGGCCTGCTGGCATGGATACTGGGTATCGGGTCGGTGTTCTCATTTAATATATGGCAGGATGCCAAGCTGTTTGACAAGACCTATTTTGACATCATGGACTACCTGACTTCCAACGTAATGTTGCCACTAGGCGGATTATTGATTGCTATTTTCTCCGTCTGGTTAATGCCACGTCGTTCTTCAATCGATGAACTCAAAATTGGTGATGGGCTGGCCTATAAAAGCTGGCGTCTCCTCGCCCGGTATCTTGCACCGGTCGGCGTGTTAATCATTTTCCTGAATGCCATCGGTATTTTATAACGGACCGAAGCACCGGTTGTTCTTGCAATGGAAATCAGCCATTCCAAACAGCTTCCTTACAGTGCAGATGAAATGTATGCATTGGTAAATAATATTAACGCTTACCCGGACTTTCTGCCATGGTGTACCAGTGCTGTAGTAACTGAAGAATCGCAATCCCATCTGGTTGCTACTGTTGGAGTTGCCGCTGGAAAAGTGAAACAGAAGTTTACAACCGAAAATTCCATGCGTCCGGAGCGATTCATCGAAATGCGTCTGGTGGAAGGGCCATTCAAATACCTGCATGGTGAATGGAATTTTATACCTATCAGTGAAAATGACTGTACGATAAGTTTGCGTATCGAATTTGAATTCAAGAGCAAGCTTCTCAAGCTGGCATTAAGTAGCACCTTTAACAAAATTATGAACAGCATGGTGGAATCGTTCACACAACGTGCCCGTGAGATTTATGGAAACCGTTGATCAGATTCAGGTTGAGGTAATTTATGCACTTCCTGATGGGGTATTCCGAAAATCATTGTCGGTGTCTGCCGGTACTACTTTGAAACAGGCAGTAGAACTCTCCGGTGTAAAAATAAAACATCCTGAAATTGATCTGTCAATAAATAAGATCGGTGTCTATAGCAAACTAAGAGATCCGGATTCGATCCTGGTAGATGGTGATCGTGTAGAGATATACCGGGACCTGAAAATTGATCCCAAGGAGGCCCGGCGTACACGGGCGCAACAAAAAGGAAAGCTATAAATCGCTGTCGGCTTCTTTCCTGATTTCTTCGAGTGTTTCGGCCTTTTCCTTGTCTATCTGGATTTTTGGATCACGAACCTTATCTGTTCCAAACAGTCGACTGAAAAATCCCTGTTTCTTCTGTTCCAGAGGCACTATAACAGCCGGTTCCTTCAGTGGTTGATCCTGAGATTGAGGACTGGTACTTGCCTTGACATCACCCGTTACGTATTCGAGCTTGTCATCATTAAAGTGCAGTGTGATATGTCTTTGTGAGCGTTCGTCACCGCCGGGTTCCATGCTGTAAAGATAATCCCAGCGTTCAGGATGAAAAGGATCAGATATCAATGGTGTTCCCAGAATAAATCGGACCTGATTCTTGTCCATGCCGGGCCGAAGTTTATCGATCATTTTCTGGTCGATGGAGTTGCCCTGTTGAATATCAATGCGATAGACAAATGGCATTTTCCAGCTCCCGTCGACATTTCGGGAGCAGCCGCTGAGCGATAGCAGTAAAAGGGTGATAAATAATAAGGATCTGTTCATTGGTTTTTCAGCCGGGTGCTGATTGTAACGTATGCCTGTAAAAAGAACACCCTTCAGCCGGGTAAGGACATCACAGGGTCATTTGAGTATACTGATCCGTCAGGCGTTCCCTAAAAGTGGAGTTCCAGGTGGAATCGAAAGAGCTGAAAGAAGCGGGCTTAAAAGCAACATTGCCGAGGATCCGGATACTCCAGATCCTGGAAGAATCCGACCAAAAGCATCTGAGTGCTGAAGATGTATATAAGGCCCTGCTGGATATGAACGAGGAAGTGGGGCTTGCCACGGTATACCGGGTCCTGACCCAGTTTGAATCCGCTGGCCTGGTCACACGACATAATTTTGACAGTGGTCATTCGGTTTTTGAACTCGATCGCGGTGGTCATCACGATCATATGGTGTGTGTAAAGACTGGCAAGGTCATTGAATTCAAGAACGAGGAGATAGAGCGCTTGCAGGAGGAGATTGCCAAAAAGCATGGCTATAGCCTGGAAAGCCACAGCCTGGTGCTCTATGTGAAACCAGTCGAAAAGTAGTTCCGTTCAACTGGTCTTTTGTTTAATTGCCCGCCAGCATTTCTCTCGCATGCGCCCGGCTTTGATCCGTGACCTTGAGTCCGCCCAGCATCCTTGCTATTTCCTCGACCCGGTCTTCTGTCAACAGTGGTACCACCTGTGTCAGGGTGGTCTCGGCATGGGTGGATTTATTAACCAAGAGGTGATGATCGCCCAGTGAGGCAACCTGCGGCAGGTGTGTGACACAAAAAACCTGGCGGTTACCGGCGAGACTGTGCAACAACTTGCCAACAATCTCGGCAACCCCACCGCCGATTCCCGAATCCACTTCATCGAAAATCAGGGTTGGTAAACCCTTGTCCTTGCTGCCAATGACCTGGATGGCCAGGCTGATGCGTGACAGTTCACCACCGGAGGCAACCTTGCTCAGGGGCTGCATGGATTGTCCCGGGTTGATTGCGACCAGGTATTCGATACGATCCAGCCCGTCACGCATCGGGGTGTCTTTGTCTAGCTTGCTGACCTCAATTTGGAATTTGCCACCGGGCATCCCCAACTGCTTGAGTTTTTCTTCAATGGCCAGACTGATCATCCTGGCAGCCTTTTTTCGCTTGCTATGTAATTTATCTGTGGCCGTGCAGTAATCCTGCAACGCTTTTCCCCGTGCCTGTTCCAAATCAATAATCCGTTGCTGGCTGCCTTCCAGTGTTTCCAGATCACGCTGCAACAGCTCAAGGTGGTTCGCAAGTTCTTCCGGCCGGACCTTATGTTTGCGAGCAATGTTATGAAGGGCACTGATTCGGTCTTCGACTTCACGCAGACGGGCAGGATCCAGATCCATGGTTTCGAGGTAATGGCGTATTTCATTGACCGCCTCGTTAAATTGTATGGAAGCGTTTTCCAGTAACTCCGCGATTGCTGATAGGCCCTGATCAAAGCGTAACAGGCCCTGCATTTCATGCAGCACATGGTCGATGCCATTGCTTATAGCAGCTTCATCTTCGCTCAGCAGATTCAGGACCTGTTGCGCGGTTTCCATAATCCGTCTGGCATTGGCCAGGCGTTTATGTTCTTCTTCCAGCGCCTCTGTCTCGGAGGGTTCCGGAGCAAGGGCCTCCAGCTCCTGCACCTGGTATTGCAATAGTGCCATCCGGGCGTCATGGTCCTCTCCGTGACCACTGAGTTCAGCCAACTCTCTGTCAGCTTGAGACCAATCCTGGTAACTGTTGCGTACTGTCTCAAGGATATTGCGATAATTGCCGGAGTCATCCAGCAGACCGCGCTGCACATCACGCTTCAGTAATGACTGGTGCGCATGCTGACCATAGATATCAACCAGGTATTCACCGATCTCCCTGAGCAACTGCGCGGGGGAAGGTGTGCCGTTGACGTAGGCACGGGATCGACCGTCACGATTGACAACCCGTCGAAGAATAACCTCGTCATTATACTGGATGCCCTGTTCATCAAGGATATGACTAATGGCCGGTATATCAGTGATATCAAATATTGCGGTAATCTCGGTGGTCTCGCAGGGGTGACGAATGATCGAGCTGTCGGCCCGGTCACCCATGACCAGTCCCAAGGCATCGACGATAATGGATTTACCGGCGCCGGTTTCCCCGGTAAACACGGTCATGCCGCTATCAAACTGGACTTCCAATTCTTCAATGACAGCGAAATCGCGGATATGCAGGTGTTTCAGCAAGGCGCTATCCCCAACGTAACTTTGCCCTGAGGATAGTGAAGTGATCGTGACTGACCGGATGAATCAGGCGAATGTATTTATTCTTTTTCTCAACATGCACTCTGTCACCGGCTTCAAGCTCCATGGTAATGTCCCCATCACAGGTGACGCGAGCATGATTTTTCTCACTTGAACTCATGATAATATCCACCTTGCTGTTGCCATTGATAACAATGGGCCGGTTGGTGAGGCTATGTGGGCAGATGTGTACCAGTACCATCGCATCCAGCGAAGGATAAAGAATTGGGCCCCCGCCGGAGAGCGCATAAGCCGTCGAGCCTGTGGGTGAAGCGACGATCATGCCATCCGAGCGCTGCCGGTGGACAAAGATCCCATCCACATAGGTTTCCAATTCTATCAGACGGGCGACATTCCATTTCTGAACTATGACGTCGTTGAAGGCGTGCTTAACCTGGGCACTCACATCATCTCGGAAGACCTCGCTGTAGAGCAGGAAGCGGGGGTCTTCGACATATTTTCCCTGGAGTATCTCTTCCATATGCTGCTTGACCGAGTCGGCCGCAATATCGGCCAGGAAACCCAGTCGACCCCGGTTGATCCCGAGCAGGGGGATATCGTGTGTACAGACCAGGTGGGCGGCCTTCAGCATGGTCCCGTCACCTCCGACTGCGATGGCAAGGTCTGAACTGGCACCAATCTGTTCATCGGTGGCAACCGGGAGGTCCGACTGTTGCAAAACGTTGGCACTGCATTCATCGAGCTCGATCTCGATGTCCTTTTCCTTCAGAAAATCGATCAGGGACTGTAGGGTCTCCGCCACTTTTTCGGAATCAGAATTGGTGATGAGGGATATTTTCTTGAACATGGTCCATCGCTTTTTTCTTGTCAACGTTAGCATGACGGCCATAACGCGCCAATCACGGGCTGAAGGTTTTCCGGTAATTTATTCCGGGATTGCTCCAATTACATTCATAAAAAACCTAAGCTACTGAAAAAAAAGGTTATAATTAGCACAAAAAAATTGCCTCCTGATATTTTGCACTCTCGCCATGAGAGTGCTAAATTTCAGCAGTTTAAACGATCCTGCAACTGATGCCCGCAAATACAGACATTTACAATCTACCCGAGCGTTCACTGCGGCTCTTCAAGATCTTGGTCGAACACTTTATCCAGGATGGCCAGCCGGTCGGTTCCCGGACTCTGGCCCGCGATTCTGATCTGGATCTGAGCCCGGCCACCATCCGCAATATCATGGCAGATCTGGAAGACATCGGCCTGTTGCAGTCACCGCATACCTCCGCGGGCCGTGTGCCGACTGCCAAAGGCTACCGCTTCTTCGTCGACAGCTTGTTGCGAGTCAGCGAACTCACCCACAACGAAATCCGCCGCATTGAAGAAGAACTCTCTGCCAGCGAGGACACCCAGGCCTTGCTGATGCGAACCTCCAACATGCTGTCCGATATCACC
This sequence comes from Gammaproteobacteria bacterium, assembly GCA_011772965.1. Lineage (GTDB taxonomy): Bacteria > Pseudomonadota > Gammaproteobacteria > Eutrophobiales > Eutrophobiaceae > SZUA-592. Next base: position 5,627 of record WVYN01000021.1, read on the forward strand.
AAGCTGGCAGGAATCGTTATGCTGCCGAAACAGGAGCAGCATGCGCTCAGGCAGGTTGAGTTTGTCTCGCTGTCAGATAACCGGGTGCTGGTGATCCTGGTGTTCAATAACAACGAGATTCAAAACCGGATCATACATACTGCCCGCCGTTTCAGTCCTGGCGAATTGCAGCAGGCTTCGAATTATCTGGTCGAGACCTACGCAGGCAAGGACCTTATGACGGTCCGCAAGGAACTGGTCCGGGAACTTGAACGCATGAAACAGAATGTCACCAGCATTATGACGTCGGCAATCGAAATAGCCCAACAGGCCTTCACTAAAGAACCGATCCGTGATGATTTCGTGGTCGCGGGCCAGACTAATCTGATGGACATTGCCGAACTGTGTGATGTTGAACGCCTGAAAAAGCTCTTTGACAGTTTCAACCAGAAACGTGACATCCTGCATCTGCTGGAACAGTCGGCCCATGCCAAGGGTGTGCAGATATTCATTGGCGAAGAGGCTGGTTATGATGTACTGGATAACTGCAGCGTCGTGACCTCTCCCTATGAATCCGAAGGCCAGATCCTTGGCGTCCTTGGGGTGATAGGTCCAACCCGCATGCATTACGAAAGGGTGATCCCGATTGTCGATATCACGGCAAAAATGCTCGGATCAGCCTTGAATTCAAATAACTAACCCCCATCTGGCAGGTATTGCTCTCGCTGATTAAGCGTATGGGGGACATTTTGAATCAGAGAAAATCGAGGGAAGTATGTCAGGTAACACAGAAAACAAGATGGTAAAAGAGAAACAGCCGTCATCTGATTCAAATGATCAGGCATCTGTTAATGAGAATGACACCCTTAGCGTAGGTCCAGCTAATGACGGGGCCGGCCAGCAAGACACCAGGGCGGATGAGACGCCAGAAGAAAACATTCAGGAAGATGCCGATCAATCAGTGGAGAAACTCATGCAGAAAATCGAAGTACTGAAAAAGCTGGCCAATGAGCATAAGGACAACGCCTTGCGTGCCCGCGCTGATCTCGAGAACATGCGCAAACGCACGATCAGGGATATTGAAAATGCCCACAAATATGCCCTGAAAAAATTCGTTGATGAGTTATTACCGGTACTCGACAGCCTGGAACTCGGGATTTCGGCCTCGAACACGGCAGAGGATATCGAAAGTCTGAAAGAAGGGATGGACCTGACCTGTAAGAAATTTGCCTCTACCCTGGAAAAATTCGGCGTCAAGGTCATTGATCCGCAGGGAGAGAAATTCAACCCTGAACTACATGAGGCCGTCTCCATGCAGGAACAGGAAGGCATGGCACCCGGAACCGTGATCAGTGTGATGCAGAAGGGTTATGAACTGAATGGCAGGCTGGTACGTCCAGCCATGGTTATGGTGGCCAAATAGTTGGAATGCAGTGGCTTGAAAATTCAGCGGACGTCCCAATATAAATCACAAATACAGTATTTAATTGTAACTAACTGAATCTCGGAGAATTTAAATGGGAAAGATCATCGGAATTGACCTCGGAACGACCAACTCCTGTGTGGCCGTTCTGGAAGGTGGCAAAGCCAAGGTCATTGAAAACAGCGAAGGTACGCGAACGACACCGTCAATCGTGGCCTATACCGAAGACAATGAAGTGCTGGTTGGCCAGTCGGCCAAGCGCCAGGCAGTCACCAATCCGAATAACACCCTGTTTGCCGTCAAGCGATTGATCGGGCGCCGTTTTGACGATGAAGTCGTACAGAAAGACATCAAAATGGTGCCTTACAAGATCACTAAGGCAGACAACGGCGATGCCTGGGTAGAAGTCAACGGCAAGAAAATGGCCCCGCCGGAAGTTTCCGCCCGGGTACTGATGAAAATGAAGAAGACTGCGGAAGATTACCTGGGTGAAGAAGTCACCGAGGCCGTCGTCACGGTTCCCGCCTATTTTAACGATTCCCAGCGCCAGGCCACCAAGGATGCCGGCAAGATCGCCGGTCTGAACGTCCGCCGTATCATCAACGAGCCGACGGCCGCTGCACTGGCTTACGGTATGGACAAGAAACATGGCGACGTCAAGATTGCTGTGTTTGACCTGGGTGGTGGTACCTTTGATATTTCCATTATCGAGATTGCCGAAGTCGAAGGTGAACACCAGTTTGAAGTGTTATCGACCAACGGTGATACCTTCCTGGGTGGCGAGGATTTTGACCTGCGCATCATTGATTTCCTTTGTGACGATTTCAAGAAATCCCAGGGCGTGGATTTACACAATGATCCACTGGCCCTGCAGCGTCTGAAAGAAGCTGCTGAAAAGGCCAAGATTGAACTTTCGTCCAGCCAGCAGACGGACATTAACCTGCCGTACATTACGGCTGATGCCTCCGGCCCCAAGCATCTGAATGTGAAACTGACCCGGGCCAAGCTGGAATCTCTGGTCGAGGAACTTATTGACCGGACAATCGAGCCCTGCCGAATTGCATTGAAGGATGCAGGTGTTGCTGCCTCAGACATTACCGATGTAATCCTAGTGGGCGGCCAGACCCGTATGCCCAAGGTCCAGGAAAAAGTTAAAGACTTCTTCGGTAAGGAGGCACGCAAGGACGTTAACCCGGACGAGGCAGTGGCCGTGGGTGCCGCAATCCAGGCTGGTGTGCTGGGTGGTGATGTCAAGGATGTGCTGTTACTCGACGTTACGCCACTGTCACTGGGTATTGAAACCCTCGGCGGTGTCATGACCAAGTTGATTGAGAAGAATACCACCATACCTACCAAGGCCAGCCAGGTCTTCTCGACTGCGGAAGACAACCAGACTGCGGTAACCGTGCATGTCCTGCAGGGTGAGCGCGAAGTTGCTTCCGGTAACAAGTCATTGGGCCGGTTTGATCTGGCCGACATTCCAACGGCACCGCGTGGCGTACCACAGATCGAGGTCAATTTTGACATCGATGCCAACGGTATCCTGAATGTGTCTGCGAAGGACAAGGCGACCGGCAAAGAACAGTCGATTGTCATCAAGGCCTCCAGTGGTCTGACTGATGAAGAGATTGACAAGATGGTCAAGGATGCCGAAGCACATGCCGAAGAGGACCACAAGACAAAGGAACTGGTCGAGGCACGCAACATGGCCGAGAACATCATTCATGCCGCGAAAAAATCCATGAGTGAGCTTGGTAACAAGGTTGATGATGCCGAGAAGAAGGACATTGAAGCGGCGATCGCTGACCTGGAAGAAGCCATCAAGGGCGACGACAAGGCAGCCATCGAAGAGAAGACCCAGAAACTTGCAGAAGTGTCCGGCAAGCTGGCTGAGCGCGTTTATCAGGAAAAGGCTGCCGATAATGAAGCTGGCCAAGCAAATGAAACCGGAGCGTCTTCTTCTGATGAAGGCAGTGACAAGGAAGATGTCGTTGACGCAGAATTTGAAGAAGTCGACGACAACAAGAAATAAACCCTGGTTACCGGCACAGCAATATCTGCTGTGCCGGTAAAAGCTTCAGCTTCAAAAATTTGACGAAGAAGCTCGGAACAGGTCAGCGACCTATTCCGGGCTTGCGCATGTACAGAGAAAATAATGGCGAAGAATAAACGAGATTTTTATGAGGTGCTTGGGGTTTCCCGAGATGCCAGTGAGGCCGATATCAAGAAGGCCTATCGTCGTCTTGCCATGAAGCATCACCCGGACCGGAACCCGGACGATAAATCGGCCGAAGATAAGTTCAAGGAAGTCCAGACTGCCTATGATGTGTTGTCGGATGAGCGTAAGCGGGCCGCCTATGATCAGTTTGGTCATGACGGCTTAGACCAGGCAGCCGGCATGGGCGGAGGTGCCGGAGGCTTTGGTGGTTTTGGCGATATCTTTGACAGCGTCTTCGGTGATATTTTTGGTGGCGCAGGCGGACCCGGTAGAGGCCGGGGTCCTGGCGGTGCCCGGGTTTTTCGTGGCGCCGATCTGCGTTATGACCTGGACCTAAAGCTGGAAGAAGCAGTTGTCGGCACCACCATCAAGGTGCGAGTTCCCAAACTGGTCAGTTGTAATGAATGCCACGGTTCTGGTGCCAAGAAGGGCACTTCGTCCGTGACTTGTCCGACCTGTGGCGGTCAGGGGCAAGTACGTATGCAACAGGGCATTTTTTCCCTGCAGCAGACCTGTCCGCAATGTCGCGGTAATGGCAAAATCATCAAGGAACCGTGTCCAGCCTGTCAGGGACAGGGCAGGGTTCGTGATACCAAGACCATTTCAGTCAAGATTCCTCCAGGCGTTGATACCGGTGATCGTATTCGACTGGCAGGCGAGGGCGAGGCCGGTGAGAACGGAGGTCCTCCCGGTGATCTCTATGCCCATGTTACAGTCAAGGAGCACCCGATTTTTACCCGGGAAGGCGTTAACCTGCACTGTGATGTACCAATTACCATTGCCACGGCTACGCTGGGCGGTGAGCTGGAGATCCCGACACTGGATGGCCGGGTAAAATTGAAAATACCTGCAGAAACCCAGAGCGGCAAACAGTTCCGGTTACGCGGTAAAGGGGTACGCTCGGTCCGAAGTTCACAAAAGGGAGACCTCTTGTGCCGCGTCATGGTGGAAACACCAGTCAATCTCACGCGTGAGCAGAAGGACCTGCTAAAACAGTTTGATCAGTCCATGAGTACAAATCGCAAGAAACACAGTCCCAGGGAAAACACCTGGCTGGACGGAGTGAAGAAGTTCTTCGACGATCTGACCAGTTGATCCATCAATTCCCGCTCTGCGGTATAGTAATGCCCCTGAACCCGGATATTCCGGTTAATCCATATTCAGAGTGACTTAATTATGACTATCAGGATAGCCGTCTGCGGCGCCGCGGGCAGAATGGGCAAGACCATACTTGAAGTTTGCCAGGAAACGGATGGCGTCAAGATTGGCGCTGCCATTGAATACAAGGGATGTCCGGTAACCGGTGCCGATGCCGGTGAGGTGGCGGGTATTGGTCAAATCAACGTGCCTGTTAGTGATGATATTCATGCTGTAGCCGATCATTTTGATGTGTTAATTGATTTTACCGTAGCATCTTCTGTTGCCGGTAATATTGAAAAATGTGCACAACTTGGCAAACGCATGGTAATCGGGACCACGGGCCTGGGAGATAATGAAAAAGATCTGATTAAAAAGACATCTGAAAATACCGCAATTGTATTCGCTCCAAATATGAGTATTGGTGTTAATCTCTGTTTCAAATTGCTCGAGCTTGCAGCAAAAGTTATAGGAAATGATACAGACATCGAGATCATCGAGGCCCATCATCGTCATAAAAAGGACGCACCTTCAGGTACTGCCTTGCGCATGGGTGAAGTAATAGCCAATACACTGGGCCGTGATTTAAAACAGTGTGCTGTCTATGGTCGTGAAGGTATCACCGGTGAGCGTGATAAAGATACCATAGGATTTGAAACTATACGCGCCGGAGATATTGTCGGTGAACATACTGTCATGTTTGCAAGTAATGGAGAACGGGTTGAAATTACCCACAAGGCCACATCCCGAAAGACATTTGCTGCAGGCGCCGTCAGGGCCGCCTGTTGGGTATATAACAAAGGCAAGGGGCTGTATGACATGCAGGATGTTCTGGGTCTGAGATAATCCCAATAGTTCTGTACTTAAATCATGAACCAAAAGCCTTTTCTCGTATTTCTACTTCTTTTCGTTTTTTTGTCTGGAAATGCTGTTGAAAATGAGGTTCAGGTTGAAATCAGGGAGTGGCTGGTTCCCTGGTCTGACACGGAACCACGGAGTCCTGCAGTCGATAAAAAAGGAAGGATCTGGTTCTGCGGAAGAACAGGCCACTACCTGGCTTATTTCAATCCTGAAAGCGGTAAATTTAAAAAATTTGAACTTGATGATAAATCCATGCCGCAAAGCCTTGTCATTAACAAGAGAGGCCAGATCTGGTTTTCCGATCCCGGCAGGGGATACATTGGTCGATTATTATTGAAAAGCGGCAAGGTTAAAAAATATCCCATGCCTGAAAATTCCGGAATTGACCCCTACACACTGGTATTTAATGATGAAGGGGATATCTGGTTTACCGCTTTTGGGGCAAATGCAATCGGCAAACTGGATACTGCATCAGGCGAAGTAAAGTATTCCATCCTGGAAACCGAAGCTGCAAAACCCCTGGACATCAAACTGGATTCTGGCGAAAGACCCTGGGTGTCATTGTCAGCAACCAATCGCCTCGCCACGATTGACACGGAAACATTCGAAGTTACTGAATACGAAATGTCCAACCAGGACATCAGACCCGGCCGTATTGCAATCACCAGTTACAACAAGATATGGTTTGTCGATACCTTGACCGGAAAACTTGGCAGATTTAATCCAAAACGAAATATTTATTCACAAAGAACCGTTCCCGGTGGTGAATCAGCCATACCATCAGCAATTATTGTAGATGAAAATGAGTGGTTATGGTTTGTTGAAACTGGGCTGAACCCCAACCGTCTAGTTAGTTACAATCCCTGGGATAAGGAATTTACCTATATCAGTGATATCCCAAGTGGCGGCGACAGGATAGATGAAATGTTTTATGATAAGGAATCCGGTCAAATATGGTTCGGATCGAATACGAATTTTATCGGCCGCGCCAAGCTTCCCTGATATTCTCCATAATATTTTCTTGGAATTTAAAGTAACGTATCCTTAATATCTATCACTGTACCCAAGGTGTCACAGAACTATGGGAATACATTACCATGCCAAGCAAGAAGCAAAAGAAAATCCCGATTATTGAGAATTTTGATCTTTTACCAGGCCGAATTGTAGCCAAAAAATACGAGATAATTTCCCTGCTTGGGTCTGGCTGGGAAAGTGAAGTTTATCTGGTTAATGAAATCACGACTGATATTGAGCGAACAGCGAAATTCTTTTTCCCTCACCGGAATCCGCGTGACAAGGCCCTGAAATTTTATGCCAGGAAATTGCATAAATTACGCAAGTGTCCGATTGTGATCCAATACTCGACCCAGGATACTTTTGTATATCGCAAACAGAATGTTTCTTTCCTGGTGTCAGAATTTGTGGAAGGTGATTTATTAAGCGTTTACCTCTCACGACAGCCCGGGAAAAGACTACTTCCCTTTCAGGCTTTACATCTTCTCTATGCGTTGGCTAGGGGCATTGAATGTATTCATTCAGTGGGTGATTATCATGGCGATCTTCATTCTGATAATATTATTGTACAGAGGGTCGGGCTTAATTTTGAGTTGAAATTACTGGATATGTTTCATTGGGGAGCCCCAAGCGCCGAAAATATTCGTACTGATGTTATTGATTTGATCCGGATTTTTTATGATGCACTTGGCGGGAAGAAACATTACGCAAAACAACCACAACCCATAAAGGATTTATGCTGCGGTTTGAAGCGATCTCTCATAACAAAGAAATTTAAAACAGCCGGGAAGTTAAGAATTTATCTTGAATCAATACAATGGGAATAAATGAATAATAAAAACAGAATAGAAAACATGCTGACTGAGTTTCCGGAAAGCATGCGAGTTCCTGAAACAGTTTATATCGGGACAGGAACAGCTGTTTATTTCTCCGCCCGATCACCGGACAAGGAAACAGCAAATGAAGATGCTCTGGCAATGATTAGCATAGATGATATTACCTCTGTGATCATTGTTGCAGATGGTCTGGGGGGACAGCCTGCCGGGGAAGAGGCCTCACGGATTGTAATTAACTGTCTGCTTGAGACCCTGGAACTGATATCTGGTGACAGGACCCGTATCAGAGAAGCCATACTCGACGGGATTGAGCGGGCCAATAATGAGTTGCTTGAATCTGGCAACGGCTCGGCAACTACAGTAGTGGTCGCTGAGATACAAGGTAAGATGCTCCGTACTTACCACGCTGGTGATTCCATGATTTTGCTGGTAGGAAACAAGGGCAGGGTAAAATATTCTATAATTCCTCATTCGCCTACCGGTTATGCTCTGGAAGCGGGATTTATAGACGAATCCGAGGCCATGCTTCATGAAGAGAGACATTTTATATCAAATTTTATTGGCAGCCCGGAGATGAGACTGGAAATTGGCCCCCAGATTGAAATGTCATCAAGGGACACATTGATACTAGCAAGCGATGGCCTGTCAGATAATCTTTATGAAGACGAAATTGTGGAGCTGAGTCGAAAGGGCCCGCTGAAAAGATGTGCTCGGAACCTGATAGCAAGCGCCAACAAATACATGACGGAGGAGGCAACTGACAGGCAACAGCATCCGGATGATCTAACATTTATCCTGTATCGTCCCGGTGCCGTTTCCGGATAAGAAATATTATGTCAATATGGCAGTTTGCTAGTTTCTTTACCGCTAAATAATCCGGTAGTTTAATTTCGTAATAATTCATTAAGCTAATCTGTTAAATTTTGTATGAGTCGAGCATTCGTTAAAGAACCTGATGGTGACCAGGCCGAAGATGATGTCGTGGAAAAACCACAAAGTGGTTTACCTAATTACATCACCACAGCTGGACTCGTGTATCTGAAAAAAACGCTTGAGGACAAGCGAAAATCCCTCGAGTCTTTAAAGGCTGATGTTGATGGTTTGCAAACAAAAAACGAGATGAAACGTCTGGAAGCGGATATCCGCTATTTGGAAAAACGTATACAGTCTGCTATTCCGGTTGATACAGCAAAACTGGATCGGGACGATATCCGCTTCGGCGCGCTGGTCAATCTTGAGGATAAGGATGGAAAAAAATATCAATTCCGGATTGTCGGTGAAGATGAGGCCGACGTCGACAAAGGCCTGCTTAGCTGGGCCTCACCAGTGGCGAGGGAACTGATAGGAAAGACATCCGGTGACACGCTGGTCTGGAAGCGCCCCTCCGGTGAAATCGAACTGGAGATACTCAGTTTTAAATACCAATAAAAGATGTGTTTAGTGATTATTGTTATGCGGGTTGTTTGTGTGAGCCGGTCATAACTAACCTGCTGTTTGAAGAATATTTCCTTAACTGATTAATTTTTAAGCATTATTAGTAACATAAGCAGTAATCTATTGAAATATATAGAATATTACAAATTGATTTTCACAAATACTGGTATAAAGCGGTTGCTATGGTGCACCGACTGGTTGATATGTACCGGTTAATATTGGCCAGCTGGAGTGACATCAGATACGCTTCAGGGCATTGCGGGCGTTTTCATCCCCCTGCTTGGCTGCCTGTTGGTACCAGTGCCGAGCCTTTTCCACATCCCTGCCGATGCCCCGGCCCTTGGCAAAAATCACTCCAAGGTTATATTGGGCATTAGAATTGCCTTGTTCGGCGGCCTTGAGATACCAGTGGAATGACATGGCGTCGTCCCGCTTGACACCCATGCCCTTACCGTACAGGTAGGCCAGCATCAATTGCGCATTGATATGGCCATTGTTGGCGGCGGCCCGGTAAAGCTTGAAGGCTTCTTCAGGGTCTTCATCGATACCGCGACCCTTCAGGTACATGTTTGCCAACACATACTGTGAATTGGCATGACCTTTTACCGCGGCCCGTTCATACCAGTTAACAGCTTCCGTGTAATTGCGTTCCGTGCCTACGCCCTTTGCATACATCATGGCAACAATAGCCTGTGCGGAAATATCACCCTGCTGTGCCGCGGCCATATACCATTTAAATGATTTCCCGAAATCCTGAGCGGTACCACGACCTTTTGAGTACATGACACCGAGATTGTATTGCGATGTCAGATGTCCTTTTTCAGCAGCCCTGATATACCACTTCAATGCTTCTTCGTCATTTTGTTCAACGGTGATGCCCTTGGCATAAATGAAGCCCATGTTGGACATAGCCGTAGCATCACCCGCGTTGGCCTTTTCCAGGGTCTTCTGCACAACCAATTGTTTATCCTGAGTTGAATCAAGATCGATCTCGAATTCATCGGGTGTTTTGACCATGGTGGAGGCCGTGCGATCCGGGTAAAGGTGCCATTCTGAAATCCGCTGAGGCCGGTCTTCTTTTTCAATTTGCAGGGAGGCGTCTATGGCTTTCAGCAAGGTATCTGGATAATTGACTGCCCCGATTTCCATTGCTGTTACATAGGGATCCCTGCCAGTTTTTTGGATCGTCATGACCCGGTCCATGGCATCCACCGGGGCCACGCCGGCTATTGTTCGATAGAAGGTGGCTCCCAGTGAATAGATATCGGTCCAGGGGCCCTGGTTATCCTTGTCATAATGATACTGCTCGATTGACGCATATCCGTGTGAGAAGAAACCGGTCATGGAAACGTCTTTCTCCCGGTAAGCGCGTCTGGCGGCGCCGAAATCCAGTAATACGGGCTCACCATCAACCCGGATAAAAATATTGGCCGGCTTGATATCGCGATGTATGAAACCGGCATCATGTACATGCTTAAGACCGTCCAGTAAAGGATTGACGATAGTTTCCAAGACGTTATAAGCCAGCACCTTGTGCCGGCCCAGGTAATCCTGCAGGGTTTCTCCCAACTCATAGTCCATGATCATGTAGGCTGTGTTATTTTCCTCAAAAATATTTCTGACCCTGACAATATTCGGGTGCCTGAATTTCCCCAGTGTACGGGCCTCATCGATAAAGCGGTTGAGGCAACTTTTATATTGAGCTTCCGCGTCATCAGCTATGGGTTTGAGGTTGCCATCATCAACACGGATTGCCAGTTCACTTGGCATGTATTCCTTGATCGCGACCTCGTGATCCAGGTTCATATCATGGGCAAGGTAGGTGATGCCGAAACCACCCAGTCCCAGTACATCCTTGATCTCATACCACTGAATTTGACTACCGATTGGCAGGGCATCCTGCAGTCTTTTTATTTTGAATTTTATCATTCTGACGCTGTTTGCCTTTTGTCTCGTGAACCTGTCAATATTGCAAAAATGAGGGCTCTGTCCCGTTGTCCATGAAATGTTTTTATAATTATTATAACTACAACCAAAACCACAGGATTCGTCAATATCTTATTGAAGAAAAACCGGTTTCGTTTAGTCTGGATGCCTGGGACATAATCCCGGTGAGGTATGGCCTATGAAGGTAATTTTTCTGATCATTGTTCTTGCCACAGCTGTTGGGGCCTGGCTCTATTTCAATCCGGATGTCCAGCAGGAGTTATTAAGAGAAATACCGCTTGCAACTGAACCCACGACCACTCAATTGTACAAATGGCAGGATGCGAGTGGCCAATGGCAGGTATCAGACAAACCCCCGACAGGGAATGTAGAGTATGAGGTGATGCAATACAGGAGTGATACCAACGTGGTCCCGGGTCTGACAGAAGAAGAGCTGGAGAAAGACTAAACTGGTGCCTGGTTATCAATTGGTATTGATTATAACTTACTGATTTATATCATTTCTCAGCATAATCTTCACAGTTTTTGTCAGACGGCAAAAACTTATCCCAGGGGAGCTTGTTTAGTGTCATTTGGGTGCCAGCTGTAGTAGGGTATATTGTTAATTAAGTGTTAAAAAAGGTTATAAGCCTAGTCACTGAGGGGGACGTATGGAAATCGTTAATTCACTTCAACAAACACTCGGTGCCCAGCTGCCGGGTATCATGGGTGCCGTCGCGATACTCTTTGTTGGCTGGGTCCTTGCCGTGGTCATCCGGGCAGGGACACGCAAGGCCCTGCGAATTGTCAAGCTGAATGAACGGGTTTACAAGGACAGGGGCGAGGGGATGGATCTGGAAAGCGGGATCGCATCCGCGGCTTTCTGGATTGTATTATTGATTACGGCTATCGCTGTTTTTGATGCCCTCAAGCTGGAACTGGTATCTGAACCCCTGAATACCTTGGCCAACCAGATCTTTGGTTATATTCCACAACTGGTCGGCGGCATCATCCTGATACTGGTTGCCTGGCTTATCGCATCAGTGGTCAAGATGCTGGTTAACAAGGGGCTCTCGGCAACGACCCTGGACGCTAGAATTTCCGCAGAGGCCGGGATGAAGCCCATGAGTCAGAACCTGGCCAATGCCATGTACTGGTTCATCATCCTGCTGTTCCTGCCGGCTATCCTCGGTGCCCTGCAACTGGGCGGCTTGCTGGATCCTGTGCAGGCCATGGTCGACAAGATTCTCAATATTATTCCTAATATTGTTGCAGCCGTAGTGATTGGCCTGGTCGGCTGGTTTGTCGCAAAAATCCTGCGCGATCTCACAACCAATCTCTTAACTGCCGCCGGTGTGGACAGTTTGGGTAAAAAAGCCGGATTAAGGGGCGATGTCAGCGTATCGCGCCTGATCGGCATCCTGATTTTTATTTTCATCTTTATCCCGGCATTGATCGCGGCGCTGAATGCCCTGCAGATCGAGGCCATTTCCAAACCAGCAACAGATATGCTGGCCGTGATTCTGAATGCGATCCCGAATGTGTTTGCCGCCATCGTGATCATCATGGTCACTTATTATGTGGCGAAACTTGCCGCAAGCCTGGTAGTGAATCTTCTGGAGGGGATGGACTTCAACTCTCTGCCCGGGAAGATCGGTCTGGGTGAGGCCTTTGACCGGACCCTGACGGCTTCTGTCCTGGTCGGCAAGATCATCGTCTTCTTTGCCATGCTGTTTGCTACCGTGGAAGCGGCCAACCGGCTGGGTTTCAGCGAAGTCCGGGATCTGGTTTCCACATTCATCGAGTTTGGTGGCCAGGTGCTGCTGGGTTCCATTATTCTGGCGGTGGGTGTCTGGCTGGCTAATCTGGCCCACAGTGGCATCTTGCGGGTCAGCGGCGATGATGCCCATGGCATGGCCGGCCTTGCCCGCATCGCTATCCTCATGCTGGTAGCCGCCATGGGCCTGCGTTCCATGGGCATTGCCGATGACATCGTCAATCTGGCCTTCGGCCTGACACTGGGTTCCATTGCTGTTGCCGTGGCACTGTCCTTTGGACTGGGCGGCCGAGAAGCCGCCGGCAAACAAATGGAATACTGGTTGGAGAAACTCAGAAAATGAGTCAACGGTTTTCCTGATCCCATAAGCCCCTGCCCCGGCAGGGGTTTTTTGTCCAGCTTGGCCATCGCCGGCCGCCGGCATAAGATGGAGACATGCCGCCAACCCACCTCCAACACTGGTCCCGCGCCATTGTCTTCATCGACATGGACGCCTTTTTTGCATCCATTGAACAGATGGACTATCCCGAGCTGAGAGGCCGTCCGGTGGGGGTCACCAATGGTGCGCAGGGCACCTGTCTGATTACCTCATCCTATGAGGCACGTGCCTATGGTATTCATACAGGGATGCGGCTGAAACAGGCCCGCAAGCTCTGCCCGGATATCATCCAGCGCCCCGCCAGACCGCGACGTTATGCCGAGGTATCTACCCGGATCATGGCCGCGCTGCAGGATGTCTCGCCGGATATCGAGGTCTTTTCTGTGGATGAGGCCTTCCTGGATGTGACCCGTTGCCAGCGCTACTGGAAAAAGGGCCCGGAATACATTGGCCGCCTGGCCAAGCAGCGGGTGTACGAAGCCGCTGGCGTCCATTGCACGGTGGGTGTCAGTGGTGACAAGACCACGGCCAAATTTGCTGCCAAGCAGTTCAAACCAAACGGTTTTAATATCATCCCGCCATGGGAGGCAGGGGAACGATTAAAGGATACACCGGTCACTGCACTGTGCGGCATCGGCCGCGGCATCGGGGAATTCCTGGCGAAATACGGTGTGAAAACCTGTGGCGACATGGCGCGTTTGCCGATCGGCATCCTGGCCAAGCGCTTTGGTAACCTGGGTCGGCGTATCTGGCATATGTGCCAGGGCATGGATCCGGATCCGGTACAAACCCGCGTGGCTGCACCCAAGTCCATGGGGCATGGCAAGGTCATGCCGCCCAATACCCGCGATGAAAATGTGATCCTGACCTACCTGATCCACATGAGTGAGAAACTGGCTGCGCGTTTGCGCCGGAATAACATGCAGGCCAGGCGGTTTGCTGTTGGTTTGCGCTGTCGCAGTGGCTGGATTGGTGGCAAATATACCTGCGCCATTCCAATCAATGACAGCCACATTATTATTGAACTATGCCGTGAGATGATGGAAACCGAATGGCGGGGTGAGGGGATAAATGGCGTGCAGATCACGGCACTGGACCCGGTACCGGCCATGCAGCAGATGGAAATGTTTACAGAAACAGCGAAGAAACAACAACGCCTGAATGCCGTCATGGACCAAATCAATCAACGTTACGGTGAATTTGCACTGGCACCGGCGCAGTTGCTTAACCGATCTTCCATGCCCAATGTTATCGCACCGGCATGGAAACCACACGGACACCGGCAGTTTATTCCCTGAACATTTTTTTGATTCGTCAGCAAATTCCGAATATAAAATCATTATTAAACAATCAATACTGGAACATTTATGGATTTGAAAATATTTTTTACAGTTTTTAGCGTGGTGTTTGTTGCCGAGTTGGGCGACAAGACTCAACTGGCCACCTTGCTTTTTGCGGCAGACAAGGAAGTGAACAAACTGGTCGTATTCATCGGGGCCTCACTGGCTCTGATCCTGGCCTCGGCGATCGGGGTGTTGGCCGGTAGTTTGATTTCCCAATATATCAGTGAAAGGAACCTGAATTACCTTGCCGGGGCAGGGTTCCTGGTAATCGGCCTATGGACCCTGATCAAGGCATAATTGAATAACTATCCGGTATTTATTATGGAGGTATCCCGGATCAGAATTTATACCCCGCATTAACCATACCCATAAATTTATCGAACTGATGTTCTTCATTAAACAGATCAACATAAGTGGAGAAAAAACTCATATTCAGTCCCAGATAGAAATTCTCAGTAATATCGTAGTCCATACCAAGCAGGAACTGTGCAGCAAAACCTGAGTCATCTTCATTACCTGTGATTGTAATTGTGCCCGTACCGCTATCGGTTGTAATGATGCCGTCGACATCCACCTGGGCAACACCAAGTCCCACACCGATGTAAGGATGTAACTGCTCATTGATCAGGACACCGTTATTATCTCTATACAAAAAGTTGATCATGAAGGCATCAATCTCCGGACTGTAGTGTTCCTGTGTTGTATCCGGCACGCAGAAAATACAGAACTCATCGCGACTGCCCCCGTAGTCGGCATCGAACAGTCGCATGTACTGCAGGCCCAGCGAGAAATTGTCTGTATAGACCTTGTCAATCCAGAATTGCGCCCCGATGGTTTTACCGGTATCGGAATCGAAATCAGTCCCCTCTACAATAAAGAACAGGTCGGTTTCCCCGCCAACTTCAGTATCACCTGTATTTATACCCAGCTGGAATTCAGCACGATATTCAGCAGAAAAAACGCCGGGGCAAAAGAGAATAGAAATAATCAGAAATAATGGCCCTAGCGCCCTTGTCAGTGGATAACCTGGTTTCTTCTCCAGGTAATAAACTGAATTTGCCATATTTACCCCCTACGCATTCGTTCATGGTATGGAAAGTCTAGTGTCGGGAGTGATTGATATGCAGTTACAGGTCGCTTACAACTGACTTACAGTTTCTCTCTCTTTTTCAAAACAGGGGGTTAATGCGTGTCAGAGCAGGGAATAAATAAATGACTCTACGGCCTCTGTATAGTCCGAGTCCTTGCCCAGTTGAGAATTGATTTCGCCATGGGTGATCCAGAGCCTCATCAACGAAGATGTCCTGCCCATCTCCAGGGCCTTCGAATTAAATTGCCTATGGTAATTACATGGATTATCAATCCGTTTTCTGGAGCAGACAGCAAAAACAGGTGGACCACTTTTTTCCAGCAATTCATAGGGAGAGATTTTTTTCCAGTAATCCGGGTCTTCGCCAAATGCATAATCATAGAGGGGCAGGTGCCTTTGGCTCATAAGTTGGACAATATTCAGCGCAGCACTATCGAGTATCACGCTGCCCAGCCAGGGCCTGACATTCATTGGATAATATCTGGAAGGGGCCGCTGTCAACATTGATACCAGATGTCCTCCTGCAGAATGGCCCATCAGAATAAACTTTTCAGGATCACCCCCCCNNCCTGTTCCAATGGATCTGAATCCGGAAGCAACCTGTAATTTGTCGATATGAAAATAAAACCCTGGGGTAACCAGCGGCCCAGTTTATTATTGAGCAGACGATTGCTTGACTTGTTGCCAATCCGCCAGCCACCACCATGCACAAGAAAAATAACCGGCGCGGAAGATGCATTTTCAGGTATATATACGTCAAATTTCTGCCGCTCGAATTCACCATAAGAAATATCTTCCAGGATTATCGTGTTTGCGGGCAATTCAGCTGGCCAATAATCTGAATCATTTTCAGTCAGGCTTTTATATATTGAATCTGCCTGTACTGATTGACAGTGGAATGTGAGAAATAAAATCATGTAACAGATCGTTCTCATATTAATCCCGTATCCCTGTATCTGTTCATTGCCCATATTATCCCGATCAGCCGCGGACGTGTTTAAGTAATAACCAGATTCGTTTGCGAATATTATTCACGCGAACATTCCATCGATATTTTTTGTTATTTGAAACATGCGGGTAGCGGATCTTGAGCTTGTTAAGCTTGTCATAGATTGATTCAACGAGGTCAACGGTTTTCTTGCCTTTCCATGAGGAAAGTTCAGTACTTTCCAGAGATGAGAAACTTGCAATCTTGCCCGTTTTGAGTGAATTGAAATCGTATCCTTATCACAGATGATATGAACTATTGTCATAAGCAGGAGTTATTCAGTTCTTTAAAGGAAGCAAGTATGTTTTGCCTGATGTTTCGCCATTTTTTGTTTTTGACCAGTTTCTGGTTAACTTCGATTTCTATGCCGCAGTAATCATTTTCGCTGAATCTTGTTCTCAGGTAAGTCGTAAACCCGTCAGTGACACCGCGATAAGGATAATTCCGCCGTACCATCAATCCCGGTAACTGGTTGTTAAATAATTTCTGCAGACGTATACAGAGTTCCTGTTCGTTTTTTCTTGCCGGGTCATATAACAAGCCTATATCGGTCTTCCTGGTTTTCCGTTTAATTGCGGGGGCAAACGAATGCACAGAAAAATGCAACATGCATACCCCGTACTTGATCTGGTTTCTGATCCAGCGCTCCAGGTCCTGGCGGTATGGCAGGTAATGTTCACGGATGAGGGTATTTTTCGTTTGCTCATCGAGTGGCCGGGTAAATTCGGAAAACAGATTTCGATGGTGTATTGAGCGGTTAAGATCGATCAGTAAACGGCTGATATCAGAGAATACCAGTGGTACTTTCAGTGATGATGACAAGAGTCTGGCAAGTCCCAGTGCCCCTGCGTCCCAGCCACGATGTGATTTCAGAATACTGCGTTTGTTGTTAAACAGGTACTGATAGGCCGGAGGGATTGTGAACCCCCCGTGTTCGCAGGAAAAAATGAATTTGCCCGGGTTCAATGTATTCGCTAACTAGTCGATACCTTCGAACAGTGTACCATTGACAAGGCAGTCACACATGACTTGATAGGTCTCATCAAGCCTGGAACGTTTTAACCGCTTGCCAATGGCGTTATGTATACGCCTCGCCAGTGAGCCTTCACGGATAATGTGAGCCAGTATACCCCGGGTGTTTGTGCCCTCATCGCCATCAGTTGATTCATAGTCTTCAAGCAGGTACTGCCAAAGTTCCCGTGCCTCACAATTCTTGTCCGGGAAATCAAATAATGACAGATACCCGCGATGTCTGAGGACACTGCTCTCTGCATCTTTCACACAATTTATAAATAGCTCCGCCAGTTCTTCCGTTATCAACTTGTTTTGTGTACAGGTATCTGACCAGGCCCCTGACACCAGTTTTTTCAGCGTAGCGATAATCAGGGATGCAATTGCTATATCTGCCGCAGGCGTTTCCTGGGTATCCAGTACCCTGATCTCAATGGTATTGCGATCGAAACGGGCGATGGCCCCACGTGAATTCAGCCATTCGTGTTGCAGTATCTTCTGTGAATCATGGGGGGCAATGTCCTGATACATCGGTTCCAGGATGATCTTTTGGTATTCATCCTGGCTGCTGACGGACTCCGGGATGACCAGCCCGGTTATGCTGGGAATAGATTCGGCATTGCGCCGGTAGGCCTCAAGGCGGGTATCCATCAGGCCGGTGTAATCACAGTCTGATACCGGTGAACTGGCAGCAATCGCAGGGAGTATTGGAAGAATGATTCGGATCGCCGCATGTAACAAGGCAAATTCCTCGTTATTGGCAAACGGCAGGTTAATGTGCGTGCTTTGCAGATTAGACCAGCCGTGACCGCGGCAGTTGAAGATCCGGTTATACGTATCATAGATTTCGAATGAATCATGCTGCCAGAGCCTGGTTTCAAGAAACGGATTCATCCAGGGATGCATGGCAGTCGGCATAAGTTGCCCATTCAAGTTTTCCAGGATCCGGTTGATGTGCTGGATACTCAGCTGGAACTGATCCGGAAGCTGGACCAAAGATGCGGCTGGCCCATTGGTTTTCAATTCAATGACATGAGATACCAGTTCGTTGGACCAGGCGATGGGACCATCATCAACGTCATTGACGTATTCACCTGCAACTGATTTAAGAACCTCGTCTGCGACTGGTAGCACATTTCCCTGCTCACGGTCGACGATCATGTATTCAATTTCTATCCCAACCCCTGTGAACAGGGGTAGTATCCCATCCTGGTCGTTCATGCAGGACCCAAGCCACGTTTTTTATTTTCTATGCGCTTCAGAAAGATGCCCATGATTTCTCTATACAGTGCATCCTTCAGCACCAGGTCCTCAATACCAGCGTCAATGTTCGGATTATCATTCACTTCAATGACGTAACACTTCTGACCGATCTGTTTCAGGTCGACCCCGTACAAACCGTCGCCGATCAGGTTGGCTGCTTTTAATGCTGTTTTAATAACTTCATCAGGTGCTTCACCAACGGACAAGGTATCAGAGCCGCCTTCACTGCTGTTGTTACCGTCCTTATCCCGTTTGATGACCTGCCAGTGACGCCGCGCCATATGGTAACGGCAGGCATATAGGGCGCGTCGGTCACAGATACCCACACGCCAGTCGTAAGTTGTTGGCAGAAATTCCTGCGCAACAATGAGATCTGATTTGTTCAGAAGACGCATGACCTCTTCATTCAACTCTTCCTCAGTATCAACCTTGTTTACACCGAGTGAAAAAGCGCTATCAGGTTGTTTCAATACACAGGGAAGTCCCAGCGTTTCCATGATCTTGTCGATGTTATTACGGTGTATGATCATGGTTTTCGGGATAGGGATACCATGGCGGGTGAGGAGTTCCGCGAGATAAACCTTGTTGGTGCATTTCAGGATTGAATCCGGATCATCCATGACCACCAGACCTTCTGTTGCCGCGCGCTGGGCAAATCTAAAGGTATGATGATTGACTGCCGTGGTCTCACGAATAAACAAGGCATCAAATTCTGCCAGGCGATGCATGTCGTTGCGCGTGATTAATTCACAATCAAGACCTACAGATTCCGCCGCTTTCTGGAATTTTTTCAGGGCCCGCTCATTAGAAGGGGGTTCCTTGTCCTCCGGATTAACCAGGACCGCAATATCAAATCTGGGTGACGCACGCTTTCGGATACGGCGCTTGCGACCGGAAAAATAATCAGTAGCTGCCTGGACCACAAACTTGTGATGGTATTCAGGGATTTCACTTGCGGAAATCATGCGTATGGAATTCAATTCCCATTTGCCATCGTCTTTCAGGAACTCTGCACGTAACAAGGGTGCATGGAAAAGATCAAACAGTCGCATACTGAGGTTATTGTATTGCTTGGCAATGTTCCTCCCGAAATAAATGCTTAATGTAAACTTATTCGATTGTAGCCGCTTGCATGCCGATTGAATCTGTTCCTCCATTTCCTCGGAAAGGGTGCGGATAACAAACTGGGATTTCAGGTCCTGTATGGTATTGATGTCCGGCATGGGTTTATGCCCGCGTGCCGCAGCCAGCAATGAAACGTAATAGCCAGTGCTCTGATAACCGTAAGAACGGCAAAGGTTAAATACTTTCGCTGAACGATCCTCACTGTAAGTTGGGTCTGTCAGATAGGACCTTGCCGAGGTCACCACCACACCGGGAATGTGTAATGGCCATTTGTTCGGATTACTTACAACAAGGAGAATTGTCATCTCTTTTTCTCTTTTCGCGGATGGATGACCAGCAGGTTGGCGTCATAAGTCAGCACGCCGAGCAGGATGGCACAGATGACCCGATCAATATTCACCGGGTAAAGCTGTGAAGTTGCCATCGGGTTGGGTAGCGAGGGGTCAGCAACCAGTATGGTTCGATCTTCCCAGTGATAGCCGCTTAAAATCACGAAATGTCCGGAAGGCATTCCACGAATATCGTCATCAACATCCTTGGGCCCGAATTCACGCATGGTGCGGTAAAGATAAGTTGAGCTGAGCCCTGTTAGTATCGGCAACTTGCGTTTAATGAGGTTACGTAAGAGCCTGGTGTTAAGATCCCTGAATTCCAGTTCACCACCGAGTTTCAGATATTCGAGGTAGCCGTCTGTCGCATGCTGTAATTTTTTATCCTGCTTGACCTCGGCCTGACATTGCAGGCGTTCAGCTATATCAGTGTCCGGATTGGAAAACCAGGTCGGGTCGAACATCTGCAGGTTATAGGTATAGATGGTGCAAGCATACCCACGCCTTAACGCGGCACAGGCAAGAAACACTGCCAGCGTGCCGCCGGCATCGAGCATCCGCGTTTCATTTATAACATCCGTCAATGGAATATCATCACCGTAATAATTTAAGACGGCATGAAGGCAGGTAGGGCCACAGGCGGCATCATCCGGTTGTGGCAGGATTGGGATGCTGAGTTGTATGTCCATGATAATGGAACGGGCAGACAGAATCAGTCCGCCGGGATGCAGGAAAACATAAGGGTAAGGGTATGTTTCATTCCCAGTTTCTGGTTGGCCTCAACTCCTCCGGGATAAAAGTGGCGCTATATTACGATGAGTGCAGATTTGCGCAACAGATAAATCTGCTACCGACAGGCGGGATCCCGGCGAGCTCCCCGCATGGACATTGCAGTACCAGATCAGTAAAATTCGCCCTGTTATTTGTGACGGGAGTAACCCAGTGGTTACTCCCGTTTTCTACGTCTGACGTATTCATCTGGAGGGTTATTTGAAACAACCGGCGTTGTTGGCACTGGCGGACGGGACGGTATTTCATGGCACGTCCATAGGCGCTGTGGGGCAGGCAGCAGGGGAAGTTGTTTTCAATACGGCCATCACCGGTTACCAGGAAATTCTCACCGATCCCTCTTATTTCCAGCAGATCGTCACGCTTACCCAGCCGCATATCGGCAATGTCGGAACCAACAGGGATGATCAGGAATCCGCCAGGACCTATGTCAGCGGACTCGTGATTCGGGACCTGCCACTGCAACACAGCAGTTGGCGTTCCGAGGAATCCCTGGAAGATTACCTTCACCGCAACCGGGTAGTGGCCATTGCCGATATCGATAGCCGGCGGCTGACCCGACTATTACGCGACAAGGGCGCCCAGAATGCCTGTATTGCAGGTGGACCCGACATCAATGTCGAAAAGGCACTGGTCCAGGCCCGTGAGTTTCCCGGGCTCAAGGGAGCGGACCTCGCGCAGGATGTATCGACAGATACCCCTTATCAGTGGACGGGGGGCACCTGGCAGCTTGGTCCGGATAAACACAGTTTACCGGCAAAAGCATTCAAGGTGGTTGCCTACGATTATGGCATCAAGCGCAATATCCTCCGCCTGCTGGTCGATGCTGGTTGCGATCTGACCGTGGTGCCGGCAAAAACTCCAGCCAGGGAAATTCTGGCTGAAAAACCCGATGGGGTATTTCTTTCCAACGGACCCGGTGATCCCGATCCATGTGACTATGCCATTGAGGCTATTCGGGAAATCATAGCCAGCAAGACACCGACCTTCGGGATCTGTCTGGGACACCAGTTACTGGGGCTGGCCTGTGGAGCGAAGACCTCGAAAATGAAATTCGGCCACCATGGCGCCAACCACCCGGTCCAAGATCTGGCAACCCGGCAGGTGTTGATCACCAGCCAGAACCACGGTTTTGCAGTTGACGAAGACAGTTTGCCAAACAATCTGGTGGCGACCCATCGTTCGTTATTTGATGGCACCTTGCAGGGAGTGCACCACACTGAATTACCGGCCTTCGGTTTTCAGGGCCATCCCGAGGCCAGCCCAGGTCCACATGATGTGCGGGGCCTGTTTCAGCATTTTGTGGAACTGATGCGGGGTACGTCATAGCGATGCCAAAGCGTAGCGATATTAACAGCATTCTGATCATCGGCGCCGGGCCGATCGTGATTGGCCAGGCCTGCGAGTTTGATTATTCCGGTGCGCAGGCCTGCAAGGCACTCAAGGAAGAGGGTTACCGGGTGATTCTGGTGAATTCCAACCCGGCCACAATCATGACTGATCCGGAGATGGCTGATGCTACCTATATTGAACCGGTAAACTGGAAAGTCGTGGAGCGCATCATCGCCAAGGAGCATCCGGATGTGATCTTGCCCACCATGGGTGGGCAGACCGCGCTGAATTGCGCACTGGACCTGGCACGCGAGGGTATCCTCGAAAAATATAATGTCGAACTGATTGGCGCCAATCAGGATGCGATTGACAAGGCCGAGGACCGCGAGCGCTTCCGTGAGGCCATGAAACAGATTGGCCTCAAGATGCCGCATTCCGGTCTGGCCCATGATATGCATCAGGCCAAGATCATCCAGGAAGAGATTGGTTTCCCGATCATCATTCGACCGTCATTCACGCTGGGCGGCAGCGGTGGCGGCATTGCCTACAATCGCGAGGAATTCCAGGAGATCTGTGAACGCGGGCTGGATGCATCACCCACCAATGAAATCCTGCTGGAGCAGTCAATCCTCGGCTGGAAAGAGTATGAAATGGAGGTGGTGCGTGATCATGAGGACAACTGCATCATTATTTGCTCCATTGAAAATCTGGATCCCATGGGGGTCCACACCGGTGATTCTATTACCATCGCCCCGGCTATCACGCTGACTGACAAGGAATACCAACTCATGCGTAATGCCTCGATTGCGGTATTGCGTGAGATCGGTGTTGATACCGGCGGTTCCAACGTCCAGTTTGCCGTTAACCCGGACGACGGTGAACTGATCATTATTGAGATGAATCCCCGGGTATCACGTTCCTCGGCACTGGCCTCCAAGGCGACCGGTTTCCCGATTGCCAAGGTCGCGGCCAAGCTTGCTGTCGGCTACACGCTTGATGAACTGGAAAACGAGATAACGGGTGGTGCTACACCGGCCTCGTTTGAACCCACCATTGATTATATTGTTACCAAGATACCGAGATTTACCTTTGAGAAGTTTCCGCAGGCCGATGACCGCCTGACCACCCAGATGAAATCTGTGGGCGAGGTGATGGCGATTGGCCGTACCTTCCAGGAGTCCCTGCAAAAGGCTATACGTGGGTTGGAGATCGGGCGCGACGGATTTAATGAACTGGTACCCCGCGATCTGGCGCATGAAGATGCCCTTGAATTGATTCAGCGTGAGCTCCGAGTACCTCGCGCTGACCGCCTCTGGTATGCGGCCGAGGCCTTTCGTTATGGTATGACCATTGAAGAAGTCCACGAATGTTCAAAAATAGATCGCTGGTTCCTCACCCAGGTTGCCGATATCGTCAATGAAGAAATCAACCTGACGCAGATGGCAATCGAGGAACTTGCTGCTGATCGTCTGCGCGAACTCAAGCGCATGGGATTTTCCGACAGTCGTCTGGCCTGGTTGCTGGATAGCGATGAGATCTCGATCCGCGAATTGCGGCATGAACATAATATTCGTCCGGTTTACAAGCGGGTGGACTCCTGTGCCGCGGAATTTGCCGCGACCACAGCTTACATGTATTCGACTTACGAGGAAGAATGCGAGGCTGAGCCCAGTGAGCGCAAGAAGATTATGGTGCTGGGTGGCGGCCCGAACCGGATTGGCCAGGGCATTGAGTTTGATTACTGTTGTGTACAGGCCGCACTGGCCATGCGTGAAGTGGGCTATGAAACGATCATGGTTAACTGCAATCCAGAGACCGTGTCTACAGATTACGATACGTCTGATCGTCTCTATTTCGAACCGCTGACACTGGAAGACGTGCTGGAGATCATTGACCTGGAAAAACCTTATGGGGTCATCGTTCAGTACGGCGGGCAGACACCATTAAAACTGGCCCGTGATTTGGACGCCGCCGGCGCCCCTATTATTGGTACCTCACCGAATTCCATCGACCTGGCCGAGGACCGTGAGCGATTCCAGAAACTGCTAGTCGAACTGGATCTTATGCAACCCCCGAATCGCACGGCGCGAAATGATGAACAGGCGGTGGAACTGGCCAACGAGATTGGCTACCCGCTGGTAGTACGTCCTTCCTATGTCCTGGGCGGCCGGGCCATGGAGATTGTATACAATGAAAAGGAATTACGTAGCTACATACGCGATGCCGTGGCTGTCTCGAACGAATCACCTGTGCTGCTGGACCGTTTCCTGCGCGATGCCATTGAAGTGGATGTGGATGCCATCTGTGACGGCAATACCGTCGTTATCGGCGGCATCATGCAACACATTGAACAGGCCGGTGTGCACTCCGGTGATTCTGCCTGTTCATTGCCGCCCTACAGTTTGGATGAAGGTATTCAACAACGGATTGGCAACCAGGTCTGTGCCATGGCGAAAAAACTGAATGTGGTAGGTTTGATGAACACCCAGTTAGCCATCCAGGGCGATGATATCTATGTCCTCGAGGTCAATCCCAGGGCCTCACGCACTGTGCCATTCGTGTCAAAAGCGACCGGCATCTCGCTGGCCCGGGTGGCAGCAAAATGCATGGTTGGACTGCCTCTGGCGGAACAGGGAGTCACAACGGTCAAGATGCCATCGTATTACTCCGTTAAGGAGTCTGTATTTCCGTTCATTAAATTCCCAGGTGTTGATTCCCTGCTCGGTCCTGAAATGAAATCCACCGGTGAGGTCATGGGTATCGGTATGACATTTGCCGAGGCCTTCGCCAAGGGCCAACTGGCTGTGGGTGAAAACATCTCCAATTCAGGGCTGGCGTTTATCAGTGTCCGTGATGAAGACAAGGCAGAAGCTGTGAAGGTGGCGAGGGAACTCGCCAATATCGGTTTCCTGTTGTGTGGCACACACGGTACGGCGAGGGCACTCAGGGATGCCGGTCTGGAATGCCTAGGTGTGAACAAGGTCAGGGAAGGACAACCTCATATCGTTGATATGTTGAAAAATGATGAAATAGACCTCATAGTGAATACTACCGAAGACAAGCAAGCAATTGCCGATTCCTATTCCATCCGCCGTACCGCTCTGAATCACAAGGTGTTTTATACCACGACCATGGCCGGAGCCCATGCCACCGTTCTTGCATTGAAGCAGGGTAATTCAACGGCTGTGAACAGCTTGCAGGAATTACATAGGGAATTCACATAAAGGAGTTGTTATGAGCAAGGCACCCATTACCGCAAAAGGTGCACTACGATTGCGTGAGCAACTGAAAGCCATGAAGACAGTTGATCGGCCCCGGATCACCGAAGCCATTGCGGAAGCACGCGCGCACGGCGACCTCAGTGAGAATGCGGAATATCATGCTGCGCGTGAACAGCAGAGTTTCCTTGAGGGACGTATTGCATCCATTGAATCCGCACTGGCCGATGCGCAGATCATCGAAGTCGCCAACCTGGAATCAGAGGGTCGTGTGGTTTTCGGTGCGACGATCGAACTCATGAACCTTGAAAATAAGCAAGAGGTCACTTACCAAATCGTGGGTGAAATTGAGGCAGACATCGAACAAGGCTTGATCTCCATTACTTCTCCAGTAGCCCGGGCATTGATTGGCAAGGAAGAAGGGGAAGTCGTCGAGGTCAAGGCACCTGGTGGCGTACAGGAGTATGAGATACTCGTCGTGCGTTACGAATGACGTTTAAGTTGGCCGTCACTAACGCTTACCGCTGTTTATAATTTTCCCTGATGTCCAGAAGACCACATGCCAGAAAACCCAGCAGCCAGCGCTGGTTGCAAAGGCAACACCGTGATCCCTTTGTTAAACAGGCGCAGCGATCAGACTATCGCTCCCGCGCGGTTTTCAAGCTGATCGAGGTTGATGAAAAGGACAACCTTTTTCGTCCGGGGCAATTGGTAGTAGACCTCGGGGCAGCGCCAGGAAGCTGGTCACAATATGCCGCCAAAAAAACCGGGAAACAGGGTCGCGTGATTGCTGTCGATATTTTGCCCATGGACAATATAAAAGGAGTCAGTTTTATTCAGGGAGACTTCAGGGAACAGGAGGTCCTTGACGCCTGTCTAAGTGCCCTGGGAGGTAACAGGGCAGACCTTGTAATCTCCGATATGGCCCCCAATATATCTGGTATAAAATCAAGCGATCAAACCCGCAGCGTACATCTGGCCGAGTTGGCCAGGGATCTCGCGCTGGAAGTCCTGCAACCGGGAGGCGATATTCTGGTCAAACTGTTTCAGGGAGAAGGTGTGGATGAATTCAGGAAAAGCCTTCAGGAACATTTTCCCCGGATCATCTCTCGAAATCCCCAAGCTTCCAGGGAAAGTTCCAGGGAATTTTATCTCTTGGGGCGTGACTATCGACCCTAAGACCCTAATATGGTGTTATAGTTAACTGTATGAAATATTTCCGAATAAGAGGTATTTGATTTGAACGAGACTGCCAGAACACTGGTTCTAATGATTGTCATTACACTGGTCTTGATGCTGGTGTTTAAAAACCTTTCTGCGCCCATTGTCACCAACGTGCCGTACTCAACCTTCATCAGCGAGGTGAAGACAGGCAATGTCAAACAGGTCACGATTGAAGGCAATAAAATCTCGGGCAAACGTGTCGATGATTCACGTTTTTCAACCTACAGCCCCGAGACAAATAATGATGCGCTGATCGGGACATTACTGAATAATAATGTCGAGATTACCGGACTGGAACCGGACAATTCCCTCTGGGCCCACGCGCTCATCTCCTGGTTCCCCATTCTGTTGTTACTGGGTATCTGGATATACTTTATGCGTCAGATGCAGGGTGGTGGAGGTCGAGGGGGAGCTTTGTCGTTTGGCAAGAGTCGTGCCCGTCTCCTCGGTGAAGATCAGGTCAAGGTCACCTTCAATGATGTAGCCGGTATAGAAGAGGCCAAGGAAGAGGTCAATGAGCTGGTCGAATTCCTGCGTGACCCCGGCAAGTTTCAGAAACTTGGTGGCAAGATCCCGCGCGGGGTTCTCATGGTTGGTCCTCCGGGTACTGGTAAGACGCTGCTGGCACGCGCTATCGCCGGTGAGGCAAAAGTACCATTTTTCACCATTTCAGGTTCCGACTTTGTCGAGATGTTCGTGGGTGTCGGCGCATCACGTGTGCGTGATATGTTTGAGAACGCCAAGAAACATGCCCCATGTATCATTTTCATTGACGAGATCGATGCAGTAGGGCGTCATCGTGGTGCCGGTCTGGGTGGCGGTCATGATGAACGCGAACAGACACTGAACCAGTTGTTAGTAGAGATGGACGGTTTTGAAGGTAACGAGGGCGTGATTGTTATCGCCGCAACTAACCGTCCCGATGTGCTTGACCCTGCCTTGTTAAGGCCTGGCCGTTTTGACCGTCAGGTTGTCGTGCCGTTGCCGGACATCCGCGGTCGGGAACAGATATTGAAAGTACACATGCGCAAGGTCCCCCTGGACGATAATGTGAAACCTTCAATTATTGCCCGGGGTACCCCCGGTTTTTCCGGCGCTGATCTTTCCAATCTGGTCAATGAGGCAGCGTTGTTTGCCGCTCGCGCAAATAAAAAACTTGTCGATATGGATGATTTCGAGCGTGCCAAGGACAAGATCATGATGGGTGCAGAACGCCGCTCTATGGTCATGAGTGAAAAAGACAAACGTCTTACCGCATATCATGAGGCGGGTCATGCTATAGTCGGACTACTGGTACCGTCGCATGATCCGGTTTACAAGGTAACAATTATCCCCCGCGGGCGGGCACTGGGTGTCACCATGTATCTGCCGGAAGAGGACAAGTACAGTCAGAGCAAGGAACAACTCGAAAGCATGATTTCCTCGATGTTCGGTGGCCGACTGGCAGAAGAGATCGTCTTTGGCCATGAGCATGTCACCACGGGTGCCAGTAACGACATCGAGCGAGCGACACAAATTGCCCGTAACATGGTGACTCGCTGGGGTCTTTCAGACAAACTCGGTCCTCTGACCTACAGCGAGGAAGAAGACGAAGTCTTTCTTGGTCATTCAGTGACCAAGCACAAGGCCATCTCCGACGAGACCACGCACCTCATCGATGAAGAAATAAAGAACATCATCGATCGTAATTATCGCCGTGCCGAAAAACTTCTGACGGATAATCGCGACAAGTTGGATATGATGGCTGATGCCTTGATGAAGTATGAAACCATCGACAGGGACCAGATCGATACCATCATGCAAGGCAAGGAACCAGGACCGCCCGCTGACTGGGATGATGACGATCATCCGGATAACGCCAGCAAGGTGGAAAACGGTGAGTCCAGTAAAGAAGATACGCCTCACGGTGAACCACCGGCAAGGCCCGCTTAATCAAGTAACGATTTGATGGAAAGTTCAGTTCACAGGTAATCTTGCCGAAAGCTGAACCGTATCACACAAGCATCCAAGGGGCCCTTTATCAGCACGGAACGAAAATATTTCGGTACCGATGGTATCCGTGGATGCGTCGGTGAACCGCCCATAACCCCAGAGTTTGTGATGAAACTCGGATGGGCCGCGGGTCGGGTACTCGCTGACAAGGACAAGGGTCCTGTAGTCATCGGCAAGGACACCCGAGTTTCGGGATACATGTTTGAGTCGGCGCTTGAAGCCGGCCTCTCTGCGGCCGGAGTGGATATCCGTTTACTCGGCCCCATGCCCACGCCGGGTATCGCCTTTCTTGCAAAAAATACCCGCGCCCAGGCCGGTATTGTAATCAGCGCCTCACATAATCCCTTCCAGGATAATGGCATCAAGTTTTTTACAGGCGAGGGCAAAAAGTTGCCCGACAGCATCGAGCTTGAAATTGAAGCGGTACTGGATAAGCCCCTGGAGGTTGTTAGCTCGAAAAGACTCGGCAAGGCGAAGCGCATCGTCGATGCTCGCAGGCGTTATATAGAATTTTGTAAATCCTGCATTCGTCCAGGCATGGATCTTTCCGGTCTGAAGATTGTGATTGATTGTGCTCATGGAGCTACCTATGACATTGCTCCGCCTCTATTTGAGGAGCTTGGGGCAAGTATTATTACCATCGGCACTGAACCAGATGGCTTCAATATTAATGACAAGGTTGGCGCTACGTCCCCGGAAAACCTCAGGGGCGAGGTTATTAAGGCAGATGCTGATCTGGGTATTGCGTTTGATGGAGATGGTGACCGTCTGATCATGGTGGATGAAAAGGCCGAGTTGGTCGACGGCGATGAAATTCTTTACATCATGGCTTGCGAGAACCTTGC
Source organism: Gammaproteobacteria bacterium (assembly GCA_011772965.1). Taxonomy (GTDB): domain Bacteria; phylum Pseudomonadota; class Gammaproteobacteria; order Eutrophobiales; family Eutrophobiaceae; genus SZUA-592. The sequence continues at coordinate 35,160 of WVYN01000021.1, forward strand.
AAACCTGAATGGTGCTGTTGTCGGTACCCTGATGAGTAACCTGGGACTGGAACAGGCGATCAAGGCCATGGAACTTGATTTTTTACGGGCCCCTGTTGGTGACCGCTACATCATGGAACTGCTCTATCAAAAGAATCTCATTCTGGGAGGGGAGACTTCGGGTCATCTGATAAACCTTAGAAAAACCACGACCGGCGACGGCATTATCTCGGCACTGGAAGTCATGCAGGCCATAAGCCGGACTGGCAAGACCCTGCATGATATTAAAAAAGGAGTGATCAAATATCCGCAAAAGATGATCAATGTGCGCGTGACCCAACGCGTTGATCCATTAAAGTTAAACGGAATTCCTGATGCCATCAAGAGTGCAGAAATGGAATTGGGTAGCCGGGGACGGGTTCTGATACGCACGTCCGGTACCGAACCACTTATCCGGGTGATGGTTGAAGGAGAAGAATCCGGCCAGGTCGACAGGATTGCCGGGCACCTGGCCACGGAGATCGAGACTGCAGTTGCCCAACATTAGCCGTCTGTCTGTTCATATATTACGTAACAATTCATTAATCCCGACCTTGCTGCGGGTCTTTTCATCCACCTGCTTGACTATCACGGCACAGTAAAGACTGTATTTACCATCTTTTGAGGGCAGGTTTCCCGAGACTACAACCGAGCCTGGTGGTATCCGCCCAAAGCTGATCTCTCCGGTTTCCCGGTTATAGATCCGGGTACTCTGGCCGATATAGACACCCATGGAAATGACGGATCCTTCACCGACGATGACACCTTCCACGACTTCGGAGCGGGCACCAATAAAACAATTGTCTTCAATGATGGTCGGGTTGGCCTGCAGGGGTTCAAGTACACCCCCGATCCCCACTCCGCCCGAGAGATGAACGTTTTTGCCAATCTGGGCACAGGATCCCACGGTGGCCCAGGTGTCGACCATGGTGCCTGAATCGACGTAGGCGCCAATATTGACATAGCTTGGCATCATCACGACGCCAGGTGCCACATAACTTCCACGACGTGCCGTTGCCGGCGGAACAATGCGTGCACCGATTGTTTCAAAGCCAGCCTTGTCGAGACCAGTAAATTTGCAGGGCACCTTGTCATAGTAGTTGGTGAAACTGCCATCTATGACACGATTCCCTTCCAGCAGGAAAGATAATAACACTGCTTTTTTCAACCATTGGTTAACTGCCCAGTCACCATCTTTCTTCTCTGCAACCCGGAGCTTGCCACTGTCGAGACCATTGAGCGCTTTTGTCACGGCCTCTCTAAGTTCCTGGCTTGCAGATGAGGGGGAGATCCCACTCCGATTTTCAAAATGTTCGTTAATGATGTTTTCAAGCTGACTCATATCATTTTCCTGTTGTTTTAGTAATGTATTCTTTTATTCGGTTTGCAGCATCGATACATTCTCCGAGCGGAGCCACCAGTGCAATTCGAAGATGTCCCTTGCCCGGATTTATATCATTTGCCGTGCGGGAAAGGAAACTGCCTGGCAAAAGAGTTACGTTCTGTTCGGCAAAGAGTCCGCGGGCAAACGCTATGTCATCGCCATCTGCGATCTCTGGCCAGAGATAAAAGCTGGCATCCGGCCTGTCAACAGTCATAAGGTTTGTCAGAATACCCAGTACAGCATCAAATTTTTCACGATACTGCCGCCGATTTTCTATCACGTGTTCCTCATCTTGCCAGGCTACGGTACTTGCGGCCTGGGTGAACAGGGGCATGGCACAACCATGATAAGTCCGGTATCGGAAGAATTCGGCAATGAGTTTTTTATCACCTGCAACAAAACCAGAGCGCATCCCTGGCACATTGGAGCGTTTTGACAGGCTATGAAACACGATGCATCGACTGTAATCATTTCGACCCATTTCAGCAGCGACTTGCAACAGACCAACCGGCGGAGAATCTTCGCGCAGGTATATTTCCGAGTAGCATTCATCTGCTGCTACCATAAAATCATAATGGTCCGCCAATTCGATCAAATGTTGTAATTCGCTGCTGTTTATGACTGCGCCGGTAGGGTTTCCGGGTGAACAGATGAAGACAAGTTCAGTATTTTTCCAGACTGGTTCCGGTACCGAAGAGAAATCAGGAATAAAGTCCCTTTCCCGATAACAGTTGACATAATAGAGCGAGGCACCGGCCAGTAATGCGGCACCTTCATATATTTGATAGAAAGGATTGGGGGAGACCACGACTGCATTCTTGTTATTTCGATTAATCAGACATTGTGCAAAGGCAAACAGTGCTTCCCGGGTACCATTGACCGGCAAGACATGGTGTCCCTGATGCAGACTACCCGCTGGCAGGTGGAAACGTCGGATCAGCCAGTCCACGATTGCTTGCCTTAAATCTTTATTGCCATGGGTCTTGGGATATGAGGCCGCACCTTTCAACTGTCGGGATAATTCCTGCAGAATAAAGCCTGGTGTTTCATGTTTGGGCTCACCTATTGACAAATCGATCGGTTGTTTATCGCTTGCCGGTTTTACCCCCGACTTTATTCCGGCGAGTTTTTCAAACGGGTAGGGTTGTAACAGATCCAGTCCGGGATTCATGAGGATTTTATGATTCATTATAAAAAAACGGCCTCGTAGTATAGGCTATCTGCACATGTCGACCAAAAATCTCTCAAGCCTTTTACCGATCCTGAGTTGTCTGATTGCTGCCACGCTTTGGGGATTATTGTGGTATCCCATGCGCTTGCTGGAAGCACAGGGTATCCCCGGGTTATGGGGGTCTTTATTGATTTACATTGCAGCCCTTTTGCCTTTGCTGCCACGGATGTTTTTGCACCTGGGGGGCTTTTCCAGGCAACCGGGGTTGTTATTCATAGTTGCATTGACAGCAGGCTGTGCCAATCTGGGCTTTATTCTTGCTGTCCTTGAGGGCACGATTGTCCGGATATTGCTGTTATTTTATCTCTCACCCATCTGGTCCGTACTGCTGGGATGGGTGGTTTTAAAAGAGCGACCGTCACCTGTCGCAGTGTTTTCCATCGTATTGGCTTTGACCGGTGCCTTTATCATATTGTGGTTACCCAATGAACCAAATCCATGGAATATTGATCGTGCTGATGTCCTAGCCATAACTGCTGGGTTTGCCTTTTCTGTGATGAATATCTGCATCCGCAAACTGGGTGATATACCAATGATTCTTAAACTGATCCCGGCGTTCCTCGGGGTAATCCTGTTGTCAGGAATTGGCGTCCTGGTCCTGCAGCCGGTGCCTCCGGAGTTCAAGGCTGCATCCTTAATGCTGGTACTGGCAACCGGGAGCATCGGTATGCTAGTGATGACCTATACTGCGCAGTACGGTGTTACTCACCTGCCAGTTCACCGTTCCGCTGTTCTGTTTCTGTTTGAAATCGTGGCTGGCGCAGTTTCTGCGATATTACTGACTGATGAGATTACAACAATCAGGGAATGGCTGGGTGGCGGCATGGTAATCATGGCAACCTGGATAACAGCATATGAGGCCATGAACGATAGGCGATCGCGCATATCCCAGTCGAAGTCCATTGTTACTTGAGGTATGCTGTGCAACCTTTTTTATTCAACCCCCAGACGGAATTTCACATACAGTGACAGCAAAAATTCTGGTGCTCCCCGGTGACGGTATTGGTCCCGAGATAATTGCAGAGGCTGAGAAAGTACTACAAGCCCTGATTACTGATCATGAACTAAAACTTCAGATTGACCATGGTGCAATCGGCGGCCATGGCGTGGATGTGAGCGGCAAACCTCTGCCCGAAGAGACGCTGGAAAAAGCACGGGCATCCGATGCCGTATTGCTTGGCGCGGTGGGCGGACCCAAATGGGAAACCATTGAGCGTTCTTTGCGCCCTGAGCGTGGTCTATTGGCTATCCGTTCCGGGCTGGGACTGTATGCCAATCTGCGTCCTGCCATTGTGCACAGCGCGCTGGCGGACGCCTCGACACTGAGGCCGGAGATTGTCGCCGGTCTCGATATCATGATCGTCCGGGAACTCACCGGAGGGATTTACTTTGGTGAACCCAGGGGTATGCGCCGTACTTCAGACAATCTGCGCGAGGGCTTCAATACCCTTGTATATAATGAGGCAGAGATTCGCCGGATTGCCGGTATGGCGTTTGAAGTAGCCAGAAAACGTAGTGGCAAAATCTGTTCTGTAGATAAGGCCAACGTCCTGGAGGCGACTGAGTTATGGCGCGAGGTCGTTACCGAAGTCGCTGCAGATTATCCCGATGTTAGCCTGCAACATATGTATGTAGATAACGCGGCTATGCAGCTGGTGCGGGATCCGAAACAATTTGACGTTATCGTCACGACCAATATGTTCGGTGACATTCTCTCAGATCTCGCATCCATGCTTACCGGTTCCATTGGTATGTTACCATCAGCCTCTTTGAATCAGACAGGCCAGGGATTGTATGAACCGATTCACGGTTCTGCACCGGATATTGCCGGTCAAAACAAGGCAAATCCACTGGCAACAATATTATCCGTGGCTATGATGTTACGTTATTCACTGAATGAAATAAGCCATGCTAACCGCATTGAGGCCGCAGTAAAAAAAGTCCTTGCTAACGGTCTACGAACACCGGACATTTGCCGCTCTGGAGATCAGGCCATCTCAACGACAGACATGGGTAATGCTATCGTTGCAGCCCTCTAAAGTACCTCTGAGTGACAAGAATCCGATTTAGGATAATTTGAACTATGAGCAGAAAATTTAATGTTGCAGTCGTTGGTGCGACCGGGGCGGTCGGTGAAGTCATGTTATCCATACTTGCCGAGCGCAAATTCCCTGTCGACAAGGTTTATGCCCTGGCCAGTGAACGTTCTGCAGGGAAGAAGGTTCAATTCGGCAGGCAGGAACTAGTTGTACAGGAGCTGGATTCATTTGATTTCGGTGATGTCCAAATCGGCCTGTTTTCTCCAGGTGCCTCGGTATCAAAAATTCATGCACCGCGGGCCGCAGAGGCCGGTTGCGTTGTAGTCGATAACACCTCTCAGTTTCGCTATGACAAGGACATCCCGCTGGTTGTACCAGAAGTGAATGCCAGTGCGATTGCTGACTACAAAAACCGTAGCATTATTGCCAATCCAAATTGCTCGACCATCCAGATGCTGGTCGCCTTAAAACCGATTTATGATGCCGTCGGCATCCGTCGAATAAACGTCTGTACTTACCAGGCGGTGTCAGGTACCGGCAAGGAAGCCATCGAGGAACTGGCGCAACAGACTGCGGCCCTGTTGAACGGTAAATCTGCAGAATGCAAAGTCTATCCCAAACAGATCGCATTCAATGCTCTACCGCATATCGACACTTTTCAGGACAATGGCTACACCAAGGAAGAAATGAAGATAGTCTGGGAAACCCGCAAGATCTTCGAGGATGAGTCTATCCTGGTTAATCCCACCACGGTTCGGGTAGCAGTCTTCTACGGGCATTCAGAAGCCGTGCACATTGAAACTGAAAAGAAGATCACGGCCGCAGAGGCGACCGAGATCCTGAGCAAGGCCCCGGGAATCGAGGTTGTAGATGAGCGGAAGGACGGGGGTTATCCCACCGCGGTGACCGAGGCCACCGGACGAGACCCGGTCTATGTCGGTCGAATCCGTGAAGACATATCCCACCCCCTGGGTTTAAACCTCTGGGTCGTATCTGACAATATCCGCAAAGGGGCGGCACTAAATAGTATCCAAATTGCTGAAATTTTGGTAAAAAGTTATTTATAAACTATAGTTAAGTAGCTATTGTAAAGGAAGTTCGTAGGTTCAAAAGGGGCGAGATGTGCCTATTTTTTGGGCGGGTATTGATTAAAATTTAATCAGTTTGTTCCCCTCAGGAGTGGAGAAAATACGCTATTATTTTCGGTGACAAGTTGTTAACATATTGATAATTAAAATTTTTTTCAAAAATACTACTGGCCGGGGGCCGACACCGGGTTTTCGGCTATACCTGAATTTGATCACCTGATTCCACCAACAACAAAATTATGAATCCGCTTAGGACGTTATAGGAATGAGAGCAAGGCTGTTAGTTTACGTGTTTCTGGCTGTGGCTCCCGGCCTTGCGCAGGCACTGGGTCTCGGCAAGTTGCAGCTTGAATCCGCCCTGAATGAGCCCTTTGAGGCCAAGATAGAACTGCTCTCGCCCACGGTTGTGGAACTGGACAGCATGCAGGTGCAGCTTGCCGACAGCGAGGCATTTGCCCGGGCCGGTATTCCCCGAGCGATGGTTCTGCAGGAGTTGAATTTTGTCGTCAAGGAAACCGAGCGTGGCGGCGACTACATCCGGGTATACAGTGTAGATCCGATACGCGAGCCTTTTCTGAATTTTCTTCTGGAAGTAAGCTGGGACAATGGCCGTCTTTACCGGGAATACACCGTCTTGCTGGATCCGCCAATTTATTCCAATGAATTTACCCAGCAACGGCTGAGCAGTCCCACACGCAGTCAGCGTATGCAAATTTCCGCGCCTGAGCCCGAGCCCAAACCCCGTGCCATTGAAGACAATAGGGTGGTCTATAATCCGGAATATACACCGCCGCCTGCTTCACGTGTGGCCACGCCCCGTCCTCAGCCCGCACCAACAACCGGAACACGGACTTTTGTGGTAGGAGATCAGTATGGGCCGGTAGTAACCGGTGATACGCTGTGGTCCCTGGCAAAAAACCTGCGACCGGACACTTCGGTGAGTATCCAGCAAATGATGTTCGCGATCCTGCGGGCAAACCCGGAAGCCTTTATTAATGGAAACATCAATGGTCTCAAACGTGGTCAGGTATTGCAGTTGCCTGACATGCCAGAGATTCGCTCTCTGGATAAGGCCGAAGCCTTTGCCATGACCAATAACCAGAACGAACTCTGGGCCGAGGCCCGTTCTGCAGTAGCCGCCGCTGCACCTGAGCGTCCCGAGGGAGTCAGCGGCCGGGAAACTGCGACAGTCATCACAGAATCAGAGACAAGGGAAGCACCAACACCGGAAGCAGCCGAACCAACTATTACTGATACGGAAGTCACTGAAGAGGGCCGTCCTGAATTGCGGCTGGTCACACCTGGAGAAGACGGTCAGGTAGCCGGCGATGGATCTGGTACAGAGTCTCAGCAATTTGATCGTGAGTTGGTTCTTGCCAGGGAATCCCTGGACGCGTTGACCCAGGAAAATGATGAGTTGCGGGATCAGATCGCAGAGACCGACGAGATCATCGATGATATGAAACGCTTAATTGATCTCAAGGAAAATGAACTGGCCATGCTGCAGGAACAGGTAGCTGCGGCTGCAGCCGAGGCAGAGGCGCAGGCAGAACCTGAGACGGAGCCTGAAACAAAAGCTGCTGAAGCCCCTGAGGATATGGCCAAAACAGAGCCAGCGAAGCAAGCACCGGCCACCACTGGAGAAACTGCCATTGATGAAGGCCCGCTCGGCTTTATTTCCGGAGTTCTGGAAAACATCACAATTCCTGAGTGGATGAAAAATATTCCCGAGACACTGAAGGGAATTCCCGCTGTCCTCAAAGATATGCCGGGCCAGATCAGTGGTCTGGTCGAGACTGCCAAATCGTACCTCAATTATGTGGCTGGTGCGGTCGGTGCCCTGTTGTTGCTTATGTTACTTTCTATCCTCAAAAAACGCCGTGCCAAGGCTGAAGAAAAGGCTGCTGATGAAGCTGCGGCTGCAATGGATGAGCCTGACATAGGTCTCATTGAGGAGGCCGGCAATGAAACGGATGTTGTGGATTCCGAGGCGGATACCTTACTGCCGGTTGGTATGGAAGATGAAAGCGAGTTGCCAGATGATGATGTCGGGTTTGTGGAAGATATCGAAGATGTTTCGGACCAGACCCAAGTTATGTCTCCTGAAGGGAAAACTACGGTAACAGCGACAGCTGTGCCGGCGGCGGATGAAACTGAGGAAGATCCACTTGCCGATGTGAACGTATATCTCGCTTATGAGGATTTTGATCAAGCCGAGCAAGTGGTCAAGCAAGCACTTGAAAAAGAACCTGACAACCTTAATTTTCATACCAAGTTACTTGAAGTCTACTATGCCGCCAACAACAAGAAGGCATATGAAGAGGCCGCAAAAGTCCTGCATGACAAGGTCAATGGCGAGGGCGATTACTGGACTATGGCCCTTGCCATGTGGCAGGAAATTTCGCCCAATCGGGAATTGTTTGCTGAACCTGTAGAGGGGGAAGAAGAGGAAGCCCCATCATCGACAGGGGGTAGCGGTATCGTCAATATTGCCGGTGATGGAGAAGCAACCGAGTCCGCCATAGATTTTGATCTTGATTTGACATCAGCTGCTGATGACACACTGGATTTTGATGCACCGGAAGAAGTTGAAGAAGAGGATATTCTGGATGTCACAGCCGGAACTGCCGGTGCCACGATGGGTACCCTGGCAGAAGATGATGATGAAGACGATATCCTCGACCTTACCTCAGTCCCGGAAGCTAGGGGGGATGATAGAGAAGATAAAGATGCGATGGCATTTTCCACTTCTTCAGGCAGTGACGAAAGTGAAGGCCTGGAAGCCAGCGACATTTTTGATGTTTCCGGTGGTTCCAGCGAAGAACAATCAATGGATTTCACTGGCAGCGCTGGAGAAGAGGCAGATACGACTTCCGAGATTCCCTCAGCACTTGATGACCACACGCTGGAATTTCCTCTTGACCAACCCGGCAAGGATAGCAGCATAGATTCCGGGTCTACGGACGAATCTTCTTTTGATTTCTCTCTTGATTCTGATGATGAAGCCAAGGATCAAGCAGATGTTGGTGAAAGTTCAACTCCGTCGGGTGATGAATCATCTTTTGATTTTTCACTGGATGATAATGAGAGTCCAGAAAATGAATCTCCGGAAAACCTGAGCACACTCAAGCTTGATACAGAAGAAACAGCTGCTGAAGCACCTTCACTGGATATGGACCTGTCGCTGGATGATAGTGCAGAATCCGTTGAAGAAACCAGTGGTGTTGATACCAGCAAGCTGGATCTTTCACTGGAAAACGATGAGAACGCGGAGTCACGTTCTGTCGATCTTGACCTGTTGGACACCTCTTTTGATTTCGATAAAGACAAGCAGGATTCCGATCTTGAAGATGACATACTGGATGTTTCAAAAAGCAGGCCGGCCGACGAAGATCTCATGAATGTCAGTAGTACCAGTCAGTATGAGGTGAATGATGACGACAACCTGCTTGATATTACAGCTACCCGAACTTCCATGGATGTTCCTGAAAGCGAAGATGCAGGAGAAGAAACTTTTGCTGGCAATGGCCTGGATCTGGATCTATCACTGGATCAAAGCGCTGAATCAGGCCAAGGTTCAGAGGCCACTTCGGATGATTATGAACTGGACCTGAATCAGACAATGGAAATGCCGAAGCGTCCGGATGAAGCCAAACTCGCAGTGGAACCGGAAGACGATGACAGTCCTCGCGAGGTAAACCTGGAACTGGAAGATATTAATGTCGATGATTCGATTAAGGATAACGAGACCTTCACGGTCAGTTCTGATGATGAGGAACAGGATATTGCATCCCAATTGGATCTGGCCAAGGCCTATATTGAACTGGGTGACATCGACAATGCAAAATCCATTCTGGATGATGTGATCACACAAGGTAACGATGATCAGCGGCAACAGGCCGAGGAGTTGCTTGGTCAAATCTAGAGAGCCATCGGTCTGCAGATCTGACCACGTTTCTTCCTGTTACTCACTTCTTTTCGGCATCTTTACTTTTCTATGAAAATAGCGATTGGTCTGGAATATTCCGGTGCAGCTTACTTTGGCTGGCAAACACAACCCCACGCTACCTCAATCCAGTCAATTGTAGAAACAGCCTTGTCAGAAGTTGCCGATGAGCCGGTTTCGGTTATTTGTGCCGGCCGAACCGACGCCGGTGTGCACGCTCTGCAACAAGTTATCCACCTGGAAAGCGGCAAGCAACGTGAAGCGAAGGCCTGGGTCTTTGGTGGCAATGTACACTTGCCTATGGACATCAGCCTGTTATGGGCAAAACCCGTTAGTGATGAATTTCACGCACGGTTTTCAGCGACCGAGCGGCGCTACCGGTACCTGATATTGAACCGTCCAACCAGACCCGGGATTCTCGGCAAATTGATTACCTGGGAATATCGCCCACTGGATGTTGAATTGATGAATAAGGCGGCTGCTTGTCTGATTGGTGAACATGATTTCAGTTCCTTTCGCGATAGCCAATGCCAGGCAAAGAGCCCGGTCCGCACTGTGAAAAGGCTGGAAATCAGGCGAATGAACAACTGTATTGCTCTGGATATCGCGGCCAATGCTTTTTTACACCACATGGTACGAAACATAGCCGGCGTCTTGATGGCTATTGGCGCTGGCAAGGAACCCGTGACCTGGGCGCAACAGGTACTCGAAAGCCAGGATCGACGTCTTGGTGGAGTCACTGCACCCCCTGACGGCCTGTACCTGAAGAGCATTGAATACCCCGAGCATTTCGGAATTCCGAGCCTGGGTGGGTCAGACTGGCCTGTCATGCTGTAGATGGTAACATCGATGAGCTAATCAGCTGACAAGAGATAATAACGGATATTGATCGGAGACAAGTTTGGTACACATGCAGCAAGAGAGAGTACGGGTCAAGATTTGCGGCATTACTCGCCTGGAGGACGCATTGGCTGCTGTCGATGCAGGCGCGGATGCACTGGGTTTCGTGTTTTATCCTGACAGCCCGCGCGCTATTTCAGCTAGTACAGCTGCCGATATTTGCAAGCGAGTGCCGCCTTTTGTGTGCAAGGTGGGACTTTTCGTCAATTCGGAGCGAGACAAGATCATCGAGATCCTAGAACAGGTTGCGCTTGATCTGTTGCAGTTCCATGGAGATGAATCCCCGGACCACTGCGACGGCTATTCCAAACCCTACATCAAGGCAGTTAGAATGCACGATAACGTCAATCTGGTGGCTGAAGCCAAACGCTTTAAGCAGGCTTCTGCCTTGCTCCTCGATGCCTTCGTCAAGGGTATTTATGGTGGCACTGGCCGCGCCTTTGACTGGACTGAGGCTGCCCAGAATATTGGAAAACCTGTCATCCTTGCAGGCGGACTGACAGCAGATAACGTCGTCACAGCGATAAAACAGGTCAGGCCGTATGCAGTTGATGTGAGCGGTGGTGTAGAATCTGGCAGGGGCATTAAGGATGCAGGCAAAATTTTAGAATTTATTCGCGAGGTTAGAAATGCGTAATACCAGCAGTACAGCAAACACCAGTTCAGCAGATAACGACAATCAGATCACCCTGCCGGATGCCAGGGGGCATTTTGGACCATACGGTGGCCGGTTTGTTGCGGAGACACTGATGGGCCCGCTTGAGGAACTCACCAAGGCCTATGAAAAATACCTCAAAGATCCAGAGTTTAATGCCGAGCTGGAATATGAACTCAAGCATTACGTAGGTCGCCCTTCACCTCTATACCACGCCAGGCGATGGTCGGAAAAGCTGGGTGGTGCGCAAATTTACCTCAAGCGTGAAGATCTGAACCATACCGGTGCCCACAAAGTAAATAACACAGTGGGTCAGGCTTTGCTGGCGCAGCGCATGGGCAAGACCCGGATAATTGCCGAGACTGGTGCCGGCCAACATGGTGTAGCCAGTGCTACAGTTGCCGCGCGGCTGGGTCTTGAATGCATTGTTTATATGGGATCTGAGGACATAAAGCGGCAGTCGACAAATGTATTCCGGATGAAATTACTGGGTGCCACGGTGGTGGCCGTAGAAGCAGGCTCAAAGACACTCAAGGATGCCCTGAATGAGGCAATGCGTGACTGGGTGACCAATGTTGATAATACCTTTTATATCATTGGTACCGTTGCAGGCCCCCATCCATATCCAGCGATGGTACGTGATTTCCAAGCCGTGATCGGGCGAGAAGCCCGTGAACAGTGTCTGGAAATGACAGGAAAACTGCCTGACGCACTGGTGGCCTGTGTTGGTGGTGGTTCAAATGCCATTGGCCTGTTTTATCCCTTTATAAATGACAAATCAGTCCGGCTCTATGGTGTCGAAGCAGGTGGAGAGGGTCTCGAAACCGGTCACCATGCCGCGCCGCTCAACGCGGGCAGTCCCGGAGTACTGCACGGTAATCGTACCTATCTAATGGAAGACGAGGACGGACAAATAATTGAAACACATTCGGTATCAGCCGGACTCGATTATCCGGGCGTCGGTCCGGAACATGCCTGGTTGAAAGACAGTGGCCGCGCGACCTATGTTGCGATCAATGATGATGAGGCTATGGCAGCGTTTCATAACCTGACCCGGACTGAGGGTATTATGCCGGCACTGGAGTCCAGTCATGCGCTGGCCTATGTGGATAAGCTGGCACCGGATATGTCAAGGGATGAAATAATTGTAATTAATCTGTCAGGTCGAGGAGACAAGGATATACAGACAGTTGCCGCACTGAAGGGAATAACCCTCTGAGCCATGAATAACAGAGACAAGCTGATATCGATTATCTCTGATAACGGACTTGAGAGAAGAGACATTGCCGAATTAGTAAAGGTTAAATGGAGATAGTTGATCGCTGGCTGGCTTCGCATGAATCAAAACATCATGAAGAAGTTCCTGATATGGCCATTGAGCTACTGGAATTGAAAATGGCTTTAAGTAAAAAAAAAGCAAAAAGAAAATAGATACTGTTATCAATAGATTCTTTTCTTCATAACCCTTGCTTTAAACCTGAACCTGTCGATTTACTATATATTCAATATGGAATTTTTTGACTATTATGGGCCGTATCAAAGATTGTTTTGAAAACCTGAAAGCCGGAAATAAAAAGGCGCTTATTCCCTTTATTACAGCAGGTGATCCGTCGCCGGATATTACCTTGCCTCTGTTAAATACTCTGGTTGAAAATGGTGCGGATATTATTGAACTGGGCGTACCATTTTCTGATCCCATGGCTGACGGACCGGTCATCCAACGTTCAACCGAGCGAGCCCTGAAACACAAGATTGGACTGCATAACGTACTGGATATGGTCAGAGAATTCAGGAAAACTGACCAGAAAACCCCGCTAATTTTAATGGGCTATCTCAATCCGGTTGAAATTATGGGTTATGACAGTTTCGCAAAAGAAGCCAATGAAGCCGGCGTTGACGGGGTATTGCTGGTTGACATGCCTCCCGAGGAATCGGACGCACTACAGGCAGAACTGAAAAAGTATGGAATTGACCAGGTATTTCTGCTTTCACCAACGACCAGTGACAAGCGCCTGGATGTAGTTTGTGCAAAAGCCAGCGGCTTTCTTTATTATGTATCTTTAAAAGGCGTTACCGGCAGTAATCAACTGAATATCAGTGACGTCTCGGAAAAGATTGGACATATAAGACAAAAGACTGAATTACCAATCGGGGTTGGATTTGGTATTAAAGATGCCGAGTCGGCAAAATCTGTATCCGCTTTCAGTGATGCAGTAATTGTAGGCAGTAGTCTTGTCAGCCTGATTGCGGATTTGACAGACAAGAAAGATGAAATGCTTATTGAAGCCGGAAAATTCATTGCTGGCCTGAGAACTGCACTAAATGTTACCTGAGGAAAAATTCTAATTAGAGATGTATTGATAAATAATGAGCTGGTTTCGAAAATTAATCCCGTCAAGAATTCAGACAAATGGCACATCAAGACGATCGGTACCTGAAGGTGTCTGGACCAAGTGTGTAAAATGTAATGCTGTGCTATATCGCGCCGAACTGGAAAGAAACCTGGAAGTTTGTCCCAAGTGTAATCATCATATGCGTATATCTGCCAGAAACAGGCTGGAGCAATTCCTTGATGAAGAGCCACTGGTAGAGATTGGTACTGATATCCGGCCAGTAGATAGGCTTCGCTTCCGGGATTCAAAAAAATACAAGGATCGTCTGGCCCAGGCACAGAAGAAAACGGGTGAGGCTGATGCCTTAGTCGTATTTATGGGTCAGTTAAAAGGCATCCCTCTGGTTGCCTGTGCCTTTGAATTCGATTTCATGGGGGGGTCAATGGGCTCGGTTGTCGGTGAGAAATTTGCCAAAGCCGTGGATACCGCAGTGCAATACAATGTCTCTTTGGTCAGTTTCTCTGCAAGTGGCGGTGCGAGGATGCAGGAAGCTCTGATGTCACTGATGCAAATGGCAAAAACCAGTGCCGCCCTGGGTATCCTGGCCAGAAATAAATTACCCTATATATCAGTCATGACCGACCCGACAATGGGCGGTGTATCCGCCAGTCTGGCGACCCTGGGTGATATAAATATTGCTGAACCCGGTGCCTTGATAGGGTTTGCCGGTCCCCGGGTGATTGAACAAACTGTGCGAGAAACCCTGCCTGCGGGCTTTCAGCGCAGTGAATTTCTTCTCGAGCACGGCAATATAGACATGATTGTTGACCGCCGGGAATTGCGGGACCGGATCGCCGGGTTGCTGGCAAAATTGATTCACCACCAGGCTACTTAATCTTATAATCTATATCTCATCTGTTGTTATCCAGCTGATAAATTCATTCAATAACAAGGTATGCACCCCGGGAAATGACACTGGTCAATACCAAAATCGAGGGCAGCAGGCGTTTCGACACACTGGATGAGTGGTTGAGATGGCAGGAGGGTCTGCACTTTACCTCTATCGAACTGGGTCTGGATCGATGCATGTCTGTAGCAGAAAAAATGAGTCTCCTGAATCCAGACTATACGGTCGTGAGCATAGCGGGAACCAATGGCAAGGGCTCCAGTGCCAACATGCTCTGTTCCATACTTGCAAACGCGGGCTATAAAAATGGTTGTTATACCTCACCTCATCTTTTGCGGTATAACGAAAGGATCTGTATCAACGGCAGGCAGGTCAGCGATGAAGAACTTTGTGAATCATTTAAACGTATTGACCAGGCCCGCGGTGATATTTCACTGACATATTTTGAATTCGGCACACTCGCCGCATTTGATATCTTCCAACGCGCTGGTATTGACATCGGGATACTCGAAGTGGGTCTGGGAGGAAGGCTGGATGCGGTCAATTGTCTTGATGCTGATGTTGCCCTGATTACTACCATTGATATGGATCACGAAAACTGGCTGGGTGATACCAGAGAATTAATCGGCCGTGAGAAGGCAGGTATTATGAGAAAGGCAAAACCTGCAGTGTCAGCGGAGAGAAATCCACCTGATACTCTGATGAATTATGCAAACGAGATCGGCGCTGATTTTTACCAGGCTGGTCAGGCTTATCAATATGAAATGACAACCGGTGG
Organism: Gammaproteobacteria bacterium; assembly: GCA_011772965.1. Lineage (GTDB taxonomy): Bacteria > Pseudomonadota > Gammaproteobacteria > Eutrophobiales > Eutrophobiaceae > SZUA-592. Next base: position 50,439 of record WVYN01000021.1, read on the forward strand.
TATGTGGAACTGGCAAGATAACAAGTTGTCCTATAAAAACATGCCACTCCCTTCTTTGCATAATAAACAACAGGTTTCAAATGCGGCAGGTGTCCTGAAGGTTCTGAGCCTGCTGGCAGATAAATTCCCGGTCACCCGCTCGGATATTATCCAAGGATTACAGGAGTTCTATCTTACGGGGCGATTCCAGATAATACCTGACAAGGCCCAGATGATCATTGATGTAGCTCATAATCGGCAAGCAGCAGAATTGCTGGTTAACAATCTCAAAAATCTTTCGGTCAAGGGCAAGACCCATATCATTGTAGGTATGTTAAAAGATAAGAATCGCAAGGCAATTTTTGAAATGCTTCAGCAGGTCGCTGATTGTTGGCATATAGTCAGTCTGGATGGGAGCAGGGGCGCAGACGCAGAGACACTCAACCAGGATCTGTTCGCGCTACAAATTACCGATAACATCAGTTTGTATGCTCATGTTTCCCTGGCTCTCGACCATGTTCGTGATATTGTCGGCCCTGAAGACAGAATTCTTATCACTGGTTCTTTTCTGACGGTCGGTGCCGCAATCAAACATCTCAATCTGCACATATAGCATTCAATTATGGAACAGGGCTTAAAAGAGCGACTGGTCGGTGCCGCAGTCCTCGTTATTCTTGCAGTGATATTTATTCCCATGCTGTTGAATAACCAGAAGGGCAGCACTGATATCAGTGGCTCGAATATTCCGCCAATTCCGGTAGATATGCCTGTAATCACGGAGGATACCGGATTCACCGCACCATTGATTACCGACGATGCAGATTCTGATACAGATGCGGATGTTACAACTGGAAATTCGACTGATTCAGTCCAGAATAAGTCAAGTTCACAAATACAGACAAAACCAGGCCCCGAAACTGTAAAAGGCACTGAAAGTACCATTAGAGAAAAAGTCGGTGTGTCTGCCTGGGTGATACAGGTTGGTAGTTTTGCCAGCAAATCAAATGCCGATGATCTCAATTCGGATTTGCGTAAGGCAGGTTTTCGTTCATTTATAGAGCCGCTGAAGAAGAGCGGCAAGACCAGTTACAGGGTACGCATTGGACCCGAACTTAAGCGATCCGATGCCGAAGCAACCAGAGACAGAGTAAAAAAGGAATTTAAACTGGAGGGTATTTTACTCAGATACCCTTGATGATGTGTAGTCGCTAAGCTGATATGCAAACCGCAGATATATTTATCCTGCTGATTATTGCCTTGCCTGCTCTTGCAGGTTTAATATATGGCTTTCTGAATATTGTTTTTTCCATACTGGCATGGATACTGGCTCTGATAATCGCCACCAAATTTTCCTCAGCATTTGCCACCCTATTTTCAGGTTTTATAGATACTCCTATACTCAGAGCCGCTCTGGGTTTCATTTCGCTTTTTATATTGTGCCTGGTGCTTCTGACAGTTATCAGCTTTCTGATCGTAAAATTACTGGGCAGAACAGGGCTGACTGCTGCAGACAGGGTTCTGGGTCTGTTTTTTGGGATGGCTCTGGGAGGTGTTATAGTGTTGGTCGTGGTTTTTTTTGCCGGTTTCACCGCTATTCCGACAGCAGATTGGTGGAAAAACTCATTGGTAATTCAACCTTTTGAAAGGATCTCTGTATGGGCGGAACGCTTTTTACCTGATGACATGGCCAGATATCACAGTTATGAAGTTTCCATGACAGAATCATCAGCGCTTATTAATCATATTGCCCCGCTGAAAATGACCTAGAATATTAAAATGTGTGGAATAGTAGGTATTGTTGCAAAAAATTACGTTAACCAGGCTATCTATGACGCCTTGACGGTCTTGCAACACCGGGGACAGGATGCCGCGGGTATGGTGACCTATGAAAATGGACGATTGTTTCTGCGCAAGGACAATGGCATGGTCAGGGATGTCTTTCACACCCGGCATATGTTAAACCTCAGAGGTAATGTGGGTATTGGGCATGTGCGTTACCCTACTGCAGGCTGCTCCTCTTCAGCCGAAGCCCAGCCATTTTATGTCAATTCCCCTTATGGAATCACTCTTGCGCATAATGGTAATCTTACTAATGGTGAAGAACTTAAAAAAGAGCTCTTTGTTGAAGATTTAAGACATCTCAATACAGATTCAGACTCTGAGGTGCTGCTTAATGTTCTTGCAAGGGAATTGCAACGCTCCGGTAAGCTGCGCCTGGAAGTGGACGATGTTTTTGATGCAGTGAGTCGACTGCATGAGCGATGCAGTGGCGGTTATGCAGCAGTTGCCATGATTACCGGCTTTGGAGTTCTGGGGTTTCGGGATCCACATGGCATCCGGCCAGTATCGTTTGGTCAGCGTGATACAGATATGGGCAAGGAATACATCATAGCCTCTGAAAGTGTCGCAATAGATGCATTGAATTTTGAACTTGTCAGAGACATAAGGCCGGGTGAGGCGGTTTTTATTACCAATGACGGAGAAATATATACCAGGGAATGTGCTAAAGATGCCAGATACTCACCCTGTATTTTTGAATACGTCTATCTGGCCAGACCAGACTCGATTATTGATAATATTTCCGTTCACAAGGCCAGGTTGCGTATGGGTGAAGCGCTGGCCAGAAAGATTTTAGAGGCCAGGCCTGATCATGATATTGATGTCGTTATTCCGATCCCTGATACCGGACGGACTTCGGCCTTACCCCTGGCATATAATCTGGGTGTCAAATATCGTGAAGGATTTATCAAGAATCGTTATATACCACGTACTTTTATCATGCCGGGCCAGGCCATACGCAAAAAATCTGTCAGACAAAAACTGAATGCCATTGATCTTGAATTTCGCGATAAGAATGTTTTACTGGTTGATGATTCAATAGTGCGGGGGACAACATCCGGAGAGATTATTCAAATGGCGCGTGATGCCGGTGCAAAAAAGGTTTACTTTGCTTCTGCTGCACCGCCGGTGCGTTATCCAAATGTGTATGGCATTGATATGCCTTCCGCCAGTGAGTTGATCGCTAATAACCGATCGGAAGACGAGATCGCCAAGATTATTGGTGCAGATTGGTTAATTTACCAGGACCTTGATGATTTGATTCAGGCGGTCAGCTTTGCAGAGGACAGCATCAAGCAGTTCGATCTTTCCTGTTTTAATGGTGAATATGTAACCGGAGACGTTAATACTGACTATCTTGACAGACTTAATGATCTAAGAAATGATGAAGCCAAGGCCATTCGACAGGCAAACGGGGAAAATCTGATTGACCTGTCGAATAATGCCTAGAATCTAGTTTATTGTAATTCCTTTCTCCTCATAATCTTCCAGGGTACGAGATTGTAATACCATATTTAGCATTTCAATCGCTTCCTGTAATCCATTAGCAAATACCTTTGCGCTATCACTGTCTACATCCACATTGAAGAAATTCTCATAGGTTTTGGTCGGGAGGTCACCAAAACATTTTTTGTATAGGGCAATATTTATGGCGAGTAACCTGACAGATTGTGCCAGTTCGCTCTTGTCACTCATGGCCACCAGAGATTGAAGATCCTCTTCAGTGGATTTGATATCAACCAGTTCCAAGTGTAAATCTTTCATCGTTATTACCTTGCCTTCATGTTTTGTGGAATATGCAGCAAGGTTCATGCCGATTTTTAGGAATAATAAAAACAAGAACTTGGAATTCGTACACCAAATGGATGAGACGTTTTTGTCACTTTCGGACGATGCGCGCACAGGAGAATTTCCGGGGGATAATAAGGCATACTTGAGCGTCCATAATAGAAAGATCAAATGGGTCACGTTTACAAGAGTTTTGTTGTGAATCTGTTCACAGCCAATAGACCAGAGCATTGAAACAACTTCGCCGATACCTTAAACAGCCATTTGTAAGCTTATGTTTTTATTTGGTGTAATTCTGAATGGCGATTGCCATAAAACTTCCCGATTACACCTCACTCTGACAGGGTACGGTATGTTCTCTGAGCATAAATATACACCGAATCAAGAGCTGCTAATCGAATGCCAGCGGCTGATTACGGAGGATCTCTCTGGCCCGCTTAATATGTTGTTTGATGAAGCGGAAGATATCCTTTTTGATCTGGCAGAAAAAGGGGATACCAATGCCAAAAACTTCTACTTCAATGCCATGAATGAAATTCGTCAGAAGCGACAGGCAATACAGGCCGATTTCAGCAATGGTTTCATTGAACAGATCAACGAGCAATTGACTAGTTCCAGGCAAGGGAAATTTGCCAGATTCTTCAGTAAAAGCAGGTCAAAACCCAGGGCAATATCAATTGAAGAATCCCTGGCACTGAACTCAGCAGTTGGTAAATTAAACCAGAGTTGTGGACAGGCCCTGCTGTCACTTGATCAGAAGATGTCACGAATCCTTGGTAATATGGCTACTTCCAGACAACTGGATAATCCTTTCCGACCTGAGGCAGTCTGTATCGCTTTTCAGCGTGCATGTGATGAAATTGAGTCAGGACTTGAAGTCAAATTGATGATACTCAAGTTGTTTGAGAAATATGGTCCTCCAGGTCTAAAACATGCATATACAAAACTAAAAAATTTATTATCAGAAAAAGAAGATATCACGATAGATAAACAGGACAGGAAGTCCTTTGACAAGACTTTAATGCTTGCTGCCAATAGCAAAATCAAGCTTGAAATCAAGAGACATCTATCAGTGACTTCACTTCCTCAATTCATACAGAGCTTCCTGTATGTTTACTGGTTCAAATTAATGCTGAAGATATATCTTAAGACCGGGACACGTTCCAATTCCTGGAAACAATCCATGCTGGTTATAGATGATCTGATCAGATTATTTGATCAAAAAAGACTGAATCATGGAGAAAAACGCGATAAAGAAATTATTTATCTGATTGAGCGTTTAAAAAACGGGATGCAGATTATTTCCGTACCGGCCAGAACAAGAGAAAAGTTTATCACTGAATTGCTGGAGTATAACATATTCCTTGCCAAGAAATCCGGCAAGCGTAGCCAAGTGCCCAGTAGCATCAAAAATACTCCAGTAAATTCGGTGCGAGATAGTAATCTTCCGTTCATGGATGAATTATTTGTGGATAACAAGACCTTAGATTGAATATTTAATATTTATTTCAATGCAACTGGTCTATAATTTAATATAATGTTTATTATCTGATTGACTACCAACCTGTGATTGATAGCAAACAGGCGAAAGAAGATGATAGAAGAAACACAAGACAAGGATACTAAAAATAAACCCGGGCGTTCTCATGCCAAGGCAGGCAACCTTTTGTCAAAAAAACTGGGCGTCGTTTCCAAGCAATTTGCCGATGTCATTAAAAACAAGGCCAATGAAATTGCATCTAATAAAAAGCTCAGGCAGGAGGTTGATCGTCAGATTGCCAATGCCGGAGTTCTCTCTGAAAAATTCATGGTTGCCTCAGTTAACGTTGCTAACAGCATCAAGGCAAAAGCTCATGACATTGCTGCCAGCAACATGGTGAGTCAGGAAATAAACAACCGGCTTAGCGAAGTAGATACTCCGGATTTTATCAAACAGTTTCTCCATACCGAATGGAGCAAGCTAATGTTGAAGATATACCAGAGACAGGGTACGGAAACCAATGCCTGGCTACAGTCCGTGCGGGTGATTGATGATATGGTCAAATTGATCAATACCCGTTATTTCATTTCTGGGTCTGACAGGACCGCAAAGTTAGAGTACCTTCTGGAACGAGTTAAAAATGGTATGCAAATACTCCAGATGCCTATTGAGGCTCAGGAACAATTAATCAGGCAAATAATAAATTACGATAAATACCTTATAGGCAAGGCCAACCAGATTCAGGCCGCCAAAGCCGCTGCTAACAACAAGAACAGCAAAGGCGCTGTCCTGTTCAATGAACCATTCGGTAATGAATTGCTCGCCGATAATAAGCCGGCAAAAACCACCAAGCCAACAAAAGGCAGCAAGTCAACTGCTGCTGGCAAGCGGGCTGCAGCTAAAAAGACTGGGGACAGTCGTTCCAGCTCTATTAAATTCGGGACTTATATCCCTCCCTATGAAGAATCCAGTAATAATAACGATTCCGCGGACAGTGCGGTAAACGAGAAAAAGGACGGCACTGCCAACCAATCTGCCTCTGGCCGGAAAGCCAAATCTACTTCCAACAATAGCAGTTTGCCATTCTCAGACGAATTACTGGTGGATAAGAAGGATAAATAACCGCTTGCTCGGGAGGCGGGTCCCGGCGTTCCACTCCATTATTTATCTGATTTCCCTGGGGTGATCTCTCAGTATCGCTTGTCTCAAACTGAAGACAGGTTTCACTGCTATATTCCCTCATTTTCCACACTTGTTTACATAAAACATAATATTTTCAAGTAGATAAAGTGTTCATGTGAACTGGTTTAATTTTTGCATGATACCTTCTTACGCCACATTGCTCGTGGTCTCAGGCCTGGTGAGAAGATAATTGAAGAAACAGGGAGATATTACCCTGACGAGGTGTGTGTGAAACAGAGAGAGCACATATCCATTCAGGTAAATCAAAGGCAAACTGGATTCAGCACAATGGAAATGGTATTGACGGTTTCCGTGGTGCTGCTTATGTTTTCCCTAGTCATTCCTGCCGCCCGCGAAATAGTTAATAAAACCCGTTCTGATAATGTTGTTGTCGATCTTGAGAAAATCCAGAGTGATATAAATGATTTTATAACTATCAACCGGCGCCTGCCTGATTCATTGGCAGAGATTTATGCTGATATTCCAAGAGATCCCTGGGGTAATAAATTTAAATATCTGAATATTGCTGATAGTGATGAGTCAATAAAATTCAAGGTACGCAAATACAAATTTATTAAGAACCTGAATTCTGATTATGATCTATTCAGCGTAGGGATCGATGGCGAGAGTGTTCAGCCTCTTATAGGAAAATCAAGTCGTGATGATATAGTCAGGGCAAAAAACGGTTTATTTATTGGTCCTGCGGAAGAGCTGATAAAATCAATAAATGAATAATAACCTGGAGAAAGTTAATATCCGGTAAAAGCATTTTTATTTACATAAACATAACCCGCAACACCAATACTGGATAATCGGTTGTCAAAACGGGTATAGGAAATCAATCCCAGATCATGATAATCAGGTGGTGTGATAGTAAATACTCCTCGCGCGAGAACACCACCCAGAGCATTATCGTATTCCAACTTGTTAACTATCTTGTTAATATGAGCCTCTTTTACCGGGTTAGTCACTGATAAAAGTATGGCAGCAACCAAAATAATAATGATGACCAGTGCCATCGATTTGCCATCTTGAAATTTCATACCATTCTCCGAAATATTAAAACTCTTGCTCAGCATAATTTTTTGGCAAACCAGGCGTTTTGTAAGGCACAATAACTGAAATTTGACCCTCAAGGTGTTTGGCCTTGATATTACGCCAGTAATTGGCTGTTAATAAATCTCCGTGAACCTTCAGGAATAGTGTGCGCAGTTCATTGTCCATGGCGAGAAACTTGATAAATTCCTGGGGGAAAATGTCATTTTCATTTACATGGTACCAAGTATCCGATCGCATCTCATCGATGATATTATCGGCCTCCGGAATATCCCTGAAATTACAATCCGTGATGAGGCTGACCTCATCATAATCATAGAAGATGATCCGGCCGTGCCTAGTTACACCAAAGTTTTTCAATAGAAGGTCTCCAGGAAAAATATTGGTCTGGGCAAGATCCTTAATAGCCTGCCCATAATCCAGAATGGCAAGCTTCGCCGCTTCCCTTGTCGATTGCCTGATATACAGATTGAGGGGTTTGACCCGGCGCTCTATGTAAACATGTTCGAACAAGAGATTGTCATCAGCGATTTTCACCGTATTGGATGCCTCTTCCAGAAGTTCTTGTTTTAGTTCTCCTGAAAAGCGGTTAATCGGAAATTCAAGATTCTGAAATTCCTGAGTATCAATCAGACGACCGGCACGGTCATGTTTTGAGACCAGTTTGTATTTCTCAATAACCTCACCCGGTGTGATGGTTTTGGGGAATGCGAATTTGTTTCGTATCACCTTGAAGACAAGGTCATATGATGGCAGTGTAAATACGATCATTACCAGTCCCCTGTCACCCTCGGTATGGACGAACTTGTCGTTGGTATTTTGCATATGTTTGCTGAAGATTCGGTAACGTTCTGTCTTCCCCTGGCGCAATCTTCCCAATACAGTATAGAGTTCATCGAGTGGTTTTCTTGGCAGGATGGAATGAATGAAATGAACTGTACCCACAACAGAATTGGGATCTGCAAAATAATATGAACGTGTGTAGCTGAACACGAGGCTAACCTCTTCTTCGGAAAGAAATACAGCATCTACATCGATGCCATAATCTGTGTTCTTGAATGCTATCACGATGGGGGATATTCCTTTGTGCATAATTATACGTCCGATCATATAGGCCCGGGCGGCTTGGTAGAAAAATGTATCTATAAATTCAAACCGAAGGCAATCTTGTTCATCATGTTCTGGTTCATTGGCAATGAATTTTTCAATTTCACTGGATATATAGACTGAATTTCGTGTTATATCCGAATAGGGTACTCTGAATGAGAAATCCTCAAATATGGTTTCGAATATCTTTTCAAGAGAACCCCAATAAGGATAACGACGCAAATTTAGTGACTTCGTCATCTCGATATCTTCCTCCAGACTGGACTCAACAAATTCCAGGTTGGAGTCTACCCCGACAGTATCAAAGATACGTCGTGTTACCGAATTGAAGAAAGTCTTGATAAAACCGGCATCCGGTACTTTTTTCAGCCTTGCTCCAAAATACGAGCGAATCAGGTTCCAGAACTGGTGATCATATGTTCTGTTTCCCTGCGTTTTTTGCAGCAAAAGGACAACTCGTCTGACAGATTTTTCATAGAGATTAATGCGTTCAACAATATCATCCTGGTGTCCTTGCCAGTCTCTCTTTTCAAAGCGGGTTCGGGCGCGGCGGGTGATTTTATGGAATGCGCTGTTATAACGGACGAAGCCGTCGTAAATGATCTGCGAGCTTTCGGCAATAAGTTCCCTGTCTCGCGATTTTGCCATGGTTATGTTTTGCTTTAGAGACTGGCGATCAAGGCATCACCGAACTCACTGCATTTAACCTCTTTGGCACCCTCCATCAGACGGGCAAAATCATAGGTTACGACTTTATTTGCAATGGTTTTATCCATCGAGGCAATGATCAGATCCGCCGCTTCTGTCCATCCAAGATAACGCAACATCATCTCACCTGAGAGCAGAACAGAACCCGGATTGACCTTATCCAGACCCGCATATTTCGGTGCAGTGCCATGAGTGGCCTCAAATATGGCATGGCCGGTGTCATAATTAATATTACCCCCCGGGGCTATGCCAATCCCGCCAACCTGGGCCGCCAGTGCATCTGAGAGATAATCACCGTTGAGATTCATGGTCGCAATCACATCGAATTCCGTGGGACGGGTCAGGACTTGCTGCAGGGTAATGTCGGCAATCGAGTCCCTGATTAATATTTTACCGGTCTGTAGAGCCGCTTCTTGTTCCTTATTGGCCACTTCCATGCCTTTTTCAGCCAGTGTTCTCTCCCATTGCTCCCAGGTGTAAGTACGGTTTGCAAACTCTCTCTCTGCAAGCGCATAACCCCAGTTTCTGAAGGCACCTTCAGTGAATTTCATGATGTTGCCCTTGTGTACAAAGGTAACGCTTTTTCTCTCATTATCAATCGCATACTTAATAGCTGCCCTGACCAGTCGTTCTGTTCCTTCACGGGATACAGGTTTTATCCCAATGCCGGATGATTCCGGAAAGCGGATCTTCTGGTAAAACGATGGAAATGACTTTTCGAATAACTCCATAAATTTCAGATTATCTTTGCTGCCATTTTCAAATTCGATGCCAGCATAAATATCCTCGGTGTTTTCCCTAAAGATTACCATGTCAACTTTTTCCGGGTGTTTTACCGGTGATGGCACGCCTTTGAACCATCTGACCGGCCGCAGACAGACGTAGAGATCCAGTATCTGGCGCAGGGCAACATTGAGTGAACGAATGCCGCCACCTATCGGTGTGGTCAAGGGTCCCTTTATGGCAACCAGGTATTGACGGCAGGCATTCAGGGTTTCATCTGGTAACCAGCTTCCCATCTGAGCATTGGCTTTTTCCCCTGCCAGCACTTCCAACCAGTAAATCTTGCGTTTACCGGCATAAGCCTTTTCAACCGCTGCATCGAGTACTCTGACTGAGGCCCGCCAGACATCAGGCCCAATTCCATCTCCTTCTATAAAGGGAATGATTGGGTTATCCGGCACAGTTAGCACCCCGTTACTGATGGTTATCTTGCTGCCTTCCTTCGGTGGGTTAAATTCCTCAGCCAAGGGTGATTCTCCTCATCAATAGTAATTTATTTTTTATTCTACCATGAGCGTGCCATGGGCACTCAATTCGCACCGTGGATGGTTGACAGTAACTGGCTAATTCACTATCGTTTTGCCAATGGCGCCGATTTGATATCAGCTTGCGGGCGCATTAAAAATACCGCTAAAGAGAGTCAACCTGCTTTAGCCTAAGCTGAATGCGGGTTTTTATTTGCCATTCCACGGCTTGATTTTCCTCCGCATTCACCGCTCTTGAAATGGTCGACTCCGGAATATTGCGGGAAACACAGAACCAGTAGGAGGAATAGCCAATGTCCAAAATAGATCCGTCACGCTACGGGCGTAATACCCGAGCAGTGCGTGCAGGGCAGGTGAGAAGTGCCGAGGGGGAACACAGTGAACTGATCTTTGCCAGTTCCAGTTTTATCTTTGAGAACGCAGCGCAGGCTGCAGCGCGTTTCAAGGGTGAAATCCCGGGGAATATTTATTCCCGCTTTACCAATCCGACAGTCAGGACCTTTGAAGAACGGCTGGCCGCCATGGAGGGTGGAGAGCGCTGTGTTGCCACGTCATCCGGCATGAGTGCCATATTGAGTACCTGCCTGGGCCTGCTCAGGGGCGGTGATCACATTGTCTCTTCGCGCAGCATCTTTGGAACCACGGTCAATCTCTTCAATAATATATTGTCCAAATTCGGGCTCGAGACCACATTTGTCGAATTGACAGACTATGGCGCTTGGGAAGCGGCCATCAAGCCGGAGACCAAACTGTTGTTTCTGGAGACTCCTTCCAACCCGTTGACTGCGGTGGCCGATATCCAACGCCTGGCCGATCTGGCCCATGCCCATGGTTGCCAGCTGGTAGTCGATAATTGTTTTTGCACACCGGTATTGCAACTACCGTTCGAATTGGGTGCCGATATCGTGATTCACTCGGCGACGAAATATCTGGATGGTCAGGGCCGCTGCGTTGGTGGTGCAGTGATTGGCGGTGAAAAACGGCTGGAAGATGTCTTCGGTTTTCTACGAACAGCCGGCCCAACCATGAGCCCGTTTAATGCCTGGGTGTTTCTAAAGGGTCTGGAAACTCTGGCCGTGCGCATGCGCGCCCATTGCGTGAACGCCATGAAGATCGCCGACTGGTTGCAACATCAGCCCAAGGTGGAAACAGTGTATTACCCCGGTTTGAAATCACACCCCCAACATGAACTTGCCGGGCGCCAGCAGAGTGGCTATGGCGGCATAGTCAGTTTTGTCGTAAAGGGGGGCCAGGCCAATGCCTGGAAACTAATTGATGCCACCCGCCTTTATTCCATCACGGCCAATCTGGGTGATACCAAGAGCACCATTACCCATCCCGCAACGACCACACATCACCGCCTGAGTGACGAACAACGGGCAGATGCCGGGATAACAGATGGCTTGATACGCATCTCTGCCGGCCTGGAAAATACCGAGGATTTGCTGAACGATCTGGCGATCGGACTGTCTGCCGCGTAATGCATCGCAAGAGTGTCATCCCGCCTGAATTCTGATATTTTGTCAGCTAGGGCAGGTCATCAGTTTGCCCGCCATTTCAGGGATAAATATAGATTACTCTAGTGGTCGGCTAGGGTATTGTGCATTGCACAATAATTCTGTATCCTTGCGCGCTTTATTATAAAAACAACAGTGTGAACTGCAGGAAGGGGAGCCACAGTGCACTGAAATAAGTTCCAGGCATTTCTAGCTGTACGCCTGTTTTAAAAAAATTTTATCCCCTTTTTAATCTTAAACCACATGAATCTGGACTGGAGGAGTCTGCATGCCTGGACGTAATTTTTTGTTTATCCCTGGCCCGACCAATGTTCCGCGCCGTATTCAGAACGCGATGAATATTGAGCAGGAGGACATGCGCGCCATGGATCTGCCTGCATTTACCAAACCACTTTATGAAGACATGAAAAAGATCTTTAAGACCAAGACCGGTCGTGTCTTCATATTCCCGGCTTCCGGTACCGGTGGCTGGGAATCTGCCGTAGCGAATACCCTGAGCCCGGGTGACAAGGTCCTCATGTCCGGTTTCGGTCACTTCTCCAATCTTTGGATTGACCTCTGCCAGCGCTGGGGGCTGGATGTCCAGGCTCTGGAAGTGGAGTGGGGTGAAGGTGTCCCGGTCGAGCAGTATGCCGAGATACTCAAGGCCGATAAGAACAAGGAAATCAAAGCCGTATTTGCCACCCAGAACGAGACCTCGACCGGCGTAACCTCTGATATTGCCGGCGTTCGCAAGGCCCTCGACGCAGCTGATCACCCGGCTCTGCTGTTTATAGACGGCGTATCCTCGGTCGCCAGCATCGATTTCCGCATGGACGAGTGGGGTGTCGACCTCTGCGTCAGTGGTTCACAAAAAGGTCTTATGCTGCCAACTGGTCTTGGTATTGTCTGTGCCAGTGAAAAGGCCCTTGAAGCCAGTAAGGATTCGAAATTACCCAAGACTTTTTTTGCCTGGGAAGACCAGATCAAGACTAATGATCTCGGCTTTTTCCCCTACACCCCGCCAATGAATCTGTTGCGTGGTTTACGAGTCGCTCTGGACATGCTGCTTGAAGAGGGACTGGAAAATGTATTTACCCGTCATAATCGTATGGCTAACGCCGTCCGGGCGGCGGTTGCGGCTTGGGGTATGGAGCCCATTGCCAAAGATGAAAAGTGGTACTCCGATACAGTGACGGCCGTAAAGGTACCTGAAGGATTCGATGGTAATGAGGTTGTCCGTCACGCCTATAAACACTACAACCTGGCCTTGTCCATCAGTCTTGCAAAGATAGCCGGGCAAGCATTTCGCATCGGTCACCTGGGAGATTTGAATGAGTTAATGATACTTACACCCATTAACGGTGCAGAAATGGCAATGAAAGATCTGGGCTATCCGATTGAACTGGGCAGCGGTGTCGCTGCTGCACAGGAATATCTGCGAAACACCAAGACAGTCGAACTGGCTAATTAGGAGGATTCTATGAGTTTTACTACCTATCAACAGGCCACGCCTCGCATTCAACGCAGTGAGCTGGCTGTTCCGGGTTCCAATCCCGGTATGTTTGAAAAAGCGGCCAAGACAGAGGCTGATTATGTTTTCCTCGATTGTGAAGATGCTGTTATTCCTGACGATAAACCTCAGGCCCGCAAGAACATTATCGAGGCCCTGAATGATATCGACTGGGGTGACAAGACCATGTCTGTACGCATCAATGGCCTGGATACTCATTATATGTACCGTGATGTGGTCGATATTCTGGAACAGGCCGGCAATAACCTGGACACCATCCTGATACCGAAGGTGGGAACTGCAGAAGATGTGTATGCCGTCGACATGCTGGTGACCCAGATTGAAACCGCCATGGGTCTGAAGAAAAAGATCGGACTGGAATGTCTCATCGAAACAGCGCTTGGCGGTGTCAATGTGTTCAGCATTGCCAAGGCCAGTCCCAGACTCGAGGCCTTGCATTTTGGTGTGGCTGACTACGCCGCCAGCATGCGTTCCCGGACCTCGGTGATTGGTGGTCTCGTCGAGGAATATAATTGTGAAGGCGCCATCAATGACCAGTGGCATTATGCCCAGAGCCAGATGATTCATGCCTGTCGTGCATTTGGTCTTCGTGCCATCGACGGGCCGTTTGGAGATTTCAGTGATCCCGAGGCATTCAAGGCAGCCGCCCGGCGTGTTGCGGTACTGGGTTATGAAGGTAAGTGGGCCATCCACCCGTCACAGATCCCGCTGGCAAATGAAATCATGTCACCACCGGAAGCCGAAGTTACCCGTGCCCGCCGGGTGCTTGAAGCACTGGAGGAGGCGGCCAAGCAGGGCAAGGGTGCGGCCCAGTTGGATGGCAAGATGATCGACATTGCCTCTGAGCGCATGGCAAAAAATATTGTGCAGCAAGCCGATGCTATTGCTGCAAAGTCGAAATAATAACCAGGCTGGTCGAGAGGAGGATTAAGTCGTGGATATTCATGAATACCAAGCTAAAGAAATCTTATCTAAATACGGTGTGCCCATAGCTGCCGGTGGGCTGGCCTATAGCCCCGAACAGGCGGTCTATCGCACAAGCGAGATTGGTGGTGAAGTCTGGGTGGTCAAGGCCCAGATTCACTCCGGTGCCCGAGGCAAGGCCGGCGGCATCAAGGTCTGCAAGACTGAGAATGAAGTTTATGAGGCGGCCAACGACTTGCTCGGCAAAAAACTGGTGACCCATCAGACCGGTGAGCAGGGCAAGATATGTAATCGCCTATATATCGAGGCCGGCTGCAACATCGATCGTGAGATCTACCTGGCGTTTGTGCTGGACCGTGCCAAGGAGCAGGTCACTGTGGTCTCATCCGCCGAGGGTGGTATGGAAATTGAGGTTCTCGCGGTCAAGAAACCGGAATCGATCATCAAGATCCCAGTTGAACCAGCGGTTGGAATGCAAGCCTTCCAGGCGCGTGAACTGGCATTTGCCCTCAATCTCGACAAGACCCAAATTAACCAGGCGGTCACCACATTTCTAGGATGCTACCGGGCGATGCGTGATCTCGATGCTAACATGGTCGAAATCAATCCTCTGGTTGTGACCAAGGAAGGTCAGCTACTCGCCGTTGATGCCAAGATGGGCTTTGATGACAATGCCCTGTTTCGTCACCCCAACATCGCCGAATTGCGCGACAAGTCCCAGGAAGATCCGAGGGAAATGCGGGCGGCCGACCGGGGCCTGAGCTATGTGGGCCTGGACGGTAATATCGGTTGCATTATCAATGGTGCGGGACTGGCGATGGCAACTATGGACATGATCAAGCATGCTGGCGGTGAACCGGCCAACTTCCTGGACATTGGTGGTGGTGCCTCGGCAGAACGTACCGCCAAGGCCTTTAACCTGGTCTTGTCCGATTCCAACGTCGAAACCATCTTGGTCAACATCTTCGCCGGTATCAACCGCTGTGACTGGATTGCTGAAGGTGTGGTCCAGGCGGTTAAATCCATTGACTTGAAAGTCCCGCTGATCGTCCGCTTATCCGGTACCAATGTCGAGCAGGGCCGCAAGATCCTGGAAGACAGTGGGCTCCCGCTCATTATGGCAGAAACCCTGAAAGAGGCGGCCGACAAAGCTGTGGCAGCCTGGAAAGAAGCGACTGGTAAATAGGAGAAAGAACAATGGCTATTATGCTCGATGAAAATTCAAAGGTTATTGTCCAGGGTTTTACCGGTCATATTGGTACTTTCCATGCGACCGAGATGATTGAGTATGGCACCAACATTGTTGGTGGCGTCACCCCGGGCAAGGGCGGTACCAAGCACCTCGACCGGCCGGTATTTAACACCATGAAAGAAGCCGTCGCCGCAACCGGCGCCAATGCAAGCATCGTGTTTATCCCACCCCCGTTTGCCGCAGACGGCATCATGGAAGCGGCTGATTCCGGGATTAAATTTTGTGTTGCCATCACAGACGGTATTCCGGCCCAGGACATGATCCGGGTCAAACGTTACATGCGCCGTTACCGGGCTGACGCCAAGATGGTTCTCACAGGGCCAAACTGTGCTGGCTCCATCAGCCCGGGCAAGTGCATGATGGGTATCATGCCGGGACATATCTATATGCCCGGTCCCATCGGAATAGTTGGGCGCTCCGGTACCCTGGGTTATGAGGCGGCCTCACAGATGAAAAAACTGGGCATCGGTGTCTCCACCAGTATTGGTATCGGCGGTGATCCTATTAACGGCAGTTCATTCCGTGATCATCTGGAGCATTTTGAGAATGATCCTGAAACCAAGGCCGTAGTCATGATTGGCGAGATTGGTGGTCCCCAGGAAGCCGATGCAGCACGCTGGGCCAAGGAGAATATGAAAAAGCCGCTGATAGGCTATGTCGCCGGACTGACGGCACCTAAGGGACGTCGCATGGGTCACGCCGGCGCGATCATATCCGCTACCGGTGAGAGTGCTGCCGAGAAGGTGGAGATACTTCAGGAGTGTGGCGTTCATGTCGTTCCAAATCCGTCATCCTTCGGCGAAGTTGTCGCTAAGATACTGGAAAAGGATAGCTGAGGAGGGAGAGCGTGAGTAAACCAAAAGTAGTGATTACACGGCGTTGGCCTGAAGCTGCGGAAGCCAGGGCAAAGGAATTGTTCGATGTGGTACTCAATGAAGACGACCACCCGATGTCCATTGCCGAGTTACAGGAAGCCCTGGAAACAGCGGACGCGGTTTGTCCTACCGTGTCAGATCAAATCACGGCTGAAGTACTCGGTGCCGAACCAATGAAATGTAAAATACTTGGTAACTATGGTGTTGGTTTCAACCATATCGATCTGGATGCTGCAAAATCCAGGAACCTGGTGGTGACCAATACTCCGGAAGTGCTCACGGATTGTACGGCTGACATTGCCATGATATTGATGCTATCGGTGGCGCGTCGTATCGGTGAGGGTGAACGTCATGTTCGTAACAAGGAATGGACCGGCTGGCGTCCAACCCACATGATGGGGACCAAGGTCACGGGCAAAACTCTGGGACTGATTGGAATGGGCCGGATTGCCAGGGCAATGGCCCACAAGGCCCATCATGGATTTGGTATGAAGATCATCTTTACCGATCCCTATCCGCCCCCGGATGAAATTGTCCAGGATCTGAATGCCGAATCCAGGGACAGTATTGAGGATGTTTTGAAAGATGCTGATTTCGTTTCCCTGCATTGCCCGGGCGGCGAGGAAACCTATCACCTGTTAAACGAAGAACGCATCAAAATGATGAAACCCGGTGCTTTTCTTATTAACAGTGCAAGGGGAGACGTCATTGATCCACAAGCCCTGATCACCGCATTGAAGAACGGCTCGATAGCTGGAGCAGGTCTGGATGTTTACGAGGGGGAACCCAATGTTCAGGAAGAATTTCTGAGCATGGAAAATGTCGTACTCCTTCCCCACCTTGGCAGCGCCACCATCGAGACCCGCGTTGCCATGGGGATGCGTGCACTCGATAATGTAAAAGCCTTTTTTGACGGTAAAGAACCAGGTGATCGTGTTGCATGATAACCAAAGCAGACGAACATAAAGTGCCGGGGACATTATCTGGGGAAGCCCCAGGGGCACTGATATCCGAGGTTGATTCTGCCGCTGCTGATTATGCAGCGGAAATAGTGGCATTACTTCATGAACAACTGTGTTCTGTGATTGAGGAACGCAGTCCCCGGATACTGGATGTATTTACAGGCAAGGCAGATATCCCTGACAGCAGGGAGGATATGCTCAACCTGCTTCAGGCCTGGGGTATCTGGTTCCAGTTACTGAATGTCGCCGAGGAAAATACCGGCATGCGCCGTCGCCGCCATCTCGAGAAGATCGGGGGTGTCGGCGCAGTGCAGGGTACGTTCGCCAACCTTTTGAGCCAGGCCAGGGCTTCCGGCATCGATGCAAACGCAGTTCAGTCCCTTATCGATAACGCTTTTATCAGTCCTACCATAACCGCACATCCCACTGAAGCAAAGCGGGTTACTGTTCTGGAAATTCACAGACGGATTTATGTTTTGTTATATCGTCTTGAAGCCGAACGCTGGACACCACGTGAAAGAGAAAACTTCATTTCCGCTCTCAGGAACGAAGTCGATTTGCTCTGGCTCACGGGTGAACTGCGACTGGAAAAACCTTCAGTAGCCCAGGAAGTTGCCTGGGGTCTGCATTTCTTTGAACAATCTCTGTATGAGCGTATTCCTGAATTAATGGATCGTTTCGAATGGGCCTTGGCAAAATACTATCCGGAAAAGTATTTTGACCTGACCCCCTTTTTCCAGTTTGGTTCATGGATAGGCGGTGACCGGGACGGTAATCCGTTTGTAACCAATGAGGTTACCCGCCATACCCTGCATACAAACCGCGCGGTAGTGTTAAAACATTATCAGAAAAAACTGATGGAAGTTATCAAACGACTTAGTATTTCAAAGAACGCAGTCAAGTTGCCGGAAGTATTCAATGAATCCCTGAATAATCTGCTTGAAGAAACGAATCAATCGGGTGATGTGTCTCAGCGAAATCCCGGTGAGGTATTTAGGCAGTACATGACCTGCATGTTAATTAAAATTAATGGCACAATTCAAAAAACCACACCGGATAGTACCAATGATAATGTTGCAAGTTACAAGGATGCCGACGAATTCATTAATGACCTGATGTTTCTTGAGAGTGCTCTGAAAGATGCTGGTTGCTTCCAGCATGCCAGGGCGTTGATCACACCGTTCAGGCGACAGGTACAGGCATTTCGTTTCAGAACGGTAAGACTTGACCTCAGGGAGAATACCAAAATCACCAACAATACCTTGATCGGTATCTGGAAAGAACTGAATGATGGTGATGATGTACCGGAACTTGATTCGGATGAATGGAAAAATTGGCTAACAGATGAACTGGCACGTCCTTTGAAGGGATTGCCTGAATTCAAGACACTCGATGAGTCGGCTGAATCCACCTTTGGTTTGTTCAAGATGGTGGCTGAGGTTATGGATCAGATGGATCGGGAGGCCTTTGGCAATTTTATCCTGAGTATGACCCAGTCCGTAGCAGATGTGCTGGGTATTTATTTGCTTGCAAAATACGCCGGCCTGTTCGTTGATTCCGAAGGCACAGAATATAGCCGGTTACCGATTGTCCCGCTGTTTGAAACCATTGGCGACTTGCAGGAAGCACCTGAGATGATGACAGAATTCCTCAATACGCCAGTTATCAGGCGTTCTGTCAAGAGTCAGCGTGGTTACCACGAAGTCATGATTGGTTATTCGGACTCCAACAAGGACGGCGGTTTTCTGACATCAAACTGGGAATTGAACAAGGCCCAGACCAGCCTGACACGGGTTGGCAAGGAATGTGGTATTCCTATTGTTTTTTTCCATGGACGAGGCGGATCTGTCAGCCGCGGTGGAGCACCAACCGGCTACGCCATTGCGGCACAACCGGCCGGCTCCATTCATGGCCAGATGAGAATCACCGAGCAAGGCGAAGTGGTGTCAACCAAGTATGCCAATGAAGGCACGGCAGGATATCAAATGGAACTACTGACCTCGAGCATCTTTGAACACACTCTGAAATCATTAAGTGAAGATCAATTAAAACCGTACCCGGAATTTGAAGAAGCCATGGAGGCCCTGTCTTCACTTTCATACGCACATTACCGACAGTTCGCTGAGAAAGAAGGCCTGGTTGATTTTTACAATGATGCCAGTCCGGTTGAGGAACTTGCCAAGATGAACATTGGGTCAAGACCGGCCCGCCGTTTTGGTGCCAAAACATTGAGCGATCTCCGGGCAATTCCCTGGGTATTTGCCTGGACCCAGAACCGGATGCTGGTTCCGGGCTGGTATGGCCTGGGAACGGCACTGGAAAGTTTTATAAAGGTACGTGGCGAAGAGGGGAAAAAACTCATCCACAAAATGTACGAAAACTCACGAGTGTTCCGGTTGGTCATTGATGAAGTTGAAAAAACCCTGTCACTGGTTGACCTGGATGTTGCGCGCAGATATCTGGAACTGGTTAAAGATGAAGCCATCAAGAATGAAATTTTCTCGATGATAGAAGATGAATATCAGCGCACAGTCAAAACGGTTCTAGCAATTACCCATGAGACAGAGCTTGCCGTCCGCTTCAAGCGTTTCAAACGGAAACTGGGCAGACGATACGAGATTCTGCATCAGGCTGGTATGGAGCAGGTCGATCTGGTCAGCAGTTTGCGAGAGAGTGCGGACCAGAATAAGCTGGAGGATCTGATTCCATTGCTGCTTTCGATTAACTGTATCAGCGCTGGTCTGGGCTGGACAGGCTAAATCCCTCCCCGGCGTCACTGCAGCAGTAAAAATTGCATGCACCATAATGCTGCATTGCGCCATTATTGGTGTTGTCCTATCACGTCATTTTTTGCCCCTTTTCAGACTATTTTTGCAAGCAATTGTTAGAGAAATTTACTAACTTATTGAATATTCTAGATATTGGTTTTCAAGCATAAGTTGGCATTGCATTTGCAATCTTTTTAACAGGCGAGTTCCAATTGTGTCTGCTGAGGCACAGGCCACACAGACACAGGGTGCCACCCAAATACCTCAAACAAAGAGGGGTTGGAAATGAAGCAAGTGAAGTGGCAAACTGCAGTCATGCACGATGGGAAGTTGATACTCTCACTCTTCGGAACGTTATTCCTCTCTTTGTGTATTCTTCTCTTTTCACCAGCTTTGAATGCCCAGGATACCCGTCGCGTTACCAGTGGCATGCCTGGTGAGTTATACGATATTGGTACTCACAGGATGCATTTATTCTGCACTGGCCAAGGCAGTCCGACGGTTGTTATTGATTCCGGTTTGGGCGGTTTTTCACTGGAATGGCAAACTGTTCAGGGAAATGTGTCCAAGAAAGTCCGTATATGCAGTTACGACCGGGCAGGATATGGCTGGAGTGATCCGGGCCCCAAGCCACGGACTACCCAGCAAATCACCAAGGAACTGCACCACTTGCTTGAAGTTGCAGGCATAGAGGGACCATACATAATGGTCGGGCATTCCTTCGGCGGTTATAACATTCGCTACTATGCAAGCACCTACCCTGAAGACGTGGTTGGATTGGTTCTGGTCGATTCCTCCCATCCGGATCAGTTCCAGCGTTTACCCCAGGCCGAGGTGAAAGTGCCGACCAGACGCAAGAACAGTGTTACCTTCCGGATTTCCGTGCCGATTATCCCGGGCAATTATCCGGAAAACCTGAAAAACCAGGCCTTTGCCTTGATGGCCAACTTCAAGGCCCTGCGAACAAAAGACGAAGAATGGGATAATTTCAGGATAAGTGCAGCGCAGGTTTCTGAATTGAATAACCTGCCAGATGTCCCGTTAACGGTCATTAGTCGCGGCAAACGGGTCTGGCCATACAATGATTTCGGTAACAAATCAGAACAGGTCTGGAAAGAATTACAGAACGATTTATGTCATCTGACAAGCCATGTTGAACATTACGTGGCCCACGACAGTGGTCATCTGGTTCATCTTGATCAACCGAACCTGGTGACAATGGCGATCAATCGGACTGTTGACACAGCCAACGAGATCAAGGCTGTGCGCATGGCCGCTATCGAGCAAAGACAACAGCCTTTGTCCAGCAAGAATTTCATGGCGATCAATGCCAGTTACGATCATCAAGGCACTTTCAGTAAACAATATCTGCCATATTTGCCGCTAATGGGTGAGCAGGTCGGGTATTACAAACCACTGCATATCAATAGCTTCTGAGCTATCTTGGTTTTAGTTTCTATGCTGTCGTAAATTTCAGGCACTGAACCTGTCAGTCGGTTTGTGGTCTGATTACATGTTCAACTCGGGACACTTGCCTTGAAAACACGTTTGATATCATCAATCATCAGCCTGATATTGGTATTCCAGACTGCGGCAATTACGGCCGAGACTTTCCAATCAACCAAGCAACGCGTCAACGTGCTTGAACTCTATACTTCGGAAGGATGCAGCAGTTGCCCTCCTGCCGACAGATGGCTGAGCCGATTCAAGAACGATGACAGGCTCTGGAAAGAGATCATACCGGTTGCCTTTCATGTCGATTACTGGAATTACATTGGCTGGGAAGATCGCTTTTCATCTGCTGCCTACAGCAACAGGCAACGCCGTTATGCCAGCAGCAAGGGACTGCGAACGGTCTATACCCCCGGTTTTCTGCTGAATGGTAATGAATGGCGTTCATTTTTCGGGCCCAGAAAGCTGTCTCTGGATAACGGTGCGGGTGCGGGTGTGCTAACTGCTGAAGTCAATGATCAAAATATTCATGTCTCCTACCAGCATAGGCAGGCTCATGACTACATCATCAATATTGCCGTCCTGGGATTTGATCTGGCAACAGAGATCAACGCCGGTGAAAACCGGGGTAGAACACTGACCCATGATTTCACAGTGCTGGGTTTTTCTACACAGCGAATGACAATAACTGACACTGGCCATGAGACCAGTACGGTATTACCCAGCCGGTCTGTCCCGGCACCACGTATGGCTGTTGCCGTCTGGATCAGTCTGCCGGGTGACCAGACGCCGTTACAGGCAACGGGAGGCTGGCTTGAGGGAAACACGGACATAAAAAAAGCCCGATATTGACTGGGGGTATAGTGTAAGGAAATTCAGTTCCGATTTTACACTGCACTGCAACAAAGACCGCTTCCCCCTGGGTAGCTGTTTTTTATGAGTGGAGAAAAATTCCTCGCCTCGCGGCCAAATTTCAACCATATGGGTGAGTAAAAATTGGCCATAACATCAGTGCATCATTGTTTTAGAGGGTGAAAAGAGTAGAATTTTTAAGGAAGAAAATGACAAGGATATTTTCTTTGAAACACCATCCCAAAAAGACTCTCTTTACCCACTTATTGCCAAATTATGGCGTCCTTGGGATCTCACTATATAAGAAAATTAACAGAACCTTCATAGGTTCCCTTAACACCTAGTTACATGGCCCAAACAGTCTTATGAACAAGAGCACAGAAAATACTGAAGAAATCAGAAAATATTTCGATCAATTGAATCTTTATAAAAAAATCGTTGACCATAATTACATGGCACATCGCGAGATATACGCAGAAATGAAAAAATTTCTACATAATTCAAGTGCAAGAAACTTCACTTTATGTGATGCTGGTTGCGGTGATGCATCATCCATCTCTAAGATTCTCCATGGTTCAAGGATCAGTAAATATATTGGAATCGATTTGTCCCCTTTTGCTCTTGAAAAAGCCAATGAAAACATTTCATCATTGAATTGTGATGCTGAATTTCTCGAAGGTGATATTATCAATTATCTCGCTCAACTGAAAAAACAATCAATCGATATCTTTGTGGCTGGTTTTTCAGTCCATCATTTTCAAGACCAGGAAAAACGTTTTTTCTTTGAGCAATGTCATCGAATTTTAACAAGTACAGGTTATTTGTTATTTTGCGATGTGTTCCGTCGAAGCAGTGAATCACGCGATGATTACTTGCATCATTATTTTACTAACAGCGATGCATATTGGACAGCATTACCCGAACCTGAAATCAAAGCTTTGAAAAAACATGTTACTTCTTATGATTTTCCAACCAACATCGAAGAGATTACAGAAATAGCATCAAATGCAGGATTTCGTAAAAACCCCATTCTGCTATTCTCAGATTCCCCTGGTTTTCATAGGCTGTACGTGTTCTCAGCATAGAACATTCTCCTAATCACAAATCAGATTAAAATAGTGAAATTGCGGGCCATATACCCCCGTATTGACCAGGCTTTTTCAGGCATTTCGGGATCAAAAAAGTCCGGAAATATTGCCATTGGCGTCAACATCTATCTTTTCTGCTGCCGGAACCTTGGGCAAGCCAGGCATGGTCATCATGTTACCCGCGATGACAACAATAAAGCCGGCCCCATTTGCAAGACGTACTTCACTGATTTCGACGGTATGGCCGGTCGGCGCGCCCCGGGTTGCCGGATTTGTTGTGAATGACATCTGCGTTTTGGCCATACACACGGGGAGATCACCATAGTCCATGTTCAAGGTCTCAAGTTCTGCCTTAACCTTGGGCGGGGCGGTGACTTCACCGGCACCGTAAACCTTGCTGGCAATGGCTTCAATTTTTTCCCAGAGTGACATTTTGTCTTCGTAAACATATTTGTGTTTGCCGGGTTTGTTATCGACGATATCAACAACTGTTTTCGCCAGTTCCTCGGCACCGGCACCACCGTCAGCCCAGTGCTTGGAAACGACACATTTGCCTCCGGCAGTTTCAACTTTTGACTTAAGCACCTCAACCTCGGCATCGGTGTCATGCAGGAAGTGATTAATACAGACAACACAGGGCAGGCCATAATGTTCCTGGATGTTACTCATATGTTTTTCGAGGTTCACCATGCCTTTTTTCAGGGCATCGAGATTTTCCGAATTCAGATCTTCCTTGTTGACACCACCGTGGTATTTCAGCGCCCGGATAGTTGCCACCAGGACGACGGCATTAGGCTTCAGCCCGGCCTTGCGACATTTGATGTCAATGAATTTTTCTGCGCCCAGATCAGCACCAAAGCCAGCTTCAGTGATGACATAGTCGGCTAGTTTCAGGGCAGTCTGGGTGGCTGTGACGCTGTTACAACCATGGGCAATATTGGCAAATGGTCCACCATGAATGAAGGCCAGATTATTTTCCAGGGTCTGGACCAGGTTGGGCTTGATCGCATCTTTCAACAGCGCTGACATGGCGCCATGGGCATTGATGTCCCTGGCGTGCACCGGTTTCCTGTCTCCGCGCGTATAGCCAATGACAATATTACCCAGTCGTTCTTTCAGATCAGACAAAGAAGTAGCCAGGCAAAAGATGGCCATCACCTCAGAGGCCACCGTGATATCAAAGCCGTCTTCGCGGGGGAAACCGTTGGCGGTTCCACCCAGGGCAATCACGATCTTTCTCAGCGCCCGGTCATTCATATCCACTACCCGTTTCCAGGCGATCAGGCGTGGGTCAATGTTCAGGGCATTACCGTGATTGATATGATTATCTACCATGGCTGACAGCAAGTTATGGGCCGCACCAATGGCATGAAAATCGCCGGTAAAATGCAGATTGATGTCTTCCATAGGCACAACTTGCGCATAACCGCCGCCCGCAGCACCCCCCTTGACACCGAAACAGGGACCTAATGAGGGTTCACGCAGGCATATTAATGTCTTTTTACCGAGACGGTTCATGGCATCGCCCAGACCCACAGTGGTTGTGGTTTTGCCTTCACCTGCCGGTGTCGGGCTGATGGCGGTGGTCAGAATAAGTTTGCCATCCGGTTTGCCCTTGAGACTGTCGATATAATCCAGAGACAATTTGGCCTTGAAGTGGCCGTAGGGTTCCAGGTGTTCGCTTGAAATACCGTATTGTTCCTTGGCGAGTTTTATGATGTATTTTTTGTCCGCTTTCTGGGCAATCTCGATGTCAGACATGCCGGTGTCTCCTCAATTAGGTTTCAATAAATTTGTATGTCATTATTGTGAAGGAATGATTGTCCTGGCGCTGCTTTATAATTATTTTTTATGATCGAACCTGAGTTGGCCCGAAAACATAGTTTAACTTGTCGGGCTATGATAGTTCCACTCTACCGGTCTTATCATTTCCAAACAGGGTTTTATGATATCAAAATCCCGCTATATCCGTGGGCTTCTGGAGCATCATTACCAGCAACTTGCCGGTACCCGCGGTGCCGTGCTGCTGGCAGTTCTAGGCCTCCTCAGCGGGATCACGGTAGCAGTCGTCGTTGTCACATTCCGGCTCTGTATCGAGACACTGCAGTCCGGGTCTCCGCCCTTTTCAGATCCTGAAAATTACGAGGGCCTCGGCGTCACCGGCCAATTTTTGCTGGCTGCCGGCGGCGGCCTGTTACTGGGAGTATTGTTTTTTCTGCTTACGCGAAAGGATCGCTGTCGAGTCGGTGTGGTGCATGTACTGGAGCGCCTGTCCTACAACGAAGGTAATTTGCCTCTGAAGAATGCCCTGGTGCAATACCTGGTTGGTGTGATTGCGATTGTCACTGGACAATCGGTCGGGCGGGTAGGACCCAGTATTCATCTGGGCGCGGCAACCGGAAGTATCCTGGGCCAGCAGATGGGATTGCCGAATAACAGCATCCGGACAAGGTAAGGCTAGGATTAGTCCGGTTCGGTCAATGGCGGCAAACTTGGCCTGTGCAAGGTAATTGATCCGGCAATGATGACCAGACTTGCACCTATCAGGGTATAGATATCGAGGATCTCGCGCCAGAATATCCAGCCATACATTGCGGCAAATACCACCGACATGTAAGTGAAGGGTCCGATCTGGGCCGCTGGCGCCTGGCTGTAGCTGTAAGTCAGCAAAAGTTGTCCGAAACAGGCACATAATCCACCCAGGGCCATCACCATCAGCGCCGTAAGCGGCGGGGTTTGCCACGCCCAGATCAGGGGCAGGGCGGAGACGAGTGTACTGACAGTTGTAAAATAAAAGACAATGCGTATGGTTGGCTCGGTCCGGGAAAGGTCCCTAATGGTGACCATGGCCAGAGCTGCGAGGAAGGCCGATAACAATCCCACAAAAGCAGCCGGATTCGGTGCACTACCCTGCGGGGTGAGAATAAAACAGATACCAATAAAGCCCAGGAAGATGGCGAAGACCAGTTTCCCGGAGGGCCTTTCCCCGAGCCAGACCAGCGCAATCAACGCAATGAAAAAGGGTGATGAATAATTCAGCAAGACGGCTTCAGCCAGATCCAGGTGGGCAATTGCATAGAAGAAACAGTACATGGCGCTCAGACCGGAAAGAGAGCGAAGCAAGTGCGACCTCAGACGACGGGTTTTCATGTGAGCTATGCCTTTGCTCAAGATCCAGGGCATCAGAAACAGCAAGCCGAAAATATTTCTGAGAAACACATTCATCTCATTTGGCAGGTATATGGATGCATAACGAACCCCGGCGCTCATGGAGGCGAACATGAGAGAAGCCAGGATGGCGCAATAGGCAGCACGAATCAGATGCTGTGATTGCATGGGTTAATCCGGAATTAAAAGATAAATATGAACTTGTCGGGTACGTACCGGAACATGACTAGGAGCATGATTTTCCAGCCGCACGTATGATGACAGGAAATCGAGGTATCGTCATCCCGGGAATTCCCGGTTTTTGCGGGCTTACTGGCCTAGTGAATCCGGGCAAATTCTGATAGCATCATTTTTCTGATATGAAGTCGCCCTTAGCTCTTGAACCCATCCAGAGCGGCTCTCCCGAGCTGATGGGGCAACTCCCTCCGAATTCCACACTATTAAGATGACTGGGCCCATGACTCATTTTGTATTTATTACTGGTGGTGTAGTTTCTTCCCTGGGTAAGGGAATCGCGTCTGCATCTTTGGCCTCGATTCTTGAAGCGAGAGGCATCAAGGTAACCCTAATGAAACTTGATCCATACATTAATGTTGACCCCGGCACTATGAGTCCTTTCCAGCACGGCGAGGTTTATGTTACCGAAGATGGGGCAGAGACTGATCTCGACCTTGGGCACTATGAGCGATTCGTGCGCACTACTATGGGCAAGGCTAACAATTACACGGCAGGCAGGATTTATTTGAATGTTATCCAGAAAGAACGGCGCGGAGATTATCTCGGCGGCACGGTACAGGTTATTCCGCATATTACCGATGAGATCAAACGCTGCATCATTGAAGGTGCGGGTGATGCCGAAATCGCTATGGTCGAGATCGGGGGTACGGTTGGCGATATCGAATCACAGCCTTTCCTCGAGGCCATCCGTCAGATGCGCATTGAATTAGGCAGTGAGAGAACATTGTTCATTCACTTAACGCTTGTTCCTTTCATTGCAGCTGTGGGCGAAATCAAAACCAAACCGACACAACATTCCGTTAAAGAACTACGGTCCATAGGTATCCAGCCTGACATTCTCATGTGTCGCACTGAATCACCTTTGCCGGAAAACGAACGCAAGAAAATGGCCCTGTTTACCAATGTGGAAGAATCGGCCATTATCTCTGCAGTCGATGTGGGCAACCTGTATCGCATACCACGCCTGCTGAATGAACAGGGACTGGATGATATCGTCTTGAAAAAATTTGGTATGGATTTGCCACCGGCAGATTTTACGGAATGGGACAGGGTTGTTGAGGCCATCGAAAATCCCAAGCGTGAAATCAATATTGCCATGGTTGGCAAGTATATTG
The DNA here is from genome assembly GCA_011772965.1 of Gammaproteobacteria bacterium. GTDB lineage: Bacteria > Pseudomonadota > Gammaproteobacteria > Eutrophobiales > Eutrophobiaceae > SZUA-592. Next base: position 78,569 of record WVYN01000021.1, read on the forward strand.
ATCTTGCCGATTCCTACAAGTCACTCACAGAAGCCCTTAAGCATGCCGGCATACATACACTGACCCGCGTCAACATTACCTATATTGATTCAGAAAATATTGAACAATCCGGTACTGACTGTCTGGAAAACATGCATGCCATACTCGTACCCGGTGGATTTGGTAATCGTGGCATTGAAGGTAAGATGTTGGCCGTCCAGTATGCCAGAGAGCACCAGGTCCCCTATCTTGGAATCTGCCTGGGGATGCAGGTGGCTGTTATTGAGTTTGCCCGTCACGTCGCCGGCCTCGAAGGGGCGAACAGTACCGAGTTTGATCCGAAAGCCAAATACCCCGTGATTGCACTGATTACGGAGTGGCAGGAAATTGACGGTCGCCTGGAACAAAGGGACGAGCATTCCGATCTGGGTGGCACCATGCGTCTGGGTGGTCAGCAATGCCGCTTGATTGAAGGTTCCAAGGTAAAAGAACTCTATGAAAAAGATGTTATTGTTGAGCGTCATCGCCATCGTTATGAGTTTAATAATGTCTACCTTGAAAAGCTGACATCAGCAGGGCTGAAAATTGCCGGGAGATCCGCAGATAACAAGTTAGTGGAGATCATCGAAATCCCGGACCATCCCTGGTTTATTGCCTGCCAGTTCCATCCCGAGTTCACATCCAATCCGCGTGACGGACATCCCCTGTTTTCAGGTTTCATAAAGGCTGCCAACAAATACAAGGAAAGTGAGGCCAAGGAAAAAATCAATGCAGTTGTGTAACTTTGAAGTCGGAGATAACCAGCCTCTGTTTCTGATTGCTGGTCCCTGTGTCGTTGAAAGCGAAGCCATGGCAATGGATACCGCAGGCACACTGAAAGAGCTGACCGGGAAACTGGGGATTCCTTTCATATACAAGTCATCCTACGATAAGGCCAACCGTACCTCGCATGAAAGTTACCGCGGACCCGGCGTTGAGAAGGGTCTGGACATACTGGCAAAGGTCAAAAAGGAAATCCAGGTCCCAGTGCTGACAGACGTTCACGAAGATTCGCCACTGGGGGAGATTGCCGGCGTGGTGGATGTCATGCAGACACCGGCATTTCTTTGTCGCCAGACCAATTTTATTCAGAATGTTGCCCGCCAGGGGCTGCCTGTCAATATCAAGAAAGGCCAGTTTCTCGCGCCCTGGGATATGCAGAATGTCGTGGACAAGGCTCGGGCCACAGGCAATGACCAGATCATGGTTTGTGAACGCGGGACCAGCTTCGGCTACAATTATCTGGTAAGTGACATGCGATCCCTTGTTGTGATGAGGGAAACCGGCTGTCCCGTGGTGTTTGATGCGACTCATTCAGTGCAGATGCCGGGCGGGCAAGGCAGCAAATCCGGCGGTCAGCGTGAGTTTGTGCCGACACTGGCTCGTGCAGCTGTCGCTGTTGGAATTTCTGGCCTGTTTATGGAAACGCATCCGGACCCGGATAAGGCATTCAGTGATGGTCCCAATTCCTGGCCCATGGGGAAAATGGCTGAGTTGCTTGAGATAATCAAGGAAATGGATCAACTGGCTAAACGCAACTAGTCCGAGACAAAATTACAATAAACAAGGAAATCACTCGTGTCTGCTATAGAAAAAGTCCGTGCGAGAGAAGTAATCGATTCCCGGGGCAATCCGACGATTGAGGCAGAAGTGTTTACTGAAAGCGGTGTCATGGGCTCGGCAATGGTACCATCCGGCGCTTCCACCGGTGCCCGTGAGGCCCTTGAACTCAGGGACGGGGATGCGTCACGTTACAAGGGGAAGGGTGTTCTCAAGGCTATCAAAAATATTCACGAAAAAATACTGCCCTCTATTCGTGGTCGCGCTGTAACAGATCAGGCAGGTGTCGACCAGCACATGATTGAACTTGATGGTACGGCTAACAAGGAACATCTTGGTGCCAATGCCATGCTTGCTGTTTCCATGGCCACAGCCCATGCTGCTGCCAATGAAGAAGGCATGCCACTTTACCAGTATCTGGGTGGCGATGGGCCATTTCAGATGCCAGTGCCCATGATGAATATTCTTAATGGTGGCGCTCACGCTGATAACAGCGTCGACATGCAGGAATTCATGATACTCCCGGTCGGTGCTTCCAGTCTTCATGAGGCCGTACGCTATGGTGCCGAGGTGTTTCATTCTCTGAAATCAGTTCTTGCTAACAGGGGGATGGCGACAACCGTCGGTGATGAGGGCGGATTTGCGCCGAATCTTTCTTCCAACGAGCAGGCCATTGAAGTTATTCTTGAAGCTATAGATAGAGCCGGTTACTCCGCAGGTAAGGATATAATGCTGGGACTCGATGTCGCCAGTTCAGAATTTTACAATGATGGTTTTTATACATTGGCATCAGAAAACAAGGAACTATCTTCTGAAGAGTTTATTGAATATCTTGAGCCCTGGTTTAAAAAATATCCGATCATAACCATGGAAGATGGTATGGCTGAAGACGACTGGGATGGTTGGAGGAAACTGACTGATAAACTGGGTAAATCTGTGCAGCTTGTGGGTGATGATCTGTTTGTTACCAATACACATATTTTACAGGAAGGAATAGATAAAGGTATTGGAAATTCCATTTTAATAAAGGTTAATCAGATTGGCACACTTACTGAAACGCTTGCGGCTATCAATATGGCAAAGAAAGCCGGCTATACTGCAGTTATCTCACATCGCTCCGGTGAAACGGAGGACACGACTATAGCTGATCTTGCAGTTGCTACTTCTGCCGGCCAGATAAAGACAGGTTCACTCTCACGTTCAGACAGGGTTGCCAAATATAATCGTTTGATAAAAATCGAGGACCAGCTTGGAGAAAAAGCCAGTTACCCCGGAATGAAGGCGTTCTATAATATCAGTTAACTGGGTGATTAGCGGTTATGAAATTTATATCATTAGTATTGTTAATAACCCTGGTGATGCTTCAATACCGGCTTTGGATCGGACATGGGAGCCTGACCTATGTTCATCACCTGGAAGCTGAAAAGGAAGCACAGATCAGGGAGAATCAGTCCCTGCTGGATCGAAACCTGTCCCTTTCTGCAGAAGTTAAAGATCTAAAACATGGTTATTCGGCTATTGAAGAGCGTGCACGCAGTGAAATGGGCATGATCAAAAATGACGAAACCTTTTATCAGGTCGTTCGTCAGCCACAACACCAGCCTGAATAATTCCGGTCATGAGTAATACTGAGCGCTACTGGGCAGTTATTCCTGCTGCCGGAGCAGGGAAACGAATGCAGTCTGATATCCCAAAACAGTATCTTCAAATCGACGGCAAACCGATCATTGAATACACACTGGCAGTATTTACCCGACACCCGGATATAGAATCAGTTATCGTTGCAATTTCAGACACTGATGAATACTGGAATGAACTAACAGTATCAAAGCATCCCAAGGTAAAAATGACAGAGGGTGGTTTTGAACGTTGTCATTCAGTAATGAATTGTCTAGATTATCTCAGTGACATAGCCGATAAAAATGATTGGGTTCTGGTGCATGATGCAGCAAGGCCCTGCCTCAAAAGTACGGATATCGATAAGTTGATCAATAATGTCTCCGGTACTGATGGTGGTTTGTTGGCCTTGCCGGTGCGGGATACAATGAAGCGTTCAAATGACAGACATGTCAGTGAAACAGTCAGTCGAGAGGGGCTCTGGCATGCACTGACACCACAAATGTTCCGTTTGCATAACTTGCAACAGGCCTTGAAGGCAGTGATTGATTCAGGGGAACTGGTAACTGATGAATCATTGGCGATGGAAAGGGCGGGTTACAGGCCACTGCTCGTGGAAGGGCGCCCGGACAATATCAAGGTAACTCATAATGTAGACCTGTATCTGGCAACTCTCTATTTAACATCTTAGGAATTTTTTATGCGAATCGGACACGGTTATGACGCACATACCTTTACAGAGGGCAGACCTCTAATTCTTGGTGGTGTTTCAATTCCGCACAGCCACGGTCTTGCGGCACATTCTGACGGGGACGCAGTTATCCATGCACTTTGTGATGCCTTGCTCGGTGCAGCAGCGTTGGGAGATATCGGGACTTACTTTCCTGATACCAGTAGTAAATATAAAAACATCGATAGCCGTATACTTTTACGCAAAGTGACCAAACTGCTTAGTGACAAAAAGCTTGCTTTGGTTAATGCAGACATAACAATCCTGGCACAGGTGCCAAAGATGGCGCCACATATAAAAACCATGCGTAAAAACCTCGCAGAAGACTTGGGAACAGGCATGGAGAAAATCAATATCAAGGCCACAACAACCGAGGGAATGGGATTTATCGGCAGAAGTGAAGGTATCGCCGTTTATGCCGTCACCCTTTTGGGTTAATACCCGCCTACCTAGTCATAAGTACGAATAGCCAAAAAACACTATTTTTATAAATGCCAACTGGTTCCGTCTTTATTCTTTAACATCTTGAAAAAAAACGAAACCACAAAAAACCACATCATCTGTAAAGGTTAAAATAGTCATACACTATATGGTGTATAACCTTTTAGGGTATCAATCTCTCTGCACTAAGTACTTCAATTAGATGATAGGACTGTATAGACTTTATCGTGTCTGTATCAAAAATGGACACTCTAAATAATAAAATGGTTTACTGGAAAAGGAGAGAGAGCGATGAAAAATACAAATGTTCTATATGCGCACGAAGTATCTTTCAAGGGGTTTGAACAGCTGGAAGTAGAAATTGATCCTGAGCACAAAGCTGTGTGGCTGTATTTCAATGCAGAACCGAGATCCTGTTTTACACTCACTCTGTTGAATGAACTCGACAGGTTTCAAGAAATGATTAAACAGCGTGAAGGTAGATTGCCTTGGAACGGTGAACTGGTTGATATTGAGTATAATGTCATTACCTCGCGCCATTCGGTATTTAGTTTTGGTGGTGATCTTGATTATTTTATCCAATGCATTGAAAAAAATGATCGGCAATCACTGAAACAGTATGCCAAGGCATGCATAGATGCCATCTATTATCATCACATTGGTCGGGAAGTAGGGTTAACTACTATATCACTTGTTCATGGCAATGCATTAGGCGGTGGCTTTGAAGCTGCATTATCAAGCAATGTGATTGTTGCAGAACGTAGTGCCGAGATGGGCCTACCCGAGATTCTGTTTAACCTGTTTCCTGGAATGGGAGCCTTTAATCTCCTGTCTCAGAGAGTATCTGCCAAAGAAGCCGAGAAAATGATGCTTAGTGGCCGCTTATATACGGCAGAAGAGATGTACTACAAGGGAATAGTTGATCATCTTGTTGAAGATGGTCTGGGACGTGAGACGATAAACTCGATCATTCGTGGTAATGCAAAACATAAAAATGCGATCGACGCTATCCGACACGTTCGACAAATGTCCAATCCTATTGATTATGATCTTTTGATGGAGATTGCTGACCTTTGGGTTGAGTCTGCATTTAGGTTATCTGATAAGGACAAGCGTGTTATGAAGCGTCTGGTTAATAGCCAGGTTCGTTTTGCCGAGAACACCAATCCACCGGCAGCATCAGCACTCAGGGTTGCTCAGTGAGTAACAGAAACAGTTTCATTGTTACATTCTGATTAATTCCTGGATCAGATACATCATGATCTATCAAGGAGTCGAAAAATGGACTATCAAAAGATAAAGCAGCTACGTGCCGCTGTTGTTAAGTACACAGATAAGTCGGACAGTAAGGCGTGGTTTCTTTTTGTCGCAGACATTTCAATGTACATCGCTGCAATTTCAGGTATTATTTTTCTTGAAAATATTTACGCCAGGATTCTTTGTGCATCGCTGGCAGGTTTCAAGATTGCATCAATATTTGTGATTGCACATGATGCTGCACATGACAGTTTCGTGAAAAATAAATTCATGAATAAAGTCATAGCACGCATGTCATTTCTGCTTTCATTACATAATTACAGTCTTTGGTTAATTGCTCATAACCGTTCGCATCATCAAATGACGAACATCAAGGGTCCGAATTCATGGTCGCCTTTGTCATATGATGATTATCAACAGCTTTCAGCTTGGAGAAAGATAGTTGAGCGTGTTTATCGCACACCAATCGGCATACCCATCTATTATCTGGTTGAACGCTGGTGGAGAGACAAGTTTTATCCTTACAACAGACTTGTTAGTGGTGATAAAACAATACACTTCCTGGATTTTTCCATGATATTAGTTTATTTGACGGCTTTCCTGTCACTACTTGTCTTTGCAGGGTTAAATGTCGCACACACCACCCCGATTGAACTGTTGATACTGGGTTTCATTATTCCCATGCTGGTTTCAGCATTCATGATAGGATTTACTGTTTACTATCAACATACGCATGAGACCATTCCATGGTTTAGATCAGATGATGAAAGATCTGTAATGGGTGGTGTAGATGAGTTAACCATGCATGTACGATTTCCACATTGGTATAATCTGATTAGCCATAACGCCATGGAGCATACGGCTCATCATGTGGATCCACGTATTCCTTGTTATTATCTGGACAAGGCCCAGGCTGAGATAGCAAGGGTATTGGGCGATGAACTGGTCACCATGAAATATTCACTACCTGCGCTTCTCAGAACTATGAAGAATTGCAAGTTATATGATTATGAAGAGCACTGTTGGCTGAATTTTAGTGGAGAACCGACCACTTCAACAATATTGCTTGATGAGAGCACTAAATTTGTATTTGCCGCATGAGTTGATGTTAATAGACCATGTGGTTTATGCAGGTTCAGGATAAATTAGATATTGAACTAGACAGCAGCCGACTTATGCTTATCAAGGAAGGTTAACAGTGCCTTCTTTGTCTCTTCATATATGGATTTCAGTTCAGGCTGTTGTTTTTTCGCCCGTAAAATATTATCAGCATGCATGAGCTTGTTGATATTATTCGCCATAAAACCAAGTCGTTGTGCACCGATACTCCTTGAACTACCATCCAGAGTATGGCTGTGATCCCGTACTTTATCCTTATCTGCTCTGTCAAGATCGGTCTCAATATTATTTATAAGCTTCTCGGCATTTGAAAGGTATTCCTGGATTAATTCCTGCATAAAGTCATAATTATCTGCCATCCTTGCGATAGATTTCAGAATATCCATATCCATTAGATCCACTTTATAAGGATCATTAGAACTGACTACTTTAAGTGTTATCTTATTGTTTGATTTTTCGGATATTTTAGGGATTTCCCGGGTCAATGACTCAATCGTGTTGAGCAGTTTCTCAGGTTCAACCGGTTTTGTGAGATAAGCATCCATCTGCGCATCCTCGCAGGCGGCCAGAGCCTCCTTTGTCGCATTTGCGGTCAACATTACGAAAGGAATATATTTCCTATGTGGATTTGTGAACCTGAATAACTTGGTCGCATCTATCCCGCTCATGACGGGCATATGCATATCTACAATAACAAGATCAAAATCCTTACTATCCAGAGCGTCCAGTACCTCCTCACCGTTTTCAACAACTGTTACTTTATGTTGATGATGTTCAAGTATTTTGCTTATTACGAGCTGATTTATCGGGTTATCTTCACCAATCAATATATCAAGAGATTTTGATATTCCGGAATAGTTGCCTTTATTTTCTCTGGCCGCAATATATCCTGGTGCTGCTGATAGCTTATTAGTTTCAACAGGTTTAATCAGTGAATGTAATGTTCGGAATAATATTAGACGGTAAGGCTTGCTGCCTATGACAGAGGAATATCCCTCTGACAGGAATTCTGTTTTCTGTTGCTCATCACATTCATCATCGATTAATACAAACTTAAATTTATGTAATAAACCTTTCTCGTCGATTGTTTTTATAAATTGCAGCGGATCAGTATCCAGATATTTCTGGAAAACAAGTATTACCATGCATGCAGAAGAATTCTTTTTCTCAAGGAGTGTGAAAGCCTCATGAGCATCCGCAGCAACCACATAATTTGCTTGCCAGGTCTTCAGATGCTCTTCAACAGTCTGACTGTATTCAGCCCTTGAATTTACCAGTAGCAGATTTATATGGGAGAAAATACTGCTGACTGCTTTTTCTTCCGAGAGAATATTTTGTTTTTCCAGTGTGACTTCAAACCAGAATGTTGAGCCTTTACCCAATTCACTCTCAAGCCCCATCTCACCCTGCAATAATTCCACTAGTTGTTTAGCTATTGCCATGCCAAGGCCAGTGCCACCATATAGCCGGGTAGTAGTTCCATCGGCCTGTGAAAATTTTTCAAAAATTTTCTTGTGAGCTTCCTGTGGAATTCCAATGCCAGTATCATTGACCTCAAAACGTAATTTAATCGTATTTGAAGTCGAACTTATTGGATTGATCCTGATATCAATTCCACCTATCTTGGTAAATTTGACAGCATTACTAATGAGATTTACCAGTATTTGGCGAAGATGCTGTGAGTCACCCTTGAGTAGAAATGGAATTTCTGGGGAAATATATGTATTAAATTTAAGGCCTTTTTTACCGGCCTCCGGCATTAATATCTCAGATGTTGAATTAACAAGTGTATGAAGATTGAAATTAATATTTTCTTTATCAATTTTCCCTGCCTCAATCTTCGAGATATCTAGAATGTCATTTATTAGTGAGAGTAGGACTCTGGCTGATGACTGTATCGTATGTGTAAATTCCTTCTGTTCAGGATTTAACGGTGTTTTTGTCAATAAATCACTCATACCAATAACACCATTCAATGGTGTTCTGATTTCATGACTCATATTGGAGAGAAACTGGCTTTTGGCTTCATTGGCTGCATTGGCCTCAACTATTGCTAATTGCAGTCTGGATATCAGTACAGATACATAAGCAGACAGAATAAGCAGTGCCAGCAAAATGCCGTATCCAATCATGTACTGATTCTGCCAGTATTCGCTGTATTTCATCACCAGGCTAAATCCGACTATGCACATGAAGACACTGGTGAAGAGGTATTTATTGCCGTATCTGAATCCATGACCAAAAGTCATGAACATATATCCACCGAACAGTAATACACCAATTTCGCCAGAAACGAATATTGCATATGAAAGGAAAAAAGCATCGAAAAACATTCCTATAAAACGTCTAACCGGGTGCTTTCTGGGATTGGCCAGCACCCAGATAAATAGTACTGGACAGGTGATCAGGTACAGCAGGGGGGCTTTTATAACCTCAGGATCAACTGGTTGTTTATGATTAACCCAAAAGACATAGACTAGCCAGGAAGATATTGTTATTGCTTTGACCAAAAGCTGCTCATGCTCTGAGTCCTCCCGATACTTAAGAGCAGCAAATCGATTTTGTATATTTTTAATAATAGCCATCGTTCCCTGCATTACTGTTTGCGGAGCATGACGTATAATGCACCCGTGCCCCCATCGTTTTGCCTTGCTGAACAAAATGCAAGAACGTCGGGGTATTGCCTCAACCAGCCAAAAACTCTGTTCTTGATGATCGGCTTGCCGGTCCCTGAACCTCTGCCTTTGCCATGAATGATCAGAACATGCTGGCGTTTTTGCGTAACAGATTCACCAAGGAAATATTCGAGGGCCCGGTATGCTTCATTTGTTGTCATACCATGCAAATCCAGAAATCCTTCCATGGCGAACTGGCCGCGCCTGAGTTTCGATAGAACCCTGTTCTGGATACCCGGTTTTTTAAAACTGAGAAAGTCCCCGGCCAGGAAATGGCCAGTGTCACCATCGCCAGTCTTTTCGGAAACCGCTTTTGGTGAATTCCGTGAGGGTGATTCTGGCCGAGCCGGTGCCTGCACGGTTTTTCGGGAAAAGACCGTATCTTGACTGATTTTTCTTACTTCACCGACGCTTTTCTTGAATAATTCTTTATCAGCATCGCTTATGCTGTTGTTTTCCATGAAATTTAATTTGCTACCTTAGACAACAATTAAGTGTATACCAGCTTCCGGGCGTTGTCAGGTAAGGGATTGATTATAAATCAGCTGTGCCTGGCAGGCTGGCGAATTGAGGCTTGTTTTGCATGGGCAGGTAACAGGCCTGTCTTTATTCAAGCCAGAGTCTGGCATTGTGAAAGATTTGCATCCACGGGCTTTCCTCTTCATGCCAGTCGTCGGGTAACCAGGAAAACTGCTTGCTCAAGAATACCCGCTCCGGGTGGGGCATCATGATGGTGAAACGGCCATCGGTATTGGTAAATCCGGTCAGACCTTCTACCGATCCGTTTGGATTGGCTGGATACATTTCTGTCGGTTCTCCGTAATTGTTAATGTATCTCAGGCATGGATTCACCTTGTTCCTGTCGGTCCCTTCCCTGAATACAGCCCGTCCCTCACCATGTGCGACCACAATGGGCAGGCGGATGCCTTGCATGCCCGTGAATAGTACGGAAGGTGAATTCATTACTTCGGCCATGATCAGCCGTGATTCAAACTGTTCAGACAGATTACGTCTGAATTCCGGCCAATGCTCCGTCCCGGGAATTAACTGCTGCAAACGCGAGAGCATCTGGCAGCCATTGCAAACACCGAGTCCGAAGGTATCTGTTCTTGAGAAAAACTGATCGAATAACTCTCGGACGGACTCATTAAAAAGAATCGATTTACCCCAACCACCACCGGCCCCCAGAACATCGCCATAGGAAAATCCACCGCAAGCCGCAATCCCATGGTAGGAGTCCAGATTGACATCACCTTGAATGATGTCATTCATGTGAACATCTATAGCGGTAAAACCGGCACGAGTAAACGCTGCTGCCATTTCAATATGGCCGTTTACTCCCTGTTCACGCAATATGGCAACTTTCGGTCTTGTCCCCGTGATCGTGGTTTTCCTTAGACTGAATGAAGAACTGAGATCAAAAAACACTCCCGGATCGTTTTCATCCAGTAATTGATTAAACTCCTGATCGGCACAGACCGGATTATCACGCAATGATTGCAGCCTGTAACTGGTTTCTGACCAGAGCCGATGCAATTGATGAATATTTTCCGAGAAAAGTAACTTGCCACCAGAGTATATATTTATATTTTTATTATCAGCAAACGTAGCAATTTCATGCACAGCGCCAGCGAGTCTCTCGCTCTCGGCAAAGATTCTTTTAATACCTGCCACATCATCACGGCGAACCTGTATTATGCAACCGGCCTCTTCTGCAAACAGGATTGGAAGAATTTCTTCACCCAGCCCATCCAGGTGGATGTCCAGTCCGATTCTCGAGGCAAACGCCATCTCCGTTAGGGTCACAAAAAGGCCACCATCAGAACGATCATGATACGCAAGTAGCACACCCATCTCGTTCAGGATCTGGATACTGCGAAATAACAATTTCAAGTCAGCGGGGGATTCAATATCCGGGGTCCTGTCACCAATAGCATTATAGACTTGGGCAAGTGCGCTTCCGCCCAGGCGGTTACTGCCGGATCCCAGATCAATTAATAATAGGAGCGTGTCGGTTTCATTTCTGTTAAGACAGGGTGTCAAGCTTTGCCGGACATCGGCAACGGGAGCGAAAGCGGAGACTACCAATGAAAGCGGAGCAGTTACCTGCTTCTTGTCATTGCCTTCCTGCCAGATGGTATTCATGGACAGGGAATCTTTGCCAACCGGGATACAGATACCGAGTGACTGGCAAAATTCACTGACCGCAGTTACGGTTTCATAAAGCCTGATGTCTTCATCGCCCACACCACAAGCGGCCATCCAGTTAGCGGAAAACACGACGTCCCCCAGGTTTAGTATTCGTGCGGCAGCAATGTTGGTAATTGCCTCGGCGATGGCCATGCGACCGGCAGCAGGGGAATCGATCAATGCCACGGGTGATCGCTCGCCCATCGCCATGGCTTCACCGACATAGTCTTCTATACCTCCCGCAGTGACTGCACAGTCTGCGACGGGAGTTTGCCAGGGACCAACCATCTGGTCCCGCACGACCAGTCCGGAGACACTACGGTCAGCGATGGTGATCAGAAAACGTTTGTCGGCCACCGTAGGCAATTGCAGTATCCTCTGAATGGCATCCTTCAGATCAATCGATGTGGTATCAAAGCTCTGATAACGCTGCCCGGATTTATTCGCACTACGCTGCATGCGCGGTAACTTACCAAGCAAGACCGCCATGGGCATATCAATCGGCTTGTTGTTGAATAGGGTGTCCTTCAGTACCAGTTGGTTGTCACGGGTTGCTTCTCCAAGTACGGCTACTGGCGCGCGTTCGCGCTCACAGAGGTGCATGAAGTGTGGCAGATCTCTATCAAGGATAGCCAGCACATAGCGTTCCTGCGCTTCGTTACACCATATCTCCATTGGCGACATGCCGGGTTCGGCATTGGGAATCTTGCGCAGGTCAAAGCTGGCCCCGCGTTGACTGGCACTGACCAGTTCCGGCAAAGCATTGGAGAGGCCGCCTGCGCCGACATCGTGGATAGAGAGAATGGGATTGGCATCTCCCAATGCCCAGCAGGCATCTATGACTTCCTGGCAACGGCGTTGTACTTCCGGATTATCACGTTGCACCGAGGCATAATCCAGCGCTACATCACTTTGTCCGGAATCCATGGATGATGCCGCGCCGCCGCCGAGGCCGATTAACATGGCCGGTCCACCGAGGACAACCAGTTTTGCGCCAGGGGGAATGCCCAGCTTGTGAATATGTATATCCCGGATCATGCCGTAACCACCTGCCAGCATGACCGGTTTGTGGTAGCCACGTACCAGGCCATTATGATCGGACTGCTCATAGGATCGGAAATAACCACACAAGGCAGGGCGCCCAAACTCATTGTTAAATGAGGCACCACCGATCGGACCCTCGATCATGATACCCAGTGCGGAGATAATCCGGTCCGGCTTGCCATATTCCTGTTCCCAGGGTTGCCTGAATCCGGGGATCATCAGATTGGAAACGTTGAATCCTGTCAGACCTGCCTTGGGTTTGGCACCGCGACCCGTGGCCGATTCATCACGGATTTCACCACCGGAACCGGTAGCTGCGCCGGGGTAGGGAGATATTGCCGTGGGATGATTATGCGTCTCCACCTTCATGAGGATATGCACATCCTCATATGATTTTTTATAGCAGTGATCAACAGAGTCGGGGAAAAAGCGTTGAGCCTGGTATCCGGCTGTCACTGCGGCATTATCTACATAAGCAGATTTTACCTGACCTGGATTAACCTGGTGGGTCTTGCGGATCATGTCGAACAATGACAGCGGCATAAGCTGGTTGTCTATGGTCCATTCAGCATTAAATATCTTGTGACGGCAGTGCTCCGAATTGGCTTGAGCAAACATCATCAGTTCCACGTCGGTCGGGTTTCTTCCCAGTTGATTAAAATTATCAAACAGGTAATCGATCTCTGGGGCCGTCAGGGCCAGGCCCATTTCATCGTCGGCTATGAGCAATGCCTCCCGATCTCCATTCATGATATCTATTTCTCTCAACATGGCAGGCTCCGCGTGACTGAACAGGGCATGTGTTTCATCTAAGCTCCGAAGAACAGTTTCGGTCATGCGGTCATGAATCAATTGCTCTATTCGTTCAAGCTTGTCGGAATCCAGCTTGATATTCTCATCTGGTAATGTGAGCAGCCAGACCATACCGCGTTCAACCCGGACAACTTTATTTAATCCACAATTATGGATGATATCGGTGGCCTTGCTGGACCAGGGAGAGATGGTGCCAGGTCTAGGTGTTACAAGAAAATATTGGCCTTTAATTTCACTGGATTCATTACCGACTAGGGATTCCAGAAGATTATTCAAACGTGCTGTCTCTTCCGGCTCCAGTTCGGTGGTCGTTTCTACCAGGTAAATGTAGTCAACCTGTATCCCGGGAGTGACACCAAGGATATCCAATAATTGCTCAGCGTATTTGTTTCTGCGGAAATCTGATAGAGCGGCAGGACCGCGAAAAAAAAGTATCAATTTACATCCAGCCAGGAGAACAGGTTATAAGAACATAATGTGAACAGAAGTAGATGATACTATCTGCCCTTGAACAAAGAACTATTTTATTTCATCAACCTTTATTAATACAGACCGGGATTGACTGTTACTTTGCCGGCTTTTGCTGGCAATGCCTTGACCGGAACTGCTGGATTGTTGCTCAAGTCCACCAATATCCAGCCATTCCCCCAGATGACCTGTCACGGTCGTCTCGACATCCTGCACATCCAGTATTGGTGCCCTACCCGGCCCAACCTTGGTCAACCGCGGCGCGATCAAGAGTGTAACCCGGTTGCCATTCAGCCTAGGCAAGACATAGAACCCGCTGTCAGCATTAATATATTCAGTGCTGTCATTAACCGCGATGCCACCACCCTGGGTAACATAGCTGGTTCTACTGGAGACGGGAATAGACTGGCCAATGCTGATGTAGGCGGGATAGCCCTCCGTTGCATTGACCATGAATGTATTACCCTCATTACTTTGGCTACGGGTTTCATTGCCACGGTAGCGAATATTATTGCCTTGATCATCACTTCCGGAAATAACCAGGCCTTCTCGGCTACCGGTGCCGGTACCATTGACACCAACACTGACATCCCCGCTTGCGATATTTCCGGAAAAGGACTGTTCCTGCTGTTTTGTATTAGCCAGTATGCCCTGTCTCACGCGGATCAACAGGCGCCGGGGAGAATTATCAAGTTTAGCCAGTACGGCTCTTATCTGTTCCAGGTTGGCTGGAGTGGTCTTGACAACGAGTTGATTGTTCATACCAGTGATTGTCCCGCCTGGCTGCACAAGGGGTCGCAGTATCTGGATAATGTCGTCAGCCGTACGATGCTTCAGCGGGATTACTTCGAGGACCATGCTTCCTGCAGCAATCTGGGTGGCAAGACAAATGCAGATCACAAATAACCATGCTGAGAGGAGCAGTTTCACAAACGCATTCTTCTCAGGTTCGGATCAGCAAGACCGCTTTCCCACATTTCAGTAAATTCTTCATCAAGAGCCTTGCATTTTTTTCTATCGTAGAAATTAAGCGTTGCCTCATAGCGTGATGAATTCAAACGGTGAAGGTAGCCTGTTTTATCCACCATTAAAAGTGACTGGTTATAGTATTTGAATTCATTAGAGGCCTTGCGAATTTCAAAGAAACTGCTGAAATCACCGGCCAGCCTGACTATTTGATGCCCATTACGGACGATGGTTTCCGGATCGAAAACAATGATTCGTATACTCGCACGCTTGCCAGAGGTAATCAGTTTCTTGATAGCCTCAATGAAATCGGATGAATTAAATATAAATGGATCAAGCAGTCGACTGATGATATCAATCTCACGTTGGCATTGATCGGCCATTATGGCAGCCGCATCCCGGTTTTCACTCCAGCTTTGCAGCTGAATGACCCTGGAGTCTACACCCAGTTGGTATTTACTAAATTCCATGATGATAGTGTTGATTTTCGTAAAGCGTCAGTTGAAATCCGCCTTGAATGTCTTTGCTTGCCGTGATGCGTTTCCCGTATAACTTGCAGGAGTTAGTTTCAACAGGCGTTTTTTTTCATTTTCTGGTATCTCGAGTAAATTGATAAAGTCATGCAATCTGGCCTTATCAATTTTCTGTTCTCGGGTAAGCGTCTTGAGTTTTTCAAAAGGCTCTTCAATTCCATACCGGCGCATGACGGTTTGCACAGGTTCTGCAAGAACTTCCCATGCTTCGCTCAGGTCGTTATCAATCGCTTCGGGATTTATCTGCAATTTGCCAATGCCTTTCAGACAGGCCTTATAGGCCAGCAGACAGTGTGCCAGAGCCGTACCTGTATTACGCAGACTGGTGGAATCGGTTAAATCGCGTTGCCAGCGAGAAACCGGCAGTTTTTCCGCAAGATGCGCTAACAGGCTATTGGCAATTCCAAGGTTGCCTTCTGCATTCTCAAAATCAATAGGGTTGACCTTGTGTGGCATGGTCGATGAGCCGACTTCACCCTTGATTGTTTTCTGCCGGAAATAACCCAGCGAAATGTATCCCCAGATGTCACGACAGAAATCTATCAGTACGTTATTGATGCGCACAAGGCAATGGAAATACTCTGCCATGTAATCATGTGATTCAATTTGAGTCGTATGCAGGTTTGGTGTCAGGCCCAGCCGCTGAATAAAGCTGTTACTGAGTTTTGGCCAGTCGATATCCGGGTACGCCGCAAGGTGGGCATTAAAATTACCGACAGCGCCGTTGAATTTTCCGAGTATTTCAGTCTCGACCAATTGCTTGAGCTGTCGCTGAAGCCGGTGACAGAATACTGTGATTTCCTTGCCCATGGTTGTGGGTGATGCCGTTTGTCCATGGGTGCGGGAAATCATGGCGATATCTGCGGTTGAACCGGCGATTTTGATCAGCGCGCTGATGATAAGTTGCAGGTTGGGTATCAGTACCCCGGCTCTTGCTTCCCGTAACATCAGAGCATGACTCAGGTTGTTAATGTCTTCTGAAGTACAGGCAAAATGGAAAAATTCGCTGATTGATTTCAGCTCCTTGTTTTTAGCAACCTTATCCTTGAGAAAATATTCCACGGCCTTGACGTCATGATTGGTGGTTTCCTCTATTTGTTTGACCTGTTCAGCATCAGCAAGATTAAAATTCTCTATAATTGAATCAAGGTATTTTCTGGCCTTGTCCGATAAAGGTGGTACCTCCTTGACCTTCTTGCAATCTGCCAGGGCCTTGAGCCATTCAACCTCAACCTTGATCCGGAAACGAATCAGACCATACTCACTGAATATGGTTTGCAGTTCAGCTGTTTTGGGGGCATAGCGGCCGTCAATCGGAGAAATGGCAGTGAGTGGTGTTAGATCCATAGTGTGCTTATCTTTCTATTACACAGCAGCCAGCATCATACATCATTATACTATTCTGTGGACGTTGAATCCGCACTCTAGGGACAGGGATTCGGTTGCCGTGTGTGGATATCCTCTATCCCTTCCAGTATTTCTGCTTCCAGATCCAGATCGAGGCTGCCAATATTGGTTTTCAGTTGTTCCATACTCGTGGCTCCAATGATATTGCTGGTCAGGAAAGGGCGGGAATTAACATAGGCCAGCGCCATCTGGGCCGGGTCCAAGCCATGTTTTCGTGCCAGTTCCACATAGGCGCGCACGCAAGCGATCCCTCGCTCATTGGTGTAACGCGTAAACTGGCTGAACAGGCTGAGTCGACTGTTGGCGGGCCACTCATCGGTCAGGTATTTACCGGACAAGGTACCGAAGGCCAGAGGTGAATAGGCCAGCAGGCCGACAGCTTCACGCATGGCAAACTCGGCGGTACCGATTTCGAAGGTACGGTTCAGTAGATTATAGGGATTTTGAACAGAGACAATTCTTGGCAAGCCTTCCATTTCTGCAAGCCGCAGGTACTCGGCGATGCCCCAGGGTGTTTCATTGGAAATCCCGACATAACGAATCTTGCCGGCCTTGACCAGCTCACCCAGGGCGGCGAGGGTTTCAGCAATAGGGATACCCTGTTGATCTGGTGTATGGGTGTAACCCAGCTTGCCAAAAAAATTGGTATCACGTTCCGGCCAGTGGACCTGATAGAGATCCACATAATCGCTTTGCAAGCGTTTGAGGCTGTCATTCAGGGCAAGCTCAATGTTCTTTTTATCCAGACAGTTCTGGCCATTGCGAAAATATTTGGTCCACTCGGCAGCGGGTGTCACCTTGGTGGCAATAATCAGTTGATCACGATCCTTGCGCTTTGCGAGCCAGGTTCCGAGGATGGCTTCAGTTCTGCCCTGGGTTTCGGCCTGCGGCGGGACCGGGTACATTTCGGCCGTATCAATAAAATTGATCCCCTGGTCGATGGCGAAATCGAGTTGTTTATGGCCTTCCGGCTCTGTGTTTTGCTCACCCCAGGTCATGGTGCCCAGGCAAATCTGGCTGACTCTGAGACCCGTATGGCCAAGCTCCCTGAATATCATATTGATGAGCGTTTGTTGTAGTTAATAAAACAGATAAACATGAATGCCTCCTCCATAAATAATGGAGAGAGCAAATGCTCATTGACTGGAAATCAGTGTGGTTGTTTTACGATCCGCAAGTAGGGCTTGGGTGCATTCCAGCCTTCCGGGAATTTTACTTTCGCGTCCTCATCGGATACAGCGGGAACAATGATTACATCTTCTCCACTCTTCCAGTTCACCGGGGTTGCAACCTTGTGTTTGGCTGTCAACTGGAGGGAATCCAGCACGCGCAGAACTTCATCAAAATTACGCCCTGTACTCATTGGGTAAGTCAGGATCAGCTTGATGAGTTTATCCGGACCAATAATGAATAAGGAACGGATGGTGGCGTTATCAACTGCCGTTCTCTCCTTGGCTTTGCCGCTGGCATTGGGGTGTATCATGTCGTAAAGCTTTGCAACCTTCAGGTCAGTATCGCCAATCATTGGATAATTTACTGCCTGTCCCTGGGTTTCCTGGATATCGCCCATCCAGGCATTATGGTCAGCCACTGAATCTATGCTTAAGCCGATAATTTTGGTATTACGTTTATCAAATTCCGGCTTGAGTTTTGCCATGTAGCCAAGTTCTGTTGTACAGACCGGGGTAAAATCCTTGGGATGGGAGAAAAGAATTGCCCAGCTGTCACCAATCCAGTCATGGAAATTGATCGTTCCTTCCGTCGTTTCTGCTGTAAAGTCAGGTGTTTCGTCTCCAATTCTGAGTGACATTTTTTCTCTCTCCAGATTTAAGATGCTGCAATTATAGGTTTCTCACTGATGTATTTAAATAGTATTTCGATATGCATTATAAGGTTTAGTCATATTAAAACTCAGTCAAAATCAGGCTGGCGTTTGCCGGAATATCAATAGACGGATCAGACAAATAGAGGAACTTGTGATACCTTTTCATCAAGACCAGATCAGCCCCCGGTAGATGAACACATGCAAAGTATTATACTAACCCGACCGGATGATTTTCACCTGCACGTCCGGGATGGCGAGGCAATGGCAAGTGTTATCCAGGCAAGTGCCAGGCAATTTGCCCGCGCCATCATCATGCCCAATCTCAACCCGCCTGTGGTAACTGTCCATCAGGCGATAGATTACCGGGAAAGGATACTGGCCTGCCTGCCGAAAAACACCAGCTTCATGCCATTAATGACGCTGTTCCTTACAGAACAAACCGGCGTTAGTGAGATTGCGATGGCCCGTGATTCTGATGTGGTTTTTGCGGCGAAGTATTACCCGGCTGGTGCCACCACCAATTCGGAAAACGGCGTCAGATCCATAGAGCGGATATCCCCGGTACTGGAAGCCCTGGAAGAGCATGGGTTGTTATTACTAATGCATGGAGAAGTCACAGACCCTTCGGTTGATATCTTTGATCGGGAGAAGGTTTTCATCGATACGGTACTTCTGCCGCTACTCGAGCGTTTTCCCGGTTTACGGGTAGTGTTTGAACACATAACGACCAGCGATGCGGCCGATCTTGTGATGCATGGCCCGGAAAACCTTGCCGCCACTATCACACCCCAGCACTTATTACTGAACCGGAATGCCCTGTTTGCTGGTGGCTTGCGCCCACATCATTATTGTTTGCCAATACTCAAGGCCGAGGCCCACCGTCTTGCAATTGTTAATGCCGCCACCAGTGGTCATCCCAGGATATTTCTGGGAACCGACAGCGCACCGCATGCCAGGCATCTCAAGGAAAGTGTTTGTGGTTGCGCTGGTATTTATACAGCCTTAAATGCCATGGAATTGTATGCGGATGTGTTTGAAAACGAGGGCAAGCTGGACAAACTTGAGGCCTTTGCCGGCCATCATGGTGCCGATTTTTATGGCCTGCCCAGGAACAAAGATACGATCACTCTCATCAAGGAAGACTGGACCATTCCTGAAAGCGTACCCTTTGGTGCCGATAAACTGGTGCCTTTTCGAGCCGGTGAAATCTGTCACTGGAAATTTCAGTGAGCAGCGAGGCCGGTTCTGAAATCATGCACACCCGGTTTCGTGGCTACTATCCGGTTGTTGTCGATGTTGAAACGGGTGGTTTTAATCCAGTAACCGATGCCCTGCTGGAAATCGCGGCATTTACCTTGAAGGTGAATGATAACGGGAACTGGCAACTGGCAGATAGTATGAGCCATCACGTCAAGCCTTTCGAGGGTTCCAATTTGGATCCCGCTGCCCTGGAGTTTACGGGGATAGATCCGGAACATCCTTTCAGACAGCAAATAGCGATCGATGAAAACGATGCCCTGAGGGATATTTTCAAGCTCGTCCGTAAAAATATGAAACAGTCTGGTTGCCGCCGCGCGATACTGGTAGGCCATAATCCGTCATTTGATCTGGCTTTCCTGAATGCCGCAGTTGACCGTTGTGCAATTAAGCGTAATCCCTTTCATCCATTCAGTACCTTTGATACAGCAACACTGGGTGGCCTGGCCTATGGTCAAACCGTTCTGTCAAGGGCAGTGCTGGCCGCTGGTCTGGAATGGGATGATGATCAGGCACATTCGGCACGTTATGACGCAGAGAGAACTGCAGAGCTTTTTTGTAATATCGTTAATCGCTGGGGGACTTGAGATAAATAATCACTCCTGGCTTACATGTCGTGTGATCAACTTGGCGATATCTTCCTGTTTGCCAAAGTGTGTGAGCATGTGGATTTCACAACTGGCATGAGTGGTATTCAATTCCTTGATCATTCCCGGAATATCCCGCTGCACGTGATTGCCGGAGTTCAGAAAAAAAGGGTAAACAAATATTTCCTCCGCACCTTTTTTCACTACACTTTCAACCGCAGTGGGTAATGAAGGTTCACAGACTTCGAGAAAGGCATGTTGCACCAGTTCATAACCTGTCTCGAGCTGCATACTGATGCGGGTAACCATCTCGACAATCTCGTTATTGGATTCTTCACGACGGCTGCCGTGTGCAATTACAATAAGTGCTTTCATAAAATCTAGTTTATCTCGGTTATCTTGTTCTGCCAGTCGCTGGCCATAGCCTTGATAGCATCCTGATTAATCGTCATTAATTCCCTTTCCTTTAGCAGTTGTTTCCCTGCGACCCAGACATCCGTAATCTGGTGCCGGTCAGCTGAGTAAACAATCTGTGACACCGGGTTGAATAATGGCGTGGTTTCAAGTTCCGAAAGGTCGATGGCCACCAGGTCTGCAGCCTTGCCGGCCTCCAGCGAACCGATCTTGTTTGCTATGCCCAGGGCTTTTGCGCCGCAGATTGTGGCCATTTCCAGGACTGTGTATGCCGGCAAGGCACAGCTGTTTCCAGCGACTCCCTTGCCCAGCAAGGCTGCTGTACGCATTTCACCCAACATGTCCAGGTCATTGTTGCTGGCAGCACCATCAGTGCCAAGTGCAACATTGACACCAGCGTTTATCAGATCTGCCACCGGGCAAAAGCCACTTGCCAGTTTCAGGTTTGATTCGGGACAGTGCAATACATTGACACCATAGCGGGATACCAATTCAATTTCATTATCCTGTAACTGGGTCATGTGCACGGCCAGCAGGCGCTCATTAATCAGACCAAGATCCTGCAGTCGCTGTAGCGGACGTTTGCCATGTTGTTCGAGGCTTTGTTTGACCTCATCTTCTGTTTCGTGAACATGCATGTGAATAGGTACATTGATCTCTTCTGCTATCATACTGACCCGCTGTAAGGGTTGGTCGGAGACAGTGTAGGGAGCATGAGGTGCGAAACATGCCGAGATCAACGGACTATGACGGAATTTATCAAAGACCTGTTCACCTTTAAGGATGTACTCATCGGCATCCTTTGCCCACACCGTAGGGAAATCGATCAGGATCAAGCCAATCACCGCACGCATACTACATTCAATGGCGGCTTCAGCCACCCGGTCCGGGAAAAAATACATATCATTAAAACAGGTCGTACCACCGCGAAGCATTTCAGCTATGGCCAGTTGCGTGCCTTCCCTGACAAAATCGGCACTGACCCAGCGTTGTTCTGCCGGCCAGATGTGATTGTTCAACCAGTCCATCAACGACAAATCATCCGCCAGTCCCCTGAAAAGACTCATGGCAGCATGCGTATGGCTGTTGATCAGACCAGGGATGATAGCATGATTTGTCAAAATCTGTTCGTCCAGCGCCGCATATTTTTCCCTGGCTTCACTGGTGGGTAACAGTTCGAGAATGTTGCCGTCATTAATGGCTAGGGAATATGCCTTGTGAATCGATTGTGCCGTATCAACCGGAATAACCCAGCCCGCGTGAATCAGCGTGTCAATATTCATGGTTCGTATACTTATTAATAATGAACGGGTTTGCTTTTTATGATTTGATTACTCATTGTACGCAAAAATCAGATTCAGGAGAGACAATATTGTCTGCGAGTAAAACCAAACCGGCAGATAATGTCAGGGCAATACGTTGGGAAGCAAGCACACTGACGTTACTGGACCAGCGGCGGCTGCCCGGAGAAGTCATTTACCGGGATTATGTGGACGCTGTCGATATTGCCACGGCAATTCACGACATGGTGGTACGCGGAGCACCGGCCATCGGGATCACGGCTGCCTACGGTGTGGTCCTGGCTGCCAGAAAAGCCTATACCAAGGATCCACAAGCATGGCAGACGCTGATCCAGCCGGACCTGGACAGCCTCGCATCATCCCGGCCGACGGCGGTCAATCTGCATTGGGCGCTTGAACGCATGCAGTCCCTGTTTGCCGGGATCAGTGGCGATCCGGAGCCGGTGTTACTCCAGGCCGCAAAAGACATACATGCCGAAGACGTAGCCGCGAACCAGGCCATGGGAGAAGTCGGTGCCGGGATCATCGGTCAATGCCGGGCCGTACTGACGCATTGTAATACCGGTTCCCTGGCAACCGGAGGTTATGGCACGGCACTCGGTGTGATCCGATCGGCCTATCGGAGGGGAAACCTGCAGATGGTTTATGTGGATGAAACCCGTCCCTGGTTACAGGGCACCCGGCTCACAACCTGGGAACTCATGCAGGATAATATTCCCGTGACCCTGTTAGCTGACTGCGCAGCCAATTATTTGATGAGCCGCGGTGAAATCGAGTGGGTTATTGTCGGTGCTGACCGGATCGCAGCTAACGGCGATGTGGCCAACAAGATCGGCACCTACGGCCTGGCCGTCGCCGCGAGGCATCATAGCATCCGGGTAATGGTGGTTGCTCCCGTTTCGACGTTCGATCTGGGAATTGCGGACGGTAGCCATATACCCATTGAAGACAGGGGACCATATGAAATACTTCAATGTGGCGGGCATTTGATAGCCCCAGGTGGTGTCAATACCTGGAACCCGGTTTTTGATGTCACACCCGCCGGATTAATTGATGTGATCGTCTCGGAAAAAGGTGCAATCCAGGCGCCGGACAGGCAGAAAATCAAGGCCCTTCTGGTCTGATCCTCAACAAGTCTAGAGAGTTGTTTTTCCTACAGTCAGCATGCCAGATGTGGTAAAATTTGCTGCTTTGTGAATTGATAAAACAGGGGTCCCCGCTGGTCAAAATAACCTGCTGAGTATGTATGTCTGAAACCGAATTTGCCCGCTCCGTAAATCCCGTCAATATCGAAGATGAAATGAGGCAGTCCTACATGGATTACGCCATGAGCGTAATCATTGGACGTGCACTTCCTGACGTCCGGGACGGTCTTAAACCGGTACACCGCCGGGTACTGTATGCCATGAACGTAATGGGCAATGACTGGAACAAGCCCTATAAAAAATCAGCACGAATCGTTGGTGACGTTATCGGTAAGTATCACCCGCATGGTGATACCGCCGTCTATGACACCATTGTCCGGATGGCCCAGCCATTTTCCCTGCGTTACACGCTGGTCGATGGTCAGGGTAACTTTGGTTCTGTCGATGGTGATGCCCCCGCGGCCATGCGTTATACCGAAGTGCGGATGTCACGCATTGCTCATGAACTTCTGGCGGACTTAGACAAGGATACCGTCGATTTCACACCCAATTATGATGGTTCCGAGAACGAGCCGGCCGTGCTGCCTTCACGTATTCCGAATCTACTGGTCAATGGTTCCAGTGGCATCGCTGTGGGGATGGCAACGAATATCCCCCCGCATAACCTGACTGAAGTCATCAATGCCTGTGTCACCCTGATTGATAACCCGGCCATCCAGATGGCCGAGTTAATCCAACATATTCCCGGCCCGGACTTCCCCACGGCGGCCATCATCAACGGTTCCAAGGGGATCCAGGAGGCCTATCTCACGGGTCGTGGCCGCATTTACATGCGGGCCCATACAGAGATTGAAACCGATGAGTCCAAGGGACAACACAGCATTATCGTCAAGGAGATACCCTACCAGGTTAACAAGGCACGGCTGATGGAGAAAATTGCCGAACTGGTCAAGGATAAGAAGATTACCGGCATTCGTGAATTACGGGATGAATCAGACAAGGACGGCATGCGAATGGTCATTGAACTGCGCCGTGGCGAGGTTCCCGAGGTCATTCTGAATAATCTCTATCAGCATACCCAGATGCAGAATGTCTTCGGCATCAATATTGTTGCGCTGGAAAACGGTCAGCCGCGATTACTCAACCTCAAGGATTTGCTGGAGGCCTTTATCCGTCATCGTCGGGAAGTGGTTTCCCGGCGGACCATTTTTGAATTGCGCAAGGCCCGGGCCCGGGCCCATGTCCTGGAGGGTCTTGCGATTGCCTTGGCTAACATTGATCCGGTTATTGCCATGATCAAGGCTTCACCGACACCGGCGCAAGCCAAGCAAAAATTACTGGAGCCGGTCTGGCAGTCCGGCGTGGTCACCGAGATGTTAAAGCGCGCCGGTTCTGATGCTTCCCGCCCCGAGAACCTGGGTGATGAATTCGGCTTAAGCGATGACGGCTATCGTCTCTCGGATACCCAGGCGCAAGCCATCCTGGATCTGAAACTCCAGCGGCTGACAGGCCTTGAGCAGGATAAAATCATTAGAGAGTATGGTGAGTTGCTGGAGACAATTGCCGATCTCATGGACATCCTTGACCGTCCCGAACGTCTGATGCAGGTTATCCGTGATGAACTCATCGATATTCGGGAGCGATACGGTGATGATCGCCGTACCGAGATCATCGAGGATCAGCATGAGCTGAGTATGGAAGATCTGATCTCTGAAGAGGATGTTGTCGTGACGTTGTCACATGCAGGCTACGCCAAATCACAGCCACTGGATGTCTATCGTGCCCAGCGCCGGGGTGGGCGAGGCAAATCGGCAACCAACATGAAAGATGAAGACTTCATCGACAAGCTTTTTATTGCCAACACCCACGATACGGTGCTGTGTTTTTCCAGCCAGGGCAAGGTCTACTGGTTAAAGGTGTACCAGTTTCCCCAGGCCAGTCGGACCGCCCGGGGTAAACCCATTGTCAACCTCCTGCCGCTTGATGAGGGTGAACGGATTAACGCGGTCTTGCCAATTCGGGAATTCACAGATAACCAGTTTGTGTTCATGGCGACGGCCGATGGTACAGTCAAGAAATGCCGTCTGACGGATTTTTCCCGGCCCCGTCCAAGTGGTATTCGCGCCATTGAATTACATGGTGATAACCAACTTATTGGGGTCGAACTTACCGATGGTGCCCATGATGTCATGCTGTTTACCGATGCTGGCAAGGCCGTGCGATTCCGCGAATCTGAAGTCCGCCCCATGGGAAGGACAGCCCGGGGTGTGCGAGGTGTCAAGCTCGCCACTAGTCAGCGCGTCATCTCCCTGATTATCGTCACCAACGAGGAAAGCACAGTTTTAACGGCTACGGAAAATGGCTATGGCAAGCGTTCTGAGATTTCTGATTATGGCGTGAAGGGACGCGGTGGTTTGGGTGTTATCTCGATACAAACTACGGAGCGTAATGGCAAGGTCGTGGGTGCCGTTGCCGTGAATGAGGATGATGAGATCATGCTGATCAGTAACCAGGGGACCTTGATCCGGACACCGACCTCCGACGTCTCCGTGATGGGTCGAAATACCCAGGGTGTGCGGCTGGTTAACCTAGCTGAAGATGAACACCTCGCGGGCCTTGAGAGAATAATCGAGGACAGTGACAACGGCGGTGAATTCTAGCGTGCCCAAGCGTTTGGCCGGCGAAGTGTCCAATAGCATTTATAATTTCGGCGCTGGACCAGCCATGTTGCCAACTGTAGTCATGCAACGGGCCCGCGAAGAATTCCTTGACTGGCATGGAACCGGCCTCTCTGTGATGGAACTGGGCCATCGCACACCAGAGTTTATCGGTATCGCTGAGCAGGCCGAGGCCAACCTCCGGGAAATACTTTCCATCCCGGATAATTTCGCCGTCCTTTTTTTGCAGGGTGGGGCGACCAGCCAGTTTTCCATGGTGCCATTGAACCTTACTGCTCCTGGCGACAGGGTGGACGCCCTTTATACCGGTTTATGGTCGGGCAAGGCCCTAAAGGAAGCGGGACGCTATTGCAGCGTAAGTGTTGCTGCTTCTTCTGAGCACAATCACTTTACCGCTATTCCTAACACATCGGATTGGCAGCTCTCAGCCAATGCCCGCTATGTGTATTTTACGGATAATGAAACCGTGCATGGCATGGAATTCCAGCAAACGCCTAAGACCGGGGAAGTGCCACTGGTCTCTGACATGACTTCAAACTTTCTCACCCGGCCTATTGATTTCTCGGCCTATGGCTTGATTTTTGCCGGGGCACAAAAAAACCTGGGCCCCGCCGGACTTACGCTCGTGATTGTTCGTGAGGATCTGCTGGGAAATGCAAGACAAGATATTCCCAGGCTCTATGATTATGCCTTCAATGCGAAAGAGCGTTCCATGGCCAACACGCCTCCCACTTTCTGCTGGTACATGGCGGGCCTGGTACTGCAATGGATCAAGCAAGAGGGCGGAATCCCGGTCATGGAACAGCGGGCCATAGCCCGGTCCAGCAAGCTCTATCAGTTGATTGATGCTTCAGAGTTTTTCAGCAATCCGGTAACAACTGGCTCCCGTTCTCGTATGAACATTCCCTTCTTGCTGCGGGATGAGAGTCTCAATAATACGTTCCTCAAGGAAGCAAAAAGCCATGGTCTGGTGGCCCTGGCCGGCCATCGTAGTGTTGGCGGCATGCGAGCCAGTCTATACAATGCCATGCCTGAAGCCGGTGTCGACTGCCTGGCAGGGTTCATGGCCGATTTTGAGCGACGTTACGGTTAATAGACCTGCCTCAATTCGTAGCCTTATCGCGGCAACGCCCGGCTGTGCATTTTTTTTGATTGTCTTGATAGGGTTAATTCATGTCCGATAACAAGGAACTAACTGATTTGCGTGCCCGTATTGATCAAATTGATGCCAGTTTGTTGGCATTGATCAGTGAGCGTGCGCGCCTGGCAAAGGAGATCGCAGGCATCAAAAACAGGAAAAATGACAATCATGGATTTTATCGTCCCGAACGGGAAGCACAGGTCTTAAGGAACATTATTGAGAAAAACGAAGGTCCCTTGTCTGAAGAAGAGATGGCCCGATTGTTTCGCGAGATTATGTCTGCGTGCCTGGCGCTGGAAGAGATCCTCAACATTGCTTACCTTGGTCCGGAAGGAACTTTTACCCAGACGGCCGCACTCAAGCATTTTGGCCATTCGGTGAAGACCACATCGCTCGACAGTATCGACCAGGTCTTTCGTGAAGTGGAATCCGGTGCCTGCCATTATGGAGTGGTGCCGGTAGAAAATTCCATTGAAGGTGTTGTAAATCACACGCTGGATATGTTGATCAATTCTAATTTGTCGATCTGTGGGGAAATCGAGTTACGGATACATCACCATCTCATGGGCAAGGCCGATGATGTGAAGCAGGTAAATCAGGTGTATTCACATCAGCAATCCCTTGCACAGTGTCGCAAGTGGCTGGACATTCATCTTCCGCACGTCGAGCAGATTGCTGTCAGCAGCAATGCCGAGGCTGCCAGACGTGTTGCCAATGAACCGGAAGCTGCGGCTATAGCAGGTGAAACTGCTGCGGAATTTTATGATCTGAAAATTCTTCAACATAATATTGAAGATCATACAGATAATAAGACCCGTTTTCTGGTACTGGGGCGACATGACACCCTGCCCAGTGGTAAAGACAAGACCTCCTTATTATTCTCAGCGCCAAACAAACCAGGCGCCCTGCATAACATGCTCGCCTGTTTTGCTGAAAATAATGTCAGTATGACCCGTATCGAATCCAGGCCCTCGCGCCAGGGCATGTGGGATTATGTCTTTTTTGTAGACGTGGAGGGACATGCGACAGAACCTGATGTAGTCGCTGCCCTGGATTCTCTGAAAAACAAGGCCTCGATGGTGAAGTTGCTTGGTTCCTATCCCCAGGCTGTCCTCTGATAATGAGTTGTGATTTACTGACATTGGCGACGCCCGGTGTGGCGACCCTGGAGCCTTATCAACCCGGCAAGCCCGTTGAAGAATTACAGCGGGAACTGGGTTTGAAGGATATCGTCAAGCTGGCCTCGAACGAAAACCCACTAGGCCCGGGAGAACGGGCAATGGAGGTATTACGTCGGCCAAAAGAAATTGCCCGTTATCCCGATGGTAATGGTTTTAAATTAAAAGCCAGGCTGGCCAAATACCACGGAATGAGTGCTGATAGGATCACACTGGGTAACGGTTCAAACGAGATCCTTGAATTGATCACCCGTGCTATTATCCAGCCGCATCACGAGGTGGTTTTTTCAGATCATGCCTTTGCCGTCTATCCACTCGTCACTCAGGCGGTGGGCGCAAAACCTGTGGTCGTTCAGGCAAAAGACTGGGCCCATGATTCAGAAGCCATGGCGGCGGCAGTCACAGCCAACACCCGGCTCATGTTTGTGGCAAACCCGAATAACCCCACTGGCACCTGGTTAAAATGCAATGAATTAACACGGTTGTTAGAGACTGTACCGGATCACGTTATTGTGGTTGTCGACGAGGCCTATTTTGATTATGCCGTGTTACCCGATTACCCGGATTGCTCAACCTGGCTGGATATCTATCCAAATCTGCTGGTGACGCGGACCTTCTCCAAGGCGTATGGTCTGGCGGCACTGAGGATTGGCTACAGTTTATCGCACCCGGAAATAGCGGATTTGTTAAACCGGGTCAGGCAACCATTTAATGTCAATGCCGTCGCTCTGGCCGCCGCGGAAGTTTCAATAGATGATCGTAAGCATATCAAAAAAAGTATCCAGGCAAACCAGGACGGCATGAATTTACTGACCTCTGCTTTTGATGAGATGGGTCTGCCTTATCTGCCATCGGCCGGAAATTTTGTCTGTGTTGATTTGCAACGTCCCGGCCGTGAGATCTTCAACCAGTTACTCAGGAAGGGGGTGATCGTTCGCCCGGTCGATAATTACGGTATGCCGAATCATATTCGGGTGACCATTGGTATAGAGCATGAGAACAAAAAATTCATCGCGGCTTTGAAAAAAGTGCTCGCAAGTTGACACAAGCTCTTCATATTACCATCACGGGGTATTACCAGAGATGTTAATTGATCGTTTGAGCATTATCGGGGTTGGTCTGATCGGTGGTTCGCTCGCCCGTGCCCTGCGTAAGCAAAACGCCTGCGGCCATATTACCGGTTATGGACGTAGCTCCGAACACCTTCAGGAAGCCGTTGATCTTGGCGTGATCGATGATTTTAGCCTTAGCATGGATAGTGCGGTGAAGGTTGCCGACTTGATCGTATTGGCCACACCCTTGAAAACTACGGAGCCATTGCTGAAAGCCATGCGCCCATACCTGGCGGATCATGCCGTTATTACTGATGTTGGCAGTGCCAAGGGGAGTGTGGTTGAGGCAGCCCATGCCACGCTTGATGATTTCCTGCCCCGTTTTGTTCCGGGGCATCCGATTGCCGGCAAGGAAAAAAGTGGTGTTTCAGCATCGACTGCAGACCTGTTTCAGTCTCACCGGGTGATCCTGACACCCTTGCCGGAGACTTCGGTGAGCGCCATCAACAAGGTCCGGCAGATGTGGGAATTATGCGGGGCCGAGGTTGTTCAGCTTGGGGTCAAGCAACACGATGAAATACTCGCGGCCACCAGCCACCTGCCGCACATGCTGGCTTATGCCCTGGTCGATTGCCTGGCAGGGATGCGGGAACGGGATGAGATCTTCCGCTTCGCCGCAGGCGGCTTTGCAGACTTTACCCGGATTGCCTCCAGTGATCCGCAAATGTGGCACGACATCTGTATTGCCAACCGCGCAGAATTACTCCGATCCGTGGAAGCGTTTGGTAAATATTTGGAAAACATTCGCTTTGCAATCGAGAAAGATGACAGTGAAACACTTCTGGACATCTTTTCCCGGGCCAAGGAAACACGCGATCGCTTCACGCAAACACGCGACCACCGTAACGACTCAACCGAGTAGGTCATGCGAAATGCCTGATCTTGTCTCAATTGATTATCTCGTTTCACCCGGTGGCATTTTAAACGGCGACATCCGGGTTCCGGGCGATAAGTCCATCTCCCATCGTGCCCTGATGCTCGGTGCTATTGCCATCGGGGAAACCCGGGTTGACGGTTTCCTCCAGGGCGAGGATACCCTAGCAACCCTGGCTGCCTTTCAGTCCATGGGTGTCAAGATTCAGAGAAATAATGATTGTCTGACTATCCAGGGTGTCGGCCTGCTGGGCTTGCAGCCACCGGCAGCAGCACTGGATCTGGGCAATTCCGGAACTTCGGCTCGGCTGATGGCCGGTCTTTTGGCCGGACAGGCCTTTGACTGTTCGATCACGGGTGATGCTTCACTCAGACAAAGGCCCATGCAACGGATCATCGAACCCTTGTTAAAAATGGGTGCTGTCATTTCGGCCGGCCCGCAGGGGAAACTGCCATTGCAAATCAGGGGCGGCCGGAAACTGAGTGGCATTAACTATACCTTACCCGTCGCCAGTGCCCAGTTGAAGTCTTGCCTGTTACTGGCCGGTCTGTATGCCGATGGCAAGACCTGCATCAACGAACCGGTTCTTACCCGTGACCACACGGAGCGGATGTTGGAGACCTTTGCTGTAAAGCTGGAGCGACAGGACCGGCAAATATGTGTTGCGGGTGGCGCCACCCCGATCGCAACCCGGGTATTTGTTCCAGCCGATCTTTCTTCGGCCGCGTTTTTTCTGGTCGGTGCCAGCATTGCAGAGGGATCAGATATTACCTTGACACGTGTGGGCATAAATCCGACCAGGAATGCGGTTATTGAAATCCTCTGCCAGATGGGGGCAGACATCAGTCTCATTAACGTCAGTGAGGTCTCAGGTGAACCACTGGCAGACATCCGCGTTCGATCCAGTGCACTGAAGGGAATTGATATCCCGGAAAACAAGGTGGCGATTGCGATCGATGAATTTCCGGCCATTCTGGTAGCAGCTGCCAATGCCAGGGGGGTAACCCGCGTGCGCGGTGCGGTGGAATTACGGGTCAAGGAAAGTGACCGCATCGCGGCCATGGCCTCGGGTTTACGAGCACTGGGTATCGTCGTAAAAACTAAGGATGATGGTATAGATGTCACCGGAGGGCAATTGACTGGAGGAACGGTTGAGAGTTTTGGTGACCATCGGATTGCCATGGCCTTTGCCATGGCCGGTCTGCGGGCATCAGGGCCCGTACGGATCCATGATTGCGGCAATGTCGACACTTCCTTTCCCGGTTTCCCGGACCTGGCCGCAGAGGGAGGCCTCCTTATAGAGGTTATTACCGATGACTGACCATGTACCTGTCATTGCCGTTGACGGCCCCAGTGGCACCGGCAAAGGTACGATCTGTCGCTATCTGGCCAATACCCTGAAATGGCATCTGCTCGACAGTGGTGCCCTTTACCGGTTGCTGGCCCTGGCCGCCGGGCAACAGGGAGTGGAACTGGATGACGCTGAAGCCCTGGCTGAGTTGGCGGCCAATCTGGAAATCAGTTTTGATTACTCTGGCGACATCGACCGGGTCTTGCTTGCTGGCCAGGATGTCAGTGATGAGATCCGTACGGAGTCATGTGCCAATGCAGCTTCGCGCTTGGCCGCGTTGCCTGAGGTCCGTCAGGCCTTACTGTCATTTCAGCAACGATTCCGGCAGTCTCCAGGTCTGGTGGCCGATGGCAGGGACATGGGTACCATAGTTTTTCCGGATGCAGACCTCAAGATCTTCCTCACCGCTGATGCCGCGGAACGGGCCAGAAGACGTCATAAACAGTTGAAGGAAAAAGGATTTGATGTTAATCTCGCCGATCTTTCGGTCGAGATAACCGAGCGGGATGCCAGGGATAGTCAGCGCGCTGTTTCACCCTTGATACCGGCGAACGACGCCAGGGTAATTGATACCACGGACCTCAGTATACAAGATGTAGTAGAGCTTGTGTCCGGTCTGATCCGGGATCAGTTTCCAGTCTGACCCATTTCCTGGTTTTTGTTAACCCTTAATCAACAGAGTGTACAGGTACAATTATTGTTGCACCGACGGGGCCTTGTAAGAGGAAATTCATTTAAATGAGTGAAAGTTTCGCAGAGCTTTTTGAGCAAAGCCAAATCGAGGGCAAAATGCGCCCGGGGGCTATCGTCAGTGCTACGGTAGTAGATGTTAACCAGGATTCAGTCATCGTTAATGCCGGATTGAAATCAGAAGGGTTTATCCCGATAGAACAATTCTATGATGAAAACGGTGAGCTGGAAGTCCATGTCGGAGACAGTGTCGAAGTTGCACTGGACAGTGTCGAAGATGGATATGGTGAAACGAAACTTTCAAGGGAAAAGGCCAAGCGCCTGAAGGCCTGGAGTGACCTGGAAAAAGCCCACGAGGGAAATGCCACTGTCATCGGTTCCATTGTTGAGCGCGTCAAGGGTGGCTTCACGGTAGATGTACAAAACGTCCGCGCCTTCCTCCCAGGATCCCTGGTGGACGTTCGGCCGGTAAAAGATACCGGTTATCTTGAGGGCAAATCTCTCGAATTCAAGGTCATCAAGATCGACCGTCGCCGCAGTAACGTAGTGGTATCACGACGAGCTGTTGTGGAAACTGAAAACTCCGCCGAGCGTGATGAACTCCTGGAAAATCTGAAAGAGGGTGCAGTTGTCAAAGGTGTGGTCAAGAACCTGACTGATTATGGTGCATTCCTGGACCTGGGCGGTGTCGACGGCCTGCTTCATATAACTGATATGGCCTGGAAACGGGTCAAAAACCCGTCCGAGATCGTCAATATCGGTGACGAAATCGAGGTCAAGGTACTCAAGTTTGACCGTGAGCGTAACCGGGTATCCCTCGGCCTGAAACAGATGGGCGAGGATCCCTGGGCAGACCTGACCAAGCGCTATCCCGAAGGCAGCAAGATTAAAGGCCGGGTAACCAACATTGCTGATTACGGCTGTTTTGCAGAGCTTGAAGAAGGTGTTGAGGGCCTGGTCCACGTCTCGGAAATGGACTGGACCAATAAGAATGTGCATCCGTCCAAGCTGGTAAACATTGGTGATGAAGTGGAAGTCATGATCCTCGACATCGACGCCGAAAGACGCCGGATTTCACTGGGCATGAAGCAATGCCAACCCAACCCTTGGGAACATTTTGCTGCAACGCATAACAAGGGTGATCGGGTTTCCGGCACGATCAAGTCAATTACCGATTTTGGTATTTTTGTTGGCCTGGAAGGAGGCATCGACGGGCTGATTCACCTGTCAGATATCACCTGGGCCGAGAACCAGGACGAGGCCATACGTAATTTCAGCAAGGGCGATGAGGTAGAAACTGTCGTTCTGGCGGTTGATGCGGAGCGTGAACGAATCTCACTTGGTATTAAACAACTGGAAAAAGATCCTTTCTCAAGTTATGTTGCTGAATATTCTAAAGGAACTGTCGTCAGGGGGGTTGCTGAATCTGTCGATTTGAAGGGCGTGGTTGTCCGTCTGGCAGACGGCGTTGAAGGATTCCTGAAAGCATCTGAAATATCAATTGACAAGAAAGTAGATGATGCCAGGACTGCAATTAAGGAGGGGGAGGAGCTTGAGGTCAAAATCACTGCAATTGATCGCAAGAAAAGAACAATAAACGTTTCCATTCGTGCCAAAGAAGTTGACGATGAAGCGGCTGCGGTGGAGGAATATTCACCTGAAACGGGCGGTGCCGGTACCAAGCTGGGTGATTTGTTTAAAGAACACCTGGAAAAATAAAAAACCGGATACTACTGAACGGATTCTGGCTCTACAGGTGATGAGTATTAACCTGCGAGGAGTTTCCCTTGCACAACTGCGAGAGAAGTACCATGACTAAGTCTGAACTTATCGAAGTACTTGCCAAGAGACAGACACAACTGGGGTATCGTGACGTGGAGCTGGCTGTCAAGACCATTTTGGAGCACATGGCCAGTACGCTGGCGAATGGAGAACGAATTGAAATCAGGGGCTTCGGCAGCTTTGCACTACATTACCGGCCACCCAGGGTCGGTAGAAACCCCAAATCCGGTGAGCCTGTATCGCTGCCCGCCAAGTATGTTCCGCACTTCAAGCCAGGTAAAGAACTCCGAGAACGCGTGGATAGCAGCTCTGCACCGATAAACTAGCCATTGGTCCACATCATGCGCAAGGAGTGTGCCTTTGAGGGCCAATATTAGCAGTAAACCTCTTTTCCAGTTATTGCTAGACTATGTGCCCTGAAGACTCTGTTTGAACAAGGGCGCCAATGTCCCAGCTGATTAAAAAGATTTTATACATTTCCCTGTTTGTTGTAACTCTGGTTATAGCACTGCTATTTTTCGTAAAGAATTACCAGGTACTGGAATTCAATTACATACTTGGTGTTATTGAATTGCCTTTATCCATACTAATGCTCATTGGTTTTATTTTTGGACTGATTATCGGTATTTTTGCCATGCTGCCAATGATATTTCGTTTAAAACACACACAAAACCATTTGAAAAAGCAGATCAGGATAAATGAAAAGGAAATAACCAATCTTAGAGTAATGCCCGCCAGGGATTCTGACTGATGGAAGCAACAACGGCATCACTCGTCTGGTTGATACCCCTGGCTGCAATAATATCCTGGTGGCTGGGCAGGAGGAGCGTACGTCAAAGTAATAACTCAAGTATTGTTCACCGAATATCACCAGAGTATTTCAAGGGACTGAATTATCTTCTGAACGAACAGCCGGATAAGGCAATTGAAGTTTTTGTGAAGATGATCGAGGTTGACAGCGAGACAGTTGAAACTCATCTCGCGCTCGGCAATTTATTTCGTCGAAGGGGTGAAGTAGACCGCGCCATTCGTATTCACCAGAACCTTATTGCCAGGCCAACACTCTCCCGTGAAGAGCGGGCTATCGCCCTTCTTGAGCTTGGTATTGACTATATGCGTTCCGGTTTGTTCGATCGCGCAGAAAACCTTTTCAAGGAATTACTGGAAAGTGGCATACATTCCATTCAGGCATATAAGGAATTGCTGAATATCTACCAACAAGAACAGGAATGGGATAATGCAATTGTTACTGCAAGACGGCTTGAAGAAGCTTCCGGAGAGAAACGAAGTGATATCATTGCCCAGTTTTACTGTGAAAAAGCAGAACAAATGCGCCAGGAAGGTAATTACCGGGCAATGAAAGATAATCTGCATAAGGCTATTAGTATCGATCCAGATTGTGCCCGGGCCAGCATGATTGAGGCAGATTACCTCTTTAAAAATGACAAGCTCAAGCAGGCCATCAAACTTTACAAGCGCATTGAATATCAGGACAAGGCACTGCTTCCCGAAGTTATGCAACCCCTCCTAAGTTGTTACAAGTTGGTCAATAACAAGGAAGATTTTATCCGTTATCTATATAGGATTGTGGATGAGTATGGAAGCATCACTTCTATTCTGGTCCTGGCAGAATTGATAGCAGAAAAAGAAGGTACTGAAGTGGCGGTGAGATTTATTACCCGGGAAGTAAAGAAACATCCAACCGTCAAGGGAGTCGATCGATTGATAGAGTACGCACTATCACGGGCAGATGGTAGTTCACGCGATAGCCTGATTACAATCAAGGAACTGACTGCACGCCTTATCAAGGATCGCTCAATGTATAAATGTACCAGTTGCGGTTTTGATGCCAAGCAATTGCATTGGCAATGCCCGAGCTGCAAGCACTGGAGCTCTATTAAACCGGTATACGGGCTGGAAGGTGAGTAACATGAGATCTGAACCACGCGTCATTGTCTCGTTGGATTTCCCCACAGCTGACGAAGCCAGTCTGCTGGTATCCATGCTGGATCCAGTTGCCTGCCGATTGAAGGTCGGCAAGGAATTATTTACTCGTTGTGGTCCGTCGATCATTGAAAAGTTCACAGGCCAAGGCTTTGATGTGTTTCTGGATCTTAAATTTCATGATATCCCGAACACGGTAGCCCGTGCCTGCCAGGCTGCCGCGAAGCTGGGAGTATGGATGCTTGATGTTCATGCTTGCGGCGGCAGACAAATGCTGGAGATGGCACGGGAGGCATTGGATAAACAATCACATCAACCGCTGTTGATTGCCGTGACCGTGCTTACAAGCATGGATGAAGCCGATATGAACGAGGTCGGTGTACCCGGAACAGTCAGTGACCAGGTTCTGAGATTAACCAGTCTTGCACGTCAGTGTGCACTGGATGGTGTAGTCTGTTCTGCGCGGGAGGTGGGTATGATTAGACATGCCATGGGCTCTGAATTCAAACTGGTGACCCCGGGGATCCGTCCGGTTGACAGTACGGCCGATGATCAACGCCGTATTAGTACACCAGTACAGGCCATCGAGGCAGGCAGTGATTATCTGGTTATAGGCCGGCCAGTTACACAGGCCAGTGACCCGTTAAAAGTGCTCGAGTCCATCAACTCGGAAATTGAAAGTATCGAGGAAGCCATTTAGTCTATCGCAGTCCGATCCCAGCCATATCATTTATTCAGCTCCCGAGATGTCAGAGGAAAATTATCTCAGTCCTTTTAATCCTGTGTTACCACCGCAGCAGCAGGGAACACATTGTCACTGGGGTCGCTTGTATGGCGCCAGCAAGTCTCTTGCAATCAGCGCTGCAGCACGAAGCAGCCAATCCCCGGTTTTGGTGATCACAACCGATGCTTTCCAGGCCGGTCGTTTGATTGATGAATTAAACTTTTTCCTGTCAGAGTCCAATGACATTGAGGTCTTGACTCTGTCGGACTGGGAAACATTGCCTTATGATCTGTTTTCTCCCTACCAGGACATTATCTCGGAACGATTGACCACACTTGCCAAATTACCGGCATTGAAGCGGGGCGTAATAGTGGTTCCTGTAACGACAGCAATTCATCGGTTGTTGCCGCGTGATTACCTCTCTAGGCACAGTCTTCAATTGAAGATTGGACAAACAGTTGATATTGAAAGGTTCAAGAGCGACCTCATTTCAGCCGGTTACTCATTTTCATCACAGGTAATGGAACATGGCGATGCCGCCATACGTGGTTCCCTGTTTGATATTTATCCAATGGGTTCAAGAAAACCTTACCGGATTGATCTGTTCGATGACGAGATTGACAGCATACGAACCTTTGATCCTGAAACCCAGCGTTCGGAAGACCAGGTCAATGAAATCAATATTCTTCCAGCAAGGGAAATTGATCTTACCGATGAAGGTATTGCAAATTTTCGCAGTAGCTGGAGGGAGCGTTTTCAGGGAAACCCCGGTGCCTGCCCTGTTTATCGAGATGTAAGTCAGGGCCTGGCTCCTGCCGGTATTGAATATTTTCTACCGCTCTTTTACCAGCAAACCAGCAGTCTGCTTGATTATTTTGAAACCGAACCCTTGGTTATTCTGGATGAAAATATCAGTGACAGTATTGAGAAATTTCTTCAGGATGTTGAACATCGTTATGAACAAATGCGCCACGATGTTGAAAGACCAATACTTCCACCCTGGGAACTCTATCTTGATGAACAGGAGTTTTATACCAACCTTAAACCTTGGAGGCAAATCCATGTCAGTAATATGGTTTCGACAAAAGAAAAGCATTCCCATAATTACGCTACTACCTTGCCAACTCAGATGCCGGTTGACGCCAGGCTAAGTCGTCCACTGGAACTTCTGGAACGTTATATAGATAACTTCAATGGGCGTGTTCTTATAGTTGCCGAATCCAGCGGCCGACGGGAAACATTGCTGGAGCTTTTCCGGCAAAATGGCATCAAGCCGGTGCAAGTATCCGGCTGGCCTGAGTTCAAGGAGTCGAAGCACTGCCTGGCCATGACAGTGAGTTCAATGGAACAGGGACTGCAAATCGATAATCCTGCACTGGCCGTAATCAGTGAGGGCCAATTATTTGGTGACAGGGTACAACAACGGCGGTTAAGACGCCGTAAACAACCGGATTCCGAGGCGTTAATCCGTAACCTGACTGAACTGACAATTGGTGCACCGGTGGTTCATGAAGATCATGGAGTGGGGCGATACCAGGGCCTGGTGACCCTGACTATCGATGAAATAACCGCAGAATTCATCCTCATTGAATATGCCCAAAATGACAAGTTGTATGTTCCTGTCTCCTCCCTTGACCTGATCAGCCGTTACACTGGAGCTGACCCGGAACATGCGCCACTACATCGACTTGGCTCCGGGCAATGGGAAAAGGCCAAGCAAAAAGCCGCAAGAAGAGTATATGATGTCGCCGCTGAACTGCTTGAATTGCAGGCCCGTCGTGCTGCACGCCCCGGTTACAGTTTTACTTTGGTAGACCAGGAGTATCAGGCTTTTATCCAGGCGTTCCCCTTTGAGGAAACCCCGGGACAGCAGGAAGCCATCGAGGCAGTCATATCTGATATGAAAAAAGATAAACCCATGGATCGCTTGGTCTGTGGTGATGCCGGATTTGGCAAGACCGAAGTAGCCATGCGTGCCGCCTTTATTGCTGTTCAAAATAGCAGACAGGTCGCACTACTGGTGCCTACTACCTTACTTGCACAACAACATTACCAGAATTTCAAGGACCGTTTTGCAGACTGGCCTGTCTGTATTGAATCATTGTCAAGATTTCGTAGCGTCAAGGAACAGGAGAGGGTATTACAAGGTCTGGAAAAAGGTACTGTCGATATCGTCATTGGCACGCATAAACTGATTCAGGGCGATGTGAATTTTGAACGCCTAGGATTATTAATCATTGATGAAGAACATCGTTTTGGTGTCAGGCAAAAGGAAAAATTCAAGGCATTACGTTCAGAGATAGATATATTGACGCTAACAGCCACACCAATTCCCCGTACATTGAATATGGCGCTGTCCAATATTCGTGAGTTTTCCATCATTGCAACACCACCTTCACGCAGATTATCAGTAAAGACATTTGTTCATGAATGGAACAACAACCTCCTACAGGAAGCATTGTTACGTGAAATCAAGCGTGGAGGCCAGGTCTACTTTCTGCATAACAAGATCGATGATATTGAGAAGATTGCCAAAAAGGTCGAATCATTGATGCCAGAAGCGAAGGTCCGAATAGCCCATGGTCAGATGCCTGAGAAGGAACTTGAACAGGTTATGCTGGATTTTTATCACCGACGATTCAGTGTTCTTGTTTGTACCACGATCATTGAAAGCGGAATTGATGTCCCAAGCGCGAATACAATTATAATCAACAGGGCTGACAAGTTTGGTCTCGCACAGCTATACCAGTTAAGGGGCAGGGTGGGCCGTTCTCATCACCGGGCCTATGCTTATCTTTTTGTGCCTCCACGCAAGGCTATGACCGCAGATGCCATCAAGCGACTTGAAGCAATAGAGTCTCTGGAAGAACTGGGTATCGGTTTTACCCTGGCAACACATGATCTTGAAATCAGGGGAGCAGGTGAGATTCTGGGTGAAGAACAAAGCGGTCAGATCCATGAAATAGGCTTTGGACTTTACATGGATCTCCTGGAGCGGGCAGTTCAGGCCATGAGAGTTGGGATGCACCCACAACTGGATCGGCCACTTGAACATGGAGCAGAAATTAATCTTCATATCCCGGCACTCATACCTGAAGATTATTTGCCGGATGTCCATATGAGGTTGATCATGTACAAGCGGATTGCCAGTGCCAGAACACATGATGAACTGAAGGAATTGCAGGAGGAGTTGATTGACAGATTTGGTCTCTTGCCGGAGCAGTTAAAAAACCTGTTTCAGGTTACCCGCCTGAAGTTAAAGGCTAACCCTATCGGTATCAGTAAAATCGATCTGGCTGAATGTGGCGGGCGCATTCAATTCAACAAGAATACACGGGTTGATCCGGGGAAAATCATTAACCTGATTCAGTCAGCACCTCATGTCTACAAGCTGGATGCTGAAGATAACCTTCGAATATACAAAGAGTTATCCAATATCGGGGAACGAATTATCCTGCTTGAAAGTCTATTAAATGAGATCGCGCTGCAAGAGGCAGCCTAGCAAGATACATGAAAAAATTAGTATTATTTCTATTTTCTGCCCTGCTACTTGCCAAAGTCCAGGCATCTGATTACCAGGTCGAAAGCATCATATTTGAGAACCTGAATGCCGGGACTGATAACGAAATTTGGCGAATAGAGGGTGTCCTGCCGAGCCTGCCGGAGAGCATTGAACTTATCTCGGATGCGAAATCAGATGAAGCCTTAGGTGAGAAAGACCGCCAATACATTGAGCAACCCCGGGCGGAATATAAGTTAACCGCAGTCTATGATGCCCTCAGGGTGTCCAGCAAGTATGAACCACTGGTGCATGTGGCATGGAAACAACCTGCACTGGATTACAGTGATGCTGAATTCGTCAGACTCACCCTGGTTGAGCAAAGCCCTGATGCTGAGTATTTCAGTGACTTGAAAAAACTCGATGGTGTTATCAGAATACGCAGCGCATATTTTCTGCACGCAGATGTACATCTACTATACTTGTTAGAGCCGTTACCTGTAGAAAGTGAAAATAGCAACCAGTCTGACACACAGCCTGATGCACAAAATCCCCTGGCTGTCCCGGAATACAACGCTATCTATGCTGAATTAAAAGATACAATGAGACTGAAGTTAAATGAGCTCTATTATTTTGATCATCCCGGTTTTGGCCTAATCATTCGAGTCAGCAGAATAGATGAGAATAGTGATTTATTATAATGCTTGATAAAGCCGAAGAGATAAAGAATGGCACAAGGAAGGTCATTAATGGCAAACCCAGTATCTATTATGATGGATACTGGGTGCGCACCTATGAAGTCAGATCTGATGATTTTGCTTCCAAGAAGAAACTTATTGATGCATTGACAAAACGTGTATTCCATCATGTTGAGCCAGGCATCAATACCCCGGGATTCAGACTGGCACAGATCAGGGAAATTTACGAAAGAGAAATAGATCCCGCCCGTAAACGGGTCAAAGCCAGTATGCTTGCCGGCGCCTTGCTTAATCGTGGTTCAGATATTCTCTCATCGATTGTCGATCTTCAACAGGCAGGTGTCACCATTGAACAGGGAAATGAATTACTGCGACAATGCGGGAACTGTTTCATTGAGGCACTTGAACTTGGCAAAAATATCAAATTGGCAAACGGAGAAGAAGGCCTTGATGAATTATGGGGTGAACCATTCAAGGTCTTTTCCATGCCGATGGAAAAATTTTATGAGAGCCGTTATATAAAAATTGCCCAGACGATGTCTGAAATTGATAAGGTTATCCAAAAACTAAAAACTACACTCGATAAGAATAGTTTGTTAAAAAATGCTATTCCTCTGGTAGAGAATCTGGGAGAGGCTTCCAAGCGTGCTTGTGAGACCATGCGGACTGATCCGGTAATTTTTGAGGTTTGGCCGGTTTATGTTGCAGCAAAGGAAGCAGTGGAGGAATTTATAAATAAATACATTCTGGAACACAAACTGACGGAAAACAGCCCTAAGGCAAGGATCATATATCTTCTCAAGGAAGGTGCCGGATTAATTGCCAGCCTTGCAACTGTGAGGGTGCCAATGCCGAAAAGCACGGACAACTTCATGTTTAAGTGCGATTGCCTCTAATCGTCGCCGACAACAAAGTCCTGACTTTACCCATTCCTTTGTGCAGGTATTCCTGGATACTTTCCATGCTGATTAACTCGTCTGATTTTCCTGCTGCCCAGTTGGCGACGACACTGATACAGGCATAATTAAGTTCCAGCTCTCTGGCCAATACCGCTTCCGGCATTCCGGTCATTCCAACCAGGCCACAACCGTCACTTTCCATACGTAGTACCTCGGCGGCCGTTTCAAGCCTTGGTCCCTGGGTTGCACCGTAGGTCCCGCCGTCTATACAGTCGACTGATATTGATTTGGCAGCGCGTAATATCTGCTGTCTAAGACTTGGTGTATACGGTACGGTAAAATCAACATGAACTACTTCCTTATCGTTCTTAGCGAAAAATGTATGCTGCCTTGACCAGGTATAATCAATTAACTGGTCAGGAATGACCAGCTTACCGGGTGTCATCTCAGTGGTTATGCCACCGACTGCATTGATGGCAATGATGTCTTCAACACCATTTTCACGAAGAGCCCAGACATTGGCCCGATAGTTAATTTCATGTGGCGGGATAATATGAGGATTACCGTGCCGGGGTAAAAATATTATTTCCCGATTATTCAGCAGCCCGAACGTAAGTGGACCTGAAGGTTCTCCATAAGGTGTCTTCTGCATTTGCTGGCGTTCAATTTCAAGGCCTTCCAGTACCATAAGACCTGACCCGCCAATGATCGCGATGCTCATGCTTCTTTCACTGCGAAAATGCCTGGGCTATTTCGCAAATAACCCTTGTAATCCATACCATAACCAAATACATACCTGTCAGGAACCGTGAGGCCAGTAAAATCAGCCCTTTCAAACTCACGGTGCCGGTTAAGTTGTTTATCGACCAGCACACAGGTATATATATCAATGGCTGCCCGTTTTCTGCATTCATCAACTACCGCAGCAATGGTATGACCCTCGTCAAGTATATCGTCCACCAGCAAAACATTCCGACCTGCCATTTCCAGTTCGGGATATTTCAACCATTTGATCGAATTACCAGACGTTTCTCCCCGGTAACGGGTTGCATGGACATAATCAATTTCCAGCTGAAAGTGGAGTTTGGTTAATAACTTTCCAAGTAAAACCACAGCCCCGGTCATGAGGCAGAGGAGGATCGGATTTTTATCTATTAGGCACTCGGTTATATCAACAGCAAGTTTATCAATAGCAGCTTCCACTTCTGATTCAGAATATAACCTTTCTGCCTGAGAAATAATTGTGGTTAGTTTTTGGTGGTCCGGATTCATATTACTAACGGTCATTTAATAAATGTCGTCCAGTCCAGTCTTTCGCAAACTGGTGGGCAGAGCGACCACTTCTTGATCCATGTTCAAGTGCCCATT
Organism: Gammaproteobacteria bacterium; assembly: GCA_011772965.1. Classification (GTDB taxonomy): domain Bacteria; phylum Pseudomonadota; class Gammaproteobacteria; order Eutrophobiales; family Eutrophobiaceae; genus SZUA-592. Next base: position 121,874 of record WVYN01000021.1, read on the forward strand.
TAAGCGCTGCCTTGTGAATGATTTTTATATCGGGTAAGGGTGCTTTCAGTTTACCCAACCAATAATCCACTATTAACAGGTATTCCTCCTGGTTGAAGGGATGAAATGCCTGCCACAGACCAAAACGTTCTGACAAGGAAATTTTTTCTTCAACTGATTCGCTCATATGTAGTTCATTATCTATCATCTTGCTGTTTTCATTATCACTCATATATTCAGGCATCAGGTGTCTACGGTTTGAGGTGGCATAGATGAGAATATTATCAGGTGTGCTTGCAATCGAACCATCTATGACGACTTTCATTGCCTTGTAACTGGGATCATCAGCCTCAAATGAGAGATCATCACAGAAAATAATAAAGCGCATATCTTCCTTTCCAAGGGTCTGCACAATCTCAGTCAGATCGACAAGATGTTGCTTTTCCACTTCGATAAACTTCAGCTTATCTTCCCTGAATTCGTTTATCAGTGCCTTAATCAGCGAAGATTTCCCGGTGCCGCGTGGTCCCCAGAGCAAGATATGGTTTGCAGGTAATCCTTTCAGGAACTGGCGGGTGTTCCGCTCTATTGCAATTTTTTGTCTGTCGATACATTTCAAGTCTGAGAGGGTTATACGGGAAATAGATTCTATTGGTAAAATTGAACGGCCTAGTCCCTGATGTTGCCAGCGAAAAGCCTGGTAGCTGTTCAGGTCTGGCAGCTCAGGTGTTCCGGGTAACAATGTTTCGATTTTGTTCAGGAGTCCGGATACGCGTTTAAAAAACTCGTCTGAAGTGCTCATGGGACAGTTAATTATTATGAGTTTTATATAATAAATTCAATATGTTATATCATAGCCAGACTTGCTAATCAGCAACCCACCTGTCTTGAATTAGTAGTCTCTAACGGCAACCGGCTGACAGAATACAGGCTCTCTTCGCCAATGCAAAAAATAATCTAATTTGTTAACATATATCGCCTTAAAGGCTTGATTTCACTCAAAACAACCACAGCCCATATGCCGATTTTTGTCAACTTTTCCGGAGCTAGGGTCTGAATAATTCTAATGAGAGGAGCACCATGTATACCATTGATATGACAGTTAAAGGGTTCGATGATGAGCTCTGGAAAGCGCTGGAAGGGGAACGTATTCGCCAGGAAGAACACATCGAATTAATCGCTTCTGAAAACATGACCAGTCCCCGTGTCCTGGAATGTCAGGGCTCAGTATTAACCAACAAGTACGCAGAAGGTTATCCTGGTAAACGCTATTATGGTGGTTGTGAATATGTAGACATTGCTGAAACATTGGCAATCGAACGGGCAAAAGAGCTCTTTGGCGCGGCCTGGGCCAACGTACAGCCACATTCAGGTTCTCAGGCCAATGGTGCTGTCTATCATGCATTGCTTGAGCCTGGTGATACCATTATGGGGATGAGTCTTGCTCATGGTGGTCACCTTACACATGGTGCATCTGTCAATGTCTCCGGACGTATTTATCATGCTATTCAGTATGGATTAAACACTGATACAGGTGAAATTGATTATGACGAGGTTGAACGTCTTGCCAAGGAACACAAACCAAAATTGATTATTACCGGGTTCTCTGCATACTCACGTATTGTAGACTGGCAACGTTTCCGTGATATTGCTGACAGTGTTGGTGCCCTGATGCTCTCGGATATTGCTCACATCGCAGGTCTTGTGGCGGTGGATGAATACCCCAGCCCGGTAGGTATTGCAGATGTTACCACCACTACCACACACAAAACGTTGCGTGGCCCGCGTTCCGGGTTGATCATGGGCAAGGCAAACGAAGAGATCGAAAAGAAAGTTAATTTCATGGTTTTCCCTGCCTATCAGGGCGGCCCGTTGATGCATATCATCGCTGCAAAGGCTGTGGCTTTTAAGGAAGCCATGCAGCCAGAATTCAAGACCTACATTCAACAGGTGAAAAAGAATGCCAAGGTCATGGCTGAAACATTCGTTGAGCGAGGCTTAAATATTGTTTCCGGTGGTACTGATAACCATCTATTCCTGGTGGATATGGTTGAAAAAGGGCTGACAGGCAAGGAAGTAGATGCTGCGTTGGGCCGTGCTAACATTACGGTTAACAAGAATGCAGTACCCAATGATCCACAATCACCATTTGTCACCAGTGGTATACGCATTGGAACACCATCGATAACAACTCGCGGATTTGATGAGAACGATAGCAAGCAAGTGGCCAACTGGATTTGTGACATCATGGATAAAATGGGTGACGAAAGTGTCATTGAGAAAGTTAAAGGTGAAGTCCTGGAGCTTTGTAAGCAGAGACCTCTTTACGAGTTCAACCAATAGTTCCCGGAATTTCCGGAATGAACGGACATTCCAGGGAGCCCGCTGGCTCCCTGGATTTTTAGCGGTGTAACAATACGAGGGCCTGAACTATGCGTTGTCCATTTTGCTCAGATATGGATACGCGAGTAATAGATTCCCGTCTGGTGGGTGAGGGAGACCAGATACGACGCCGTCGTGAATGTACACAGTGCAAGGAACGCTTCACTACCTATGAACTGGCCGAGTTAAACTATCCACGTATAATCAAGTCCGATGGCCGGCGCGAGGCATTTATGGAAGATAAGTTACGTGGAGGCATCATGCGTGCAATCGAAAAACGTCCTGTCGAAATTGAGAAAGTTGATATCGCAGTGGAGCAGATCAAGCATAAGCTTCGGGCGCTCGGTGAGCGTGAAGTTAAATCCAGAAAGGTGGGAAACTGGGTAATGGAGCAATTGCGCGGACTTGACCAGGTGGCTTATGTTAGGTTTGCATCGGTATACCGAAGTTTTGAAGATGTTCGTGCATTCCTTGATGAAATTGAACGGTTGGAAAATGAATTACCCCCGGAATTAAAAAGAAATCAGCTGGACTTGTTACCTTCTGATGGTGACAAGAATTGAAGTGGACAGGTACTGATTATCAATTCATGTCCCGTGCCTTGCAACTTGCCAGCAAGGGCCTATATTCCACCCATCCTAATCCCTGCGTCGGCTGTGTCCTGGTAAAAAACGGCCAGATTGTTGCAGAGGGCTGGCACCGGATAACCGGTGGACCACATGCCGAGATTGTTGCACTGGAAAATGCCGGTCAACTTGCCAGCGGTGCTGATTGTTACGTGACTCTTGAGCCGTGCTCACATGCCGGCAAAACACCACCCTGTACCCGGACATTGATTGATGCCGGTGTTACCCGGGTTGTTGCGGCCATGGCTGATCCAAATCCGCTGGTAGCCGGACGGGGATTGAAGGAATTAAGAGATGCCGGCCTGGTAGTTGAAAGTGGCTTGATGGAGGCACAGGCGAGAAAACTGAATCGTGGATTTGAAAAAAGGATGAAGGAACAAATGCCATTTGTACGTTGCAAGCTGGCCATGAGTGTAGATGGACGTACTGCAATGGCCGATGGAACCAGTCAGTGGATAACTGGGACCGAGGCCAGACGCGATGTTCATCAATTACGGGCGGCAAGTTCGGCAATCATGACTGGCATAGAAACCGTGTTAAGGGATGATCCACGACTGAATATCCGGGAAATCGATGGAATAGAACGTCAACCTTTACGGGTAATTCTGGACCGCAAGCTAAGGACGCCCGCAGATGCCAGGATATTCTCATGCCCGGGCAGGGTACTCATTTTTACCCTGCAGGAAGCGCAAGATAATAGGGCCCTTGAAGCCATAGAAAATCTGGAAATTATCTCGTTAGCTTCCCCTGACAAATTCCTTGAACAGGTCTTACATAACCTGGCAATGAAACGCCAGGTCAACGAGGTCTTGCTGGAGTGCGGTGCTACACTGGCTGGCGCCATGCTTGAGGCAGGTCTGATAAACGAGCTGGTAATCTACATGGCACCTGTGTTGCTTGGCCATAATGCAAGGCCATTACTGAATATTCCGGGCATAAAACGCATTACAGACAAGGTAATGCTTGATTTCAGTGAGATACGAATGGTTGGCAAGGACTGTCGTATAATAATGGGTATTAAGAACCAGCGGGCGGTATAAGTTTTGTTTACCGGAATCATACAATCAATCGGAACACTGTCCTTGATCGAGGACCATGATGATGACAAGCGATTGACGATTGATGTGGGCAGCATGGATACCGGGGATTTTAACGCGGGTGACAGCATCTGTGTTAATGGTGTCTGTCTGACTGTGGTTGGATTGGCTGGCAGGCGATTTATCGCAGATATCTCAACTGAATCCCTGCTATGTACCAGCCTTGGGAGTTTAAAATCGGATAGCAAGGTGAATCTTGAAAAGTCCCTGCAACTTGGAGATCGCTTGCATGGGCATATGGTCACGGGCCATGTTGATGGTATTGGTAAAATCCTGACACGTAAGGAAGATGCACGCTCGATTCGTTTCTATATTGAATTGCCTGTAGAACTTCACAGGTATGTCAGCAAGAAAGGATCGATTTGTGTTGATGGTGTAAGCCTGACTGTAAATGATAAAGATTCAAAAGGATTTATGGTTAATATTATTCCACATACCTTGGACCAGACGATATTTTCTGAATATATCCCGGGTACCCTTGTAAATATTGAAGTTGATCTGATAGCCAGATACCTTGAGACATTAATTCCGAAAACCTGAATACAGCATTGCAATGGCATTAAATACTACCGAAGAACTGATTGAGGACATCAGTAAAGGCAAAATAGTTATTCTCATGGATGACGAGGATCGTGAAAATGAGGGAGATCTGGTGATCGCGGCCGGATGCGTATGTCCGGAAGATATTAATTTTATGGCACGATATGGCCGCGGTTTGATTTGCCTGACATTGACCCGGGAACATTGCAAACGTCTGAACTTGCCCTTGATGGCCGGTAATACCTATTCCAGTGAAAATACAAACTTCACTGTCTCGATCGAGGCCGCTGAAGGTGTGACGACCGGCATATCTGCAGCAGACCGCGCCTATACTATCAAGACCGCTGTGGCAAAAGATGCCAAACCATCAGATTTGGTCCAGCCCGGTCACGTCTTCCCGCTCATGGCGCATCCTGGTGGTGTGCTTTCCCGTGCAGGCCATACTGAGGCTGGTTGTGATCTTGCGAGACTTGCCGGCCTTGTCCCAGCGGCTGTCATTGTTGAAATACTTAAAGACGACGGCACCATGGCACGACGAGAAGACCTGGAAGCTTTTGCAAAGGAGCATAAATTAAAAATCGGTACCATTGCGAGTCTGATCCATTACCGCATTGAAAATGAAAAAACCGTAGAACGTGTATACGAAGGACACTTGTCAACGACTTATGGCGATTTCAAACTCATTGTCTTCAAGGACGGGCTTGAAGACAAGCTGCACTTTGCCATGATTAAGGGCGAGATTGATCCGGAAATACCTGTCATGGTCCGGGTTCATTTGGCCAATGCAATTTGCGATCTTACAGGTAGTCTTCGTGAAAACTGTGGTTGGCCCATTGGTGATGTTCTGCAACGAATCTCGAATGAGGAATCCGGGGTGGTTGTCATCCTCTCTGACCAAGTTGGTCCGGAAGAAATGATGCAGCAGCTGGAAATGATTGATCCCGAACATGAACGTAACAGTCTTCCTGCCAAGAAAAGCAGGGATCTGCGTACCATCGGTCTGGGTGCACAGATCCTGGCTGATGTCGGTGTCAGGAAAATGCGTGTCCTCAGTGCACCAAAGAAAATACATGCCATTTCCGGTTTTGGACTGGAAGTGGTCGAATATGTTAGCTAGAAAAGAATAAATTGAAGCCATGTCGACATATACATTGATTGAAGGCAGTAAATCTGTTGACAATGCTAACATTGCCATCATTGCTAGCCGTTTTAACAGTTTTATTGTCGATCGCCTTGTATCCTCCTGCCTGGAAACACTGCAGCAAGCCGGCCTGGATGAAACGCAAGTTTTATTGGTGTGGGTGCCCGGCGCATTCGAAATACCGCTGGCTGCAAAGGCAATGGCCGAAAAAGACGATTGCGATGCGGTTATTGCCCTGGGCGCCGTCATCCGCGGTGAAACCCCACATTTCGAATACATTTGTAATGAATGCTCACACGGCTTGTCCCGTATTGCTATCGAACTTAAAAAGCCGGTGATTTTCGGTGTATTGACTGTTGATAATGCCGAACAGGCTCTCGCGCGTGCGGGAGAGGAGGAGAGTAATAAGGGCGCCGAAGCAGCACGGACAGCGATAGAAATGATCAACCTTATGCGCGAAATAGATTAATGATAACCCGGACAGAAAATACATCTTCAAAACAACGCAGGATCAGGGCCAGACGTTCGGCCGTGCAGGCTCTTTACCAGTGGGGAATGACCAATTCAGATGTCGAGGAAATCATTTCCGAGTTTTTGAATGAGCGCAGTGAGATCAAGAAGGCTGATGCAGAGTATTTTTGTGAACTGGTAAAAGGCACATTGGCAAACATGGCAAACTTAATAAATGAACTAAAACCATATCTTGACAGGCCCATTGATTCACTTGATCCGGTTGAAAGGGCCGTGTTGCTGGTCAGCCTATATGAACTGATCTATCGTCCGGAATTACCCTGGCGAGTTGTCGTTAACGAATCCGTGGAACTGGCAAAGATGTTTGGTGCCGAGCAGTCCCATAAATTCATAAATGGCGTTATGGACAAGGTTGCTCATAAGATACGCTCCGTTGAAATCAGCAATGCGAGCTGAATTCAATGTCACTTTCTGAATTTGAGTTAATCAGGAAATTTTTCAAGCCCGCTGAACGACCCTCACATGGTATACGTTGTGGTATTGGAGATGATGCCGCGATTGTATCTGTGCCGGAAAATTTCGAACTCGCCATTTCAACGGATACTCTGGTCTCTGGTATTCACTTTCCTGAAACCACATCTGCTGAAGATATCGGTTACAAGGCATTAGCAGTGAATCTGAGTGATTTAGCTGCCATGGGCGCATCTCCGGTGTGGGTTACCCTCGCTTTGACCCTGCCCAATGCTGATGAAACCTGGTTGCAGGGGTTTATGTCTGGTTTTAATACACTAGCTGAATACTACAATCTTTCGTTGATTGGTGGTGACCTGACCCATGGTCCATTATCGGTCACGATACAGGTAATGGGTTTCCTGCCAAAAGGCTCTGGTCTGTTACGCAGTGGTGCTGAAGATAATGATCTGATCTATGTTACTGGAACTTTAGGTGATGCAGGACTGGCATTGAAAGAATTAAAGCAGGATATACAAATCGATAGCATTCATACCGATTATCTCTCTCAACGCTTGAACCGTCCGACGCCACGCGTTGAACTCGGCAAGTTACTGCATAATATAGCCAATAGTGTAATTGATATTTCTGATGGCTTGCTCGCTGATCTTGACCATATACTGCAAGAAAGTGGTGCCGGGGCATCTATACAGACAAAAGACATCCCTCTATCCGATGCGCTTATCAGTCTCGACAGGGAAATAGCATTGCAACTCGCATTTAGCTCAGGCGATGACTATGAACTCTGTTTTACAGTTCCCGAAGAAAACAGGGAGAACCTGGAAAAGGCCTCGGCCGGAATTTGCCGCATCAGTTGCATAGGCAGAATCTCAAGGCCGGGCAAGGGAATAGAAATAAAGGACAATGCAGGAAGACAGGTTAAATTGCTGGCAAAGGGTTACCGGCATTTTTGATTATTCAACTACATCCTTGTTGTAGTCTTCGATACCTGAAGTTATCTCCAGGTTACGTCGGGTTATCTCTTCCCGCATCTTCTTACGCATCAAGGCAGCCTCATAAAGCTTACGTTCAAAATCAGTCTTGAGTTCGAGTGGCGGTGCCTTGATGGGTTTACCATCCTCGCCCATGGAAACCATTGTAAAATAACAGGAATTGGTATGGCGTTTTTTCTTGCTATGCAGATCTTCAGCGATGACTTTAACGCCAATTTCCATTGAGGACGTACCCACATAATTCACATTCGCACGAAATGAGACCAGTTCACCGACATTAATCGGGTTCTTGAAACTGACCTGGTCCAGTGAAACAGTAACAACATAGCACTTGCAGTAACGGGCGGCACAGGCAAAGGCCACCTGGTCAAGTAATTTCAACAATGCACCACCATGGACCTTGCCGGAAAAATTGGCCATGTCCGGGGTCATGAGAATAGTCATATGCAGGGTTTTTTCCTGGTCACTCATGGGTAAACCTTTTGTTATTTTTCTATTATTTATTAAAGAGTAATATAACCTTCACCGGTTAGTCGCTTGAATTCATCCGGGGCAAAAGGCACACTTTCGATAAAAGCGGGAATATCATTTTTGTCTACTCCGCGCTTGTTCAGGGTCATTTCACAGACTTTCATGTCAATTACTTCATAAGCGTCCAGTTTGGCCGCAAGGTCTACCAGTTGCCGGTTCTGTTCGTAATTGTCCTCACGAAACCACTCAATATCAGGACCATGGATGATCATTACAATTTCAAGATCATCATACTGATCACGTTCAAGCTGACTTATCTCATTTACCCTTTCCAGCAGTTCATGGAGTTCTTCAATACTGTGGTCTGACACATCAAAAAGGTAATTGGTATTGCCGATATTGAATTGCCGCTTTGCCGGCAACCTGTCTACTGATGGCATATCTGTGATGACAGGCGCTGGTGCAACAGCGATTTCAGGTGTATCCATATATTCTTCATTGTCACAGCCATACATCAACAGGCCAGTAAAAAGCACGGATAATAAAAATAGTATTCTCATGAATATCATTATCATCAATCCGGGACGGGCCCACAAGGCCCCCCAAAACCGTACTGGGAACCCGGTCTTTGGACAGGTAAACTAGGTCAATTTCAACTGAAAATCAGTACCATGTGTGAACTGCTCGGGCTCAGTGCCAATGTACCCACGGACATCTGCTTCAGCTTTACCGGTCTGGTACAGCGTGGTGGTCGGACCGGCCCACACCGTGATGGTTGGGGGATAAGCATTTACGAGGGCCGGGGCAGTCGTTCATTTCATGATCCCCGGCCCAGTGTGGCGTCAGAAATCGCGGAACTTATCAAGCGTTATGCGATTAAAAGCCGTATTATCATCAGCCATATCCGTCAGGCCAATCGCGGACGCGTGTGCCTGGAAAATACCCACCCGTTTACCCGGGAACTCTGGGGATGCAGCTGGACATTTGCCCATAATGGCCAGTTGCGCGGCATAAAGAAAAAACGCCTGAAATACTACAAGCCCATCGGTTCAACAGACAGTGAGTATGCCTTTTGCTGGATGCTGGACCGGATCCGGGAGAAATATCCACGTCGCCTGAAAAGCCAAAAAGCACTCTGGCAATATATTCATCAACTGGCAAAAGAAATCAATAAACTTGGTGTTTTCAGTTTTCTGCTGAGTGATTCATATTATCTCTATGCCTATTGCACGAATAATATGTGCTGGCTTACCCGCCGGGCCCCGTTTGGTAAGGCCAGGTCAATTGATACAGGCGAGGTTGTTGATTTCAGCAAATTGACCACGCCGAAAGATATTGTCACGGTAATTGCTTCACGGCCACTCACGGACGACGAGTCCTGGAATGAAATGGAACGCGGAGAATTTATCATTTTTGAAAATGGAATTCGTAAACAAATTTGAATCGAACTTATGAAAGAAGACATACTCAAAGCCAATCAGTCTTTTTACAAGGCCTTTGCCAATGGTGATCATGAGGCAATGGACGCGCTCTGGGCAAGGAAGCATGCGGTGTCTGTTATACATCCGGGCTGGGGTGGTTTACATGGCCGTAATGCGGTCATGGACAGCTGGAGACGCATTCTTGAAGGAGATAACAATAATGATATCCAGTGCGAGCAGCCAATCGTTTTCCTTACGCATGATCTGGCTTATGTCACCTGTCATGAGGTATTTCCCAATGGCCAATTAATCGCAACTAATATCTTTATATGGGAAGACAACACCTGGCGCATGGTACATCACCAGGCGGGACCGTTGAATCAACCCGGAAACACATCCGGGCAGACATCTGTTCACTAGGTTAAGATTGATTAATTTATGACTTGTGAATATTGAGCGAGGTGAATAATGGAACCCTGGATGGCCTTAACTTATTTTCAGGAATAATAATTTTTATCGTTGCTTGATAAAGAAAGGCCAACAAGATAACCACCAGAGAAAGATGACCAGCTTCAAATCACGAGGTAAATTAGAATCAAGGACTTTTCTTATTATGTTCATTGATCACCTCAAATGTGTAAAAACCTTATTTTGAATCTTCTTTCCAGGTTTGAATTACTTCATTGGCAGCCCTGAATGCTTCCATGCCTGAATGACAGGTCTTATAATATAAATATTAGTCAAAAGGAATCCGCAGAATGAATGACAACAAGGATTACAGAGTAGAAAAAGACAGCATGGGGGAAATCCGTGTTCCGGCGGATGCCCGCTATGGGGCCCAGACCCAGCGTGCGGTCGAGAATTTTCCTGTCAGTGGACTCACCATGCCGCGTAGCATTATCCGATCACTTGGTTTAATCAAGTCTGCCGCTGCAAGAGCCAACGGTGAACTTGGTTTGCTGGAATCGGACATGGCCGAGGCTATCCAGGCCACAGCGAACGAGGTGGCCAAGGGAAATCAGGATCAGCAGTTTCCCGTAGATGTGTTTCAGACCGGTTCCGGCACCAGTTCCAATATGAATGCCAATGAAGTAATTGCGAGTCTCGCCAGCGAAAGACTGGGGAGGAAAGTGCATCCAAATGATCACGTCAATCTGGGACAAAGTAGTAACGATGTGATCCCGACGGCCATACAGGTCAGTGCCGGCCTGCAGGTGACGGAGGAATTGCTACCAGCACTCCGGCATCTTGCCTTGATAATCCAGGAGCGTCGGCGGGAGATGGAAGATGTCGTCAAGACAGGGCGCACCCACCTCATGGATGCCATGCCGGTCACCATGGCGCAGGAGCTGGGCGCGTGGGAAACCCAGTGTCATGAAAATGAGGAGCGCCTGATTGCGACACTCAGGCATGTCACCGCCTTACCGATTGGTGGCACAGCGGTTGGTACTGGCGTCAATACACATGCGGAATTTGCCGGCAAGGTGGTTTCCAGGTTAACGGATGTGACCGGTGTCGATTTCATGTCACACCACAACTGTTTTGTCGGACTGAGTACCCAGGATGTTTCGGTGGAACTCAGTGGCCAGTTGAAGACACTCGCTGTTGGTTTAATGAAAATTGCCAATGACCTGCGCTGGATGAACAGCGGTCCGCTGGCAGGTCTGGGTGAGATCGAGTTACCGGCATTGCAGCCCGGCAGCAGCATTATGCCGGGCAAGGTCAATCCTGTGATCCCGGAAGCGGTCTGTATGGTCTGTGCCCAGGTGATTGGAAACGACACCACGATCACAGTGGCCGGTCAGTCGGGAAATTTCCAGTTGAATGTCATGCTGCCAGTAGTTGCATATAATCTCTCGCAAAGTATCAACATTCTTGCAAATGTGATGGCTTTGCTGGGCGACAAAGCCATTGCTGGTTTCAAGGTTAATAATGCACAACTGGAAGCGGCACTGGATAGGAACCCGATCCTGGTAACGGCGTTGAACCCTGTCATCGGTTACGAGAAAGCCGCCGCAATCGCCAAGAAAGCCTATGCCGAGGGCAGGGCGATCATGGATGTGGCCAGGGAGATGACTGATATCCCGGAAGACAAGCTTGAACGTTTACTTGACCCGGTGAAACTCACGAAAGGCGGCATTAAAAAATAATCCTTAATAATCACTCAGCCAAGTCAACAATAAGTAATAATTCATGATAAAAATCAGTCACGTTTTGCTTTTATTCTTGTTCGTTAACAATGTCCAGGCACATCCAATTGACGATCAACGTGATCAAACCGACCAGGTCATCATGCTGGCACAAAATGAAAAAACAGTGCCTGCACCTAATGACACCCTGATGGATCTTACCGGTCCTACGGAAACAAAAGGCATCGCCTCTATCGATCCCATGGGGATTGTGGATCTGGGCAATGAATTCCCCGGCATGGAAGGCCGGCAGTTACGCGCAAGAATCTTTACCATCGAACCCGGTGGTGTGATCGCCATCCACACCCATAATCAAAGGCCCGGTTATGCCTATATCATCAGCGGCAGGATCATCGAGCACCGCAATGATAATGCAAAACCTATCGTCCGCATCCCGGGACAGATCGCCATGGAAAAATCAGGAATTACACATTGGTGGGAAAATACATTTGATGATCCGGTGAAAGCACTGGTGGTAGATATTTTTACACCTGATTAGGTAGTGCCGGATGTCAGTATGGTATGTAGATGAGCAATAAAAAATGGACATAAAAAAATATTTCCTGATCCTGTCATTTCTACTGGTGTCTGTCATTGCGATGCTTTATGGAATATCTCCCCAATGGTTCACATACACGTTTCTAGGTATTTCTGATCTGAATTTGAATCTTGCGCATATACTCAGGGCGGTAATGTGTCTTTATATTTCGCTGGGTTTATTCTGGTTATTGTCTGCCTTTAGTCAGCGATACAGAAACATGGCTGTACTTACGACTATCATTTTTGCTGCTGGTCTTGTTGTCGGGAGGGTGTTAAGTTTTGTTGTTGATGGCATACCTTCACCATTGCTGGTATTTTACCTGGTGATAGAATTAATTTTTATCCCTCTTGCATACTGGGTTTTCAGACTCCCTGAATGATTATCCCGGCAGGCTTATCCGGATTTAATGAATACTTTTGATGACAAAGTTGAATGTGCGGATCATGGCCTGCAGGATGCCACCTATGTTTGTTGCCACCTGGTTGAATCATTAAATACTGGTCAACAGGTGGGTTTCTTTTATGCCTCCGAGCCCCGCGGTGATGCCTGGTGTGCGTCCTGTGAAGAGGTCCGGATTCGTGAGGGCGGGGAATCGGCGATTGGAACCATGCGTCTGAGGCCATTGCCAATGTTACATTAATTTGTGGTGTGTGCTATGACAAGGTCCACAAGCTGAACAGATTTTAGGCGTCTGGCTTCTTATATAATGTCAATTATCATCACGGTATTCGTTATTTACCTGGCGATTCTGGTTGGTATTACTATCTGGAGCCGGACAGCGACCCATACCATTAAGGGTTATTTTATAGCCGATAAACAATTACCCTCCTGGGTAGTTGCTTTCAGCACCAATGCCACCGGTGAAAGTGGCTGGTTATTGCTGGGTCTGACCGGTATGGGTTATGCCGTGGGTGCACAGGCCTTCTGGGTTGTGGCCGGCGAGGTCCTCGGCATATCACTCTCATGGTTACTGCTATCCAGGCGACTCAAACGATTTTCAGATGCAAACGATTCCATCACCGTGCCAGATGTGCTGGCGGCAAGATTCAATGATCGTGGTCATGTCCTCAGGCGCTTGAGTGTGTTAATCATTGTGGTCATGGTTGGCGCCTACGTCGCCGCACAGATGGTGGCAACCGGCAAGGCATTTGATGGCTTTACCGAGCTTGATTACTTTACCGGTGTTATGGTCGGTGCCTCGGTTATTATCCTGTACACGATGTTCGGTGGGTTCAAGGCGGTAGCCTGGACCGATCTGATTCAGGGTGTCCTGATGTTGTCAGGACTTGTAATATTACCAGTCGTTGCCATTCAAGCCGGTGGTGGCTGGAACAGTGTTATGGCAAATCTGTATGACCAGGACCCTGGTTTGCTGTCGCCCTGGGGGTCCGAAGGCAAGGGGCTATCGGCCCTGGTTATGATATTCAGTTTTCTGGCCATTGGTATACCGTTTTTGGGCGTACCGCAATTGATGGTTCGATTCATATCGGCCCGTTCGGAAGAAAGCCTGGTGCCGGCAATGATCATCTCTGTGATCGTACTTCTGTTTTTCACTTTCGGTGCCGTATTGACCGGTATGGCGGGTCGTGCCCTTTTCCCCGGCCTGGAAGATCCTGAACGCATACTGCCCATGATATCGACGACATTATTACCACCCGTAATGGGTGGCATCATGCTAGTGGTGGTCCTGGCTGCGATCATGTCGACCGTGGACAGCCTGTTGATTCTGGCGTCCTCGGCATTGGTACGGGACTACTGGCAGAAGATACATCGCTCACCATTATCTGATCGGGCCTTGTCCAACCGGGGTAAAGTTGTAACGCTCATCATCGGTATTATTGGCATTGCCTTCGCTCTTCACCAGACACCGCTGATCTTCTGGTTTGTCCTGTTTGCCTGGTCTGGTCTGGGCGCGGCTTTCGGGCCGGTACTTTTATGCGGACTCTGGTATCCCCGGACTAATCTGACGGGTGCCATTGCCGGTATGCTGGGTGGCTTCCTCACCACCATCGTCTGGGTACTGTGGTTTAAACCATATTTCCATGATCTGCTGGAAATTATTCCCGGTTTTACCATCGGTCTGGTATTAACTATCCTGATCAGTAACCTGACCGCCAGGCAAACCACAGCCAACGCAATAACTTAAGCATCCAGTTCGGGGTAATGACGAAAGATGCCGTATTCATTAAAAGGTATGCGGCGTTCCGAGGCAAGATAAGCAGCGATATTGGGTCGGCTGGCCACCTTATCGTGCAGCATGACCAGTCCCAGGTAGCTTGATTCAAGACGTTTCATCTTTTTTGGAAAGGCATAGCGCAAACCCGCGATAATCTGGAACAATGACAAGTCAACATAACTTAACCTCCGGCCAAGTGTATATGGGCTCTTACCTGTGTTGCTTATCAAGATTCTTTCAAAGTAATCCAGGTATTTTGGGACCCGTTCCTTCAAAAAATAGACAGCCTTGCGTCGCGCCTCGCGTTTTTGATCCTTATAATAAAGACTGCCGGCTATCGGATGATGTACATCATGGATTTCTGATACAAAGTCGGCAATGGTCAGTTGCAATTGATGTGCCCATATTTGTTTGGAATTTGCAGTGGGTACCAGTCCCAGTCGTAGCCCAAGAAATTGCAGGATATTAGCCGTCTGCCCGATGATGAGTTTTCCCGCCTTGAGGAAAGGTGGCGCAAACGGAGGGGAACCAGGTTTTGTATTTTCGAGAATTTGTACGATCCCCTCTATACCCTTGCCATGGCCTTCTAATCGTGCCATATCCGAGTAATCAGCACCTGCCTCCTCGAGTGCAAGCCGGACAAATTCACCTCTGCCCTGGATATTGGGCCAGTAGTAGAGTTCATAATGCATGATTTACACCTCCGCAATTAACATCCAGCTTGGCGGTCAGCTGTAACAGGATCTTGATATAAACACTTGGTACCATCTCGCTGAAGCCCTATACTTTTATTATTATCTAGTGTTATTGTCGGGCGTTACAATTCATCGTGTTGTATTTTCAAGAGACTGATTTATACGAATAGTTATTACCAGAACCATGAACAAAGATATACCGTTACTAT
Organism: Gammaproteobacteria bacterium; assembly: GCA_011772965.1. Lineage (GTDB taxonomy): Bacteria > Pseudomonadota > Gammaproteobacteria > Eutrophobiales > Eutrophobiaceae > SZUA-592. The sequence continues at coordinate 137,275 of WVYN01000021.1, forward strand.
TCAGGCAGTTGACTCACGGTGTGTATGTTATCGGGGTTTCCTGCAAGGATAATGACAACGCCTTTACAGCAGCATGGATTATGCAGGTCTCTTTTAGGCCTTTGCTGCTGGCTCTAAGTATTCACCCGGATCATTCCTCCTACAGGATGCTGATTCAGAGTAAGGCATTTTCGGTCAATGTCCTGCCAGACGGCAGGATTGACCTGGCCGATCGATTTGGGCGCCCTGCTGCCAAGGAAGACAAATTTGCTGGAGTAGCCTGGCACCGTGGAAAAACCGGTGCACCGCTCCTTGATGAGGCCTTGGCCTGTTTCGAGTGCGAATTCAGTCATGAATGTAGTGCCGGTGATCACCAGCTGGTGTTTGGCCGTGTGGTAACTGGAGCGGTTTTAGATCCGGATGCAATTCCGATGAATTACCGCGATACCGGTGATCTGGACGGGAGCAGCAAGTTATACCCTGGCGGTTTTAGCTAAGAAATGACCTGCTCCAAACGACGGGTGCTCCATAGCCCCGGCTGTAAGGCACAGGACCTGAAAGGGCGATAATTTCCCCGTTATTCACTATATCATTGAGGGGAAACAATTTGATATTTCTGCCATTTCGCAACGCCAGAAATACTTTATTCTCTGGTATATTTAATATTTCAAGCAGCTCGCCATAGGTGATATCTTGGGGAACATCCAGTTTAAACTGGTGTGCACCGTTTCTGGCGAACTTGTAAAGTTTGTTAAAGAGGCGAATCTCGAGTTTAATCATATTCAGTTGCATGAAATAGACAGTCTCAGCCAGCATAATGCGACCTATCGTTTTATTCATTTTTTGCTTATATCCACACCTGAAAATGCTGCAACTAATGCTGAAATAAAGTTAACCTACCTTAGGAATATTATTGCATTACGACTGTCAATAAAACCCGAGACTTTTTCAAGGATAATGGCCCAGTTAAAGCAGAAGAATATTATCGACATTCGTGGCAGCCAGGTCATTATTCCTGATATTTCAAGGTTGCGTAACCTGGTAGATGACTAGGTTATTATTGATGAATTTAGAAACAGGATAAATTTATACAATAGGAATTTTCACGCCAGATAGCAAAATAAGGATGACAGATATTCTTGAAAAGCTGCACCAGGATCATATCCATGCTGCCAAATTGCTGGATCTGTACGATAAACAACTACAGGTGCTCAAGGGAGGCGGTGATCCGAACTATATCATCATGCGGGACATCATGAAATATATGAGGAGTTATCCTGATGTTGTACATCATCCCCTTGAGGAAATAATATTTGAGAAAATGGAAGACAAGGACAAGCTGCTTAGTAAAAATATTGAGAAACTATGCAAGCAACACAGGGAAATTGATGATATTGGTGAAAAGCTATATGACAAGCTCTCCACCATTGCAGCAGGAATCGTAACTTCCCTGGAAGATTTCAAGATGGGGTCGGAAAAATACCTGGAACTGATGCGATCGCATATGGATCTTGAAGAGGGCGAGGTTTTCCCAAGAATCAGGAAACTTTTTACAGAGGTTGACTGGGAAGATGTCGATCTTGAATTGGCCAGGCAACATGACCCAATGTTTGGGGCCGGGATTGAAGAGCAATACGAGTATCTCTATGACTGCCTATTGTCTGAAGGAAACGAGAGCGGGGGTAGTGCTGATTCCTGAACCAGAAAAATAGGGCCCGGTCTGTTCGGCAGCATCCTGCCGGGCCAGGATGTGTTAAGCCATCACATTCCCTTGTGATGTCCCTGCCTGATTAACATCAAGTCTAGCCAATAATACCTGAAAGAGTAAACTGGTTGGGTTAGGTGGTGACACTGGTTTATCAAAACAGGAGGTGGCCTATGAAACTCTCCATCAAAGGCTTTGCACTGGCAGGCGCCATTGTCTGGGGGCTGGGCATGTGCCTGGTTATTATTGCCAATACCATTTCTCCCGATTATGCCGTTGATTTCCTGACAGTTATGGGATCTATCTATCCCGGATTTGAATACGGACAGGGTGCAAACAGCATCATTGTGGGGACGCTTTACGGGGTCATCGATGCCGGCATCGCCGGTGCTGTATTCGCCTGGCTTTATAACTGCCTTGCCAGATGAGTCAGGACAATCTGGATCCGGAAATAGCTGCAGGTTGCCAATAAAAGTTTCGTTACGGTGGCAAAATGGCAGGGTACCCTTCCTGAAGGGTTATTCAACCTGGTAACAATCTGTACCGGAATCAGTTACCAGCTGTGACATTAAATCATCAGCTGTGATTGCATTGCTGTTTACCAGCGGGAAACCGGTCACAGCAATACCCCGGCTTACCCAGGTATTGCAAGTGTTGAGTGCATGGAAATTGCCTTTTGCCATGTAAAACCGGCTGTTACCATAGAGCCCGGTTCCCCTGGCCTGGATATCATTGGCTTCGTTACGCAAAAAACTTTCTGCTATGTAATTTATTAACTTTTCATGACCTGCCACGGGAACAGAAAGTTTCCTGATTTTGCTGGCCGGAAAAAATTGCCGGGGTTCCTCTGTAATATCTACCAGATGCAGTAGGGTAGTTGTTGGTAATAGTATTGCACGCATGGCAAGTCCATAAGTAAATTCCTTTGACTGATAAAATTGTTCATCACCCCAGCCAACCTCGATGTAGGCCCCGTCACCCAGATCAGATCCTAGCGCAGGTATCCTGGCCATCAGTTCGTCGCTTTCAACGGCTATCCCCGTATGCCAGCCATGGCTGATGACATAAAAGGATTTCAATTCAGGGCAAGCAAGATCAGTTTCAGCCGCACTACTGGCATATGAAGCTGCCAGCAGTAACAGGAAAAAAATACGCATAACTTATAGAAGTAGGTTATACCTCATGGCAATTAGCGGGCCAGCTTGATACTGGCCGCAGTAACGATCCCCCATATCCAGTTGACTAAGACAACATAGGCCGGTGTTAGTTGCCCGAGTTCCATGCCGCCGATACCGGCATCCAGCTTGTAGGGAAACACGACAAAGATTTGCACCAAAGATGGCAACAGACTCAATGCGCTGCCTTTTAGAAGGATCCGCGAGTTGAGGATCGGCAAGATGAACATCAGACCCCACAGCCCACCCCAGACGATAGCCGGGTAAAGCCACTCCGGCGTAAATGCCGGGGCAACGGCAATATTAAATGACTGTGGTATACCGGCCTCGCCGAACAACCATAATACCAGGCGATTGGTCAGTGCACCTATACAACCCGCTGAGAAATAAATCATCAAGTTTTTCATGACCACTCAAGCCATTACTTTCATACAGTTACGGAGGTCCGCAGCCATTTCTTCGCCTTTCTGGTAACGGGCCTCTACCTGTTTTTGCAGACCCTTGTTGATGATAGCAGCGACGCAGGGATTCAGCTCGGATCGGATTCTAAGGATATCCGGATGCTGCTCGTTAGCAATGCTGTACATCAAAGTGGCCATGGAATCGCCCTTGAAGGGTAACTGTCCGCATAATAACTGGTAAAGCATAACTGTCAGCGAGAACAGATCGGAACGGCCGTCGATCTTCTTGCCAGCCAGTTGTTCCGGTGACATAAAAGAGGGTGTACCGAGGATGACGCCAGTCTTGGTGCGGCTGGAATCGGTAATACGGGCAATACCAAAGTCCGTAATTTTCAATTTGTCTGTTTCAGAGTCATACATGATATTTGCCGGCTTGACATCACGATGCACCACGTTCTGGCTGTGAGCATAACCGAGTGCCTCGGCACATTGCGCGATCATGTCCATTGCCTTTAGCGGTGGTAGCAAACGATGAGGCTTGGAATACTCTGTGAGATCTTTGCCCTTGAGGAATTCCATAGCGATGTAGGCAAGATCCAGCTCATCACCGGCATCGTAAATCGTCACAATATTCGGATGAGTGAGTCGGCCTGCGGTTTCTGCTTCACGGAAGAAACGTTTTCTTACTTCGTCCAGCTCATCAGTCTCGAATTCCTGCGACAGGGCCATGGTCTTGATTGCAACCACACGGTTAATCTTGGGGTCGCGGCCCTGGTAGACTATGCCCATGGCCCCCTTGCCAAGTTCTTTTTCCACCTCATAGCGGCCCAACATGGGTTTCGATACAGCATCGCCATCCAGTACCAAGGTAGCCGCATTAGCCGAGGAAGGTGACCCACCAATAACCAGGGTATCCTGCAGGGTATGACTGCGCTTGATTCGATCCTGGATATCCCGATACTTGGAATCATGCTTGGTCATGTACTCATATATTGATGCGGCCTTGTTAAACTGGCGCTTGCGTTCAAAATCCAGACCAAGATTGTAAAGTGGTTCCATCATGTCATCGTCCAACGGGCATTGCCGGAATTTTTCCAGGGCCATATCGAGTTGTCCCTGTTGCTGAAACTGGAGACCCAGCATGCGATTACTCTCGGCAGATTTTTCTTCGGAACGGATCATGCCGCGTTCCGTAACCAGGAAGCGTTTGGTAATCAGCAACAGGTATCCACCAACAAGTAAAGCGGAGGGTAGCATGAGTTCTACCCACATACCTTCCGTAATCAACAGATAGTGGTTCACGCCGATCAAAAGGGCCAGCAGGATCACACTGAGGACCGCAGCAACCCCGGCGCTGAGTCGTGGCAGGACGACTATCAGGTAAAGGGCGACAAGTAAAAAAGCACCTAGTGTTGCCGTCTCCGCCCAGTCCGGAACGATGAAAAAATCCTGGTTCAGGATACTGGCCACGGTATGTGCCAATACCAGGACCGGTGACATATTTTCGGATACCGGCGTCGGGAAGCTGGTGCCGACACCAAAAGCGGTTGCGCCAATTAGTACGATACGGTCCTTGTAATTTTCAACGGGTACCTTGCCGGAATAAACATCAAAGAATGAGTCAACCGGGAAGGCCTCACGTTGGTTGCTGCCCTTGTAAAACAGGGGAAACATCCTCGAGATCGGATCCGTCAATATGCTGAGTTTACCGAGGTGTACGGCACGGCCGGGTTCCAGGCGAATGTCTACAGGTGAGAGATTCAGTCCCCTGGTTGCAATCATCAGCGCCAGGGAGGGGTAAACTTCCCCGTAGTATTCCACGGCCAGTAATTCCGTCCGTACACCTCCATCGGGATCACGCAGGTTAATCAAGTGGCCCACGCCCGCTGTGGCCTCACCGAGAATGGCGAGAGGCGGTGTCGCGGTATCGACAGCCAATGGCGATCCCGGTTTACTGCTGCTGATAATATTTTCAATACGGTTACGCTGAACAAAGTCGGGGAGTGACTTGTCAGGTTTTCCAATAGCCACACCTTTCCTGTCGATATTAAACTGCATACCCATGACCACGTTCCCGGCGTTGGCCATGCTGTCGGCGAGATGAGAATCCGTGTCCAGGCTGAGACGTGATTTTTCAAACAGGTCGCCCAGTTGCTTAAGATCGGCACTGTTGCTGCGTAAGCCAGAGGATTCATAGTAGCCGATGAGATCGTTCAGTCGTTCCCTGGCCGGATCGGGCAGGGCGGTTTTTGCCTCAGTGTTCCCGGATGGCAGGGGAGCGAGCAGCTTGTTCTCTAGGACTGTCAACTCATCACCACTGGCCTTGAGACCCGAGCTTTCAAAATGCTCTATCAGTTTATTGATTTCCTTGAGTCCCGGATCTATCTGGGGTTCGGAAAGTAGAATGGTATTGCCGATGACACTGGCACCACCATCAGCCAGGCGGTTGATCATCTCGGCGAGGATGTCACGTGGCCATGGCCAACGTCCAAGATTGGCAATACTTTCATCATCTATGGCCACAACCGCAATGCGCTTGCCTGCTTCCTTGCTGGATGCCCGCAGACCAATGTCGTAAGCAAAGCGCTCCAGACCGGCAATCCAGCTGCTTCCCTCCATCAGCAGGAATGTGATTGATATGATCAGAGCAATCAACCAGTCACGCCGCCAGAATCCCTCTTTTTTTGCCATCGACTTTCTCTTTGTTATTGATGAACGACCGATAGACAGTATTCCTATCCATATTAGCTTGCCCCGACCCTGAATAAAACAGGAAAGGCCTCAAACTGTGGCTTCTTAACAGAATAATCGTTGCAGGATATTCTCATAGGTTGATGACAATGTATCGAGGTCATCCGCTTTTACGCATTCGTTCAATTTGTGAATCGTCGTATTCACCGGCCCCAGTTCGACTATCTGGGCACCGGTCGGGGCAATGAAGCGGCCGTCCGAGGTGCCTCCACCGGTACTGACTTCCGGCTCAAAACCAATCGTTTCCTTGACGGCGTGAATAACGGCATTCAATAACTCGCCTTTTGTTGTGACAAATGGTTGGCCGGACAGCTTCCACTCGATGTCATACTCCAACTGGTGCCGGGCCAGGATCTCCTCGACCTTTTGCTCCAGTTCTGCCTGAGTGACTTCAGTACTGAAGCGAAAATTGAACATTACATCCAGGTGTCCCGGTATTACATTATCCGCGCCGGTCCCGGCATTGAGGTTCGATATCTGGAACGAGGTCGGGGGATAAAATTCGTTGCCGTCATCCCACCGCATCGAGCTTAATTCTGCCAGGGCAGGGGCGAACAAATGAATAGGGTTGCGGGCCAGGTGCGGGTAAGCGACGTGACCCTGGATACCAAAGACAGTGAGTTTTGCGCCCAGTGAGCCCCGACGGCCATTCTTGATCACATCACCCAGAGTCTTCTTGCTGGAGGGTTCACCCACCAGGCACCAGTCGATCTTCATATTTTGCTCCACCAGATACTCAATGACCTTGCGGGTGCCGTTGATTGAGGGTCCTTCCTCGTCACTGGTGAGCAACAGGCCAATAGTGCCAGCATGGTCCGGATAGCTGGCCACAAAACGTTCCATGGCGGTGACCATGCTGGCAATGCTGCCTTTCATGTCGGCGGCACCGCGGCCATAGAGAAAACCCTCCCGGATCTCCGGCTTGAATGGATCGGAAATCCATTGATTCACCGGGCCTGCTGGTACGACATCGGTATGGCCGACATAAATGAAACGGGGTGATCCCTCGCCATGGGTGATCCAGAGATTGTTGACGTCTTCATAGCGCAGGTGGGTTGCCTTGAACCCGGATCGTTCCAGGCGTTCGGCAAGCATCTGCTGGCAACCGGCATCTACCGGGGTAACGGTGGCGCGGCTGATCAGGTCTGTGGCAAGGGTGAGTGTGTCGCTCATGAATTTAATCAGGGTTCAAAGACGGCGATCAATTCACCTACTTTAACACGATTGTCCGCGTGGCAACTGATTGTCCGGCGAACACGAAATTGATCCATGTTGGCACCACGTTGCTGGTAGAGGTCGCTGATAGACTGGATATCATGGTTTGATATCACCACCTGTATACCTTTCCGTGAAAGCTTGTTTGCCCACTCGGCCAGTTCTACTTGTTGTTGCCAGTTAAAGCCACCACTTGAATAATCAGTAAACCGCGCTGTTGTATTCAAGGGCGCATAAGGCGGATCGCAATAGACTACATCGCCCTTTCGCACCTGTTTCATGGTGTCATGGAAACCAGCGTTGATGAATAATGCATTTCTTGATTTTGTGTGGAAGAATTGCATTTCCTTTTCCGGGAAGTAAGGTTGGTCATAGCGACCAAAAGGAACGTTGAAAGTCCCTTTCTGGTTATAGCGGCAAAGGCCATTGTAACCATGACGGTTGAGATATAGGAACAGGGCTGACTTCAGCCGCCTGTTGCGGCTCAGGTTGAATTTTTTGCGCAACTGATAATACGCTTCCGATTGATTTAATTTCCCGGAAAAATAGTTTCGGCAATAATCAATGAATGTTTGCCCTTCTTCCTGCAATTGCCGGTAGAGATTAATTAGATCAAGATTGTTGTCTGCCAGCAGATAACGCCGGTAATCGGTATTCAGGAATACTGCGGCTGATCCAACGAACGGTTCTACCAGGCGCAATCCACCGTTTAATTGTTTACCGATGCGATCAACCTGGCGGTATTTTCCCCCGGGCCATTTCAAAAATGGTTTCATGGTCGTGCAGTATGTTCAGTTTTCTCCGGGCGCAAGTGCCTTGATACTGAGTGCATGGATCTCGGCTGGCATCATGTCTTCGACGGCCATGTACACGGCACGGTGGCGTTGTACCATGTCCAGGCCATTAAACTTTTCAGAGACAATCGTCACCGCAAAATGACCGCCACCGGAGGCCTTTGCACCGGGATGGCCAGTATGTTGTGCGGAGTCATCCCGGATCTCGAGTTGTTCCGGAGAAAATGATTTTTCCAGCCGGCTGCGGATTTCAGTAACGCGATCCATGGAATAACTCAGGCAGTTGGAAATACTTTTTTGAAAGGCTTCACAGTAACTTCTTTATAGACACCGGCGGCCAGATAAGGATCGGCATCGGCCCAGGCCTGCGCAGCTTCCAGTGAATCAAACTCGGCGACGATGATACTGCCACTGAATCCCGCCGGTCCCGGATCCTCGCTGTCAATCATCGGATTTGGCCCGGCAAGCAACATCCGTCCTTCGTCCTGCAGGTCCTGCAGACGTTTGATGTGATCGGTCCGGACACTCATGCGTTTTTCCAGGCTGTCATCGACATCTTGACCAATGATGGCATACCACATGTTCTACTCCTTCTTTTCTTCAACTTCGCTCATGAAACGTGACATATAGATTGACTGACCGATTGCAAATACGATGGTGCAACCGAGGATACCGAACAACTTGAATTTTACCCAGAAGGCCTCGGAGAAATTATAGGCCACGTATATATTCAATAATCCCATTACCATAAAGAATATGATCCAGCTCATGTTTAACGTTGACCAGGCATGCGCCGGCAGGCTCAGAGCATGGCCCATCATCCGCTGCACCATGGTTTTCCTGCCAATAAAGTGACTGCCCAGAAAGACCAGGGCGAACAACCAGTTGACTGCCGTGGGTTTCCACATCACGAAATGCTTGTCCTGGTAGAGCAGGGTGGCACCACCCAGTATCAAAACGACCACCAGGGTGATGATGTGCATCTTTTCAAAGCGATGTTTGATGATCCAGTAGACGCTGACCTGTATGATACTTGCCGCTATTAAAACTGCCGTGGCGACATAAAAACCCTGCCCTTCAGCACGAGCTTCGGCAACAAAGTAGGTAATGAAAAACGCCAGTACCGGAAAGAAATCAAACAGGAATTTCATAGGATAATATAAATCGAATTTGTCTCATCATAACGAAAAAGCGACGACCACTCTATAAATGGCCCAATACTTTCACATTCACCCGAAGAGTCCCCAACATCGTTTGATCGTCCAGGCTGCGAGGATACTGGACAACGGCGGTGTCGCGGTTTATCCCACAGATTCCTGTTACGCTATTGGTTGCCATATTGGGGACAAGGCGGCGCTGGAGCGGGTGCGGCGAATACGCAGGCTGGACGAAACGCACAGTCTCACGCTGATTTGCAAGGATCTGACCGAGATCGCAACCTATGCCAGGCTCAGTAATTCAGCTTTTCGCCTGATCAAGGCACTGACACCGGGACCCTATACGTTTCTGTTACCGGCGACACGGGACGTTCCCCGCAGCCTGCAACATCGAAAACGCAAGACCATAGGCCTGCGAATACCGGACCACCCGGTCACAGCGGCACTGCTGGAAGAACTGGGTCAGCCGTTGTTGACGACCAGCTTGATACTGCCTGGCGATAATATCCCGCTCTCGGAGCCGGAAATAATCAATAAAAAGCTGGGGAAACGGGTGGACCTGGTGATAGATGCCGGGGCTGGCGGCCTTACTTCAACTTCTGTGATCGACCTGACAGATGATGTGCCCGTGATTGTTCGCCATGGCCAGGGCGATGTCTCAATGATAGGGAGTTAAGGCCAACTGGGTTATAATTCGCGCATGCAGACATGGTTATTTTTCAGGGGGTTATTTTTTGAGTAGTAGCACAAACCAGCGCGTGCTGTCCGGCATGCGACCAACCGGCCAACTCCACCTGGGTCATTATCACGGCGTCCTCAAAAACTGGCTCAATTTACAAAATGAATACGAGTGTTTCTTCTTTGTGGCTGACTGGCACGCGCTGACCACAGAATATGAAGATCCACAAATCATCGGTGCCAGCGTCTTTGACATGGTCGTGGACTGGCTGGCCGCCGGCATCAACCCGGGTGCTGCCAAGATCTTTATTCAGTCCCGGGTTCCCGAGCACGCGGAGCTACATTTGCTGCTCTCTATGTTTACCCCGCTCAGCTGGTTAGAACGTGTCCCAAGCTATAAGGACCAGCAAGAGAAACTGAGCAACAAGGACCTCACCACCTACGGATTCCTGGGTTATCCCCTGCTGCAATCGGCTGACATTCTCATTTACAAGGCAGGAAATGTGCCGGTTGGAGAAGATCAGGTGGCCCACGTGGAATTGGCCCGCGAGGTGGCTCGCCGCTTCAATTATCTGTATGGCCGTGAGCCTGGCTTCGAGGAAAAGGCCGAGGCCGCTGCCAGAAAACTGGGCAAGAAGAATAATCGCCTTTACCATGAATTACGCCGCAGCTATCAGGAAAAGGGTGATGCCATGGCCCTGGACAAGGCCCGGGCACTGCTGGAGTCACAGCAAAATATCTCAATCGGTGACAGCGAGCGCCTGTTTGGCTACCTCGAGGGTGGCGGCAAGATGATTTTTCCCGAGCCCCAGGCACTGCTGACCCCGGCGTCGAAAATGCCCGGTCTGGACGGACAGAAGATGTCCAAGTCTTACAACAACACCATCAGTCTGCGTGATACCGCGCCAGCAATCGAGGAAAAAATCAAGACCATGCCGACTGACCCGGCCCGCGTTCGCCGAACGGATCCCGGTGACCCTAACAAGTGCCCGGTCTGGGGCCTGCATCAGGTTTATGGGGATGACGAACTCAGGGACTGGGTTATGAAGGGTTGTACCTCAGCCAGCATCGGCTGTCTTGAATGCAAGCAGCCTCTGATTGAGGCTATCATCAAGGAACAGGCGCCGATCCGTGAGCGTGCCCGGGAGTACGAGGCAGATTCGGATACGGTCATGGGCATTATCAGCGATGGTTGTGATGCGGCGCGGGATATCGCCAGGGAAACGATGGAAGAGGTAAGAGATGCCATGGGACTTACCTTTAAGTGATGATGTTTTTTGTATGCCGGGTTAAGATTGGTCCATAATCGCTCCGATTTACTATGAACCAGAACGAGATCACAGATCCTGTCTCCGTCAGTCAGGCGGAAATGCCATTCGCCATTATCCAGGGAGAACCATTGACCGATTTTCCGGCTGATCTTTATATCCCGCCGGACGCTCTTGAAGTCTTTCTCGAGGCCTTCGAAGGCCCGCTGGACCTGTTGTTGTACCTAATCAAACGGCAAAACCTCGACGTCTTGGACATTCCTATCGCTGATATCACGGCGCAGTACATGAAGTATATTGATCTCATGGAAACCCTGCAGATGGAACTGGCTGGAGAATACCTGGTGATGGCCGCAATGCTGGCCGAAATTAAGTCCCGGATGTTATTGCCGCGGCCAGTAGAAGAAGACGAAGAATACGACCCGCGTGCTGAACTCGTGCGTCGCCTGCTGGAATATGAACGATTCAAAAAGGCTTCCGAAGATCTTGATGCCTTGCCAAGACTGGAGAGGGATGTCTTCGGTACCATTGCCGAGTTTACCCAGCGCAAGATAGTGCATGAACCACCGCAGGTCTCGCTGGATAACCTGTTGCAGGTTTTTGCCGAGGTATTGAACCGTGCCGAGTTATTTTCGCATCATCATATTACCCGCGAACCTTTGTCCGTACGAGAACGCATGAGCCTGATCCTGGATCAGGTTAACGCGGAGGATTTTATCCAGTTCAACAAACTGTTTACGCTGGAAGAAGGACGTGCCGGTGTTATCGTGGCCTTGCTGGCCGTGCTCGAGCTATTGAAAAACTCACTCATTGAAATGGTCCAGAATGAAATCAACGGACCTATATATGTCAAGGCAGCCGCATGAACGAGGATCAATTAAAAAACATCATCGAAGCCGCCCTAATGGTTTCAGATAAACCAATGAGCATTAACTGTCTTTTGGAGTTATTTCAAAAGGACGTGGAAGAGATTAAGCGTGAAGAAATCATGGCAGCTATCCAGAGACTGCAGGATGACTATCAATCCCGTGGTATTGAACTGGCAAAGGTTGCCAATGGTTACCGTATACAGTCCCGTGCCGAGTATGCCGACTGGATCAATCGACTGTTTGACGAGAAACCACCGCGATATTCACGGGCCCTGCTGGAAACACTGGCCATTATTGCTTACCGTCAACCGCTGACCCGTGCCGAAATCGAGGATATACGTGGAGTCAGTGTCAGTACCAATATCATCAAAACCCTGCAGGAGCGCGAGTGGATCCGGGTGGTGGGTCACAAGGACTTGCCGGGCAAACCGGAGTTGCTGGCGACCACCAAGGAATTTCTTGATTATTTTAATCTGAAGACCCTGTCCGAATTACCGACACTGGCCGAGCTCAAGGAGCTGAACCAGTTGAACCCTGACCTGTTTGCTTCACTGGATTCCACTCCTGACTTTGCCGCCGAAGGCCAGCTTGTGACTGATGTCGATGAATCAGAAGATGAGGGTGATGCCGACAATGATGGATTTCTCAATGAAGGCAAGGTCGTGCCTTTCTCCAATGCCTGAACCGGCATTATTGATCATTATCCGCAACGTCTGATTCGCTATGCCCGTACCGAATCCCGAAAGGATCCAGAAGGTCCTGGCGCAGGCCGGTGTTGGTTCGCGCCGGGAGGTGGAATCTTGGATCCGGGACGGGCGCATTACAGTCAACGGCAGGAAAGCGGGGCTGGGTGAGCGGATTTCCGTAGGCGATAAGGTCCGCGTGGATGGCGAACTCCTTCACCTGACGCAATCCCGGTCGCAAAAGACACGTATCCTGGCCTATCACAAACCGGTTGGTGAAGTGTGCACCCGTAAGGATGAAAAAGGCCGGGAGACCGTGTTTGCCTCGCTCCCGCCACTCAGGCAGGGCCGCTGGATCAGCATCGGACGGCTTGATATCAATACTTCCGGGTTGTTGTTGTTTAGCAATGATGGCGAGCTTGCCAACCGCCTGATGCATCCTGCCGGAGAGTTTATCCGCGAGTATGCCGTGCGCGTATTGGGTGAGGTTGGTAAACCGGTACTAAAAAAGCTGCAGGATGGTATTAACCTGGAGGATGGCCGGGCCCGTTTTGATAGCATTCACCATGGTGGCGGTCAAGGTGCAAACCATTGGTACCATGTGACCCTGCATCAGGGACGGAACCGGGTGGTAAGGCGCCTTTGGGAATCCCAGGGGGTTACTGTAAGCCGTCTCATCCGGATCAGGTTTGGACCATATTTGTTACCAAGAGATCTCAAACCGGGGCGCTATCGGGAACTGGATCAGATCGAGGTCAATCGTATCCTGGATGCCAGCAAGTCTTGAGGGATGGTGGACGGGATGCAAAACCAACTTGAGATCGTCTATGCTCGCCTGCTCAAGGCCTATGGTCCCCAACATTGGTGGCCCGCCGATGATCCCTTTGAAGTCATGGTGGGTGCGGTCCTCACCCAGAACACGGCCTGGTTGAATGTCGAGAAGGCCATAAATAGCCTCAAGCAATCGATAGACATTAGTGCTGAGGCAATTCTGGCCCTTGCAGACGATGAGCTCGCGGCACTTATCAGGCCCTCCGGCTATTTCAATATCAAGACGCGGCGACTCAAAAACCTGTCTCAGTGGTTCCTGGATGCGGGCGGTTTCACGGAGCTTTTAGGCCAGGATACCGGGGATCTGCGCGAGACCCTGCTATCGATCAATGGTATTGGCCCGGAAACCGCGGACGATATTCTGCTTTATGCCTTCGAGCGGCCGGTGTTTGTCATTGATCTCTATACCCGGCGACTGTTTTCCCGACTGGGTCTGGTAAGCGGTGATGAGGATTATGAGACACTTAGGCATCTGTTCGAGACCGCCATGCCTGCCAATGTCTCCATATATAATGAGTATCATGCGCTCATTGTCCGCCATGCCAAGGAGACCTGCAGTAAAATGGGAGATTGCAGGCATTGCTGGGTTGAATCGGCGGGTGCAGAATTCTGATACTGTCTGCTGGTAAAGGTCCCGGAATGATTTGAATAAACGCAGTGTGGACGGTATGCTTTGCAGCCCTTGACGCGTCGGATCCTGAGCTGAATGACTAACCGAAGGCCATTTGTGGCAGCCAACTGGAAAATGAACGGCAACCTTGCCTCAATCCGTCCACTACTGGCCGACATTCTGGCAGGCGTTCAGACAGGTATGAATGCTGAGGTGGTGATTTGCCCGCCTTACATCTACATCGACGAGATTGCACTAAGGCTGGATAATACGACGATCGGGCTTGGTGCACAGAATGTTTCACACCATGACTCTGGTGCCCATACCGGGGAAGTCGCGATTGGGATGTTGCAGGACTATAACACCGGCTACGTGATCATTGGCCATTCCGAGCGACGCATGCTCTATGGTGAAACCGACGGCATAGTCGCTGAAAAATTTAAAAAGGTGGTCGATTCGGGGCTGAAACCGATCCTCTGTGTAGGCGAGACCCTGGAACAGCGGGAAGCTGATGAAACAGAGGAAGTTATTGCCCGGCAACTGGATACGGTGATTGACAATGCCGGAGTGAAGTCTTTTGCCAAGGCAGTCATTGCTTATGAGCCGGTCTGGGCCATAGGTACTGGCAGGACTGCAACACCGGATCAGGCCCAGGAGGTTCATGCGTTTATCCGGTTGCGTTTGGCCAGGCATGATGAGGAGATTGCGGATCTGCTGCGAATTGTTTATGGCGGCAGTGTCAAGGCTGATAATGCAAACGAATTATTTACGATGGCAGACATTGATGGCGGGTTGATTGGCGGCGCTTCGCTGATTGCTGAAGATTTTCTGAGTATCTGCCAGGCAGCAATATAGGAAACACTATGGATACAATTAATACACTTCTTCTCGTATTACAGGTGATCATTGCGGTCGCCTTGATAGGTATTGTTCTGATACAGCATGGTAAAGGCGCTGATGCTGGCGCTGCATTTGGCAGTGGCGCATCATCCACTGTCTTCGGTAGTGGTGGTTCCGGCGGTTTTCTTTCCAAGGCCACGGCATTCCTCGCGGTATTATTTCTGGCGAACAGCCTGTTGCTGGCTTATCTGGCACGCGACCGCGCCAAGGCGCCTGAGAGCCTGTTGAGTGATGAACCGGTTGTCATTGAAGAAATTATTGATTTACCAAAAGAACAGCCTGTGCAGGATTCAGCAAGCCCCGGTGTAACTTTGGATTTGCCTGAAGTACCTGAAGAATGATTCCAGCCGCAATCACCAATTGTATGATTGCATGTTGCCGATGTGGTGGAATTGGTAGACACGCTATCTTGAGGGGGTAGTGGGTGAAAACCCGTGGGAGTTCGAGTCTCCCCATCGGCACCATTATGTTTATCCAAGCAACTCCTTGGTATTTTCAGTATTAATCATATAATCTTGTAAGGATTAGTTAACGGGATATCTGGCAATTCTGATTTCTTGCTTTCAATTGGAGAGAGGATGATCTTTCCGGATAATTTTTCACAGAGTTCTCTATTTTTCTTATTGCTGATGTTCTTTTAATGTTATTTCAACAGAGCAACATCAAGAAACGGAGAAATATAATTATGACTTCAGAAAAAAAACAGTTTGCTTGTTCGATCTTTATTTTTATATTCATATTCGGTTCCAGCCCGGCATTTGCTGTATGGAACTGGCTGGATAAAGCCCCGGCCAGCAAGTTTAATGAGAAAGACTGGAATATGCTCAAATCTACTACTAACGAACTCCTGGATAATGGCGCCGATGGGGATATGCGCGAATGGAGTAATGAGGAGAGCGGTAATTCCGGGAAAATAAAAGTTTTCAGCTCCAGTGAGAGCGAAGGAAAAAGATGCCGAAAGGTCGCCTTTCTTAATGTTGCCGGTAATTACGGGCTCTCTGGCAGGTCAGTGCAAAGAATGTGCAAGCAACCGGACGGTAAATGGAAAGTTGAGCCCTGAAATTTAAATATTCAGTTTAGTCGATGCTATGAGAGCTTGTTAATAAGTTCGTCATGTATTGCCCGTGTTTCATTTGATGGCTCGGTCTTAAGCAGGGACAAGAATGTTTTTTTGCAGCGTAAATATACTTCAATTCCATCTTCATAACGATTGAGCTTCCGGTAGCAATTCATAAGCTTCCGGTAAAAACTTTCAGTCAATTTTTCTATTTCCAGGCTTTGTTCGTAGCAGTTAATTGCCTCATCCCATTTGTCCCTGGCTTCCAGTGAAACAGCAATTTTGCTTATACAACGCAGGTATTTATTTTTGATTTCTTCACGTGGCGTTTCGTACCAGTCTTGATTTGGTTCACCATTCATGAATGGGCCCTGGTATAAATGATGCAGGTTCTTGATATAATTCTTGAGTTTAACAGGATCTATATTCTTGTCGGACAGCAGATTCAATTCTATTTTTGAAATTAACGCTTCAAGTGCCCAGACATCCAGCCATATATATTCTTTATTCAGACTCAGTTTGCAGTCACTGACAATAATGGCCTTATCTTCACCCAGTAATTTACGTAACCTGTGTATAGTGGTTGTCAGGGAGCGAAGGGAATATTCATCATCCACACCGGGCCACAATGTCTTGGCAAGGATCTCTTCACCTATATTTATTCCTCCACGGGCAATCAACGCTTTCAATAATTCAATCGGCTTGCGCTGAAGCTTTTTAACCAGGCTTATACTTTTCTTGTTTTTGAGTAAACTGAATTGGCCAAGTGTGTAAATCTTCAGATGCCAGGGCCATTGTTCAACGATTGTGGTTGTAGGAAGTGGGGCTAGATTGCGCGTGGTTATCAGGTTTTGGACATATTCGGTTTCTATTCCCGAGATTAATGCAGTTTCGCAGAGTTTTGACATTACATCTGGTCTCCACCAGAGCGTATGCATATAACCATATTCTCTGCCTACCTGCATGGCATACTCCAGGCTTGACAGCCCGGATTGAATTCGTCCACGCTCCATTGCGATATATGAATATGATAACAATGTCATGTATTCGAGAAGCTCGTTCTTTATATCCCTGGCCATATCGTGAACAGGTTTCATGTGTTTGACTGCTTTTATCTCATCACCGTAATCATAGAGAGTTTGCCCCATGGCCAGTCTGCATAGTATTTCAAAATAGGGATTTCCGATTTCGATAGACAGCCGCAACGCCTTTTTTTGAAATTTAAACGCATTTAACTTGTCGTTTCCCAGTATCGAATACCATGCCTGAAAATAGTTAAAAAGACATAGCTCCTGGCGTCTTGCAGTCAGGTTGCTTGACTTGATTTCGCCAATAAGTTGTTCGGCAGCATCCAGCTCTCCGTTGCCGAGTACCGCGCCCAGACCGTGCACTAGCAACTGAAAATTCCAGAAATTGACACCGGATCTCTGTGAGAGTTTAAGGCCTTCACGCATAACTCTTATGCATTCTTCTGAATTGCCAATCAACATGAAGTACATTGACTCATAATTTTTTAGTCTAATCATTTCCAATGGTGATACTTCAATTCCTGAGGCTGTCTCATATAGGGAATCAAGGATTTCCCTGGCCATGGAAAAATATCCGTCCCACATATAGGCAAGTGCAACCTGTGGCTCAACATTCAGACGGACATGGGGGTTCGCGCCGGATTCAGATGCATTGTGTGCCCTGTCAACCCAGAATTTGATATCAGGATTATCCGGCTGACGCATTATCATGGCCATAAACAGGGAAGAAGCAACACGTGCCTCGGTATCTTCCGGGATATTTTGATGGTGTTCATGCAAAAGCCTGTTGAGCGTATCAATCCATGGATCCAGCAGAGCCAGGTCGTCAAGTTCATACAGAATTGAATTTATTACACCTGCTGAAGCCATAAGTACCGCCCGTACATCTTTCTTTTTCTGGATTTCAAATAAGCGATAGGCCTGTTCGTATAATCTCCTGCTTTCTCGAAGTGCAAACGGGAAACGGCATGAGGCCAGCCAGTAGACCATCCATGGATTTTTATCCATAACCTCCTTTGGTAATTCCTCGAGCCACTGTGACAGGGTTTCTCTGCGTCCGCTCTGAATCATTCTGGAAGCATACTTCACGATGATTTCCAGCATCTGCTCCCAATCCTCAATACTGATCAAGAGTTCTATGGCATCAATAGTTTGTTCATTGGATTCCAGAAGCGTGGCCGCGTTGCTCAGGCGTTTTTGTTCATCAGGTGATTTGCTATCGTTAGTACTCAAGGCCAGAAGGAAATCGCGGAAAAGAGGATGGTACTGATAAACGATTTTCCCCGGTGTTTGTTTCGCAGTTACAAAATAATGATGGTGATTTAATTCCTCAAGAATCTTATTGGCAGCCTTTTGTTCGGATATTTCCTCTGCCATTTCTATTGTCATTCTAGGAAGACAGGCTGTTTTCAGTAAAAAGGTTTTTGTCTCCTCATCAAATTTCTGGAATATTTCCCCGGCCAGGTAATCAAAGATGATTTGTGGGGTCAACGAGTCCGGTATTTCAGATACAAATCCCTCTGTTCTGAAATATTGAAGTAAAAGCACAACACCTGCGGCCCAGCCCTGGGTTTTGTTATACAGTTGTTCCAATGCTTCACTCGTAAGATTGAAACCCAGTGATTTGACTATGCCATCAGTTTCAAGTCTTGTTAGTCGCAGTTCTTCCCATGAAATATTCTGTAAATTCTGGTTCGCACGAAACTTGGCCATGGAAGATGGCGGATCGGTACGGCTGATGAAAATAACACACCCTTCAGGTGGAATTTCAGTTAGCGCATAACATATGACAGCATGAAAGTCTGAATGCGCTGGTACAGAATCATAATTATCGAAAACGATGACAAATGGAGTTCTTAGTTTCGAATATAATTCGCGAAAATAGCTTTTTGTGAAGGTTTCAAGGTTATTGAAGTACTCCGGGAGAAATCTCGGAAGGTAATTTTTATCTGATTGCGCTAGATTACTGCCAACCTGCCCGGTCAGTGTATCGAGCTTGCGTAACAGACTATGGAAGTAATAACTGGCATGCTCGGATATTGTCTCTCCAAAATCCGGTACGGTATTGACAGGGTGATGTTCCTTGGAATCTTTTAGTACTGCCAGCCCCATGTAATAAAAAAAGGTCGCGATATCCGTTTCCCCCTGATCCACCTGGTACCACAAAAAATCTAGTTTCCTTTTATCAATGTAATCTGATACCAGGGTAGTCTTACCAGATCCTGGTGGCCCGGTTATCCAGGTTATAGACTGGTTCATTCCCTTGTCTAGTAGTGAGAAGATCCGCTCCCTGGGATAAGCCTTTTTGAGACTCGGTCGGGTAATCTTCGCAAGAGATGTCATATTCCTTTTCATAATTTAATCAAGTCCCTCGAAATACTATCGGGTTTGTCCCTGTGGCAGATTATATTCCCGACAATTGTTGTTTCTCTCGATTTCAGTTCAAAATCTTGGCTATAGGCGTTCCAAGGCCGGTATTTGGATATATTATGCCATTAATAATAGTGAATTTATCCTCAGACTGCTGCCAGGGGAGGGTGATCGGGTGATGAATAATAATACTGGTAATCTCCTGAAATTGCATAAAATCATAGGGATAGAACGGGAAGGCGTAATGTGCAAAATATCAGCTAATATTCGTCAATTCCCTTCACGCTAGTTTTTTAAACTTGAATTACACCTTGTCATGACTTCTGGAAAAGGGAAAAATAGCTAAAAAAATCAAAAAATTTACAGGGGGAGGCAGTGTCTATTCAGCCTGGCAAGTCATTTACATCCTGTGTCATCAAAATACCATTCTTGAGCCTGGTGTTACCGTTATTATTCACGGCTTGCGATACGATTGGACCGGATTTTGTAAAACCAGATGCACCGGTTTCTGAGCAGTGGATAGAAGAGCAGAGTGAGGCTATAAGCACAACAGACATTCAGGTTGATGAATGGTGGACACTGTTTAATGACCCCATACTAAACAGCCTCATTGCCAAGGCCCATGAAGAGAATCTTCCTCTTCAGATAGCGGGTATAAGAATTCTGGAAGCACGTGCCCAGCTTGGCATCGCAATTGGCAATCAATACCCACAATCCCAGCAAATACGCGGCGGACTTACACAGTTTCAGCTCAGTGACAACCAGGCCAATTTGCCGGCCTTTGCTGATACCTCTTTTGCAGCTGCCAACATCGGTCTGGATGTGGGCTGGGAACTGGATATGTGGGGCAAATTCAGACGTGGGATTGAGGCGGCGGATGCCGATCTTCTGGCGTCAATCGCTGACTACGATGATGTGTTGGTCAGTTTAACGGGTAGTGTTGCCACGGCGTATATCCTGGTGTGTACTTTCCAGGAACGTTTGAGAATTGCCAGAGATAATGTAAAGATACAACAACGTAGCCTGGATATTACTAGGGTGCGTTTTGAAAATGGTGCAACCACTGAGCTGGATGTTCAGCAAGCCAGGACACTGTTATTCGATACACAATCGACCATACCGTCACTTGAGATCGGATTAAGGCAGTCCAAAAATGCATTGAGCACATTGCTGGGTATGCCACCGGGCAACCTGGATGATTTGCTGGGTGACCATGAAGTCATACCCTCTGCACCCGCAGAAGTGGCGATTGGTATCCCGGCGGAATTACTCAGACGCAGACCGGATGTTCGTCGCGCTGAATTGCAGGCTGCGGCTCAGAGTGCACGCATAGGTATTGCACGGGCTGCACTCTATCCTCAGTTCTCTCTGGTTGGTTCTATTGGTCTAAGTTCCAGTAATGCCTTTAATTCCGATCTTGGCGACATGTTTCAACTTAATAGTATTGAAGCCTTTGCCGGACCAAGCCTTACATGGGATGTTTTTAATTATGGCCGGTTAAAGAATAACGTTCGGGCCCAGGACGCTCGCTTACAGCAATTGATTGTCAATTATCAGAACACAGTACTTGAGGCTTCCAGAGAGGTTGAAAACGCACTGACTGGATTCTTACGGGCCCAGGAGCGGGTGATCTTTCTTGAACAAAGTGTTGACGCGGCACAGCGCTCGGTTGACATTGCACTGTTGCAATACAGGGACGGTGTTTCGGATTATCTGGGTGTCCTGATTACCCAGAGTGAACTGATTCGAACACAGGATCTGTTGACTCAGTCACGTGGAGATATAGCCACAAATCTTGTTGATATGTATCGAGCACTGGGTGGTGGCTGGCAACTCAGGAAAGACAAAGAGATAGTGCCCAGCGAAACTCGCGAAGAAATGATTCAACGCACCGATTGGGGAACACTGATGGATGACTTGCCAACGGCTGCGCCACAGACGGCAGATCAATAACACAGACACAAATATTTTATTTATAGAGAGCCGATATCATGAACCTAGACAAGGAATCAGCAAACATGCAACGTTACCTTGTATTATTTACCTTGGTCTGTCCTCTGCTTTTTAGCGGAGCCTGCTCCAAAGAACAGACAGAAGAAAAGAAGATCATCAGACCCGTGAGAGCCATGCAAGTCACGGACCTGACCCAGTTCAGACTGAGACAGTTTCCGGGTATTGCAAAAGCTACCCAGGAAATTGATCTGTCTTTCCGCGTGCCTGGACGATTGATTGCACGACCCGTAAATATCGGTGATGTCGTCAAGACTGGTGACCTGGTTGCCCGCATCGATCCACGTGATTATGAGATTGAGCTTGAAAATGTCAAAGGGCAATTAGATAAAGCACGAGCTAATGCAAAACGGGCACAGTCTGAATTTGATCGGGAGATGCGTATTTTAAATCAGGATCCCGGAGCGACCAGCCAGTTGGCTGTCGAACGCAAAGAAGCTCAGCGGGATCAGGCGCGTGCAGATATCAAATCGCTGGAAGCTGCAGTTGCTGCTGCTGAGGATCGTTTGAGCTATACCTATCTCAGAGTACCCTTTGACGGAACGGTGGTTAATACATACGTTGAAAATTTTGATGATGTTCTGGCAAAACAGGCAATCGTACGGATTCTTGATAATTCATCTATTGAGATGGTTATTAACATTCCCGAGAGTTTGATATCTCTCGCACCGGAAGCAAAGAACATAGAAGTCGTCTTTGACGCATTTCCAGACAGGGTAATTCCGGCAGAGATCAAGGAGATTAGTACTGAAGCATCTGCCACTACACGCACTTATCCAGTCACACTTATTATGGATCAGCCAGATGACATCAAAATTCTACCTGGTATGGCAGGAAAGGCATCAGGTGAGCCACAGACCAGTGACACAAGCAAAATTCCCATCGGTAAACCGGTGCCATTAACAGCAATACTGTCACTGGAGGATATCAACAAGACATACGTCTGGGTCATAAATCAACAGACAAGTACTGTAAGTAAGCGAGAAGTCAAAACCGGCAATCTTACAGATACCGGCATTATGATCACAGAGGGACTGGATTCCGACGAATGGATTGCAACTGCCGGGGTTCATTATCTTCGCGATGGTATGGAGGTTAGGATCCTGGGCGAAAAGGCGGAGTAAGACAATGAAGCTTGCTCAGTTTGCTATCGATAACAAAACTGTTTCCTATTTTGGTTTTGTTTTACTGTTTATTGCCGGTGTAGCGAGTTTCTTCTCTTTGGGTCAACTGGAAGACCCAGATTTCACCATAAAGACGGCAGCTGTCACAACGCTTTATCCCGGCGCAAATCCTCAAGAGGTTGAACTTGAGGTCACCGACAGGATTGAGCTTGCCATTCAACAGATGAAGCAGCTCGATTATCTGGAATCATGGTCCAGGGCGGGAATGTCTGTCATCAAAGTCAACATCAAACCAGCCTATAGCACTGCAGTTATGCCGCAGATCTGGGATGAAATGCGGCGCAAGATTCGTGAAGTAGAAACAACGCTTCCTCCTGGTGCGCAACGACCCATGGTCAATGACGATTTTGGGGACGTCTTTGGTCATTTACTTGCAATTACCGGGGATGGATACAGCTATGCCGAACTTGAAGAATATGCCAAAAACCTGAAAAAGGAGCTAAGTCTGGTTGGAGGTGTAGCAAAAGTTGAGTATTGGGGAATTCAGGACAAGGTCATTTATATCAACTCCAGCCAGACACAAATCAGCCAACTGGGTATAACCAGTGCCGGGATTGAAGCGACTCTGGAACAGCAAAACACGGTAGTTGATGGAGGTAGCGTTAATGTTCAGGATCAGCGTCTTCGCATTTCCCCCACTGGTGAATTCCGCTCGCCGAGAGATATTGCAGATCTGACCATAAGACCTACAGTACTGGATACTGCCCAGACTGCCAGATCACTATTGCCTGCTACCGATGCCAGCTCGGAATTAATACGCATCAAGGATATCGGGACTGTTACTCTCGGATACCGCGACCCGCCTGCCAAGATCATGAGATTCAACGGGCAACAGGCTATTGCACTGGCAATCAGTAATGTGCCGGGTACCAATGTTGTGACGATGGGCAAGGCGGTTGCAAAACGACTGGATGAGTTAATACGGGAAATTCCAATCGGTCTGGAGATCCAACGTATTCACTGGCAGGCAGACATAGTTGATGAGTCTATTTCGGGATTCTTCATTAATCTTGCAGAGGCAGTCGTTATAGTTCTCGTTGTTCTGGCAGTTTCCATGGGTCTACGCATGGGAATCATCATTGGAACGGCATTGGTCCTGACGATTCTCACAACATTTATTTTTATGGCCTTATTCGGAATTGATCTACAGCGCATGTCACTCGGAGCGTTGGTGATCGCGCTGGGAATGATGGTAGATAATTCAATCGTCGTTGCCGATGGTTTTGTAGTACGCCTGCATAAAGGGATGGATCGCGTCAAGGCTGCTATAGAGGCTGCAGCATCACCGGCAATGCCATTATTAGGTGCAACTATTGTTGCGGTAATGGCCTTTTACCCGATTGTTGCTTCTACAGAAAATGTTGGTGAATACTGTGCAAGTCTGTTTTCGGTAGTTGCAATCTCATTGTTAGTGAGTTGGGTATTGTCAATGACCCTTACACCGATTCAGTGCATTGATATGCTCCCGGATCCTAAACCCGATGAGCAATCAGGTGAAAGCTATAATAGATCATTTTACATGTACTATCGCGGGTTACTCTTACAGGCTATCAGGCAACGTTGGCTGACCATCGGTATCATGCTTGCATTATTGATACTCTCAATAATCGGTTTCACTCAGGTAAAGCAACTGTTTTTCCCGGATTCTTCCATGACCAAGTTTATGATCGATTATTGGTCCCCGGAGGGAACACGGATTCAGAGTGTATCGAATGATCTCGAGTTGATTGAGAAAAAATTATTAAGCGATAAACGCATTGGCAGCGTGTCCAGTTTTATTGGAAGTGGCCCACCGAGATTTTATTTACCCGTGACGCCTGAGGACCCCAATCAAGCCTATGGTCAACTCATCGTCAATGTCCATGATGTGGAGGAGATTGATGAACTCATTGAGGAACTGGCACCCTGGTTTGAAACGCGGTTCCCGGATGCACAGATTCCCATGATCAAATATGGTGTTGGTCCTGCAGAGACCTGGAAACTCCAGGCGCGTATCAGTGGTCCGGCAATCGCAGATGCTGGTGTAATACGATCTCTGGCCAACGAGAGCACTTCAATATTAGAGAAGGAGCCCCTGGCAGGGATGGTACAGACTGACTGGCGTCAAAGAGTGTTGAAAGTTGTGCCAGTTTATAATCAGGAAAGAGGGCGCTGGACGTCGGTTACACGTACCGATCTTAGTCAGACCACAAAGCGTGCATACGATGGCCGCATTGTCGGCCAATACCGTGATGGCGATGATCTTCTGCCGATCATTCTCAGGATGGGTGATGAGGAGCGTCGTAATGTTGGAGGTCTGGATATCCTGCAAATCCAACCCGCCGTGGCGACTTATACAGTTCCGCTTTCACAGGTTACTGATAAGGTCAGTGTTCAATGGGAAGACCCAGTGATATGGCGTCGTGACCGGAGGCGAACAATAACAGTGCAGGCTAATCCGATTCTGGGCCAGACCTTGCCTGCCTTAATGAAGAACGTGGATGGTGAGCTTGAGTCAATCAAGCTTTCGCCCGGCTATCGTTTTGAATGGGGTGGCGAGATTGAGACTTCGGCAAAATCGCAGAAGTCTCTGCTACCTGGGATGATACCGGCATTTGTAATCATCTCTTTCATCGTTGTGGCCTTGTTTAATGCCATCAGGCCGCCGCTGATCATCGCTATAACGATACCTTTTGCTCTCATAGGAATCACAGCCGGGCTATTGGGATCGGGAGCTGCTTTCGGCTTTGTGGCCTTGCTGGGGGCGATGAGTCTGGTCGGTATGATGATCAAGAATGCCATTGTCTTGCTGGATGAGATCAATATTGAACTCGCGGCCGGAAAACAACCGCTCGATGCCGTGATGCAATCGGCCTTGTCCCGTCTGCGGCCAGTTGCCCTGGCAGCTGCGACTACGGTACTGGGAGTAATTCCGCTGCTTCAGGATATATTCTGGGTGGGGATGGCAGTTACCATCATGGCAGGTCTTACCTTTGGAACTGTATTGACCATGGTGCTGGTTCCGGTGCTGTATGCGACCATGTACCGAATAAAAGTACCCGATTAACATAATCGGAAAATATTACAATTTGGAATTTGGCAGACCTGTTTGTTCACCGAAGAGCAATTCAGATTTTGCACAGGCCGGGCATATCATTAAGCCCTGAAAATAGTACAATAACTGTCTGTCAGGAGTTCTTGTACAAATATGTTCTTGTACCAATATCATTAGCAGCCGGACCAGTGGGCTGATATACTCAAGAATCCGAGTAAAATCATAGAGGTACGTCAATAACCCCAGTTATGCTTGAAAATTATTTTCCAATCTTGGTATTCCTCAGTATCGGAACCGCAATCGGCGTGGTATTGATTGGTCTTGGTCTGGTACTGGGCCGCCTGCTTGGGCATGCACGTCCTGACAGTGAGAAACAATCCCCCTATGAATGCGGTTTTGAGGCCTTTGAAGATGCCCGCATGAAATTTGATGTTCGCTATTACCTGGTGGCCATCCTGTTTATTATTTTTGACCTTGAAATTGCTTTTCTCTTTCCCTGGGCAGTGGTTCTAGATGAAATCGGAATGGCCGGATTCTGGGCTATGATGATTTTCCTGGGTGTGCTGGTAGTCGGTTTTATTTATGAATGGCGGAAAGGTGCGCTGGAATGGGAGTAGAAGAGAAGATTCACGAACAGGGTATTGTCACGACAACAGTAGACAATGTCATTAACTGGGCCCGGACCGGGTCGATGTGGCCATTGACCTTTGGCCTTGCCTGTTGCGCGGTGGAAATGATGCATGCCGGTGCATCGCGTTATGATCTTGATCGGTTCGGTGTCATATTTCGGCCCAGTCCCCGGCAGTCGGATGTCATGATTGTAGCCGGCACGCTGGTCAACAAGATGGCACCGGCCCTGCGCAAGGTTTATGACCAGATGTCCGAGCCCCGATGGGTGATATCCATGGGTTCCTGTGCCAATGGTGGCGGTTACTATCACTATTCCTACTCTGTTGTGCGCGGCTGTGACCGGATAGTTCCCGTCGACATCTACGTCCCGGGTTGTCCGCCGACCGCAGAAGCGTTGTTATATGGCATTATCCAACTCCAAAACAAGATCAGACACACCAATTCAATTATCAGGACCTAGAGGCAGCCGTTTCCCATATGACATCAGCTTCATTGCAGACACTCGCTGAAAGCCTGCAAGCCCGGCTTGCGGATATGATAACCGGACTGAAGATTGCCAATGGCGAAATAAGTATTGATGTACCGCCTGATCGTATCACCAAAGTCTGCCTGGTTCTGCGTGATGAAGCAGAATTCTCCTTTGAACAAGTATCCGATGTCTGTGGTGTTGATTATTCTGCTTATGGTAAGGCAGATTGGGAAACCAAGGATACCACCACAACCGGTTTCAGCCGTGGTGTGTGCAAGGATGTGTTTCAAAAGCAGGACCCGGGGGAAACTCATAGACTGGCTGTGGTTTATCATTTACTTTCCCTCAAACATAATCGCCGCTTGCGAGTTAGATGCATGCTGGAGAATCACCCACCCATGATCCAGTCCGTGGTCAATATCTGGGCCAGTGCAAACTGGTTCGAGCGTGAGGCCTTTGATTTATACGGCATACTCTTTGAGGGCCACCCTGACCTCAGGCGGATACTGACGGATTACGGTTTTATCGGTCATCCATTCCGCAAGGATTTCCCACTCGAAGGCAATGTGGAAGTGCGTTATGACCCTGAAAAGCAACGGGTCATATATCAGCCTGTCACTATTAGCAACCGGGTTCTTGTGCCCAAGGTAATACGGGAAGATAACCGATACACCGCAGACGAGGCTGAACCTCCGCAACCAGAAAGCTAGGTTAATCATCCAATGCCTGAAATACGTAACATGACAATGAACTTCGGTCCGCAGCATCCTGCGGCCCACGGGGTACTGCGCTTGGTGCTGGAAATGGATGGCGAGGTCATTGTCAGGGCAGACCCGCACATTGGTCTGCTTCATCGTGCTACCGAGAAGCTGGCAGAAAGCAAACCCTACAACCAGAGTATTGGCTACATGGACCGTCTCGATTATGTGTCCATGATGTGCAATGAGCATGCCTACGTCCGTGCTATTGAAAAATTATTGAAGGTCACCCCACCGCGCCGCGCGCAATACATTCGCGTTATGTATTCCGAGATAACGCGCATACTCAATCACCTGTTGTGGCTTGGTTCACATGGCCTGGATATCGGTGCCATGACCGTTTTCCTCTATTGCTTCCGGGAGCGGGAAGATCTGATGGATTGTTATGAAGCGGTCTCCGGTACCCGCATGCACGCGACCTATTTCAGACCCGGCGGTGTCTACCGGGATTTACCTGAAACCATGCCCCAGTATGAACCCTCAAAATGGCATGGTGAGGATGATGTCAAACGGCTCAATGAAAACCGTCAGGGTTCACTGCTTGATTTCATTGAGTCATTCACCGAACGCTTTCCGATGTGTGTTGATGAGTATGAGACCTTGTTGACGGATAACCGTATCTGGAAACAACGCACAGTAGGTATTGGCGTGGTTTCACCGGAGCGGGCCCTGCAGCTCGGATTTACCGGACCAATGTTACGGGGTTCCGGTATAGAGTGGGACCTGCGCAAGAAGCAGCCCTATGAAGTCTATGACGAACTGGATTTTGATATCCCGGTAGGCGTCAACGGCGATTGTTATGACCGTTATCTGGTCCGTATCGAAGAGATGCGCCAGTCCAACCGGATCATCAAGCAGTGTGTTGACTGGTTGCGGGCCAACCCGGGTCCCGTCATTGTTGATGATTACAAGCTGGTGCCGCCACCGCGCGAGGAAATGAAGGATGACATGGAATCCTTGATCCATCATTTCAAGTTGTTTACGGAAGGCTACTGCGTTCCGGCAGGTGAAGTCTATGCAGCCGTGGAACACCCGAAAGGCGAGTTTGGAATCTATTTGATATCAGACGGTGCCAATAAGCCTTACCGGGTGAAGATACGGGCTGCCGGTTTTGCCCATCTGTCGGCTATGAATGAAATGGTACAGGGACATATGCTGGCCGATGTGGTGGCAATGATCGGAACCCAGGATATTGTGTTTGGTGAGATAGATAGATAATGACCGAAACTGCAGAAAAGATTGAACTGTCATCAAACGCACGCGAGGTGATCGACCAGTGGATAGTAAAATACCCTAAAGAACAGAAACGTTCCGCGGTCCTGGCCGCACTGCGCGAGGTGCAACACGAAAACCAGGGCTACCTCACGGTCCCGCTGATGGATGCCGTTGCCGATTATCTGGATTTACCAAAGATTGCCGTTTACGAGGTTGTTTCTTTTTATTCCATGCTGGAAACAAAACCCTGTGGCCGACATAGCATTTCGGTCTGCACAAATATTTCCTGCATGCTGCGTGGTGCCGATGAGATTGTTGAACATATTGAGAACAAACTGGGGATCAAGACCGGTGAGTCAACCAGTGACGGCCGCTATTATCTTAAATGTGAGGAAGAATGCCTGGCTGCCTGTTGTCATGCCCCCATGATGATGGTGGATCATGTGTATTATGAAAACCTCACGCCCGAAAGTGTGGACGAAATTCTTGATAAACTCGATTAAGTGACACTATGGAAATAAACCAGGTCTGTTATGCAACACTCCAGTTCGATGAACCTTGGACGTTGGATAATTATTACAAGGTCGGTGGTTATAAAGCGTGGAAACGGATTCTTTCCGAGAAGGTGCCGCCGGAATCGATCATCGGGGAAGTTAAGACTTCCGGATTACGTGGCCGTGGCGGCGCTGGTTTCCCAACCGGGCTCAAGTGGAGTTTCATGCCCAAACCGGCTGAGATAACCAAGTATGTGGTTTGTAATTCAGATGAGAGCGAGCCCGGCACCTGCAAGGATCGTGACATCCTGCGGTTCAATCCTCATTCCCTGATCGAGGGCCTGGCCATTGCCTGCTATGCCATGAGTACCCCGGTTGCTTACAATTACCTGCGCGGCGAGTTCATGGATGAACCATGGCTGCGCTTCGAGGCGGCACTTAAGGAAGCCTATGAAGCCGGTTACCTGGGTAAAAACATCATGGGCTCGGGTGTCGATGTGGATATCTATGGCACACTCGGTGCCGGTGCCTATATCTGCGGTGAGGAAACGGCCCTACTGGAATCGCTGGAGGGGAAAAAGGGACTGCCGCGGTTTAAACCGCCTTTCCCGGCCAACTTTGGCTTATACGGGCGCCCCACAACAATTAACAACACGGAATCATTCGCTTCAGTGCCGTCGATCATTCGTAAGGGCGGCAGGTGGTTTGCCGATATCGGTGTCCTCAACAGCGGTGGTACCAAATGTTTTTCCGTGAGCGGTCATGTCAACAAACCGGGTAATTTTGAAGTCCCACTTGGCACCCCGTTCAGGTCCCTGCTCGAGCTGGCCGGTGGCGTCCGTGACGGTCGGGAATTGAAAGCGGTCATACCCGGTGGCTCATCCGTGCCCGTGGTGCCCGGTGACGTTATGCTGGATACCAACATGGACTATGAATCAATCCAGAAGGCGGGCTCCATGCTGGGTTCCGGTGCAGTCATTGTGATGGACGATACGACCTGCATGGTTCGGGTCCTCGAGCGTATTTCACGATTCTATTATTCCGAATCTTGTGGTCAGTGCACGCCATGCCGCGAAGGCACGGGCTGGCTGTATCGTGTCATTCAACGTATTGAGAATGGCAAGGGTCAACCGGAAGACCTCGACAAACTTGACAGTGTTGCCAGCAAAATTGAAGGCCATACCATCTGTGCTCTTGGTGATGCGGCGGCGTGGCCGGTTCGCAGTTTTATAAAGCGCTTTCGTGAAGAATTTGAATATCACATCAAGAACGGGTGTTGCCTTGTTGGCGACAGGAAAAACGAGGCAGCATAGTAAGAATTTATGAATGAAGAAATTGTAACAATTCAAGTTGATGGCAGGCCTTTGCAGGCACGCAAAGGACAGATGCTGATTGAGGTAACTGACAAAAACAAGATTTATATCCCACGGTTTTGTTATCACCAGAAATTATCCATCGCCGCGAATTGCCGCATGTGTCTGGTCGATGTCGAAAAGGCACCTAAACCACTACCGGCCTGTGCAACCCCGGTTATGGACGGCATGCAGGTTGCCACGCGTTCGAAGCGTGCTCTTGATGCGCAGAAGGCCGTCATGGAATTTCTGCTGATCAACCATCCGCTCGATTGCCCCATCTGTGACCAGGGAGGTGAATGTGAATTACAGGACCTGGCCATGGGTTATGGCCGAGATATATCCCGTTATCATGAAAAAAAACGCGTGGTCAAAGACAAGAATATCGGACCGTTGGTACAGACGGACATGACCCGATGTATTCATTGCACCCGCTGCGTGAGATTCGGTGAAGAAATTGCCGGGCTCAAGGAATTGGGCGCCACCGGTCGTGGTGAACATATGGAAATAGGTACTTACATAGAGAAAAGTATGATTTCGGAGATGTCCGGTAATGTGATTGACCTTTGCCCGGTCGGAGCCCTGACGTCCAAGCCGTTCCGTTATTCTGCGCGCACTTGGGAGATGCAGCAGATTCCGGGTATTGCTCCGCATGATTCCGTGGGTTCAAACATTCATTTTCATATCAAGGGTAACCGGGTGAAGCGCGTCGTCCCCGCCGAGAATGATTCTATTAACGAGGTGTGGTTGTCTGATCGTGACCGCTTCAGTTATGAAGGTCTGTATCATCCTGATCGATTGACTGCACCCATGATCAAGAAATCCGGTTATTGGCAGGAAGTCGATTGGGAGACGGCCTTATCATTTGTTAGAGATGGTTTGAAGCATGTAATGCATCATCATTCGTCGGATCAACTTGGAGCCCTTGCATCCGCCTCAGCTACTGTCGAGGAACTGTTTTTGATGCAACGACTGCTGCGGTCCCTGGGCACCGCCAACATTGATCACCGGGTACGTCAGTCAGATTTTACCGACCAGGATAAGGCGCCCTTGTTCCCCTGGCTCGGAATGCCAATAGCAGAACTTGAGAAACAGGATGCTGTCCTTCTGGTTGGCAGCCACGTTCGCAAGGAACAACCCATCATCAATCATCGTTTACGCAAGGCCACCATGCATGGTTGTCAGGTGCTGGTCATTAATTCGTTAAATTATGATCTGAATTTCAATGTCGCTACACGAATCATTACCTCGCCAACTACGATACCTGAAACACTTGCGGGAGTTGTGAAAGCGTTAGCAGGCTCCGGCAAGATATCGCCTGACCCGGACCTCAAGACTGCTATCAGTACGGCAACGGTCAGTGATAATCAGCATCTGATGGCGGAAACCTTATTAAATGCCGGGAAGGGTGTGATCCTGTTGGGGAACCAGGCCATGGCTCACCCGCAATACGGGGCATTATGTTCACTGGCCACGGCACTCGCAAAAGCAACCGGGTGTCATATCGGTTTTCTTTCCGATGCGGCCAATGTTTCCGGTGCCTGGATTGCCGGTGCAACTCCGCACCGGGGGCCAGGGGGGAAAGCAGCCGATAAAAAGGGTCTCAATGCCGCAACTATGCTGGAAAATGAATTGAAGGCTTATGTCCTGCTTGGTCTGGAACCGGAGCTGGATTGCCTTGATGGACATCAGGCCATGCAG
Organism: Gammaproteobacteria bacterium; assembly: GCA_011772965.1. Taxonomy (GTDB): domain Bacteria; phylum Pseudomonadota; class Gammaproteobacteria; order Eutrophobiales; family Eutrophobiaceae; genus SZUA-592. Next base: position 169,593 of record WVYN01000021.1, read on the forward strand.
GCCTTGCAAGCAGCAGAATTCGTGGTCAACCTGACGGCCTATTCCTCTGAATCAATTAAAGCATATGCCGATGTCTTGTTGCCGATTGCCCAGTTTGCCGAAACGTCCGGTACCTACATTAATAATGAAGGTATCTGGCAGAGCTTCAATGGCGTGGTTCCACCGCCCGGTGAAGCACGGCCCGCATGGAAGGTGTTACGTGTCATGGGGAACCTGTTCGAGCTCGAAGGATTTGACTTCGACACCAGCCTCGAGATCAAGGAAGAACTCAAGAATCAAATAGGTCTGAAATCGGTTTCCAACATGATCAATTGGTCAGTACCGCATTTACGTGCAGCAAGCAGTGGGATCGAACGGATTACCGAAGTCCCGATGAATTCTATCGATCCACTAACCCGACATGCCGCAGCCTTGCAGAAAACCACTGATGTTGCCGATGGCAAACTACACATCCATCCACAGCTGGCCTCTGCCAAAGGCCTGGATGAAGGTCAAATTGCCAGGGTTGAACAGGATGAACAGGTTGTCGAACTGCCGGTTACCCTTGACGAGCGTGTACCTAAAAATGGCGTGTTGATTCAGGCAGGGCATCCGGATGTTGCCTCGTTGGGTCCCTGGCACGGTCAAATCAAGTTAGGCAAAGCGTAATACGATGCTCGAATTCATCAGCCAAAACGTGTTTTCGCCACTGACCGCATTCCTGTTGCCATCGGCCTGGCAACCCTATGCTGTCTACACGCTGGAAACCGTGACCAAGATCGTGGCGATACTTATCCCCGTATTATTAACTGTGGCCTACCTGCCTTATGCCGAACGCAAGATCATTGGATACATCCAGAATCGGATTGGTCCCAACCGGGTTGGCTTTTTCGGTTACAGTCTGGCCGGGATCGGGCAACCGATTGCGGATGCAGTGAAGCTGATTTTTAAGGAGATCATCATACCCACTGGCGCCAATAAGACCTTGTTTATTATTGCGCCGATTCTTTCCGTGGCACCAGCACTGGCTGCCTGGGCTGTTATCCCGTTTAATGACACCCTGGTACTGGCGGACATCAATGCCGGCCTGCTGTATGTCCTTGCTCTGACCTCCCTGGCGGTATACGGCATTATTATTGCCGGCTGGGCCTCCAATTCAAAGTATGCTTTTCTAGGCGCTATGCGTTCTGTGGCGCAAATCGTTGCCTATGAGATCGCCATGGGATTTGCACTGGTTGGAGTGCTTATTGCGGCGGGGAGCCTGAACCTTGGCGAGATTGTCCGTGCCCAGGAGGGCTGGTTCATACACTGGTTCTGGTTACCATTGTTGCCATTACTCGGAGTTTATTTTATTTCCGGTGTTGCAGAAACCAACCGTGCACCGTTTGATGTTGCTGAAGGTGAATCTGAGATTGTGGCAGGCTTTCATGTGGAATACGGTGGTATGGCCTTCTCTGTTTTCTTTATGGCGGAATACGCCAATATGATCATCATTGCCCTATTAACTTCTTTGTTATTTTTTGGTGGCTGGCTCTCGCCCTTTCACGGGATACCTTACCTCGGTGCACCCAGCATTGTCTGGTTGCTGCTGAAAACATCGTTTTTCCTGTTTGTGTTTCTCTGGTTACGGGCAACTTTCCCACGTTATCGTTATGACCAGATTATGCGTCTGGGCTGGAAGGTATTTATTCCAATCACCATCGTCTGGTTGGTCGTCGCGGCCATTCTGGTCGTGCTGGAAGTACCACCCTGGTTCAAATGATTTTGGAAATTAATAAATATTCGGATTGAATATGTTGCAGGCGGCACAAAATTACCTGAAAAGCCTGTTTCTCTGGGAACTGTTCAAGGGCCTGAGACTGACTGGTCGACATCTGTTCAAGCGCAAGGTAACTGTGCAATACCCGGAGGAAAAGACACCGCTGTCACCACGTTTCAGAGGGCTTCATGCACTGAGACGCTATCCCAACGGTGAAGAACGTTGTATTGCCTGCAAACTCTGTGAAGCAGTTTGCCCGGCAGTGGCAATCACCATTGAGTCGGAAGAACGTGCTGATGGGACAAGGCGTACAACCCGCTACGATATTGATCTGACCAAATGTATTTTTTGTGGGTTTTGTGAGGAATCTTGTCCGGTCGACTCCATCGTTGAAACCCGTATCTTTGAATATCATGGGGGACAACGAGGTGATCTTATTATGACCAAGGAAAAGTTACTGGCCGTTGGAGACAAGGCAGAAAAGCAAATTGCAGAGGATCGGGCAAAAGACGCAATTTATCGATAACACATTACAGTGATCAGTAATAATAATTTCACGGAGTATACACAGTTGCATGGTTGAGTTGTTGGTCTTTTATTTCTTTGGCGCAGTGCTGGTAATTTCCGCCAGTATGGTTGTGACCATTCGTAATCCCGTTTTTGCCGCACTGTTCCTGGTGCTGTGCTTTTTCTCCAGTGCCGCCATCTGGCTGATTTTGCAAGCTGAGTTTCTCGCTATTGCCCTGGTCTTGGTCTATGTAGGCGCGGTCATGGTCCTGTTCCTTTTCGTAGTGATGATGCTCGATATTAATATTGCGCGGTTACGAGAAGGCTTTGTGAAGTTCCTGCCGGTAGGTATCATCGTCGCATTATTAATGCTGGTTGCCATGAGTCTTGTCATCACTTCCGGCTATTTCAATCGTGAAGAGCCCGCGATCCAGGTCTCCCAGGTTGCCGGTTACAGTAATACCACGCAACTCGGCAAGGCATTGTTTACAGAATATCTCTATCCATTTGAGATAGCCGGCGTGATCCTGCTGGTGGCTATCATTGCTGCCATATCATTGACCATGCGAAAACCCCGCAGCAACAAGACTCAGCAACCATCCTTGCAGGTCAGGGCCAGCAAGAAGGAGCGGCTGAGAATAATCAAGATGAAAGCCGAGCCGAAACAGGACGCAGGAGGCCAGTCATCATGATCGTACTATCCGATGTCCTGATCCTTGCCGCTATCCTGTTTTGCATCAGTGTGGCCGGTATTTTTATAAACCGGAAGAATGTCATTATTCTCCTGATGTGTATTGAATTGATGCTGCTCGCTGTCAATATGAATTTCATCGCTTTTTCTCATTTTTTACAGGACATCAATGGTCAGGTCTTTGTCTTCTTTATTCTTACAGTTGCCGCTGCAGAATCAGCTATTGGTCTGGCAATCTTGGTGGTGCTTTTCAGGAATCGGGAAACCATCAATGTCCAGGATCTGAATTCAATGAAGGGTTAAACAAAGTATCAATGGTTAATAACAACAATATTTTCTACAGACCGCAGACCAGGGATCGAGATCATGGCAGATAATATGGAAAGTATTTACATCGCGATTGTACTTTCTCCGCTCGTGGCTTCGATCATTGCCGGTCTGTTTGGCAAGGCCATTGGTCGTAGCGGGGCACACTGGGTCACGATTATTGGTGTTGGTATTTCCAGTATCCTCTCCCTGATTGCCTATAAGCACATTATTTTTGATGGCGGAGATATATTTAACGGAGCGGTATACCAGTGGCTGATAAGTGGTGGTATCAGCCTGGAAGTCGGTTTTCTGGTTGATCGCCTGACAGTCACCATGATGGTAGTGGTGTCCTTTGTTTCCTGGATGATCCATATCTACACCATCGGCTACATGCATGATGACCCAGGTTATCAGCGCTTCTTCAGTTATATATCTTTGTTTACGTTCTCCATGCTGATGTTGGTCATGTCCAATAATTTCATGCAGTTATTCTTTGGTTGGGAAGCCGTTGGCCTCGTTTCCTATCTCCTGATCGGGTTTTGGTACAAGCGTGAATCGGCCATTTTTGCCAATCTGAAAGCGTTTCTAGTCAATCGGGTAGGGGACTTCGGTTTCATCCTGGGGATTGCTGCAATCTTGATGGCATTCAATACACTGGATTACTGGGAAGTCTTTAACCGGGCGCCGGTACAGGGCGATGTAACCATTAGCTTGTTCCAGGGTTACGAGTGGTCCTTGATGACGGTCATTTGCATCAGCCTGTTCATCGGTGCGATGGGCAAATCGGCACAATTTCCCCTGCATGTTTGGCTTCCGGACTCCATGGAAGGCCCGACACCCATCTCTGCGCTGATTCATGCCGCGACCATGGTTACGGCAGGTATCTTCATGGTGGCACGCATGTCTCCTTTGTTCGAACTTTCCGAGACGGCACTTAATTTCATCCTTATTATCGGCGCGATAACCGCATTCTTCATGGGGCTTCTGGGTCTGGTCCAGAATGACATCAAGCGGGTCATTGCATATTCCACCCTGTCACAACTGGGTTACATGACGGTAGCGCTGGGGGCCTCGGCCTATGCGGCCGCGATATTCCATCTGGTGACCCATGCCTTTTTCAAGGCCCTGCTGTTCCTGGCTGCCGGTGCTGTGATTATTGTGCTTCATCATGAGCAGGATATTCGCAAGATGGGCGGCCTGTACAAGTACATGCCCATTACCTGGCTGACCTGCTTGATAGGCGCACTTGCACTGATTGGTTTCCCCGGGTTTTCCGGGTTCTTTTCCAAAGATGCCATTATTGAGGCCGTGCACCTATCTACCTTGCCCGCTGCTGATTTTGCCTATTACGCAGTAATGACCGGTGTCGTTATCACGGCGCTTTATACTTTCCGTTTGTTCTTCCTGGTCTTCCATGGCAAGGAGCGAATGGATAAGGAGACCTGGAGCCATCTGCATGAAGCACCGGCGGTTATCTGGGTGCCATTATCCGTGCTCGCGGTGCCTTCCTTCATAATCGGTTTCTTCCTCGTTGGCCCGATGCTGTTTAGTGAATACTTCGCTGACGCAATCTATGTTGCTCCCGCACATAATGTACTGGCGGAGATGGGGCAGGAATATCACGGAATATTTGGCTTTATCCACCATGCCTTCAAACAACCCCCGGTATATCTTGCGTTTGTCGGTCTATTCCTGGCTTGGTTGTTCTATATCAGGTTGCCGGATTTGCCGAAGAAAATTGCTGGATTGTTGCAGCCCTTATATTTCGTGTTGGTGAAGAAATATGGGATGGACGAATTTAACCAGATTGTTTTTGCAGGTGGTGTGCGGCGAATCGGTAACTTTCTCTGGGACATCGGTGATGTCAAGTTCATTGACGGACTGTTCGTGAATGGTTCTGCACTCTCCGTGCAATGGTTTTCGGGCGTGGTTCGAAAGTTACAATCCGGTTATCTTTATCATTACGCCTTTGCAATGATCTTTGCCTTGTTATTACTGATTTTCTTCTTTGTTCACAATTAATAACAGATAGTTAATTCATGCCGATTGATTTACCGATACTAAGCTTGTTGATCTGGGCACCGATTCTGGGAGGGCTCTGGGTGCTCTATGCGGGAGACAGGCAGGCAGAAACGATCAAGTATCTGTCACTGGGGATTGCCATGATAACTTTTCTGTTATCGATATTTCTTTATATAGATTTTGACAGCACTACTCATGAAATGCAGTTCGTTGAGTTTGCCCCATGGATCAGGGCATTCTCGATTAATTACCACCTTGGTGTTGATGGTATCTCGGTCCCACTGATCATTCTAACAACCTTCATAAATTTACTAATTATTCTGGCTGGCTGGGAAGTGATTGATTACCGCCTTTCACATTACCTGGCGGCATTTTTGATCCTCGAAGGACTGATGAATGGTGTCTTTGCTGCACTTGATGCGATACTTTTTTATTTCTTCTGGGAGGCCATGCTGATCCCGATGTTTCTCATTATCGGGATCTGGGGCGGTCCGAACCGGGTTTATGCGACGATAAAATTTTTTCTCTATACTTTCCTGGGGTCGGTTTTCATGTTGGTGGCCTTGTTGTACCTTTACTCTCAGGCCAACAGCTTCTTTATCCTTGATTTGCATGTGTTGCCTCTAGGCGAACTGGCACAAAAGCTTATTTTTATCGCTTTCCTGCTCGCCTTTGCAGTGAAAATACCGATGTGGCCGGTACACACCTGGTTACCGGATGCCCATGTGGAAGCGCCAACCGGAGGTTCTGTCATACTGGCGGCCATCATGTTGAAAATGGGTGGCTATGGTTTTTTACGTTTCAGCCTGCCCATTGTTCCAGATGCCAGTTTGTTTTTCACGGATTTCATGATAGTGCTTTCCCTGATTGCCATTGTCTATATCGGCTTCGTCGCCCTGGTGCAGCAGGACATGAAAAAGCTGATTGCCTATTCATCCATTTCCCATATGGGTTTCGCTACCCTGGGATTCTTCGTTGGTTTCAGCATCTTTGCTGTTACTGGTTCTACCAGCGGAGCAGAAATGGCGATGGGAGGCGCGATAATGCAAATGATCTCGCATGGTTTCATATCCGGAGCCTTGTTCCTGTGTGTTGGCGTGATGTATGACCGCATCCACAGCAGGCAGATTAAAGACTATGGTGGCGTGGTCAATACCATGCCACATTTCGCCGCTTTCATGATGCTATTTGCCATGGCCAATTCCGGTCTGCCCGGCACTTCGGGTTTTGTTGGTGAATTCCTGGTGATACTCAGCAGTTACCAGGCCAGTTTCTGGATTGCTTTCCTGGCCGCCACTATTTTAGTCTTGGGTGCTGCTTATAATCTCTGGATGTACAAGCGGGTTATATACGGCGATGTTGCCAATGAAAAGGTGGAAAAACTGCAGGATATCAACTCCAGGGAAACAGTCATAATGGCTCTGCTGGCCATTGCTGTACTTCTGTTTGGTCTGTGGCCTGCGCCATTGTTTGAAATTATGGATGAGACCATCAAACACCTCATCACACACATCCTGCAATCCAAGGTAATTTAGGACTATGGCGCAAATCTCAAACATGATGCTGTTGTTACCCGAGATAATTCTCCTGGGCTTTGCCTGCCTTATCCTAGTGGTTGATACCTTCAGCACAGATCCGGACCACAGGATCACCTATGTACTTTCCCAGCTGGCACTGGTGATTACCATCAGTCTAGTGTTTTACCTGCACACGGGGGCCACTGCTTTAGCCTTTGGCGATGTTTTCATCAGTGATCCCATGAGCAGTGCGCTTAAGGCCATGATTGCCCTGTATGGTCTGGTATTGTTCCTGTATTCATTCGAGTATCTGACCAAGCAGGGGTGGGTCAAGGGCGAGTATTTTGTCCTCGGCCTGTTTGCAATCCTTGGCACGATGGTGCTGGTATCTGCCTACAGCATGATAACGGTATACCTCGGTCTTGAATTATTATCGCTCTCACTCTACGCCATGGTTGCCATGAACAGGGACTCCGCCAGTGCTTCGGAAGCCGCCATGAAATATTTTGTTCTGGGTGCGCTTGCCTCGGGCATGTTGTTGTATGGCATATCCATACTTTACGGCATTACCGGCACCTTCCAGCTTAATGAATTGAACCAGCAAATTCTGCAACACTCCGAGCAAACCGGGCTGTTGGTCTTTGCTATGGTCTTTATCATTGTGGGAATCGCCTTCAAACTAGGTGCCGTGCCGTTTCATATGTGGGTGCCGGATGTTTATCAGGGTGCACCTACCGCTGTTACCATGTTCGTGGGCAGTATTCCCAAGATCGCCGCATTTGCCATGGCAATGCGATTGCTGGTCAATGGCCTTGAACCGCTGATGACCAACTGGCAGACCATATTGATCATTCTGGCCGTATTGTCGATGGGCATCGGAAATATTACGGCCATAGCACAATCCAACATCAAGCGTCTGCTGGCTTATTCAACCATTGCCCATATCGGTTTCCTGTTACTGGGGATTATCGCCGGCAGTCAGCAGGGTTATGCGGCATCCATGTTCTATGTCATTACCTATGCACTGATGAGTATGGGGGCCTTTGGTGTTGTGATCCTGCTCAGTCGAAAAGACTTTGAATCCGATTTGCTTGAAGATCTGAAAGGCCTGTCCGACAGAAATCCCTGGTTTGCTTTCATCATGCTGATCCTGATGTTTTCCCTGGCCGGTGTGCCGCCGTTTGTCGGTTTCTGGGCCAAGTGGTTTGTTCTGAAAGAACTGGTGGCCTCAGGCTTTATCTGGGTTGCGGCAGCGGCCGTGTTTTTCGCGATCATCGGGGCCTTTTATTACCTGCGCATTATCAAGTTGATGTACTTTGACAAGGCCGATGAAACCCCGGCGCTCGAAGCAACGGCACAGATGCAGGTGGTATTGAGCCTGAATGGTATTGCACTCTTGATTATTGGACTGTCGCCGGGTCTGCTCATGGCTCTGTGTCTATCCTCCCTGTTGTAAGACTGACTCTCAAATCACCAATCGTTGTTCAACCAGGTATCAAATGGATATCAAGGCCCCTGAACCTTGCCAATGGTCATCCCTACCTTGACCCGGTCTCCGGGCTTGAAACGGTGCAACCATTGCATGTGATCATTTTCGTAAATCATAATTACCGTTGAACCCATATTGAAACGTCCAATCTCATCGCCTTTGCGATATACCAGTGGATTTCCAGGCACATCGTAAGTTGTCGTGGTGATGGTCCGTTTGTTCCCCGGTGTAATCTGCCCCGCCCACACGGTTTCCATACTGCTGACAAAAATGGCTCCGACGAAAACAATAGCCATTTGGCCAATGGTCGTATCAAAGTAACAAATGACCCGCTCGTTTCTGGCAAAAAGCCGGTCAACGACTTCAGTAGTATGCTGGTTGACGGCAAACAGGCGGCCGGGAACATGGATCATCTTTTTTAATGTGCCGTCAAAGGGCATGTGGATCCGGTGATAATCCCTAGGTGCAAGATACAAGGTCGCAAATTGACCCTCGTCAAAGCCATGGGACGTATCTGCGTTATTGACGAGCAGTTCACTCAGCCGGTAATTTCTGCCCTTTGCCTGGATGAGTTGCTGATCATGTATCGTTCCAATCTGGCTCACCGTACCGTCGACAGGGGAAATGATATCAGTTGCAGAGCGACTGATTGGCCGCGCCAGCGGGGCCAGCGCCCGGGTAAAGAAGGCATTAAAATCCGGGTACTGCTCAACCTCGGATTCCGCAGCAATGTCCAAGTTGACCTTGAATACCCGAATGAAGACTTTAATCAAAGCATTCTTTAATGGCTTCCAGCGCCAACGGCTGATTTTATAGATAAGCCGTGACAGTAGATGCTGTGGTATCACATACTGCGGCAGTACCCGGACGCGGTTCAGAAACGATTGTCTCAAATGGTTCTTCCCTAATGTTTGTGATGATGATGTTGCTGCTGCTGCTGATAGTTTCCTGGCTTTCTCACGGTCATGTTGATATCTATTGTTATTTTCCTATTAAATTCAAGGCTCACAGAAACATGATCTCCAGCTCGCAGAGGGTTATGATTATTAATCAGCATCAGGTGATAGCCCCCCGGTGAAAACTCAAAACGGGTTCCAGCCGGAATAGTTATCGACTCCTGTATTTTCATCGACGCCATACCATCAATGATATCGGAGAAGTGAAATTCAATACGCTCATAGGCATTACTGCTCGCAGACAGCAAAATAACATCATCGTCAGCATGATTTTCTATCACAAGGTATCCGGCATGGACTTTCAGCATTGGCGGGGCCTCGCTAATCCAGGCACTGGTGACTCCGATGGCCGGATCGGCAAATACCGCCGCGGGCGCAAACAGTGACATCAGAATAAAAAAAGAAGCCACGTAACGCATTTACTGCTTGAGTTTTGTTACAGCGGATCTGATTGCCTGGAATCGTTGTAGCAAGTCAGTTGGCTGATGTGGTGCGGAGAAAATACCAATCCATTCACGCTCGGGTGACACCAGGAATATTGAAGCTGAATGATCGACGAGGTAATTACCACTGGCATCTTTTTCACCCAGAAAATAGGCAATACCAATCATTCTGGTCATCTGGTCAACCTGTGACTTGCTCCCGGTCAGGCCGATAAAGTCCTTGTGAAAGTAACGGGTATACTCCGCCGTCTTCTCAGGTGTATCACGTCCAGGGTCAACCGAGATAAATATAACCTGAACATTGCTGGCATTAGCCTCAGACTCGAGTTTTTCATAGAATTTTTGCAGAACTGCCAGGGTAACTGGACAGATGTCAGGGCAGTGGGTGTAACCATAGAACAATAATGACCACTTGCCCTCCATGTCCTCATGGGTAAATCGTGCACCGTCCTGGTTGACTGCAGAGAATGGCGGGATGACCTTTGGTGCCGGCCAGAGAAAGCCGTCGATGGCCGGAGTAGTTTCTTCAGACCGGTAATAGTTGGAGGTAAGGATACCTACAGATAGTCCCAAAATGACGCAAATTACCACAAACAGGGAAGAAAGTAGCAAGCGGTTTTTTATCATCCGGCCATTATACCTGAAGCGGTCTTCGATAGCAGGCGCATGGAGTATTCAACACAGGGGCTTAAAACAGATATAATGGTTGCACCCCGCAATAATGACGGGGTTTTATATTGAAACCCCGGCCAAGCATAAATCCAGATGGAATATCTCACCGGACAATACAACTACTGGGTTGTCATCATTCTCATGATGATCGGCTTCTATATTGTTATATCCCATGGCAACCTGGTTAAAAAACTTATTGGTCTGAATATTTTCCAGGTGTCCGTATTCATTCTTTATATCTCCATGGCCTATGTCAGGGGAGGGACCGCTCCCATCGATGCTGCCGAATACTCACTGTATGCCAGCCCCTTGCCACATGTTTTGATCCTGACGGCCATTGTTGTTGGCGTTGCAACCACTTCACTCGGTTTGGCACTGGTCGTGCGCATTTACAGGGCCTTTGGAACGATTGAAGAAAGCCAGTTAAGTCACGTGGAAGAAGACGACTGAGTATGACACATTCGCTTGTTCTTCTGGTTGTCATACCACTGATTGCTACACCTGTTTGTATCCTTTTGCACAAGCGCCTGCTGATATGGCCGGTGGTATTCACCGTCAGCTGGATTACCTTTTATATAGCCTGTGACCTGATGTTGGCCGTGCGTGATGGCGGGGAGATTTACTATTATCTTGGCAGTTGGGCAGCCCCATGGGGAATAGAATACCGGCTGGACAGTTTAAACGCGCTGGTTGCCGTGATTGTATCCGGTGTTAATGCACTGGTTATCAGTTTTGCCCGGGCTAGTATATTCCAGGAGATCCCTGAGGACAGGATTTACCTGTTCTACTGTGCTTACCTGCTGAATCTGGCTGGACTGCTGGGTGTCACCGTGACGGGTGATGTGTTCAACATGTTCGTCTTTATTGAAATCTCGTCACTCTCATCCTATGCCATGATCAGCCTGGGTAAGCATCGACAGGCCTTGCTCGCAGCCTACCGATACCTGATCATGGGGACAATCGGTGCTACCTTTATCCTGATCGGTATCGGCCTGCTTTATGCAGTCACCGGGACGCTGAATATACCGGATCTGCATACGCGCCTTTCAGCCATGGAAACATCACGGACAGTCATAACGGCTGGTGCATTTCTAACTGTCGGCATTACCCTGAAATTTGCATTGTTCCCGCTGCATAGCTGGTTACCAAATGCATATACGTATGCGCCCTCGGTAGTGTCTGCCTTTCTGGCCGGTACTACAACAAAAGTATTTATCTATGTACTTCTGAGATTCCTATTTTCCATATTTGGTACCGGGAATATGTTTGATATTGTCTCTCTGGACAAGGTGCTGATGATCTGTGCCTTGCTTGCCATCTACAGCGGATCGATCTCGGCTATCTACCAGAATAACATCAAGAAGATGCTGGCCTATTCCAGCATTGCCCAGATAGGTTACATTGTGCTGGGCATCAGTATCAGCAGTGTTGCCGGTCTAACAGCCGGTATTATTCACCTGTTTAACCATGCCCTGATGAAAACCGCCTTGTTCCTTTGCGTTGCCTGCATTGTCTATCGTACCGGCAAGGTCAGCCTGAAGTCGCTGGGTGGTATTGGCAAAGCCATGCCATGGACCATGGCGGCATTTGTGGTTGCAGGATTGAGCATGATCGGGGTCCCGCTGACTGTTGGTTTCATCAGCAAGTGGTACCTGATTCTGTCTGCCCTCAATCAGGAAGCCTGGTGGCTGGCTCTGGCAATCCTGACAGGTTCGCTGATCACCATTATCTATGTCTGGCGTGTGGTTGAAGCCGCCTGGTTCAGGACTCCGGCAAGCGAACTGCGTTCCGGTAAGATCCGGGAAGCGCCTCTTTCCATGCTCGTACCATTGTGGATCCTGGTGATTGCCAATATCTATTTTGGCGTGGATACCGGGATCACGGCCCAGATGGCGCGCCAATCTGCTGAATTACTGATGGGAATGCCGTGATGGCAGAGCATGATCTGATCCTATTAACTATTTTGATCCCGGTTCTCGGTTCGATATTGATTGCGATCGCGGGAGAAAGATACAGGGATGTCCGAGAGGGTATTTCATTATTATCCGCCGTCTTGCTGTTTATCGTGGTTTACCTTCTGTACCAGGAATTACCGGAGAGCCATCTGGAAGCTGTAAAGCTGGCAACAGTCATGCCGGGTCTGACAATAGCATTCAGACTGGAGCCACTGGGCATTCTGTTTGCAATGATTGCCAGTTTTCTCTGGATCATCACCACAATTTTTTCGATCGGTTACATGCGTGGAAACGGGGAACCTCACCAGACCCGATTTTATGTCTGCTTTGCGTGGGCGATTGCATCGGCCATGGGTGTAGCCCTGAGCGCAAACATGTTTTCACTGTTTATCTTTTATGAATTTTTGACCCTGACTACCTATCCCCTGGTCACACATAGTGGAACGGATGAAGCCATGCGCTCGGGCAGACTTTACCTGGGTTACCTGTTGGGTACCTCAATCTGTTTACAGTTATTTGCCATAGTCTGGACCTGGTCATTGACTGGAACGCTTGATTTTACCCGTGGTGGCGTGTTTGGCGGGGAATCTTCCGAAATAGTCGTGACGGTGTTGTTTGCCCTCTATATTTTTGGTATTGGCAAGGCGGCCCTGATGCCGTTTCATCGTTGGCTGCCGGCGGCGATGGTGGCACCGACCCCGGTCAGCGCTCTGTTACATGCGGTGGCGGTGGTCAAAGCTGGCGTATTCACGGTATTAAAAATCAGTGTCTACCTGTTCGGGCTGGATGAACTTGCTTCCTCGGGTGCCGCCGACTGGCTGGTGTTTGTTTCCGGCGCAACGATTATCATCGCCTCGGTGATTGCCTTGCAACAGGATAACCTGAAAGCGCGCCTGGCTTATTCCACCATCAGCCAGTTATCCTACGTTATTATGGCAACGGTAGTTTTGGCACCCTTATCCATAATCGGTGCCGCAATGCATATAGCTGTACATGCCCTTGGCAAGATCACACTGTTCTTTTGTGCAGGATCAATTTACACCGCGTCAAAGAAAAAAAATGTCAGTCAACTGGATGGTATTGGACATTATATGCCATGGACCATGGCAGCGTTTACAATCGGGTCACTGTCGATGATTGGGGTGCCGCCCGCTGCCGGTTTTCTGAGCAAGTGGTACATGTTGCTGGGTGCCTACCAGGCACAGGTATGGACTGTGGTTACAGTAATCGTAATCAGTACCCTGTTGAATGCGGCTTATTTCCTGCCGATTGTATACGCTGCTTATTTCAGGGAACCACCCAGGACTATAACGCCTCATGGTGAGGCGCCGGCACCTGTCGTCATTGCCCTGTGCCTAACGGCGGTACTGACACTGGCAGTCTTTTGCTATCCCGGGCCACTACTGGAACTTGTAAGACAGATTGGAAAGTAATGATGAAGAAACACTGGTTATATACCGATGAAGGGCGCCGCACTGTCTGGCGGGTTGGGCTTGCTGTTCTTGCTATCACGGTCATCGTGGAATGGTTTGTTTCATTACATCCACATTTCACCATCGAAAAGGTCTTTGCCTTTCATGCCATCTTCGGATTCCTGAGTTGTGTTGCCATGGTGCTGTTTGCCAGGTTATTGGGATTCTTAATCAAGCGCAGGGATGATTATTATGATCAGTAGCCTGTTGCATCCCGGATTGCTCCTGATACTCGGTGGTTTGTTACTACCTATGTTCAGTGGAATCTGGCGTACGGCATGGTCGCTGCTTATACCCCTGTTGTCACTGGCCGGGGTATGGCTGGCAAACAATAATGCTTTCCCGGCCATTACCTTCCTGGATTATGAACTAGCCTACTATGAAGCAGACAGGCTGAGCCGATTATTCGCAACAGTATTTGCCATCATGGCATTTACCGGAATCCTGTTCTGCTACCGGCAGGCAAGAATCACAGAAATGTCAGCAGCCATGGTTTATGGCGGTTCTGCGATCGGCGTCGTCTTTGCGGGCGATCTCATTACACTTTTTGTCTTCTGGGAATTGATGGCACTGGGTTCCATGTTCATTCTCTGGGCGGCAGGTACCCGTGCAGCCTGGTATGCCAGTCGCCGTTACATCATGATTCACTTGCTGGGCGGTGTACTATTAATGACAGGGATCGTGGCCCACGTGTTTGAAACCGGCTCAATTGCCTTTACGGCCATGCAGATCGGCAGCGTCGGGACCTGGTTGATACTCATTGGCTTTCTGATCAACGTCGGTGCACCGCCTTTGTCCGCCTGGATTGCCGATGCCTACCCGGAAGCCTCGTTCAGCGGCATGGTGTTTTTATCCGCCTTTACCACCAAGACTGCCATATACGTGTTACTGCGGGGCTTCCCGGGAACCGATATCCTAATCTATCTGGGTCTGTTCATGATCTTTTACGGCATTGTTTACGCCCTACTGGAAAACGACATGCGTCGTATCCTCGCCTACAGCATTGTTAACCAGGTTGGTTTCATGGTTTGCGGAATCGGCATCGGTACGGAGCTCGCACTTAACGGAGCCGCGGCCCATGCATTCACTCATATTATTTACAAAGCCCTGCTATTAATGTCGGCAGGTTCCGTGTTGTACATGACCGGTAAACGCAAATGTAGCGACCTGGGTGGCCTGTTCCAATCCATGCCGTTGACAGCCATCTGCGGAATCATCGGGGCATTGGCGATTTCCTCGTTTCCCTTAACCTCTGGGTTCATCAGTAAATCCATGATCACCCAGGCATCGGTCAATCAGCATTATTTAACCATCTGGTTGTTGTTACAGGCAGCATCGGCCGGTGTCTTTTTGCATGCCGGTATCAAGTTTCCCTGGTTCGTGTTTTTCCAGAAGGACTCCGGGCTGCGGCCGTCGGATCCACCATGGAACATGCGTCTGGCAATGTTATTGTTCTCGTTCTTCTGTATTTTCATGGGAGTAGCACCCGGGTTGCTATACCAGTTGCTGCCATACCCCGTCGACTATGTCCCTTATACGGCTGCACATGTGCTGACACAACTCCAGTTGTTGTTATTCTCAGGTCTGGCTTTCTTTGTGCTGTTACCGCTGATGCAACGAACATTAACCATCAGCCTGGATTTCGACTGGGTTTACCGGTGTCTGCTGCCACGGTGTGCGAGGCTATTTGGAAGTCTGTGGTCACATATCAATCATGGCATGTCACTTGCGCTACTGTGGTTGCGACAGGGATTGCTGACCCTTTTTGGCGGAATCTACCAGTCACCCGTGGTGTCGCATTCGGTTGTCCGCATCAGTCTGGCCGTTATCTGGGTCGTGCTCTTCCTTGCCGGTTACCTGATCTTCTATCTCATTGAATTCTAGTCGGTTTCAGTGATACCCCAGGCGGGGTATTTGACAAACCCTAAAATCATCCGATGGGGGAGACGACGTGAACCCGGTCCGGCGATAAGATTATGCATGAGGGATCGTCAGTAGAATATGTCATGGAAGATATTCAAGGATTGTCTCTTGTTATTACATCATGGTCACGGAGGAATGTTTGTGCCAGGGAAGGCACGTTTCTTTTTCATTCTCCTTCAGACATATTATTCAGTCTGTTTTCAGCTTGATGGAAAGCAGGGCAGGCAGGACGATCAGTGAGCACATCAGGGTCATCCCGATACCGATAGTCAGTAACAGGCCCATGCTTGCCGTGCCCGGATGGTTGGAAAATGCCAGGTTACCGATACTTAAAATTGACGTCAGCGCACTTACCCATACCGCCCGTGATGCACTGTTGGCAAGCACCTCTCTGCGGCGGTTGCCGCCAGAAGGCATGGCACGCAGGCGGCGGACAATGTGTATGCTGCTGTCTACACCAATTCCCAATATCAGGGGCAGGGCAATAATATTGGCGAAATTGAGCGGCATGTTGATCAACACACTGATGGCTGCGGTAAATAGAGCCGCGAGCAGTAAAGGCACCATGATAAAGAGGACGTCCGTTTTTCTTTTCAAAAGGATCAACAAAACCAGAACGATGGCAGCGAGGGAATATAAAAACGCTTGTTTGAATGCCTTTACCACGGCGTCACTGGCCTTGATACTGGTTATGGGTGGACCACTGACATTGTCGAGTTCTGAGTCAAGTACCTCTACGAACTGCCGCAAGTGATTATTATCAGAAAGGTTTTCTTCCGGGTAGATCTCGATACGGTATTCCCCGTTATGTAACCAACGCGATTTGAGTGCCTCGGGCAAAGAACTCATGCTCACCGGTTTTGCTTCAAGTGCCTCGGTCAGGGCGTCCAGTCGGCCAGGCAGGGAAGCAAGCAGGCTGTGTTCCAGTTGCGCAAGTAGTGTCGATTTTGTTGCGTTGTTCTGTAGACGCGTAACTGAGATAAACTTTTCCAGATTGTCATGCAAGCTGGCGTATACCGGATCAGTGTTTCCTGATTCTATAAATCCATGCAGTTTATCCCTCAGCGTAATCATCGATTTTAGGTTTTCTTCCACGGTTGGTGGTTCCGAAATGGAATCCATGATCATATAACCCAGCAGAAGTTCAATCTCGGTGATAATGGCCAGTTTTACTTCCTGGTCCTCCGGGATAAAATCATCAAGCCATACTACTTTACTCACGATCTTTTTATTCAGAAGCTGTTTCTCGATCACTTTTGCCTCTTGACTGGAGTTGGCCAGTGTAACCGCAGTCCAGGGTGAACTGTCCTTGTCATCCAGAAGATCCACAAAAGTAATGACAGAAGGGTTTTTTCTTGGTTGCAGGTTAAGGGTGTTTTCATCAAAGTTTAACCTGGAAACAAAAAACAGGGATGCCAGGGTGAGTAAACCAGTGATGACAAGTATCGTACCTGCATGGGTAGCCGGGAAATGATATAGATAGCGGACAAATTTCCCGTTACGCAGGCGTTTGTCCGCATTGATTTGCGGATGATAACTTAATAACGCCGGTATCAGTGTAAGGGTAATGAAGAAACTAATGAACATGCTGGATCCGGAGATCCAGCCGAGTTCGGCGACACCGACGTAATCAGTCGGGATGAAGGCATAAAAGCCGATGGCGGTGGTGAGTGCACAAAGTGCCAGTGCCTTGCCCAGATCTATGGCCGTGTTTTCCATGGCCTCGAGGTTGTTTTCACCGCGCAGCATATGCTCGCGGTAACGCAGGCAGTAATGAATAGCAAAGTCGACACCCAGGCCAATATAGAGCACGGCAAACGCCACGGAGATCAGGTTTAGTTCACCCACGGTTGCCGTGGCAAAACCGGCCGTATAAATAAGGCCATTCACCAGGGTAACCAGCGTGGCAAGTACCATCCACACGGAACGCAGGCCGACAACAAGGACCACTGCGACCAGGCATAGGGCAATAATGACTGATATCTCCATTCCCCGGGACACACTGATCATTTCCTCGTGGGACATGGTGACATTGCCGGTCAGGCGGACGTTAATATGGTTTTGCCGGTTTAACTGATATTCATCGGCCAGCCGATGAATCCTATCGATGGAATCTCTGGCGGGGAAGGCACCACCGTAATCGAGGTTGGGTTGCAGGACGATGAATTCCCGGTAAACCGATCGATCCTCGTCTAACCTGCCCATCAATCGTTGCCAGGACAAGCGGTAATGTTGATTATTTTTAATTGCAAGCAGGGCGCTGTTGATATCCTTGAGCAGCGGTTCTATGTCAATCTCATCGCCATCCAGTTTTGCCTCGATGGCTTCGGTCACCATGGTAAACAGACCTCGCAATGACTGGTCTTCTGTCAGCCTTGCCAGGAAAGGCTGAACCGCTGCCAGGTTATCGGCCAGGTCCTGTAACTCGGTCATGTCGAGATAGAGAAAGGCCGATCGTTTGAAGTAGGGCAGTCCGGATGGGTAGTAAACACTCTTGAAGTATTTATCTTCCAGGAGTAATTGTTCGTAAAGAATACTGCTGGCATCGCTGGCTTCATCCGCAGTCCCCGCTTCTACCACGACTAGTATCAGGTCATTGTACTGGGGAAAATTTTCATCGACCTGGAGGGCAAAATTCCGCCACTCCAGTTTTGGCGACAGCATGTCACGGGTATCTGTGTTCATGCTGATGTTATCAATGGTATATCGCAGGCAGAAAAAGGCACCTGTAAAAATAGCGAGCACGATCAGCAGCCGGTATTTTCTAGCGAAATCAACCCAGCGACTCAACGATGCTTCAAAGGCACCTGTTAATGGTCTTCTCATGGCAGGGTATGAAAGTTGTCCGGATTTGTGACCTGGGGGATAGTGATAGCAAAAAAATCCCGGAGCGATCAGGATCTGACATTACACCCGGAAGACGTATTCCTTGTCGGGTTCCCTCTCACAGTCTGGCGGATAGCTCAGGCGCTTGTCATCGTAGTACTGGCGACGATGATCACCTTCCGATAAACGGTTATAAGTAACATAGAGAACACGCCTTGCGCGATTGGTGTTATTGGGTTCTGAGCGGTGCGGGGCAAAGGAATCAAACAACACGGCATCACCGGGTCGGGTTGGAAGCTTGATGTAATCCAGCGCGTCTTCATCTAGTGGTTTCCAGCTTTCTCCGATCAAACCCTTGTTGTGCTGACCGGGAACGATTTCAAGGCAACCGTTTTCAACAGTTGACGCGTCAATACTGACCATGGCGGTGATGTGCAAGGAGGCATAACGGTCCCAGCCGGCCTGGACATCTTGGTGTGCCTTGAAGCCATCACCGCCGGGCATCTTGAAATTAATCTTGTCCTTGAACAGTATGGCTTGCTCTCCAAACAGATCGGATACTGCACCCTGCATCTTCTCGCCGGTGAACAGCTTACTGAAGCCCTCATGAAAGGGTTCGATATCTTCCATGCGGCAGAGGATTCTTTCGTCCGGATTGTTGCGGCTGGTCTCAAAGTACATCATGTATTTCCCTGGTATCTCTGGCCAGGACGCGACTTCCTCGGTCCAGGCTGTAATCTGCCGGATTTCTTCGGGTGTGTAGAGGCCGGGTACCATAACGTAACCGTAGCGCTTGAATTGGTCGATCTGTTCCTGGGTCAACATAATGATTAAAAATTTCCTGGATTAGCTTGAATAATTTCGGATGTTTATAAACCAGCCGGTCCCGGATCGCAAGTTAACCGAGAGAGGTATTGGCCAGCATGATATCAGTCACTTCCGAGAGCTTATCGGTTTTATTCGCTACCATCTCAAGCGTTTTACAAGCCGTATGCATTGCCCTGGAAAGCCGAAACAAGGTCATGACCAATACCGGTTTATACAACAGTTCTTTTGCGAGGCCCAATATTCTGACATTGCCGCACTCATCAATGGTTCGTGTCACCGCTTCCGGAATGCTTTGGTCCGCTGCATCTACAATTGTCCGTATCACTAGGAACGGAATGCCACGTGTTTCGGCAATCCGTCCCAGCTCGGCAGATTCCATGTCAACGGCGACTGCACCGGTATCTCTGGCCAGCGCCTGTTTGACTGCAACCGTGTTGATGACATCTTTAGCTTCCAGCAGGCTGCCATCATGAACAGTGACTGCATTAACTTGCAGCAGTTCCCTGAGTAGGTCACGGGCTGCAGTACAGGTTTTCAATTCAGAACCATCGCTAGTTCGCACACTGCCCGGTATGAGCAGGTCGCCGGGTTGCAGGCCCGTCTGGATGGCGCCGGCCGTGCCCCAGCTGATCAATGCCCCGGGTTTGAAACCGAGGGACACCAGTTTCTCAACGGCCAGTGTCGTATTTGTTGCTCCCATGCCGGACACCATGCAAACCAGCTGTTTGCCGCACAGCAGGGGAATATGTCGCTGGATGGTCAGCGAGATCAGACAGCGAAGCTCGACCGGCAGGGCCGCGACCAGTCCTACTGGTGGTTTTGCTGTAACCGGTTCTGGTATCGGGCCAGTGCCCACAACGGGAAGTACTTGCTATAACCGTGATATTTGAGATAGAAAACGCGGGGGAAACCGGGCGCCGTATAATTCCTGTCATCCCACAGGCCATGCACGCGCTGTTGTATGAGCAGATAATCGATACCGCGGGCAACGGCCCCGGAGTGCACTTCACCCGCCGCGAGCAGGGCAAGCAGTGCCCAGGCCGTCTGGAAGGGTGTGCTCGGGAACAGGCGCCAGTGTTTCGGCGGGTAATAACTGTCGTTGCTTTCACCCCAGCCGCCGTCCTGATTCTGAACGGACTTCAACCATTCCACCGCATGACGAATGAAGTCTTCTGAGGGATCCACACCCGCAAGTTCAAGTCCGGTAAGCACTGACCAGGTGCCGTAGATGTAATTCGTTCCCCAGCGGCCATACCAGGAACCGTCTTCCTCCTGGTCACGCTTGATGTATTTAATCGCGGCATCCAGCTGCAGTTGGTATTTGTCCTTGTCGGCCAGTGACAGTAAGGCAATACAGCGGCCGGTTACGTCGGCGGTCGGCGGATCCAGCAGGGCTCCGTGATCGGCAAACGGGATGGAGTTCAGGTAATACTGGATATTGTTGACCTCGAAGGAACCGAAGCCACCGTTATTGGATTGCATACCGGCAATCCAATCCGCAGCACGTTGAATCGCACCGGTATAGGCACCCTTGCCGGTGCGATGCATGGCCCAGCCGACCATGGACGTATCATCCAGATCCGGGTAGTGATAGTTACTGTACTGAAAGGCCCAGCCGCCACCTCGGAGGTTGGGGCGGTAATACCGCCAGTCACCGGGTTCATCCGTCAGTTGTCGTTCGGCCAGCCAGTCCAGAGCCTTGATCAGTTCCGGTGAAGTTTCTTCTTCGGCCTCGATCAGTGCCTGCGATGCCAGGCAGGTGTCCCACACGGGTGAAACACACGGTTGGCAATACACAGAATCACCGCGCTCGACCAGCAGGTTATCGATAGCCTTGCGGGCCTGGAGCCGGGCCGGATGGTTTTTCGGGTAACCGAGAATCACCAGTGATTCATACACATTAACCATGGCCGGGAAAATACCGCCAATGCCATGTTCCTCGTTCATGCGTTTTAAAAACCATTGTTCACATTTTCTGATGGAAAAATTACGGATGAAGCGGGGCACCAACCGCTCGATCGTACGGCCGGCGCGATCCAGCCAGAGAAAGGCGCGGCTCAGAAACGTGGTTATGCGAAAATAATTCTGCTCGTCTTCCGGGGGAATCGTGAATATCTCGCGAATATCAATACCGCGTGGATTAACCGCTGTTGGTTTCAAAGTACAAAGAATAAACAATGGCACCATCACCGTACGTGACCAGTAACTGACCTTGCTGATGTGGAATGGAAACCAGGCGGGCAGCAGTATAACTTCCGCCGGGATAAAGGGCACGGCACGCCACGGCACCTGGCCAAACAGGGCGAGCGCAATACGGGTGAATACGTTACTGTGGGCTGCACCACCATGGGCCAGGATTGCATTACGCGCGCGCACCATGTGATCGACATTGGGATCATCACCCACCAGTTTCAGGGCGTAATAGGTTTTTACGGAACAGCTGATATCAAATGCGCCGTCGGTATACAGTGACCAGCCACCATCTTCGTTTTGCTGATCTCTCAGGTAATTTGCAATCCTCTTCTCCAGGCTATCGTCGATCTCGCCCGTGAAGTGATTCATTAATATGTATTCGGCGGGGATGGTGCAGTCGGCCTCGAGTTCGTAAATCCAGTGACCGTCTGCATGCTGGTGGCGGTAGAGTTCGTCTTTTGCTTCTTGGATAGCCTCCGCGAGGGAGAGTGGCATGAGTCGGCGGACTTTTTCCGACGTGCTGGCTTGAGTACTGGTAACCAGATATTTTGGTTGCTGCAACATAAACAACTTTCCCTAGTTATGCGTGACTAAAAAGTGTCAAAGGATCCAGGCGTTTGACACAAATTTGAATTGTCATTTGCCCGTTATATACCCGATCCGGACTGTTTAACTGCTCGGCTAAAAACCCGTGTTATGGTTATGAATCTTATATGGTTTTACCACTCATATTGCAGTGCAACCAACACCCGATAGTTTCTCACGAATATTAGTACTGGGCAAATTTCGTGTCCAGATTCTAAACAACAGCCGCAAAATGCCCCCATGCCGTGCAAACAGGCTGGTCACCAGGACCGTGCCCTTGACACTGCGTCGGCTAATTTTGACCTCTCGGCCCTCACTAAAGTTGCGATGACCGTTCAACTTGTTGAGCGACAATACCGCCATGCCCAGGGCCCAGAGGCAAAATCGCCGGATACCGGCTTCGCGGGCAGGAATCATCAAGGTGTAATCCAGGGCGTCACGCAGGTGGTCCTTGGCCACAGCTATCAATATGCCCAAGGCTTGCTCGAAGCCCGGCCCCGCCTGTCCCGGCGACATGGTCGCCAGGTCGACACCGTGTTCCCGAAAGATGTCCCGCGGCAACCAGCAGGCCCCGCGTTTGCGGTCGTCCCAGATGTCTTTGAGAATGTTGGTCATCTGCAGGCCCTGGCCGAAGGACACGGCCAGTTTCATTAGGGTCTCGCGGTTACGGTTGATGGCTTCGTCGTAATCACAAAACAACTCAGTCAGCATCTCGCCCACCACGCCGGCCACGTAGTAACAATACTTGTCCATGGCCGGCAAATTGGGTACGCCATCCAGGGTCTCGGCGTCCTGGTAGTCGGCCATGCCCTGGGACATGATCCGCACGCAACGCTCCAGGGCCTTGCGCTGGTTGGAATTGAAACTGTGGGTAATACGGATAACTGCAGGTAAGTTGCGGATCAAATCATGTTCATCAGGGATTGAATGCTCGGAAAGCAACGGGGACAGTTCCCGGCTCAGTAGTTCTGCCGAAGCATTGCCGGCCACGACCTCGGTGAACATGTCCGAATAATGCCGGGTCTGTTCCGGGTCGAGCGCGTTATCATCCTCAATGGTATCGGCAATCCGGCACAGCAAATAGGCATTGCTGATTGGGTGCTGCAGGCCGTCGGGTAACTGGGGAATGGTCAGGGCGAAGGTGCGGGACACGCCCTGCAGGATATGCTCCTGATAAGCCTCGTCCGCCTGGTTCGGTGCGTCAGTCATTCGGTCAATTATCGCAGAAGCGTCTCCGAAGTTCGAATGGCTAGTCGATTGCCGGCCGCCGGCGTTCGAGCAAGAGCTTGCCCTCGATGAAATGCCAGGTCAAAAGGCCGGGCAGGTCAAAGATCAGTTCCCGGATGCGCGTTGCCAGTGACACGGCCAGTGCCAATTCCGGGCTCATGCCGAGCAGGGTGGCAAGTAGCAGGTAAGTGCCTTCCTGTACGCCGTAGCCGTTCGGGATCAAAAAGGCCATGTCGGCCAGGGTCGAAGTCAGACTCTTCAACATCAATGCCTCGATAAGGCTGATTGGAAAACCCAGCAGATAACAGGCCAGCCAGACTTCGCCGGTCTGGATCATGGCGCCGCAAACTTTCAGGAATATGGCAAAGGCAAACCGATGCTTGTGCTTGTAGATAATCCGGACCTTTTCATCAATGCCTCTGGCACTGACGTGTATGCCTTCCCAGTTGTCTGACTTGATGAGTTTTTCGGCCAGCCGTGTGGCCAGGTGAAAGGCACCGTGTTTCTGCAACAACAACAGGCCGGAGGCACACAGGGTCAAAATGCCGAAGCCGCCCAGTGCCATCAGCGCCAGGTAATCATCCAGTGCCAAGTAAAGTAACAGAGCGATCCCGATCAGACCCCAGATGATCACGGTGATGGTTTGCACGGTCTTGTCGACCAATACCGAGGCCATGGCCTCGTCCGGGGTGTTGTCCCAGACGATCAGCATCCGCGCTTTTACCACCTCACCGCCCAGCGAGGCCACGGGCAACAGGTTATTTACGGAACGACCCAGCCACATGGCAAAGCCGGCATGCCTGAATGACGGCCGGTGCTCATTGGAAAACAGCAGGCGCCATGACTCGGTGGCAAATAATGCATTGGGAAGCCAGACCAGCGGTAACACCAGCAGGATCCAACCGGTGTCTAGCAGTAAGGTGATGACATCCATCAGGCCCTGCCATATCAATAGACCACCAAGTAACAGCAGGCCGCAGATCAGTCCCAGGTAAGGTAAGAAGCGCATTAAACTTTCTGGATTGGTGCCGGGTTAATTGGCGCGTATTCAACCACAGATACCCCCATATTTCCATGCGCCTCTTTAAAGGGGAGGGTCATTCCGGCAGAGTCTTGCAATACAGCTATCAGCAAGATTATCGCATCAAATCGCCGTTATTGATTGCTGTCTGAAGCGTCAGCCTGGGTGCTGAATAGTTAATAAAATGCAAGGACCCTGTTGTATTCTTTCTCCAGGATGGCAAACCACTTCCGGGTCTCATCCTCTTCGCGTTCTTCAGATGCAAGGTGAAGTATTTGCACAGCTTCGTCCAACTCATTGAGCACAGGCTCCTGTTTGACGGTTTGGTGCATAACCAGGTAATCAACAGCCGCCTCCAGCGAATAGGAGATCTCGTGGATCTTTTCCAATTCAAGCTCGCCTACCTCATCATTAAGGAGGGCTTTGATTCTGGCGATATTCTTCTCAAGGATTTCCAGTGCCTCATCGCTGGATTCTGGTATGGCAGCTTTATAGTGATCGGGCCGATTCTCTTGGTGTTCACCGTGATGGTCTCCATGTTCTTCGGCAGATGCAACAGGCTGAAAGGTCATCAGGGAAACAAATGCAAATAAAACGATTAAGTGCTTCATAGGGTTCCTGTAATTAAAGTGAATGTGCTCTTGATACTGTCATTTGCGACACTGTCGTCCAATATTAGTTCGTAGTGAGGGTTATAATGACAGTTTTTTACAAGCCGCCGCCGTAGGTCCAGGTGAAAAATACCATATTCACCCCGGGATTGTCCTCGTGAAAGTTGGCATTGGAAATGTGTTGCAAGGAGACGCCGAGCAGGTTCTGCTCGTTGATCTTGTAGCCGATGTAAAACTCGGTCTTGAATTGCAGCACACCGCCGAGGTCCTTGCTGTCGCTCTGGGCATAGCCACCCACGGCAAGGGAGGGCAGGATCACAATTTTCTCGTTCCAGCGTATATCGAGGAAAAGACCACCAAATCCGTAATAACCGCCGTCCGTGTTGGCCAGGATCCCGGCCAAGGGACCCATGCCATGAAAGCGCTCATGAAACAGGCCGGAGAACATCCGTGGTGTAAACCGGTAATCAATTAGGCCGACAAACGAAATATCCTTGGGTTCGGTAACATCATACAGACCGGCGCCCAGCGTGAAGAAATTGGAATCCGATGTAACGCTGAAATCTATGGCATATGTTTTTGTTGTTATTGCAAGGCACAGCAGGGTAACTGCCAGTGCCTTGCCACTGAACGTCTTCATTGGCTATTTAATTCCCCTGGTAAAGTAAATCCACGAAAAGGATATTAATTATAAGAAATTAATGATACTGGACAAGGTATTGATATTAGTGGGATTGTATCAGATCTGATACAAATAATAATTGGGGTGCGCTTCTCCTACACAGTCGCTACGGTCTTCCGTGACCTCTTGCAATACTAATACCTGATGTCAGGTCAGCCGTGCACATGAAATAGTTTATTCATGATTTGCCATTTGCCATTGACTTTGAGCAGGTTGTGAAAATCCGTAAAACGGTATCCCGTCCAGTCATCAAGTTCGAGTCTCACGCTGGCCACTGTGCCGGCAATATCAATGTGAGTAATGCGTGCTTTCAGATTTTTGGCCGGGCCATTGCTGTCATTCCAGTCGAATAGTCCCTGAATGGGACCGGCAAAAAGGTCATTACCGACATAACCGAAAATTGTGGCGTCCTTGTGAAATGCGGGTTTCATCTCATCACCCTTACCGGATATTGCGCCATCAATATAGTGCTGGATGGTTTTTTCGATGGCGATGTAATCATCATAGTTGGTCGCGGTGCTCATGGCTGGCCTCCTGATTTGGTGTTAAGCAGCCGGATTTTGATTTCAGTGATTCCGGCAGTCTTTTAATAATAGTCCCGGGTGTACCAGTATAACCAGTAAATACGGAAGGAGAAGGTGATTTGCCTGGAAAACCGGTGATCTCTTGGGATGAATTAATGGCAGAACAATCTAAACGGGCTGTTAGTTAGATGGTTAAATATCCCCTCCCGACCCAAAGCGGACGTTCATTTTTCGACCAGTTAGGCGGACTCAACTTTAAGCTCTCTATATTATTGCACTCTTTAACAGTATATTATCCTGTATCTGCTTGCTCATTTCTTTCAGTGCATACTTGTACCCGACCTCTTCAATTTCATGTGCCGACCTAAATTCTAGAAGCTGAAAATTATCTATAGGTGGACTCAAATAGATATCTGCTATCGCTTTTGAAGTATTGATAGCCTGTATGCTAGATAACATGCCAGAACGCATAAGTGTATTCAGAATATTTGGCAAACCCACTTTCTTGGAAAATGGATTTAAAGCATTTAGCATATAAAACCACCCTGAATGTGTAGTTTCACTCGCGCCATCCACATTCAATTCAATCCTTGGGCTGACATTATTGGCAATAATAATTCCATCACATATCTCACGCATTACATCGACCGGAAGGTTATTGAGTACCCCACCATCAACATGAAGCTCTCCATTAAAAACGACGGGCGGAATTTGACCCGGTATAGACATGCTCATCCGCACGCTTTTCCAAACTGGACCTCGTTTGTGAACTTCTGTTTGTGCACGTGTCATATTAGCCGAGACTGCATAGTATTTGACCCATAAATCTTCAATCTGAACATCACCATACATTTTTTGTAAGCCTTTATTCAGTTTTCCACCGGTCATGAGTGAAACTATTGGGAGCGTGATGTCTTTTATGGGATCGCTTTCGTGCGCAATATTGTCAATATTAGCTAGCATCTCATCAGAATTAAATCCCAGTGCATGAGCACTTGCCACGATGGAGCCGATACTCGTGCCGCCTATGGCATCAATGGGAACATCTAGTTCTCGCAAGGCTCGAATCAAACCGATGTGTGCGCAACCTCTAGCCCCACCGCCACCTAGAACGAGACCGACTGCATTCCCTGTTAGAAGACGACTGAGCCGTTTGTAATCGTCTGTACTATCTAAAACAACATGATGGTGATCATCCAAACTACGAATATCGAGCCATTTTTTAGTTCCAGAGGGTAGCTTCTTCCTGTTCGGGTGTAGAAGCACAAGTTCTTGTCTGGCTATAGCTTGATTGTTCTGTTGTGAAGCGATTTCCTTCTCAATCGAATTTAAGTCAGGGGCACCCCCGGCTGTTCCAATAGAAAGGATCAGGTCTGCCTGGCGTGTACATCGTCTAGACCAAGAAGAAGGGTTCAAAGTTGACTCGTAAATGACAAATTGAAACTTGGTTTCCTGTTCATGCAGCCATTTTAATAAGCGATCTTCTTCTGAACTATTCGCGCTTCCTTGACTTAAGGCATGCTCTGTACTGTTAA
The DNA here is from genome assembly GCA_011772965.1 of Gammaproteobacteria bacterium. Classification (GTDB taxonomy): domain Bacteria; phylum Pseudomonadota; class Gammaproteobacteria; order Eutrophobiales; family Eutrophobiaceae; genus SZUA-592. The sequence goes on from WVYN01000021.1 coordinate 197,319, forward strand.
CATCTAAATGAAGAGTCGATCCAATTTGAGAAAGAGAAGCAACAAGGCGCTTGCTAAACTCTGATATGGACACATCCTGACCAGCCGGAATGATAGCGATGTTTGATATAGCAGACGCCACGTTAGATCCGCGCACTTCTTTTTGATAACGGATAGCTATATTTTTAGAAAATAACAATATTGCCTCTGGATTGCTTTCTGCAAGCCTGTAAAAAGTCTCTTTGGAAAACTGCAACAAATCTGTATCTCTTATGGCCCGGGCTGATACTGGCTGAAGTTCCCCGGTTAAGATCGCTGTGTCTCCGATAAGTTCTCCTCTCCCAATTTCTCCTGTCTGACGTTCATATCCGTCATCCTGTGTAATAAAAGTACGTATTCGTCCACCCATTACCAAGTAAAACGAATCTGCTGAGTCACCCTGTTTTATGAGTTGCATGCCTCCCATCAATTGCACAGGGTGTGCGTCAGCCGCTATATCTCTAAGTGCAGCCTCATCCAGTGACCCAAATAAAGAGGTGGCTTGGAGTAAACCGACAATATTTTCATTTACCTGTTTGCGCGCAGAGATGTCACTCCATGAACCCGCAATCTCTACAGGTTCACCTGCCTCATTTTTAATAACTCTTATGTCATCACTAACAACACGGTAAGTACCGTCCTTATGGAGAAAGCGGTACTCATTGACCATATGTCCTTCCTTGAACAGGTGCTTTAAATTTTCGTTAACACGTGCAGCATCATCTGGATGGATCCGTTTCGGTACAAAATTCCTATCGTCAAGATATTCGCTGGGTTCATAGCCGAATAAATCACGTATGTTTTCACTGACAAAAGTGGGTGTATTATCGCCTGTTGCCTCAACGCTGTAGACAACCGTGGGCGAGAAGGCAAGAATGTGGTTCAGACGCGAATGGGCCGCTTTAATTGTGGCCTCAGCCTTCTTGGCTTCCAGTTCCCGCTGTTTCAACTCGGTGATGTCGAAGTAGTTAAGCATGCGACCGCCGTCAGGTAAAGCGATCCCTTGATAGCGGATGATGCGGCCGTCCTTGAGGTGTCGCTCATAGGGAGGGAAGTCTCCCTTTTCGACCTCCTCAACCCTTGTTGCTATGTAGGCGTCGAACTCCGACTCCGGCACGTCATAGATATTGTTGTGCCTATTGTAGTTAATGACGTCTGCTATTGTGGGGCGCGTTTCGACAAAATCATCTGGGAGACCCCACATATTGAG
>WVYN01000053.1 GCA_011772965.1 Gammaproteobacteria bacterium
CACGTGAACGTTGGCACGATTGGCCACGTCGACCACGGCAAGACGACGCTGACGGCGGCGATGACGAAGATATTGTCGGCGAAGCACGGCGGTGAGGCGAAGGCGTTCGACGAGATCGACAACGCACCGGAAGAGCGCGAGCGCGGCATTACGATTGCGACGGCGCACGTGGAGTACGAGACGGAGAAACGCCACTACGCGCACGTGGACTGCCCGGGTCACGCGGACTACGTGAAGAACATGATCACGGGTGCGGCGCAGATGGACGGAGCGATATTGGTTGTGAGCGCGGCGGACGGACCGATGCCGCAGACGCGCGAGCACATTTTGCTGGCGCGTCAGGTGGGTGTTCCGTACATCGTGGTTTTCCTGAACAAGTGCGACATGGTTGACGACGAGGAGCTGCTGGAGCTGGTTGAGATGGAGATTCGCGAGCTTCTCGACAAGTACGAGTTTCCCGGGGAAGACACGCCGATCATCCGCGGCTCGGCGCTGAAGGCGCTCGATGGCGACGCGTCGGATCTGGGTGAGAGCTCGGTGCTGAAGCTTGCCGAGGCGCTGGACAGCTACATACCGGAGCCGGAGCGTGCGATTGACGGTGCGTTTTTGATGCCGGTTGAGGACGTGTTTTCGATTTCCGGTCGCGGGACGGTTGCCACGGGACGCGTGGAGCGTGGTGTGGTGAAGGTCGGCGAGGAAGTGGAGATCGTCGGCATCAAGGACACGGAGAAGACGACGTGCACGGGCGTTGAGATGTTCCGCAAGCTGCTCGATCAGGGTGAGGCGGGCGACAACATTGGCGTTTTGCTTCGCGGCGTGAAGCGAGACGACATCGAGCGTGGTCAGGTGCTGGCGAAGCCGGGCTCGATCACGCCGCACACGCATTTTCAGGCGGAGGTCTACGTGCTGTCGAAGGAAGAGGGCGGTCGTCACACGCCGTTTTTCAAGGGCTACCGGCCGCAGTTTTATTTCCGCACGACGGACGTGACGGGTTCGGTGGAGTTGCCGGAGGGTGTCGAGATGGTGATGCCCGGTGACAACGTGCAGATGACGGTGAATCTGATTGCGCCGATTGCGATGGAAGAGGGGCTGAGGTTCGCGATCCGAGAGGGTGGCCGGACCGTGGGCGCCGGCGTCGTCGCCAAGATCATAGAGTGACGGCG
>WVYN01000081.1:0-2500 GCA_011772965.1 Gammaproteobacteria bacterium
CGCCCCAAAAGCAAACCCCCGACCCGCTTACGCGGATCGGGGGTTTGGTGTAGGAGCTTGACGATGACCTACTCTCACATGGGGAAACCCCACACTACCATCGGCGATGCATCGTTTCACTTCTGAGTTCGGAATGGGATCAGGTGGTTCCAACGCTCTATGGTCGTCAAGCAATTCGGTTGCTGCCTCGGGGTTTAGCCGCTGCAGCGAATTGGGTATGTGATCGAATCGGTATTGCGTGTTCGTGCAGATTTTCGGTCTGTTTGTCGACTTACCGTCTAACAGCCAAATTGTTTGGGTGTTATATGGTCAAGCCTCACGGGCAATTAGTATTGGTTAGCTCAACGCCTCACAGCGCTTACACACCCAACCTATCAACGTCGTAGTCTTCGACGGCCCTTTAGGGAGCTCAAGGCTCCAGTGAGATCTCATCTTGAGGCAAGTTTCCCGCTTAGATGCTTTCAGCGGTTATCTCTTCCGAACGTAGCTACCCGGCAATGCCACTGGCGTGACAACCGGAACACCAGAGGTTCGTCCACTCCGGTCCTCTCGTACTAGGAGCAGCTCCTCTCAAATCTCAAACGCCCACGGCAGATAGGGACCGAACTGTCTCACGACGTTCTAAACCCAGCTCGCGTACCACTTTANNGTACCTTTTATCCGTTGAGCGATGGCCCTTCCATACAGAACCACCGGATCACTAAGACCTACTTTCGTACCTGCTCGACGTGTCTGTCTCGCAGTCAAGCGCGCTTATGCCTTTATACTCTGCGACCGATTTCCGACCGGTCTGAGCGCACCTTCGTACTCCTCCGTTACTCTTTAGGAGGAGACCGCCCCAGTCAAACTACCCACCATACACTGTCCTCGATCCGGATAACGGACCAGAGTTAGAACCTCAAGGTTGCCAGGGTGGTATTTCAAGGATGGCTCCACGCGAACTGGCGTCCACGCTTCAAAGCCTCCCACCTATCCTACACAAGCAAGCTCAAAGTCCAGTGCAAAGCTATAGTAAAGGTTCACGGGGTCTTTCCGTCTAGCCGCGGGTACACTGCATCTTCACAGCGATTTCAATTTCACTGAGTCTCGGGTGGAGACAGCGCCGCCATCGTTACGCCATTCGTGCAGGTCGGAACTTACCCGACAAGGAATTTCGCTACCTTAGGACCGTTATAGTTACGGCCGCCGTTTACCGGGGCTTCGATCAAGAGCTTCGCTTGCGCTAACCCCATCAATTAACCTTCCGGCACCGGGCAGGCGTCACACCCTATACGTCCACTTTCGTGTTTGCAGAGTGCTGTGTTTTTAATAAACAGTCGCAGCGGCCTGGTATCTTCGACCGGCATGGGCTTACGTAGTAAATACTTCACCCTCACCGGCGCACCTTCTCCCGAAGTTACGGTGCCATTTTGCCTAGTTCCTTCACCCGAGTTCTCTCAAGCGCCTTGGTATTCTCTACCCGACCACCTGTGTCGGTTTGGGGTACGGTTCCTTGTTACCTGAAGCTTAGAGGCTTTTCCTGGAAGCATGGCATCAACCACTTCGCTTTCTAAAAGAAAGCTCGTCATCAGCTCTCGGCATTAAGACCCCGGATTTACCTAAGATCTCTGCCTACCACCTTAAACAAGGACAACCAACGCCCTGCTGGCCTAGCCTTCTCCGTCCCCCCATCGCAGTAACAAGAAGTACTGGAATATTAACCAGTTTCCCATCGACTACGCTCTTCAGCCTCGCCTTAGGGGCCGACTCACCCTGCGCCGATTAACGTTGCGCAGGAACCCTTGGGCTTTCGGCGTGCGGGTTTTTCACCCGCATTATCGTTACTCATGTCAGCATTCGCACTTCTGATACCTCCAGCATGCCTCACGACACACCTTCACAGGCTTACAGAACGCTCCTCTACCGCTCAACTTGCGTTGAACCCGTAGCTTCGGTGCATGGTTTGAGCCCCGTTACATCTTCCGCGCAGGCCGACTCGACTAGTGAGCTATTACGCTTTCTTTAAAGGATGGCTGCTTCTAAGCCAACCTCCTAGCTGTCTAAGCCTTCCCACATCGTTTCCCACTTAACCATGACTTTGGGACCTTAGCTGACGGTCTGGGTTGTTTCCCTTTCCACGACGGACGTTAGCACCCGCCGTGTGTCTCCCGTGCTGACACTTGCTGGTATTCGGAGTTTGCATCGGTTTGGTAAGTCGGGATGACCCCCTAGCCGAAACAGTGCTCTACCCCCAGCAGTGATACACGAGGCGCTACCTAAATAGCTTTCGAGGAGAACCAGCTATCTCCGAGCTTGATTAGCCTTTCACTCCGATCCACAGGTCATCCGCTAACTTTTCAACGGTAGTCGGTTCGGTCCTCCAGTCAGTGTTACCTAACCTTCAACCTGCCCATGGATAGATCGCCCGGTTTCGGGTCTATTCCCAGCGACTAGACGCCCTATTAAGACTCGCTTTCGCTACGCCTCCCCTATTCGGTTAAGCTCGCCACTGAAAATAAGT
>WVYN01000058.1:968-1783 GCA_011772965.1 Gammaproteobacteria bacterium
CCCTGATAAGGGTGAGGTCGGTGGTTCGAATCCTCCCAGACCCACCAGGCATCAGAAAGGGTGTAAGGCGTAAGGAAATGGCGCATGCGGAATATCGCTTGGGCGCCTCACACCTAAACTCTCACCCCTGACGCGCAATCGGGGGCTGTAGCTCAGATGGGAGAGCGCCTGCTTTGCAAGCAGGAGGTCACCGGTTCGATCCCGGTCAGCTCCACCAGTGTCGGGTAGTTAGGGATTGGTAACTAGTGATTGGCCATGACAGCGATTGATCCCGCCCGTCATTAACTCGGCAGTCACTAGTCACGAATCACTAGCTATCAAGTTCGTTCTTTTACAAGTTGGAAAGTTGACCAAGGCGAATCGAACGCATTTGTGTGCGTTCGAGGGTATACATTGTTCACAGCAATTGAGTGCCATAAACCCTTGCAAGTCTGCCGCTCTGCGGCTGCAGGCTTTTTGGGGTTATATGGTCAAGCGATTAAGCGCATACGGTGGATGCCTTGGCGGCAAGAGGCGATGAAGGACGTGGTAGCCTGCGATTCGGGGAGCCGGCAAACAGGCTTTGATCCGGGGATGTCCGAATGGGGAAACCTGCCCGCAAGGGTATCTGTGCCTGAATCCATAGGGTACAGAGGCGAACCCGGGGAACTGAAACATCTAAGTACCCGGAGGAAAAGAAATCAACCGAGATTCNNTCCGGCCATAGACGGTGATAGCCCGGTAAGCGAAATGTGTGACCGGTGGGTGACGATGAGTAAGACGGGACACGTGTTATCTTGTCTGAAGATGGGGGGACCATCCTCCAAGGCTAAATA
>WVYN01000017.1 GCA_011772965.1 Gammaproteobacteria bacterium
GGAGGTGGAACATGGGCAGACGAAAACGCTATAGCGCGGAGTTCAAGCGCGAGGCATTGCGGCGAGCGAATGAACCCGGTGTCACCGATGTGCTGGTGGCCGAGGAGCTGGGGATCAATGCTCGGCAGCTGCGGCGCTGGCGCGACGCGGAGAAACGCGACGGTGAGAACGCGTTTCCCGGCGAGGGTAACAGCCGGGACGAAGAGCTGACGCGGCTCAAGCGCAAGCTTGCAAAAGTCGAGCAGGAGCGGGATTTTTTAAGAGAAGCGGCGGCCTACTTTGCCAAGGAGTCGAAATGAGATACCGGTGTATCCATCGACGCCGCAGTCAGTATCCGGTGCGCATGATGTGCCGTGTGCTCACGGTCTCCTCGAGTGGCTATTACGCGTGGCGCACGCGAGCGGAGAGCCAACGCGAGCGCGATGATCGCGCACTGACCCGGGTGATCCGTCGCCTGCACGCGGAGAGTGACGGCACCTATGGCAGCCCCCGCATGCACTTGGAGCTCAAGGCCGCGGGCTACCGCTACGGGCGGGCTAAAGTGGCTCGATTAATGCGCCAGGCGGGGCTTAAGGGCTGTCCGAAGCGGCGTTTTCGGGTCACAGGTGGGCATGGCACGGCACCGGCTGCGAACCTGTTGGCACAGAACTTTGCGGCGGCGCAGGCGAATGAACGCTGGGCTTCCGACATTACTTTTATCTGGACGGACCAGGGTTGGCTGTATCTGGCAGTGGTGATGGATCTGTACTCTCGGCGCATTGTTGGCTGGTCGATGAGTCGGCGCATCAATCGCCACCTGGTCGTCAATGCGCTGAACATGGCGTTGGGGCATCGTCGGCCTGACGGTGGGCTGATCCACCACTCGGACCGCGGCGCGCAATACTTGAGCGACGACTTTCAGGACCTACTGAAGGCGCACGGCATTCAGTGCAGCGTCAGCGACACGGGCAGTTGCTACGACAATGCAGTGGTGGAAAGCTTCTTCGCCACACTCAAGCGTGAACGGATCAAACGGCGAAAATACCGTACCCGCGACGAGGCGCGCGCAGAT
>WVYN01000061.1 GCA_011772965.1 Gammaproteobacteria bacterium
ATTGATTTCCGCAACCGTGATTTCCTGAGGCTGATCTGACACATTATTTAAAGCAAAGATACTTTGCTTGGTTGTGTTGTCCTCACGCCAGAACGCTTTGCCAGCTCGGGGTTTCGGTGCTTCTCCTGAGCTACCGGGGGTACCCGAAGAGCGGAGGCATTGCCTCCGAGCAGCGCCTTTCATGCTCAATTGCCAAATTGTGTTGAGGACCTGGCATGGGATATCGGGTCTTTACACTGCATCAGCCAGATATCTATCCACGTTCTCCTGTGTAATCACTGCAATACCCGTATCAATAGCCTGAGGCATCTGAACGCCTAGCGATGCTTGCCACAACATCAGCACCGACATCGAGCCCTGCATTTTAGGAATGGTTGCCGAGGAGGAATCGATGACGCCTTGTTTAATGGCATCGAGTATGGGCTTAATCCCATCCATGCTGACCACTTTAACTTTGCCGGCCTTCCCGGCCTCTTTGATAGCGGTTGCTATGCCGATCGGACCGGAAGCATCACAGCACAAGTAACCACTTAGATCGGGATGCGATTCGAGAACAGACGAGGCTTGTTGGCGAGCAGTCTCGATGTCGTCATTGTCAATTCCACCGTCTAGAACAGTTATGTTTTGATATTTTTTCAATACTTCCACCTGCGCTTGGTATCGTTCTTTGTGGTTTGGTGCGGTGGGATATCCCTGCATCACAGCCACTTTGCCAGTGTACCCAATCAGCTTGGCGAGGCGCTCGGCCGCTATGACCCCCTGCTGAGCAAAGTTGTTGCCCACGCTGGTGATGCTGCCATCCGGCGATGGTGAGTCGAAGAGAACCACCGGAATACCCTGATCCCTGACGCGGTTGATGGCCGTCATGTGGTCCACAACGTCAACCGGATCTATGGCGATGCCACTCGGGCGACTCTTGGCGGCATTCTCCAGGATCGCGTTCTGCTCGACGATGTCGCAAATTGACGGCGGCATATAGTCGACGACGATCTCGGCACCAAGCGCCCGGCTTAGGATTTCGGCTTGAGCCTGGGCACCGTTATTTACCTCGTCGAACCAGGGGTGTTGGACTTTCGGGATGATAATGAATCGAAGCGTTGTTGCCATTTTTCGGGCCCTCTCAGGGGTAGCGTAAAAGCCTAACGTCTGGGTTGAGCGGCGGCGCCACCGGAGCCTAACCGCATATGTGCCAATCAGCCTGATCCTGCTCTATTTCGTTGAACAGCAATCCGCAAACCCGATACTGATTATGCGCTTTGCCTCTGTCTGCTGGTTGGCAGGATTATTCACGTCATCGGGGTAAGAAAAGTCAGGGAAGATATCAGGTATCGTATACTGGGGATGAGTATGACGTTTACCGTCATTATTATCTCTGCAATATATATTTTGTTGTCCTACACCTGGTAACGGTACTACGATTGCTCTGATTGTAATGCCTTCAGGTCCTGAATGATTTGTTCACTGTGCTTGGCTGGGTTTACCTTGCGATAGATTTTTGCAGTATTTCCTTCCGGGTCAATAATAAATGTATGCCTTTTGGCAAGCTTGACCGATCCCAGGGACCAGGCAGACCCATAGCTCTTAGCAACTTCTGCGTCACCATCTGAGAGTAACGGGAACGGGAGGCCGTGTTTTTCTGTGAATTGTCTATGAGACTCGGTGTTATCCACGCTGACCCCGAGCACTTCGGCGTTCAGTTCACGGATTTTAAAAATATCATCCCGGAAATTACAGGCTTCGGTTGTGCATCCCGGGGTATCGTCCTTCGGATAGAAATACAGCACAACCCACTTGCCGCGGTAATCGGCGAGTGTATGATTCTTCATATATTGGTCAGGGAGTTCAAAATTGGGCGCCGGCTCGCCTGTGGTGATTTCGCTATGGCTGCTTGCTGAAAATAGCATGCCTGTCACCAGGCTTAGTAAAGGTAAATATTTAGTCGTCATTATGAGCTAGTGTGTTTTGAACTATTCTATTATGGCATTCATTGCCCTATAATTCGACGGTGAATTTTTCCCGTCGTTCTCAATCACTGAAAACCTGCCTGTGGCTGATCATGGTAACGGTATTCCTGCGTTCGTTCATCGCGCCGGGATTCATGCTTAGTGTTTCACCTGATAAAGGACTGGGCATTATATTTTGTGACGGGCCCGTTGCAGTTTACTCCCAGGAAGATACTTCACCGCATCATCATCATGATGGCGGTCATGAGGCCAGTGACTCCGTCACACATATATCACCTATATGCAGTCACTGGTTGACCAGTGGCGCCAATGCCATCATGGTTTCTTTTGAGGCATTTCAGTTTGATACCCAATTTCAAGACGAAGTCATTTCACAGGATATCCTTTTAACGGGATATTCTGTCTTTACGAATCGTACTATCCGGGCCCCGCCAATACTTTCCTGATTCAATTCTACTAACCGGATGTTCCCTGATATTGCAGGGATATACGTGTGTGCACGTTCCGTATGATTGATTTTTCGGAAGGTATTGTTTATGAAATTCCCAGTAAAAGTTTTTCTTGCTGTCCTATTAGCAAGTTGTTGTGTTGCCAATCTGTCTGCACATGAGTCATCACCCTCAGACGTTGCTATTGAACTGGATGAAGATGGTTTGAAACCAATCAGGCCAGACAGTCATGCCCCGATTGGCGTGATGGCTGAACATACTCATAAAAAAGGTGAATGGATGCTGTCCTACCGCTACCAGTTCATGTCGATGCAGGGTAACCGCATCGGTAAAGATAGCGTTTCCCCGGAAACTATCGTTACTATCATTCCCAACCGTTTCTTTGGCTCCCCCATGCAGCCTCCGACTCTGCGAGTAGTTCCCATTGAGATGAATATGGAAATGCATATGTTTGGTGGAATGTATGCGCCGACCGACTGGTTAACCCTGATGGTGATGGGCATTTATGTTCAAAAAGACATGGACCATGTTACATTCGCGGGGGCGATGGGCACGACCCGGTTAGGAGAGTTCACGACTCGTTCCAGCGGTTTCGGGGACACCCGTGTCACAGGTATGTTTGATATTTTTGAAAAGCAACATCATCGGATGCAACTCAATCTGGGCGTGAGCCTGCCGACCGGGTCAATAAAAGAAACGGATGAAGTGTTGACGCCAATGAACACAACACCAGTGCTTCGACTACCTTATGCCATGCAACTGGGATCCGGGACCTGGGATCTTCTGCCGGGTGTAGTTTATGCTGGCAAATATGAAAAGTGGGGCTGGGGTGCCCAGTATGTCGGCACGATTCGAACAGGTAAGAATGACCAGGGTTACTCTCTGGGGGACAGGCATTTATTTACTACCTGGGGCAGTTATCGCTGGCTTGACTGGTTAAGCAACTCTATTCGAGTGGAGGCAGAACATAGCGGCAGGATAGAGGGTATTGACCATACTATCATGGCTCCGGTACAGACAGCAGATCCGGATAATTATGGTGGTGATACGGCGAGTGTGTTATTTGGGTTTAATCTAGCAGGCCAGAGAGGTGTGTTACACAATCACCGACTCGCGCTTGAGATTGGTTTCCCGGTTTATCAAAACCTGAATGGTCCACAGCTGGAAACTGACATGGTGATTACGTCAGGCTGGCAGTATGCGTTCTGAGTAATACAACACAGATAATTAATTAAAGTCAGCGATCAATTCTTTTTTGCCATTGCATGCTGAGCCACATACCTAGCAGCATCGCAGTGACAAAACCGATGATCTCGACTGAAAGGCTGACCAGCGCAGTAATAGCAGGACCGGGACACAGGCCTGCCATACCCCAACCAATACCAAAAAGGATGGCTCCCGTTATCAAACGGAGATCTATACGGGTTTTGGTTGGCAGCATGAAGTGATCAGAAAAAAATGGTTGCGTGCATTGCTTAATTAAACTGAATAGTGGGAGAGCAATCACGAGAGCGCTTACCATGACCAGCAGGAGTGTCGGGTCCCAGACTCCGGCAACATCCAGAAAGCCGATTACCCGGGTCGGGTTGATCATTTCCGATACATTCAGACCCAGCCCGAAAAGCGTTCCACATAAATAAGCTGTTAACGCTTTTTTCATTCGAATACATGCCTCATGATAAAGACAGTCAGGATTGCCACAAAGATAAAAGTAATGGTTGCAGTGATTGATCGTTTCGAGCAGCTGGCTATACCACATATGCCATGGCCGGAGGTACAACCGGCACCCAGGTTTGTACCAATCCCTACTAGCAAACCCGCAAATAATAATTGCCAGCCACTGGCCTGCATCTGAATGGGTAGGTTACCGCTGATCAACCTGTAAATAATTGCTCCTGAGACAAGGCCGATAACAAACAGCCCGCGCCAGGTAATTTCATTTTTCGCACAGGTAGCCAGCAAACCACCCACAATACCCGATATGCCGGCAATGCGACCAATACCAGCCAGCAGGAAGGACGCTGCGAGGCCAATCAGAATGCCTCCGGCTATTCCCCCGATAATATTAATGTTTTCAACCATAGGGATAGCGTCATCCAAACTGTTCCAAAGATCAAATTTTCCCAAATACACCAACATTTGTCCTGTTTCCTGCCGAAAACACAGCTGGAGGGTGGAAGTTAAATCTCGATAAATGTTAAGTTGGTTGTCTTGGTATTAGCCATGATTCAGGAGTAATGACGAATTGAACGAGCAAATTGTTCGCATTGACGCAGATCTATTGATTCCCGGAGATGGCGATCCGCTCCGTAATCACACTGTAATCCTGGGCAACGGGATCATTGACTGGATAGGTCCAACGACATCGGCACCCCGAACAGGTGATAACGTCGAGTCTGTTTCTGTTCCTGTGCTGATGCCGGGTCTCTGGGATTGCCATGTCCATCTCACGGGTCTTTCCACGACCAGCCTTGATGATGTCATGCGTCTGTCCATTCCTGTTGCCGCCGCCCGTTCTGTTCGTGATGTCAGCTGTGCAATTAACGCGGGCGTGACCAGTGTGCGAGAAGTCGGCGGCTTTGGTGTTTACATTGCTAGGGTAATTAATGAAGGCTCAATCCCGGGCCCGAACATCTACGCTGCGGGTGATTTGATTTCACCCACCGGGGGTCATGCCGATTTACATACTTATCCTACTGGTTGTGTCGCCGAGTTGGGTGAACAGGGTGGTTGGCTCAGAACCTGTGATGGTATCCCGGAATGCCTGCGCGCCGTTCGTCTGCAACTGCGGCGGGACGCCAAACTGATCAAGATCTGCGCCTCCGGTGGTGTGCTGACTACCTATGATGATCCGATGCATCAGCAATTCTCGGACGAGGAGCTGCGGGCAATGGTAGAAGAGGCCGCCCGCGCAGAACGGATTGTTGCGGCACATTGTCATGGCAAGGCCGGGATCATGGCCGCATTGCGTGCCGGTGCAAAGACCATCGAGCATGGTACCTATCTGGATGTAGAAGCGGCCGAGGCCATGAAAGAAGCAGGAGCCATTCTGGTCACGACCCGGTTTGTTAAAGTCCGTATGCTTGAACATGGTAAGCGGACCGGTATCCCCGATTATGCCTATCAGAAATTACTGGATACAGCTGACCGCCAGAGGCAAGCCGTGGAGCTGGCCATCAAATCCGGGGTTACAATTGCTGCTGGTACAGATTCCCTATCCAGTGGTGATGACACTGCCTTGCCATGGGGACTGCATGGCTATGAACTCAAGTTGCTGGTCGATGCCGGTATGAAACCACTGGAAGCGATTCGGTCAGCAACTGCAACTGCACCACTAACACTGGGACCTCAGGCACCCAGGAGTGGACAGGTCAAGCAGGGATATGACGCAGACCTGATTGCTATCAGTAAGGATCCGAGCAAGGACATCAGTGTTCTTACCGGGCCAGACAATATCACACATGTCTGGAAGAACGGGCATAACTGTAAATCACCTGATTAGCTCCATCACATAACCTTAACGTTTATTGATTAGAGGAGTGTTTGATGCTGAAGTCGATAAACCCGACGGATGAATCGGTTGTCTTTGAACGTGAGACGGATAACAGGAATGAACTAAACCGGAAACTGGATTCTGCAAAACATGCGTTCAGTGACTGGAAAACAAAATCATTCAGCGAGCGGGCCAAGTTGCTATACAGTTTCGCGAACTCGTTGCGTGATGACAAGGTTTACCTGGGTGAACTTATGACCCGTGAAATGGGGAAACCGGTCAAGGAAGCGCTGCCCGAGGTTGAAAAATGTGCCATGTGTTTTGATCACTATGCTACGCATGCAGAGGCTTATCTTGCTGATGAAATCATTGAGTCTGATGCCACCCGTAGCTGGGTGCATTACCAGCCTTTGGGAACAGTGCTCGGTATCCTGCCGTGGAATGCGCCACTGTGGTTGATGTCTCGTGTTGCAGCCCCGGCACTGATGGCAGGCAATACAGTGATAATCAAACATGATCCACATCTGCCTGGGTGTGCCAGCGCTCTCGCTGAACATGCCGGAAAGAAATTTCCACCTGGCATCTTGCAATTTATATTTATTGAAACAGAAGAAGTCGAGGCTGTAATCCGGGACGATCGTGTCCAGGCTGTGTCTTTTACGGGCTCGGCCAAAGGCGGCAGCAAGGTAGCAGAAATTGCCAGCAGTGAAATAAAACCTTCAGTGCTTGAATTGGGTGGCTCAGATCCCGCAATCGTCCTTGCCGACGCCGATCTGGACAAGGCCGTAGAGGTGATCACTACCATGCGGATAATGAATGCGGGCCAGTCCTGTATTGCAGCCAAGCGTATCCTAGTCGAAGAATCGATTTACGATCAGTTTATTGAAAAGTTCAAGGAGCGACTGTCTGCACTTAAGGTGGGTGATCCCGCCAAGGAATCAACAGATGTTGGTCCAATTGCACGTGCGGATCTGAGAGATACCCTGGATGAGCAGGTAAAGAACACGGTGGATTCTGGCGCCCGGTGTGTCTTGGGTGGTATCGTACCAGATAGTACGGGATTTTTTTATCCGATAACTTTGCTGGTTGATGTACCAAATGACAGCAAGGCATTTTGCGAAGAAACCTTTGGTCCGGTTGCTGCGGTGATGCCGGTAAGGGATGCCGAGCAGGCCATCACCGTTGCCAACCAAAGTAATTATGGTCTCGCCGGTAGTGTCTGGACCACGACTGAGCGTGGTATCGAGATTGCTAACAGGCTGGAAACCGGTCAGGTAGCCATCAATGGTCTGGTGAAAACCGATCCCCGCTTACCCAGCGGCGGGATCAAGCACTCTGGTTATGGCCGGGAACTCGGACCGCATGGCATCAAGGAGTTTGTGAATGTAAAGCAAATCTGGCTGGGCCCCACGAAACCAGTTACTTGATGACGAAGTGTCTGTCGAGAGTAAAGAAGGACTGACAACCATCTTCTGTAATGTAAATGGTATCGGAGATGCCTGCCGTCTTGTTGCCATCGACCCCCCACATCCAGGGAATGAGATGGATAGTCATACCGGTCTTCAATATGGCTGCATCACCCTGTTTCAGACTGAGCATGTAACCTTCGTCCCAGCTCGGGGCAAAGGCAATGCCGATGGAATAACCGGCGCGGGTGATGAGGTAGGCTCCGGTATCGTTTTCATTGATCATGTTCCGGGCAAGGTTATCGACATCAGACACGGTAACGCCTGGTTTGATAAAGGTATGAAGTTCATCCAGGGTGTCCAGCATGATCTGTTCGGCCTCACGCATGGAGGCATTGGGTTTACCCACACAAATGGTACGCATCATTGCGGTATGATAGCGCCGAAAACAGCCGCCGACCTCGATGAACACATGATCACCGTCCAGGATTTCACGACCTTCCCAGGTTGCGTGTCCTATCATGGACCGTGGGCCTGATGTCACATAAGGCATTACAGCCGGATATTCCCCGCCAGCACGAAACATGGCGTCGCTAATGGCAGCAGCGACGTCGTTTTCAGTAACCCCTGCTTCTATTGAATCAATTCCTGCACGCACACCAGCTTCAGTGGCGGTTGCTGCTTTCTTCATTACATCAATTTCGAGTTCCGATTTGCAGATACGGCCTTCCTCGACAATACCGAAACAGTCAATCAGGTTATGGTGATCCAGAGCCGTGCGGATACGGTCCTGTTGGTAGGCTGGAAAGAAATAGCTGTTACGTTCGTAACCAATACGCTTGTTATCCAGTCCGCATTTCTTCAGGCTGGTATAAAGTGTTTGTATTGCATCACCGGTGTCCGGGTAATATTCAATTTCCTCGACCCAGCTGCGGGCGTAGACATTGGAGGACTCTATCTGACGCATGATCATAAAGGGATCACCTACGAGCGGTACGACCACACACTGGAAATAACTGTACCCGGTAGTCTGATATTCAGTTAGGTAAAACAGGTTTTCCGGATCGGAAATGATGACAGCATCCAGTAATCGTTCCTCCATGCGTTTTCGCAATTCGGATAATCGCCGAGCATGCTCTACCATGGGGAAGGTCATGTCATCGCGTTGCCTCATTACTTGCATAGCTCGTCTAGAGCTGACACGAATATTCTCAGACCTTCTTCCAATACCTTATCTTCAATGGTTAATGGTGGAATGAGTTTGAGTATGCGACCCTCCGGACCACAACTTGCCACGATCAGTTTGTTTTCAAAACAGGTTTTGACGATCGCAGCAGCCAGTTTGCCATTACCCACACATAAGCCATGAATCATACCGCGGCCACGATGTTTCATGGGAGGTTTGCCAGGGCACTTGCATTTATCCACTGTACAAAAACTTCCTGAATAATTTTTAACAATTTTTGCAAGACTGTCTTCAATTATCTTGCCTTTCCTAGTGACTTCATTAAGGAACTTGTCATTTTCGAAATAGCGGAGTGCTTCCGTACCGGCAACAAACGACAGGTTTTGACCGCGGAATGTCCCGGTGTGTTCACCGGGATTCCAGGCATCATGTTCCGGTTTGATTAACATCATAGCCATAGGAGTCCCGTAACCACCAATGCCTTTTGCCATGCAAATCAGATCCGGATCAAGATCCAAACCTTCAAAACTGAAATAGCGTCCTGTTCGACCACAACCAACCTGGATATCATCTATGACTAACAGACTGCCGAATTCCCTGGTTAATGACTGCAAGGCCTGGAGCCATTCCTTGCTGGCCAGGTTAACACCACCTTCTGCCTGTATGGTTTCAACCAGGAAAGCAGCGGGGGGCGTCATGCCACTGGAAGGATCATCATAGAGTGTCCTTAACTGGTCGAGTGACTCGGTGCCGTTGTTGGCATAGCCCTCGAAAGCTACCCGTGTTACATGTTCCAGTGGAACGCCAGCCGCGTTGCGAAATAACTGGTTGCCTGTGCAGGCAAGTGAACCCAGGGTCATGCCATGAAAGCCGTCAGTGAATGCGACTACCTGGCGACGGCCGGTAATTTTACGCGCCAGTTTCAGGGCTGCTTCGATAACGTTTGTGCCCGTGGGCCCGGTAAACTGCATCTTGTAATCCATCTTGCGTGGCTTCAGGATGATGGATTCAAAAGATTCCATGAAGATTTTCTTTGCCGTGGTGCACATGTCCAGGCTGTGTGTGACCCTGTCTTCAGAGAGATAGTCAATCAGGGCACGTTTCATTTGCTCGTTGTTGTGGCCGAAATTCAGAACGCCTGCACCAGCGAAGAAATCAATGTAACAATTGCCAGCCTCATCAAACTGGTGGGCGTTCTTGGCTTTGTCAAAAATGACAGGGAAGACCCGGGAATAGGCACGCACGTTTGATTCGAGACGCTCGAAAAGCTCCATGTTTTCCTCCGCAAGAGATTGATTTGATTATTCAAATGAATTATCACAACATACCTATCCGGTACTTGCAAACCATAAAGAGGGGTTTTCAGGCAAACTTTTTGGGCTGCAGGGACTCGACCTGAAAAATAGTTTCATCCTCCAGACGCATCGCAGTTAACTTACCACCCCAGGTACAACCTGTATCGAGAGGATAAACATTGTGGATCCTGAAATCGCTGATATTACCGAGAAAGATGGTTGACCAGTGACCAAAAATGATTTTTTCACCTGCTGTTTTTCTTGTCTCTATCATGAACCAAGGCAGGCAAGGTTCGGGTTGTGTGCCTGGCGGACCAGCTTCACCCAGACAGAAGTTACCGTCCTGATCACAATATCGGAGCCGTGTCAGTGCATTGGTAATAAATCGCAGTCGCTTATTTCCCGAGAGTGCTTCTGACCAGCGTCGTGGTTCATTGCCATACATGGAATGCAAGTAATCACAAATATGTTCGCTCACCAGGGCACGTTCAATTTCTTCAGCCATTTGCTCAGTCTGGGCGATGTCCCACTGCGGCGGCAGGCCGGCATGGATCAAGGCAAATCCCTGGTCCTGGTGAAACAAGGGTAATGTTCTCAGCCAGTCCAGAAGTTGCTTGCTGTCCGGAGCGCTTAAGACTGTCTCAAGAGTATCTTTTTTACGCAGTGAGGTATTGTTAAATGCGACAGCCAGAAGGTGCAGATCATGGTTGCCCAGCACCGAAACAGCAGAATCGCCCAGTTGCTTAACGAATCGCAGGACTTCGAGTGATTTTGGTCCACGATTAACGAGATCACCGGTAAACCAGAGTTGATCATTTTGTGGATTGAAATTGATTTTATTAAGGAGTTGCAAGAGCTCATCGTAGCAACCTTGTACATCACCAATCGCGTATGTGCTCATAATAAAACCAGGATCATGTACTGCGTGGCGCAGTTTGTTTCTAGTGAAGAATATTGGGTGTAGAGAGATTAAAAACAGGAATCGAGGTATCAAATTCTACGCCGTCCTCAGCCACCATCTGGTATTCACCTTCCATGCAACCTACAGGGGTTTCAAGCATTGCTGCACTGGTATAGCGAAATGTCTCACCCGGTGTCAGGTAGGGTTGTTCACCTACCACACCTTCTCCCCTTACTTCCTGGACCTTGTTGTTGGCATCGGTTATCACCCAGTGCCTGCTCATAAGTTGTGCCGGCACCGAGCCCTGATTGGTTATAGTAATGGTATAAGCAAAGACGTAACGATTATCTTCAGGACTCGACTGGTCCTGGACATAAGTGGTTTCGACATCTATTGCAAACTTGTAGCGGTCCATGTTTTCCATATTTTTATTTCACATGAATATTGTATCCCAGGCAAGCCTGATAACATCTACTGTTAACTGATTTCACGATCCAGTCGACGATAACCAGCAGCTTCTGCCAGGTGTTGAACCCTAATTTTGTCTTCACTCTGTAAATCTGAAATCGTCCGGGCCACCTTGATAATTCGATGCATGGCACGTGCAGAAAGTTGCAATTGCCTCATGACCTCTTCTAGGAAATTCCGGCACCCTTTATCCAGGACACAAAATCGTTCCACTTCCCTGTTATTCAGGGACTGGTTGCTTTTACCATTGCGCGCCAGCTGACGGTCCCATGCCGCTAACACACGTTGTCGGACATCATGACTGCTTTCGGATTCTGATTTGCTTGCCTGCAGGATCTCCCGGGTGATATTCGGGACCTCGATGTGGATATCGATCCGATCCAGTAATGGCCCGGAAACACGTTGCCGGTAACGTCTGACCCGGTCTTCCGAACAATGGCAGCGGCCGGAAGCATCCCCGAGATAACCGCAGGGGCAAGGGTTCATGGCAGCCACCAGTTGAAAACTCGCAGGAAATTCTGCCTGCTGAACCGCACGGGAAATGTTAATACGCCCGGATTCCAGGGGTTCACGCAAGACTTCAAGGACTCGCCGGTCAAACTCGGGCAACTCATCCAGAAACAGGACACCGTGGTGGGCCAGTGATATCTCTCCCGGCCGGGGTTGACTACCGCCGCCGACCAGGGCCACAGCGGATGCAGTGTGGTGTGGGTGGCGAAATGGGCGGATTCGCCAGAGTTCTTTCCGGAAACCCTGACTACTGATGGATGCCAGTGCTGCTGATTCCAGTGCCTCTTCCTCGCTCATCGGTGGCAGTATTCCCGGCAGGCGTTCTGCAAGCATGGTTTTGCCCGTGCCCGGCGGTCCGAGCATCAGGAGGTTGTGGCGTCCGGCCGCAGCAATTTCCAGTGCTCGCCGCGCGTGCGCCTGACCGTGGACATCGGCCAGGTCTTTTTCATAGCGGGGTTGGCAATCTGTTCGGGTGGGTAACGTATACTCAATTGCTGTTTTTCCACTCAGGTGGGCACATATCTGCAACAGGTGGTCAGCGGGCAATAGCCGGGCAGCGCCAACCAAGCTGGCCTCTGCTGAATTTTCCCCGGGTAAAACCAGTTCCCGTCCCGCTGCGCGTGTCGCCCGTGCCACGGGAATCAGGCCTCGCACTGGACGTAACTTACCAGTCAGTGCGAGTTCACCTATGAATTCGAAATGCTTCAATGAATTACTTGGCAATTGTCCCGATGCGGCCAGTATGCCGATGGCGATGGCCAAATCAAAACGGCCACCATCCTTGGGCAAGTCCGCCGGGGCCAGGTTAATGGTGATTCGTCGCAACGGAAACTCGAACTGGTTATTCATGATCGCGCTGCGGACGCGGTCCTTGCTTTCCCTGACGGCCATCTCAGGTAACCCGACGATGGAAAGACTGGGCAAGCCGCGACTGAGATGGACTTCGACTGTAACGAGTGGGGCTTGAATGCCGATCTGGGCCCGGCTGTAAACTATGGCGATACTCATCTTCCCTGATTTCTCCCGGCCATCATGGCCTGCTGTTTATTGTTACGGTCCCGGTGGAGTAGTTTCCAATATTAATATTTGCAGTGTTTTACTAACCGCCACACATTATATATAGCTGGCGGACTTATTATCTTTTCAGCTGTTCCTCAAGGTCCGTTAATTTTTTTTCCAGGTTCTCCAGCTTTTCCCTGGTCCTTTGCAGGAGGGCAAGTTGGATATCGTATTCTTCCCGGGTCACCAGATCCATCCGGGCTAGGCCGGCACTGATAGCGGACTTCAGGTTTTTCTCGATGTCCTTCCTGGCGAGATCAAGATCTCGCGGCAGGCTCGAGATGACCCGATTGACCAGTTCATCCAGTTTTTCAGTATTGACTACCATAATCGTTTTACAGATCCCATATGGCATAAATGAGACAACAGTTTAACACTCATCATCTCGGTAGATGAATACTGATCCTTTTTGCACAAATATGGTGCCAACCGGGTGAATAATGCACTTTTAAAGTGCTGATTCATGCTTGACGTTTCCATTGAGTGTCTCAACTAAACCACAGGCGCTGCTTAAGCATATGATTACCAGCCTTTTTTTAACCTGGCACGGAACGTGCAGACCATTTGGCATAAGTAAATGGCCATTGACTGATGTGCTTTTTATTTAGTCATCACATTTTTTGTTTCTTTGATGCAAATATGCAAAAGGGGAAAATATAATGTTGAAAAAGAGCTTTAAGAAAATCATACCTGCCTTGCTAGCGGCTTTGGTCATATCCACACCCGCTGTTCAGGCTGAATCACCACATGAGTTCAGTGCCAACGTGGCTACCACCACCGACTATCGCTTCCGTGGCATCAGCCAAAGCAATGAGGACTTTGCTATTCAGGGCGGCTTTGACTACGGTTATCTGCCCTATAACTTCTATGCGGGTTTCTGGGCTTCCAGCATCGAGTTTGGCGGTGGAGCCTCTACTGAGACGAACTTCTACGGTGGTTTTACCGGTGAAGTCATGAACGGCATTGGTTGGGATGTAGGCGCGCTCTACTACTACTATCCAGATAATGACTTTGCCGTTGATCTTGATTACTACGAGATCTACGGTTCATTGAGTTATGACTTCGGCATGGCTAGTGTCACCGGTGGTTTGGCCTACAGCCCGGACTACTTCGCGGAATCAGACACCTTCCTCTATTACTACGGTGACGTCTCTGTGCCATTGAATGTCTGGGGGCTCTCACTTAACGGCCATGTTGGTTACAACGATATTGATGACGAAGTTGCCTTCGGTACCCCGTCTTATACGGACTACAGTTTCGGAGTTTCGAAAGACATAGGCGCTTTTACATTTGACGTGAGTTATGTCGACACCGACCTGTCGGGGCCCGACTGTTTTGGCGGTCCTGATGATATCTGTGACAGCACAGTGATATTCACAGTATCCGCAGGATTCTAAATCGGAGTTTTACTTTTCATAAAAGCCCCTGCTCATTGTCGGGGCTTCTAAACGGGAGGAGTTATCCATGAAGTTGGTCACAGCAATCATAAAGCCATTCAAGCTCGACGATGTTCGAGAGGCATTGTCTGAGATTGGCATTCAGGGCATGACCGTGACAGAGATCAAGGGATTTGGTCGTCAGAAAGGCCATACCGAACTCTATCGTGGGGCAGAGTATGTCGTCGATTTTCTGCCAAAGATCAAACTTGAAGTCGCTGTTGCCGATGATCAGACAGACAAGGTAATCGAAGCGATCACCGGTGCCGCCAGAAGCGGCAAGATTGGTGATGGAAAGATTTTCGTCTACGACCTTGAACAGGTTATCAGGATCCGCACAGGTGAATCCGGTAACGAAGCCTTGTAATTATGCGGTTATTTAATCAAAGACAAACTTAATTTACAGGAGTCTTGAGGTGGAAAATCAAATTTTCGAACTACAGTATGCAATTGACACTTTTTACTTTCTGGTAATGGGTGCTTTTGTAATGTGGATGGCCGCCGGCTTCTCGATGCTTGAAGCAGGGCTGATTCGTTCCAAAAACACAACCGTGATACTAACGAAAAACGTTGCGCTCTATTCCATCGCTTGCACAATGTACATGGTCTGCGGTTATGACATCATGTACGGCGGCGGCTGGTTCCTCTCCGGTGTAGAAACCGTGGCAAATCTCGATGTTGCCGGTGCGTTGGCAGCGTCTGCAGAAAATGGCTTCGACGGAGCTTCTGTTTATGCCGGGGCCTCGGACTTTTTCTTCCAGGTCGTTTTCGTGGCAACCGCCATGTCGATCGTATCCGGTGCAGTGGCCGAGCGTATGAAGCTCTGGGCCTTCTTTATTTTTGCAATCGTCATGACCGGTTTCATCTATCCGATGGAAGGTGGCTGGACCTGGGGCAGCAATTCCGTATTCGGCTTATATGAACTGAAATACAGTGACTATGCCGGTTCCGGCATTGTTCACCTGGCAGGTGCATCAGCGGCTCTGGCCGGAGTTCTTCTGCTGGGCCCACGTAAAGGCAAGTACACCGCCGATGGCAAATCCAGGGCTATACCCGGAGCCAACTTGCCGTTGGCTACCCTGGGTACGTTCATCCTCTGGATGGGCTGGTTCGGTTTCAACGGCGGCTCGACCCTGAAACTGGGTGGTATCGCTGTGGCTAACGAGGTGGCCTATGTGTTCCTGAATACCAACGCAGCTGCTGCCGGTGGTTTGATTGCCGCGCTGCTGACTGCCAAGTTACTGTTTGGCAGGGGTGACCTGACCATGGCGCTGAACGGTGCTCTGGCCGGTCTGGTTGCAATCACAGCAGAACCTGCCGACCCGACTGCCTTGCAGGCCACCCTGATTGGTGCCGCCGGCGGTGTGCTGGTGGTCTTCAGTATTCTGGCCATGGACAAGATGAAGATCGACGACCCCGTCGGTGCTATCTCTGTCCACGGTACAGTCGGTATCTGGGGTATCCTGGCGGTTCTCCTGACCGATGCTGATGCTACCCTCAGCGGTCAGCTGGTTGGTTTGTTAACCATCTTTGTCTGGGTATTTGTTGTCAGCCTGGTAACCTGGTTTATCCTAAAGATGGTCATGGGGATCCGGGTCAGCGAGGAAGAGGAATATGAAGGTGTCGATATCTCTGAATGTGGTGTCGAAGCTTATCCCGAGTTTACCGCTGCCAGATCACCCAACGTATAGACAGTAAAAGTCATTAACAACAAAAACGGGCGCTGCGGCGCCCGTTTTTTTATGTGTCTAGCAAAACAACTTCGTTGTGAGGAGATTGACCACGTGCACCTGCCCGAAATAATTGCTATTCTTCTTTTTCCCGCACAAAAACAGTGCGTATATAACAATCCAAAAATTAATCATAGCCAACGGGGGTAGCTCCTATGAAGTTACTTACTGCAATCATCAAGCCCTTCAAACTGGAGGAAGTGCGGGATGAATTATCCAAACTGGGCGTTGCCGGTTTGACAGCCACCGAGGTCAAGGGTTTTGGGCGTCAGAAAGGGCATACCGAACTTTACCGTGGTGCGGAATATGTCATCGATTTCCTGCCCAAAACCAAGCTGGAAATTGCTATCAATGATAATCAGGTGGATTCTGTAATCGAGGCTATCAGCAAGGCTGCCAGTACCGGTAAGATCGGCGACGGTAAAATTTTCGTCTATGACCTTGAGCAGGCGATCCGGATCAGGACCGGTGAGACCGGCCCAGATGCTTTATAAAATTAGGGGACTTGGAAAATGCAATCGAAATTGGAGAAAAGCTTATTATTTTTGGGCCTTGCGCTGACATCCGTGGGGGTGTGTGCTGCGGAGGAGGCGATTAATGCTGCCAACACATCCTGGATTCTGACATCCACGGCGCTGGTTCTGTTTATGACAATCCCGGGTCTGGCCCTGTTTTATTCCGGGTTGGTCAGGCACAAGAATGTGCTGTCGGTATTAATGCAATGTTTTACCATCACCTGCTTGGTGTCGATCCTGTGGATGGTTTTTGCTTACGGTCTGGCCTTCGGCGATGGCGGCAGCATGAACAGCGTGGTCGGGAGTGGCAAGCTGTTCATGGACGGGATCGAACTGTACAGCGCCAGTGGCGACATACCCGAAACGGTCTTTTTCATGTTCCAGATGACCTTTGCGATCATCACAACGGCCCTGATTGTGGGTGGGTTTGCCGAGCGCATGAAATTCTCTGCGGTCCTCTGGTTCTCCGCTTTATGGCTGGCCCTGGTCTATGCGCCGATCTGTCACTGGGTCTGGGGCGGTGGCTGGCTGGCTGACCTCGGTTTCATGGACTTTGCCGGTGGTTCCGTGGTGCATATTAATGCTGGTGTCGCTGCCGTGGTTGCTGCGGTTTATATTGGCCGACGTCGGGGTTTTCCGGAAACTGCTATGCCACCACATAATATGACGTTGACCGTGGCCGGGGCCTCCTTTCTCTGGGTCGGCTGGTTCGGTTTTAATGCCGGCAGTGCGCTTGCCGCTGGAACCAGTGCCGGGATGGCCATGGTGGTTACACACATTGCAGCAGCCGCGGCTTCAATGGCCTGGATGGCCTGTGAATGGATTCGTTACGGTAAACCCAGTGTCCTGGGAATCGTAACCGGCATGGTTGCCGGACTGGGCACTATTACTCCGGCGTCCGGTTATGTTGGTCCAGTAGGTGGTCTGATCATCGGGATATCAGCCGGTGTAATCTGCTACTTCGCTACCCAGTTTATGAAGCGGGCACTGAAGATCGACGATTCACTTGATGTCTTCCCGGTCCATGGTGTGGGCGGGGCGCTAGGTACGTTACTCACGGCTGTATTTGCTGCGGAATCACTGGGTGGACTGGGTCTGGAAACCAGCATCTCCGCGCAACTGGCTACCCAGTTCACTGGTGTTATTGCCACCGTGGTCTGGTGCGGGGCTATCACTCTGTTGATACTGTTCCTTATCGACAAGGTGCTTGGTGTCCGTGTCACCCCGGATCAGGAGACTGAAGGCCTGGATGTCACCGAGCACAATCAACGGGGCTATATTCTTTAAATAGTCTCATTACGCTAGTATAAACGGGCACTTCGGTGCCCGTTTTTTTTGATGGGTTTGCAAGCATGCAAAGTTGCCCCGGTCCAGTGGAACACGACTATTCAGTGATTTCCCGGAGTGCTGTATCATTTGTTACTGCTTGTGTTACTGCTTGAATCGTCAGGCAGTGTCCCTCGTGGATCAATTTAAATGAATGACTGAATAATAATTTCATGGCAGAACTCGTTGAAAAGTCCATTCTAAAACAGCTGATCCCGGTCAATTCGTTGCAAGGCGAAAATTTTCAGGAATTGGCCAGCAAAGCCAGGGTAGAGACTGTACCAGCAGGCCGGGTACTGTTTAAGGAAGGGCAATTGGACAAAAACAAAGTGTATCTTATTGATGGCCAGGTTGAATTAATGACCGCGTCTGGCGACTCCACCATTATCGATGCCGGGACCAAGACAGCCAGAAATCCGCTGGATAACCACATTCCCAAGCGGCATACTGCAAAAACAAAAGTTGCTTCCAAGATCACCCGTATAGATGCCGATCTGCTTGACGTATTACTGACCTGGGACCAGTTGGCCGGTATTGAAGTTGATGAAATCCAGTCAGAGAAGCAGAGTAAACGTGAAGAGGGTTCCGACTGGATGACCCGAATCCTGCAGTCCAAGGCCTTCCTCCAGGTTCCTCCCGCCAATATCCAGGCCATGTTCATGCGCATCAAGGAGATACCGGTTGCTGCTGGACAAACTATCGTCAGGCAGGGAGACGATGGGGAATACTATTACATTATCCAGCGCGGCGAATGCAAGGTTACCCGAAGTTCCAAGGCAAAAACCGAATTAACACTGGCCACACTGAAAGAAGGAGATGCCTTCGGTGAAGAGGCTCTCCTGTCAGATGCCAAGCGCAATGCCAGTGTTACCATGAACACAGATGGCGTGCTCATGCGACTGTCCAAGGATGATTTCAATGAATTACTGAAGGAGCCAATGTTGAGCTGGGTTGATTTCCCGCAGGCAGAGGAAATGGTTAAAAATGGCGCTGTCTGGCTCGATGTTCGTCTTGAGAGTGAACATAAAAATTCCGCATTACCGGGCAGTATGAACATGCCGCTATTTACCCTTCGTATCAAGGCAGACAAACTCGAGCCTGACAAAAAGTATATCCTTTACTGTGATACCGGACGGCGCAGTTCAGCAGGCGCCTTTCTTCTGAGCGAACGAGGTGTCCAGGCCTATTGCCTGCAGGGTGGTTTACAGGCCAGCGGCTCCTGAATCGCCAGATCAATTCTTAAGGATTGATGACAACGTATAAACTTAATCCAGACATTGATAATTACTGTGTCATGGGGAACCCCGTTTCTCACAGTAAATCACCTTTAATCCATTCAGAATTTGCGAAACAAACCGGGCAGGAACTTTACTATCAGGCAATCAAAGTTGATACCGATGGGTTTGCCCGCGCTGTCAATGAATTTAGAACGGAGGGCGGTATGGGACTCAATGTCACCCTCCCATTCAAGGAAGAAGCCTGCCGGATTTCAGACAAACTGACTCCAAGAGCAAATCATGCCGGCGCTGTGAACACTATTTGGTTTGAACAGAATAACACCATCTGTTTCGGCGATAATACTGATGGCATTGGTTTAATCCGGGACCTGACCATTAATAATGAGATTGTTCTGGCAGGACTGGATATTCTTGTTCTGGGAGCAGGTGGCGCAGTACGCGGCATACTTGGGCCGTTGTTGAATGAATCTCCTTCCCGGGTAGTTATAGCCAATCGCACCCTGGCGCGTGCACAAATCCTCGTTGAACTTTTCTTAACGCACGGCGATATCAGCGCAGTTGAATATTCCTCCCTGCCAGGGCAATCATTTGATCTTGTTATCAACTGCACTTCTCTGGGACTGAAAGGTGAAATACCACCATTGCCTGAGGGCCTTCTCAAAGATCAAGCCAGTTGCTATGACCTTGCCTATGCAAAAGGTGATACGGCCTTTGTCAGTTGGGCCTTGCAGCAGGGAGCAGACAAAGCAGTGGATGGCATTGGGATGCTGGTAGAGCAGGCTGCGGAGTCATTTTACATCTGGCGCGGAGTCATGCCTGAAACAGTCCCCGTGATCAGTCTGCTCAAGATGAAGATGGCCTGAATCATTTCGCCTGTATTTTTTTGCTATTTCAGGCCATGCATCCTGTCCATGATGTCCGGCAACCAGAGTACAAAATCCGGGAAAGTTATCAGTATCAGGAGCCCGATTATCTGGAGTATGACAAACGGAATGATGCCGCGGTAAATATGGTGGATATTGACTGCGGGTGGTGCAACGGCTTTCAGGTAAAATAATGAAAACCCGAATGGCGGTGTCAGGAATGACGTTTGCAGATTGATGGCTATCAAGATTGCAAACCACAACAGATCAACCTGCATATGCTGGGCGATTGGGGAAAGAATGGGAACGACGATAAAGCAGATTTGCAGAAAATCGAGAAAGAATCCCAACACGAACACCAGCAACATACTGAGCAGCAAGAATCCCCAGATCCCGCCGGGCAGGTTGGTCATGAGCTCCAGTACCAGGATATCACCGCCCATTCCCCTGAAGACAAGACCAAAGGCATAGGCACCGATCAAAATCAGGAACACCATGCTGGTTAGCTGCGTGGTCAGGCGCATGGAATCTTTCAGGTGCGCCATTGTAAGTTTTCTATGACTCCCTGCCAGGCACATGGCACCGAGAGCACCTACGGCAGCAGATTCCGTTGGTGAAGCAATGCCGAAAAAGATGGAACCCAATACGGCAATGACCAGAACCAGGGGCGGTAACAGTGAGAAGATAACCCGGGTAAAGAGGTGATTTGATTTGTCCTGTTTCAAGGCCGGCGCTGATTGGGGAAAAAACCAGGCCACTCCGCCCAGGTAGATACAAAACAAGACCACCAGTAACAGCCCGGGGATAACCGCTGCCATGAACAGACGACCGACGGGAACACCCATTACATCGCCCAGCAGGATCAGGATGATGCTTGGCGGAATGATTTGTCCCAGTGTGCCGGATGCCGCAATGGTGCCACTGGCCAGTTGTGGTGAGTAAGCATGCTTGAGCATGGTGGGCAGGGCAATGATGCCCATGGTAACGACCGTGGCACCAACAACACCGGTAGTGGCAGCCAACAGTGCACCGACGAACACCACCGAGAGCGCGAGGCCGCCACGCAGACGACCAAATAACAAGGCCATGGTCTCCAACAGTTCCTCGGCCAATCCGGACTTGTCGAGAATTACGCCCATAAAGATAAACAGTGGTACAGCCAACAGGCTGAAATTGGTCATAACTCCCCAGATGTTCAAAGGCAGCAGATCAAAGAATGCAAATCCCAGAAAGATGCTGCCAAACAGCAGAGCAACAGCACCCAGGGTGAGGGCAACGGGGTAGCCCAGCAGCAAGAGGAAGATCAAGACGAGGAACATGACACCAATCCAGAGGCTCATGACCGGTCCTCGCAAAACAAGACGATATTTTTAAGCAGGTCGGCAATTCCCTGCAGCATCAGCAGGATAAAACCCAGTGGAATGGTACCCTTGAGTACCCAGCGCCAGGGCAGGCCGCCCGGGTCCGGTGATGCCTCTGCATGTATGAACGCTTGTGACACAAACGGCCAGGAGCTGATGATGATTAGCAGGCAAAACGGGATTAACAGGAACAGGTCACCAAAGATGTTTACCAGGGCCCGGCGCCGATCAGACATAAAGTGGCTTTGGTAAAAAAGATCCAGCCGTACATGGCCGTCGTGTTGGAAGGTATAGGCTGCACCGAGTAAAAAAATAAATGAAAACAGGTGCCATTCAAGTTCCTGCAGGGCAATCGAACCACTGTTAAAGAGGTAGCGCATGGTCACGTCGTAACTGACAAGCAGGACCAGCAGTAGCACCAGCCAGGCAACAGCCCGGCCAGTGAATTCATTGAAATCGTGAAGAATCTGCGAGGTTTTTTTTATCCAGTACAAGGGTGTACCTGCATCTGCCGGTTAATTATTGTTATGGGCTGCTTTTACTGATAAACAAAGGTGGCAGTATAAACTAATTTTGCCGTGAGCCAGGCAGCCGCCTGGCCGCCAAGGGTTATACACAAACCGGCAAAGGGCATGATCAGTCCGAAGTTATGCGAGATAACTCCGGTAAGTAATAATTTTTATTCTATAACGGTTTGTTAATTAAAGAGAATAAATGATGAATGGTCATTTCATCTGTTTGCACCCGGATAATGGCTGGTCACTTGCCAGAATAACTAGCCACCGAGTTATACACAGGCTGAATCAGCCGTTTTGGGCTTCGAAACAGTGGTTTGAGAGTGTTATGTACTGTTCAACCGTGAGGTTCTCGGGGCGGAGATCCGGTGCTATCCCCAGTGCCTGGATCTCTTCAGCTGCAAGCTGCCTGTGTATTGCATTACGCAGCGTCTTGCGGCGCTGGTTAAATGCATCCCTGACCAGTTCACGGAACAGGATCGGATCCCTGATACGTGATGATAACTTGCTGTCGGGGAGCAGGCGTACAACCGAGGATTCGACCCGGGGTGGTGGGGAAAAAGCGCCGGGACTGACGTCAAACAGTTTTTCGATCCGGCAAACGGACTGCATCATTACCGAGAGTCGCCCGTATTGCTTGTTACCCTCACTGGCCGCCAACCGATCCACCACCTCTTTTTGTAACATGAAATGCATATCGCGGATTACGTCGGCATTTTCCAGCAGGTGAAACAGCAAAGGTGTGGAAATGTTGTAAGGCAGGTTGCCGACGATCCGCAGCGCCGTGTCGCCAATGCTGGTTATGTCAAACTTGAGTGCATCGACGCAGTGAATGGTCACGTTTGTGTGCTTCAGGTTCTTCTCCAGGGCAGCCGCCAGGTCACGATCAATTTCTACAACGTGCAAGTGTTCAACGTAATTTAATAATTCCCGGGTCAGGGCGCCATGACCCGGGCCTATTTCTACCAGTGTCTCGTCGGGCCGGGGATCGATTGCCCGAATTAAACGGTCAATGACCCCGGAGTCATGCAGGAAATGCTGACCAAACCTTTTTCGTGGACGGTGAAGCGGATTCATTTATCTGGAACTGACTGGGATACTGGATTTGTCTTCCTTGCTTCCAGTCTGCTGGTTTATCAGCAAATTCGCATGGTAAATTGCAGCCAACAGGCTCGTTGCACTTGCCTTGCCGGTGCCGGCAAGTTCCAGGGCGGTCCCGTGGTCGACGGAAGTACGGATGATCGGCAGGCCAAGGGTGATATTGACAGTTTCACCGAATCCCTGTGCCTTGAGTACCGGCAGCCCCTGATCATGGTACATGCTCACAACCACATCAGTATGTTTGAGGTTTTCCGGAGTAAAGGCCGTATCCGCGGGCAAGGGCCCGGTGAGTTTTATGCCTTCCTTTCTGCAACGTTCCAGGGCAGGGATGATGATGTCGATTTCCTCACTGCCCAGGTGACCATTTTCTCCGGCATGCGGATTCAGACCACAGACCAGGATTCGAGGATCAGCAATACCGAACCGGGATCGCAAATCGTTAAAGACTGTTCGTATCACCTTCATGACCAGTTCCCCGGTGAGGTGCTGGCTGACGCAGGAGAGTGGAATATGCGTCGTGACCAGGGCGACCCTGAGTTTATCGTTGACCAGAAGCATAACGGGGAAACCCTCGTCGCAAAGATCAGCCAGGTATTCGGTATGTCCAGTGAAGTGGTAACCGGCATCATTGATGTTTGCTTTATGCACCGGAGCAGTGACCATCGCGTCGTATATCCCGTCAAGACAGCCCTTACAGGCTGTCTTAAGGGTTTCCAGTACATAAGCAGCGTCCTTGAAATCCAGCTTGCCGGGGCTTGAAGCAAACTCGTGTTTTACCGGCAGGATATTAAGCTGGCCGGCGCGCTGAGGAGACGCAGGGTTCCCGGCTGAGAATTCGGTGAGTTGCAACGACAGGCCCAGGTTCCGGGCCCGGTTTATTAGCAGGTCCGGATCGGCAACGACGACGATTTCAGCAGGCAGGTCATTTTGCAGCGCCTGGACAACAATATCAGGACCGATACCTGCTGGTTCTCCTGGGGTCAGTGCAATCCTGGGACAGTTTCGATCAGTTCTCATCCAGTCGGTATTCGACATAGGCCTCATCCCTGAGGGTACGTAACCAGTTTTGCTGGGCTTCTTCGATCTTTCTCGCGCGGATGGCTTCCCTGGCCCGGGTGCGTTGCAAGTCTTCACTGTTGTCGTGTTGTCTGCGTTCCATGACCTGAATGATGTGCCAGCCAAATCTGGTCCTGAACGGGTAGCTTATCTTACCATCATCCAGATTTTCCATTTCCTGTTCGAATTTCGGAACCAAATCTCCGGGGTTGGCCCAATTCAGTTCACCGCCATCGACGGCGCTCATGGTATCTTCAGAGTGGGCGCGGGCAAGATCCCCAAAATCTTCGCCAGCCAGAATTCGCAAGCGCAACTGGTCCAGCCGTTCCCTGACATCAGCGTCCGTCATTAGCTGGTTGGGCTTGATCAGAATGTGGCGGGCCTTGGTCTGGGTGACAATATTTTCCCTCTGTTCACCACGAATGTCGGTCAGTTCAATGATGTGAAAACCACTCGGGCTTTCAATGATATTACTTACTTCGCCCTTTGCCATGGTTCTCACCAGACCCGTAAACAGGGAGGGTATCTCTTCGGCCTTACGCCAACCCAGGTCACCGCCATTAAGGGCCTGTTGACTGTTGGAAACCTCTATTGCCAGAGTTTGAAAATCAGTACCGGCTTCGAGTTCCTGTATTACCTTTTCTGCCTTTGCCCTGACCTGTTCAGTTTCCGCTACAGTGGGTGCCTCAGGTAAGGCAATCAGAATATGCGAGAGCCGGTATTCATCCTGTCCTTGCTGGCTCTCCTGATTTTCAATGTAGTTGTTGATTTCCCTCTCGGTTATAGTGATGCGGTTATCGATCTGTCGTTGTTTCAGCCGGGCAATTGTAATCTCGTTACGGATATTTTCGCGGAACATTTCATAACTGTAACCGTCACTTTCGAGGATATCTCGGAACTGAGCCAGGCTCACTCCGTTTTCAGCCGCAATATTGGCAATGGTGTTGTTTAAGGTTTCATCGTCCACCTGGATGCCGGTATTGGCCGCAAACTGAAGTTGAAGCTTGTTAATAATCAGTCTTTCCAGAACTTGTCTCTCAAGGATATTATCTGGCGGTGCCTGGGTACGGGCTTGTGCAATCTGTGCCTTGACAGTCCGAAGCTGGTTTTCCAACTCACTTAGCATCACCACATCATCATTTACAACTGCGACTATGCGATCGAGTGGCACGCCTGCCTGGGTGTTAGCAAATACGGCGAGACCAGTAATCAATAACAGTCTTTGAATCAACATCTGAAATCTAGAATTCACTCTTAAACCCGGGAATATTTTCAGTAAGGAATGTTTCTGTACCTGTGCCCAGCCCGGCGAGGCCTTTCAGCTCGAGCTGGAAGAATATACCGGTATTATACTCATCATTGACCCCGGTTAGGAAACGCCTGGCAACCGTTCGGAAGGCCCAGCAACAACTCTCATATTCAATTCCGGCAAATATGTCGATATTTTTCCTGTCTGGCAGGGCATAGACCCAGCGTGCCAGCGCGTTCCATTTTTTTGTGATGGGCCAGTGGAACGAGAGTTCCGTCTGTTCGATATCGATCGTCGGGTTTTCCTGTGGCCGGCGGACCCGGTAGGCGAAGTTGATGACCTTGTTGTCTGCCGGGTTATATTGTGCAGCTGCCAGGACTTTTTCTGTCTTACCCTCGTTCGGGTCCCACTGGATGGTGCCGCGCAGGCGGAGTTCGTCAAGGATACTGGTCCCGACCTCTGCAACCAGGGGTGAGCTGCTGTTATCATTCGGCAACGTACCGGGCAGGACCACATCCTGCTTGTCCACGTAATAGATCTGGCCGAGGCTCGCATAGCCCAGTTCCCGCCCGCTGTTGTCCTGGATCAGGCGTGATGTCAGCGCCAGGGTAAACTGGTTGGCATCACCGACCCGGTCAACACTGGAGAAGCGGTCTTCCCGGAACAGGGAGTCAAAGGAGAAACTGTATATGCCGGTGTCAAAGTCCGGCAAGTCTGACTGGTCCTCGTCCGGTATATACAGGTAATACAAACGGGGCTCCAGTGTGTGAATGAAGGCATCCCCTAACAGGCGAGTATCACGCTCAAAGAAGAGGCCTGTATCCACACTGGTAATCGGCAGTGCCAGGCTCGGGCTGGAACTGAACTGGGTGCCCGTATCGTGGAGATCATATTGAGTGTAGCGCACGCCGATTTTCGGAATGAAGAAGCTAGCTGGCGTATACATTGGAAAACTGACCGAGGGATAGAGATGCAAGCGTCCGCCATTCACATCTTCTATTGGAAAACCATCATCGTCCCGGTCGAAGTAGGCCACCTGGGAATTGAGTGCCAGGTTGAGTCGCCGGTTTTTGAAGGGACTGGCCGCATTAAACAGGACTTGCGGTAACCGTTGGTATGGACGAGATGTGAGGGGGATGGTGCTGTCAACGGTTTGGAAACCCTGGGCCCTGGCCGTCAGGTTCCACCAGCTACCGCTATACGCTGCTTCTGCCCGACGTTCCAGGTACTGGATGCTGGAAGTGTTGATGGTTGATCCAAAATCCTTGAAGTATTCACTATCAGAGACACGGTTGTAGGTTAGATAGAGACGGCCCTTGTCTGCAAAGGATTGATTATGCGTAAAGTTAAATAAATTCCTGTCTTCATCGTTGAATTCGGAGTCATTAGGCAGATATTCCAGATTTAATTCGCCATTCCCTCTTTTGAGCAGATAGCGGTACTCGCCCATCATCATCAAGCCACTATCGGTGAGAACGCGGGGAGTGATGGTTGCATCCATCTCCGGTGCAATATTCCAGTAGTAGGGCGTCTGTACCTCATAACCGCTTCGGTTCGTCGATCCAAAGCTTGGAGTCAGAAATCCCGATTTACGTTTATCACTGATGGGAAAAGAGATATGAGGGGTATAGAACAACGGGATATTTTTGATCCTCAGGACAGCATTCTTGGCAGTTCCCCATTCCTCATTATGGTCCAGGCGGATCTTGCTGGAACTCAAGCGCCAGAAATTGTCTTCAGGCTCACATGTTGTATAAGTCACCTGCCTCAGCTTGGTGAATTGACGGGAGTCGTCATGAAAGATACTCTTTGCTTCCCCTCTACCGCGCTTCTCCAGGATGAAATAAAAGGCGTCCTCAAATTGACTGGTCTCCTGTCTGAAATCAATCTCTCCTGCCTCACTGTGGAGATACATCGCGTCATCCCAGTACTCTACGGCGCCCATCATCGTTGCCAAATCAGATGGGTGATCATAGGTGATGTGATCCGCCTGCAGTTGTTGTAGATTACGGGTAATTTCAACATCGCCATCCAGTACCGAGAGGCCGTATTCTTCGAGTTCTGCCTCATCAGCTATGATGTACATTTCATCCACTGCGAGTTCCCGGTCGACTTTCGGTCGCTCCGGGATTGGCAAGCTGGCGGGGCAAAGCCCGGATTTATTTTCCGCAGGCATTACGGTTAGTGACACGCCAGAAAGGAGCATCAAAACTAGCAGGTATTTATACAGGGACCAGTTCAAGCTGTATGATGTTTTTAGAATTATCTATTGGCGTGATGCTGCTAAAATCTCATAGAATGCCTCTATCTTCAAATTTTTAAGCTTAATTGCTGTCGAACTGGTCTGCTCAATGCATGGGAGAGTGACTACAGAAGTGGATAGCACTCAATGAAGCCAAAGTCTGTACTGATTACTGGTTGTTCCAGCGGTATTGGTTTTCATGTAGCCAACACCCTCAAAGACCGTGGCTACCGTATTTTTGCTTCCGCACGGAAATCTAATGATGTCGAGGAGCTTAAACGGCTTGGACTTGAATCCGTGCAATTGGATCTAGCTAATAGCGCATCAATAGATTCTGCACTGGATTTTGTGCTGGAATCTACCGGCGGTGAATTATATGGTCTCTTTAATAATGGTGCATTTGGAATTGTTGGCGCAGTTGAAGACCTTAGTCGGGATGCCATGAGGGACCTGTTCGAGGCAAATCTTTTCGGTACCCATGAATTGACCACACGGGTTATCCCGGTAATGCGACAACAGGGCTTTGGCCGGATAATCCAGAACAGTTCGATACTGGGTTTTGTCACCCTGAAATTCCGCGGCGCCTATAATGCATCCAAGTATGCTTTGGAAGGTTTAACGGATACCCTGCGCATGGAACTTGAAGGTTCCGGTATTCATGTCTCGTTAATAGAACCAGGCCCTATTGAAAGCAAGTTTCGGAAGAACGCCTATCTTGCTTACAGGAAATATATTGATAAGGAACACAGTTACTTTCGTGATTTATATGATACCCAGGAAATACGCATGCAAACTGAGGAACCGGTGGTGCCATTTACCCTGGGGCCGGAAGCAGTTTACAAAAAAGTTGTTCATGCTCTAGAAAGCAAGCGGCCTAAAGCACGTTACTTTGTGACCTTTCCAACATATTTATTTGGAACCTTGAAACGTTTGCTCCCGGATAGAGTACTGGACAGCATACTTATCCGTATCTAAAAGTCACTATACACAATGAAGCTATAACAATTATCTTGTGATAATTTGTTAAAAATAATTCAATCGAAATGCCATGAATACGCTGTATAAATCTTTATTCATTTTACTGATTATCCAGTTCACTGCTTGTACCGCTCCGGCAGTCAAGATCTATTCCGATCGCAACCCAGATATAGACATTTCAGGCGCCACGACTTTTGCTTGGTTGAAGGATGACTATCTATTGGTGAGTTCTGAAGAATCCAATCCTATTGTGGCAGCAAAGGTGGCCAAGACAATAGAGTTCGAGATGCGAAAAAAAGGTTATGTCCTTGTCAAAGATCCGGAAACGGCCGATCTGGCGGTAGTGTTTACTGTTGGTAGCCGCGAAGAGGTCGACATTCGGTCTTTCCCGGTGACCTATGGTGGGGGATTCCGTTGGGGTGGTCCTTATTACGGAGGAAGTTCAATCTATGTTGGTACGGAGACACGTGCCGTCACCTATACGAAAGGCAGGTTGGCGATAGATGTATTTCACGTCGCATCCAGACAACCGGTATGGCACGGTCTTGCCACCAAGACCATCACAAGTTCGGATGAGAAAAACATGGATGAACTTATCAAGGATACGGTCGAGCAAATCCTTGCGGAGTTTTAAGCCGACCGGCAGCCAGTCATGCGGGTAGCGGAATACGAGGTTTTTCCATATTTCGCCGGAAAAGAGTGACTGTATTCCCAATCTTCTGAACATTTTCGGAAGACGTTTGCCGGCAAATCTCGGAAATGATCCGGTCCCTTTCCTCACGTTCACCGACCCGGACTTTGATCTTGATCAACTCATGGTGGTTCAGGGCATTCTCAATTTCAGAGAGGATCTGATCGGTAAGCCGATGCTGCCCCAGCCAGAGTATCGGTTTTTTCTCATGCGCCAGTGTTCGCAGGTATTTTTCTTGGCGTTTGCTCAAAACCATGATTCAGGAAACCTCGACTTGCTCTATTAGCAAGGCATCTCGATCATAACAAAGCGTCTTATTGCGACCGCTGTTTTTTGCCATATACAGAGCCTGATCTGCCTGTTTAACAAAACGGTTCGCTGCATCGGCAGCATGCTGGATTTCCTCGGCAGAGAGGGTGCTGATACCGATAGATACTGTGAGTGAAATTTCATTTTCATTTTCATCCTCGAATGGTCTCATGGCGATCATTTGCCGGATTCTTTCGGCGATCTCGATTGCCTTTTCCGATGCGGTTTGCAGCAATATGACTGTGAATTCCTCGCCACCATAACGGGCCACCACATCTATCTGCCGGACCTGTTCCTTGATTACCTGGGCTATATAGCGCAACACCTGATCACCAGTCTGGTGACCGTAGGTGTCGTTAATGTTTTTAAAATGGTCGGCATCAATGAATAGGCAACTGCTGGGATTTCCACTGCGGCGGATGCGTGAAATCTCCTCAGTGAGGCGTTGGTCAAAGTAACGGCGATTATTCACACCTGTCAGGTTGTCAATCAGGCCCAGATATTTCAGATGTTCCCGTGCCAGGTTATTGTCCAGGCACACGGCAATGACGGCAGCCAGATGTTTAAGAAAATCGGCACCGGCATTTTCATCAAAGCGGTCCTTGTCATTGCTGCCGATATTGTAACTGCCAATCAGGCGGCCTTTGTGCAAAAGGGGCAGCAGGGCAATACTGGCTGGTTGTGTATCGGCATCGGGAAATAGGATGGCATGGGCTTCAAGCTGATACCGTGTCAACAGAGGCGAGAGCAGGCCCTGGTAAATCCGGGTCAGGCAGGAATTCTCGTGAATGAAGAATAGATTGGGATTATCGGTGATCTCATGATCGGATTGTTCAAACAGCCGCTGGATTTCATAATCGCTGTCTACCAGAACAAGGGTGACATAATCCCAGTTGAAAATCTCCTTGCTATGACATATGACCTGATCGAGAAACTCTTCAAGCGATTCGGAATCCATTAACTGTATTTCAAAGTTCTGAAACTTCCTGAGAATAGTCTCATTACGACGCGCACCCTCAAGCAATTCCGAGTACTTTTCTCTCAACTCCGAAATCTGCTCC
The DNA here is from genome assembly GCA_011772965.1 of Gammaproteobacteria bacterium. Taxonomy (GTDB): domain Bacteria; phylum Pseudomonadota; class Gammaproteobacteria; order Eutrophobiales; family Eutrophobiaceae; genus SZUA-592. Next base: position 30,403 of record WVYN01000061.1, read on the forward strand.
TGAGCTCTCATGGGATACTCATCCAACTGATATTTATAAAGTAGTATATCCGTTTTAATGGTAAAATTAACCCGTAAATTCAGAAATATTCCGTGATCCATATCGCTTAAACTATTCTTGATAGCCTGGAAAATTCGCTACATGCTAAAAATAATTGTTATAGTTTTTCTGCTGTTTAGTCAGTGTTTTTTGCCCTCCGCGTTTGCGGATGTAAACGAACTCAGGCTACAACTTGCTGAAATTCAGGATATGATTGAAATTGAAAAGAAAAATAATGAAGATCTGAAGGATACCCTATTTACCAGAAAGATCGAGCTGGCCGAACTCAGGAAAAAACTATCATCCCTGGAAGAAGAGGTCACTTTATTGAAAGCAAATCTGGACGTTCAATAAAACACAAACATTTGGAGCAAATATTATGAAGATAATACCAGGCTTTCTTGTTTTACTGGCGCTTGTCTCAATTGTTTCCAGGGCCGAGGAAGAGAACCCTGCAGCAAAGCTTGATGAAATTAATGAGATGGTAGAAGCGGAACAGGAACTGAATATGAAACTCAAAGGTGATGTGGATACCAGGGATGCCGAGCTGGCACGATTAAGGCAAAAGCTGGAGGCCCTGGAAGAAGAGTTGAACAAGCAGGAGAGTAATAACTAAATTAAAACACACTATAATCTAGTGTATACGTCAAGAATGAAACCTTTTCCGCTTACTGGTTTATAAATAAATAACTGCGTTCTATTACCCAGAACAAGGCTATTGTTCCGATAACATAAGCTATGGGCATGGATTTCCAAGATATTGTTTGCCAAGTATCCAAGCTCCGGCAAAACCAAGCCCGTGAAGCAGGCCGGAAAGAAACGCAATTAGCCAGGGCATGCGGCTATCTAGTCCCCGTTTACCCTGTCTGTCATGGTTTAATAACACTGGATTATTCATGAGTATATACGCTTTCCTTGGATGATGAAGGACACGTTACTCAATAGGTTATGTAAATTTTTTCTTGAATAGCTTATAACCTTCGGACAACCATAACAGACTGGTTGCCAGTAACAGGAGAAACAGTCCTTCCTCCAGGCTTACCGGTTTTACTACCAGTATGTCACTGAGCACGGGAAGGTGCATGGCTGTGATATGTAATAACAAGGCCGCTATAACACTTATCACCAGAAAGACATTTTGGAACGGATTATGAAGGAACACGGAGCGTCGTTCAGATCGGCTATTAAAGGCCTGAGTATTTTCAAAGAATACCATTAATAACAATACAACATTTCGGGCCTCGTCTACTGTATGCCCATTGGCAAGCAGTGATGTAAATGTAATATAAGAGATGAATCCAATTACCAATGCGGATGAAGCGACACGTTCGATCATAATCCTGTTGAAAATCGGTTCTCTTGGGGGCCGCGGTTTTTGTTTTAATTCATCGCCTTCCCCGGGCTCAAAAGCAAGAGCCACGTCCTGTATGCCATTGGTCACCAGGTTTAGCCAGAGCAGTTGTACAGCTGTTAAGGGAATAGTGTAGCCGGATAACAAAGAGAGTATAAATAAAACAATTTCACCAACGCCGGTTGACAATAATAAAAAGATTACTTTTCTTACATTGGCGTATGCAATACGCCCCTCTTCAATTCCAGAGATGATGGATGCAAAATTATCATCAGTAATAATCATGTCTGAGGTTTCACGTGCCACATCGGTCCCTTTTTTACCCATAGCAACTCCCACATGGGAAGCACGCAGTGCCGGTGCGTCATTGGCACCGTCCCCTGTGACCGCAACGAAATGACCGAGACGCTGTAATGATTGCACAATCTGTAATTTATGATGTGGTTCAACCCGCGCAAATACTTTTGCGCCTTTGACCAGGTCATCAAAAGCCGCTTGATCCTTTTCTTTGAGGAGATGATTGATTTGTTGCCCGGAAACGACTTCTTCCAGAGAGTCAGCCATACCCAGATCACGCGCAATCGCCAGTGCAGTATTCGGATGATCCCCCGTAATCATCGCAACTGATATTCCCGCATTCCGGCAGTTTTGGATTGCATCAACAGCTTCCTTGCGGAGTGGATCGATCATTCCCACCAGCCCCAGCAGGCATAATCCTCTTAGATGTTCAGGCGAAAACACCTGTTTACCACGTAAAGGGATTTCTCCATCCGCCACGGCCATGACCCGGAAACCCTGATCTGCCATGCTTTTTGCCTGAGATATGATGTTTTCCCGGTTAATTGGTACCTCACCGTCCATCGTTAGCATCTGATCGCACATCATGACGACCTGTTCGAATGCTCCTTTGACATGCGCAATCGTCGATCCATCATTTTTATTTAAGGCAGCAGCGTATCTCTGTTCTGATTCATAGGGAATACTGGATATTTCCGGAAACTGATGTAATGACTCCTGTCTGGTAATTCCCGCTTTGCGGGCCATGACCAGAAATGCAATATCGACCGCGTCCCCGTGACCAGTCCATAAACCATCATGACGGCCCAGGAAACCCTCATTTGCCAAAACAGACGCTTTTGCGATTCTCTGGATAATTGATTGCAGATTTTTATCCGGGGGATTCCCGTTGAATCTGAACATTCCTTCCGGTATTAACCCTGCGCCGGAGATGTTCAGTTCTTCGCCACCGGCCAGGGCCAGTTTCCTTACCGTTAGTTCGTTTACAGTGAGTGTACCGGTCTTGTCCGTTGCAATAAAAGTGCACGAACCCAGTGCTTCAACTGTCACCAGTTTTCGTGCAATCACGTTTCGTTTCGCCATTCGTCTCATGGCAATTGAAAGTGCAATAGTCATTGCAACAGGCAAGCCTTCGGGTATAGCCGCCACGGCCAAAGCTGCGATAACCATAATGACCTGGATCCAGCCCATCCCCTGGGTATATGCAGCAATGCCGATTAATAGTGATGCCATAAGCATCAGGACGGTAATTCGGAAGGTAAATCTCTCCATGCGGATCAATAGCGGCGGCTTGGTCTTGCGACGGGCAAGTAATGTCTCTGCGATCCGTCCAAGCTGGGTATGGATACCGGTATGGGAAATTACACCTACCGCACGACCTGTTGTTACCAGTGTGCCGGTAAATGCCATATTGCTTCGCTCGGCAACAGGCGTGTCAGCTTTCAAAATATCTTCATGGTTCTTGCTTACCGGTAATGATTCACCGGTAAGTAAGGATTCATCGATCTGAAGATTTCGGGATTCCAGCAAGCGAAGATCTGCCGGAACTCTGTCACCGGATTCAAGTAAAGTAATATCACCGGGCACGAGCTTGTCGGTTTCAATTTCATAGGCTTCCTGATCACGTATAACCTTTGCATGTAGATTAATCAGTTGATGCAGGGACTCAGCACTTTTCTGAGCAGAATATTCCTGTATAGCACCGATAATTGAATTTAAAAGCAGCACGATCATTATGAAAGAGGCATCAGAATACTTTCCAATCGCAAGCGAGGCTACTGCTGCGATAAGCAGGATATAAATCAGTGGATTCAGGAATTGCTTGAAAAAAATGATGATTGGCCCAGGTAGACGAGGTCTGGGGAGTACATTCATGCCGTATGTTGCCAGTCGTTGATTTACTTCATCCAGTGCGAGGCCATGTCGACTGCTGTTTAATGTCTTGAGGACATCCGCCGTGGCTGCGGCATGAGGCTGAATTTGATTTTTATTAAAATTCATAAGAAAGACAGGGGTTGCAACACATATGGAAAGTCATAAAGTTTGTTGTCAGATAGCCCAGCCTCTAATTAACTACCCGCTATCGAGTTAAGGTAAAAAGAATACTCTTTGACTGATATAGAGAGTTGTTAGTGCATAAAATACAAGATCTGTTTACCAGATATCCGCCCAGGTATGGCGATGCAACAAAAAGGATT
>WVYN01000014.1:0-56415 GCA_011772965.1 Gammaproteobacteria bacterium
CTGATCTTGTCGTAATTGTACTGGTAGAAGGCCTCTACCGATATGTCTGGCGTCACTCCGGCATTGAGCGACACCATCCCCACCGGGATCAGGGCATTCCGTAATTCCGCACCGGGTGTGCGCAACTGGGCGACGTCGACCGGGTTAATGATATTTACACCATTTTGGATAAAGGTGCTCTCGCCCCAGCTCAACACCTGGTCCCCGACACGGATATCAACCGGATTGTTGCCGATAGTAAAATTGCCCCAGACATAGGCATCCAGCAGTTTTAGGTCCTCCCCGACCTGTTCTAGGGCCTGCTCGGTCAGGTCCGTGCGCTCCGGATCGCTGGCTTTATCATTCTTGGTGTCCTTGAAACCGGTGAAACGGAGAAAACCGCCAAAATTACGGTAGCGAAGATCGAGTTCCGACGTAAATCGAAACGTATTACTAATAAGCCCGGTATCATAATTCAGATTGCCATCATCGCCATTGACGGAGAAGGCCGTACCGCCATTGCTTAATCCAATAAGGTTACTTGCACGCCGTTGAGTGCGATAGGTTTGCCCGTAAGTGACCGTGCTATCGAAATGGCCCTGGATTTCCTCGTAATTAAAACTGACTGCAAAGGATGCCGGCGAGAGTGCAACGGTAGTCATTGAAAAGAACACCAGATAAAGCAGACGAGGTTTCTTTTTATTCATTTCTTAACAGCCCCCTGTGTGCTGCTGCCAGCAAACTACATCAGTTTATTGCTATAGTCCGATAACCTAATTATGTAGCGTTTTGATTGTTCAAGATTATCTCTGCCCCAAGTTTAATCTTCTTGTGAATCAAAATAAACAAGGGATAGCCTTGGGGCGGGCTTGTTGCGATGCAATAAGAGCAATACATGCGCAAACGGATATCAGGCCGTTTCCCGGGAGATTTTTTCCGTTGTGACGGACAGACGGTGAATCAATGTTCTCAAAAAAACCTTGAGGAAACGTACCTGGCAGTTCAGGGACACCTGGGAGATGACAGTAGAATTGATTTTCAACAAAGAGGTCGAGCCATTGGATTTGATGCTCGCGGTGCGTTTGGTTTTAGCCAGATAACCCATTTCGCCAAAGCAATCGCCTTTTTCCAGAACACGGATACTCATATGATGTTTCCACACCGAAACGCTACCACTGATAATGATGTAAAAACAATCATCCAGCTCACCTTCAAGAATGATATCGGTGGCATCATCATAGGTCAGCCAGGTACTGGCTCGCAGGATTTCCCAAAGCTCGGCATCATTAAACCCGGCAAAAAAGTCAAGTTCCTTTATCGCATTGAATTTTTCCTGCTGAGAAATATCCTCCTCTGGCTGCTCAAGATTATCAAATGCCATACTGAGATCAGTGGCCAGATCAAGACCCATTGCATAACGATCAGAGATGTCTTTTTCAAGTGCTCTGGTGACGATATTTTCGAGAGACTCGGGTATGTCCTTACGCAGTTCCCGCATGGGCTGAACCGGCTCTGTGATGACCCTGTGGACCAGGCGGGAGAAGTTATCTGCTGTGAATGGATGCTTGCCTGTCAACAATTCAAACATGACCAGACCCAGTGAAAACAGGTCTGATTGGCCAGTCACTCGTTCTTCCTTGAGTTGCTCAGGTGACATGTATCGTGGCGATCCCATCACGTCCTGCGTTTCAGTTGCTGTTGATTCCGCCTCGATGATATGGGCAATACTGAAATCACCCAGCTTGACATCCAGGTCCTGGGTCACAAGGATATTGGATGGTTTGATGTCGCGATGCACAATCCCTGAGCGGTGGGCATAATCCAGTGCCTTGGCGCATTTAAAAATGATTTCGACCACTTTTTCGATTGGTAGAAGGTTTTCAGGACGAATATAGTTCTTCAGGGTTTCACCGCCCTGGATATATTCCATGACGATATAGCAGATATCCTGGTCGACACCGGCATCATAGATACTGATGATATTCGGATGGGTCAGGCGCCCTGCGGTATGGGCTTCATTAAAGAAGAGTTTCCGGAATCGCTGACCGGATTGTGGATCATTCAGTGAATCCGAATGCGCCACCTTGATGGCAACCTGGCGATCGATATAAGGGTCGTAGCCCAGATAGACGATGCCCATGTTGCCACGACTGATTTCACTGGCAACTTCATATTTGCCGAGTTTTTTGGGTATTTCACGCATTAAATTAGTCTGGTTTCGGGTTTGTTCCTGGCAAATATCTGAAGGATGCAGTAATTTGCCCGTGAAAATGGCACTGATTTGGCAGGCAGGTTCAGATATTATGTTTTACCTGTCTTATTTTAAAACACAAAACCTACGTTAAGTATGTGAAATTCTGAAATATTCCCATATTGAGATTGCCATCACAAAGTAGCGGATTTATAGTTATCAGAAAACACGGGAAACCGTTAGACCAGCTCCAGGGGAAAGCAGCTTATGACAACAGTTCGTCAAATACTGGAAGAAAAGGGATATATAATCCATTCCGTGTCGCCTGATTCACTCGTCTATGATGCAATCAAATTGATGAGTGAACTGGGTGTAGGTGCTTTGCTGGTCTTGGAAAAGGACAAGTTAACCGGTATTTTTTCTGAGCGGGATTACACACGAAAAATAGTGCTTCAGGAACGCTCATCCAAGAGTACCAAGGTCTGTGAAATCATGACCCAGAAAGTATTTTATATGACTCCTGATCAATCCATTGAAGACTGCATGGCCACGATGACCAGATACCATTTTCGCCATTTGCCGGTCCTTGAAAACGGTAAACCGATTGGTATGTTGAACGTAATGGATGTCATGGGATTTTTGTTGTCAGACAAGGAATTCATAATTAATCAACTGGAAGGGTACATCAGCGGTACAAGCTGGTAGAAATACCCTTCATCAACAAGCATCATCCCTTAATTAATGGCTGCAGAAAGCATCAGCACTCTACCCACGTGGAAAAAACTGGAAATTCATCAGGGAGAGATATCTCGGGTTCTACTCAATGATCTCTTTGCAAATAATCCGAAACGCGGCATTGACTTTTCCATTGAAGAAGCCCCTCTCTTCATTGATTACTCCAAACAACCGGTAAACCACGATACTATAAACCTGCTTGTGGAACTTGCTGAAGCAAGAGGACTCAGGGCAAAGATAGAGGATCTTTTCAATGGCCAGGTTATAAACCGCTCAGAGAACCGGCCGGCACTCCATCATGCCCTGCGCTCAAAGACAGATCATCAGGTTTTCGTCGAAGAAAAAAATGTGCACTCCCTAGTGGTGTCGGAATTAGAGCACATGGAAGCCTTTATCAAGCTTTTGCATTCCGGAGAGATCAAGGGTTTCACCGGCAAATCGATCAATACACTGGTGAATATCGGCATCGGCGGTTCCGATCTGGGTCCAAGGTTGGCAACCCAGGCGTTGCATGCTTTTGCTGATGGAACAATCCAGGTTCATTTTGTTGCCAATATTGACAAACAGGAAATAGATGCCGTCCTTGAGCGAGTCGATGCGGAACAAACCCTGTTTATCTTAGCCTCCAAGTCGTTTACTTCACTGGAAACAATCACCAATGCTAATACGGCGAGAGACTGGCTGGCCCGTAACGGTGCAGAAAATCCCTGTAACCAGATTCTGGCTGTGACCGGCAAGCCGGATGCAGCGAAGGCCTATGGTATTAGAAAAGAAAATATCTTCATGATCTGGGATTGGGTTGGGGGCAGGTATTCACTATGGAGTGCAATTGGCTTACCGGTTGCTGCTGCTATTGGAATAAATCGATTTCGAGACCTGCTGTCAGGCGCTGAGAAGATGGATCACCATTTCAGGGAAACATCATTTGATCAGAACATTCCTGTCATGCTGGGCCTCCTGGATGTATGGCATATCAATTTTTTTGGTTCGGAAACACTGGCCATTATTCCGTATGATCAATCATTGGCCCTGTTACCTGATTATCTTTCCCAGTTACTCATGGAAAGCAATGGCAAGCAGGTGAAACAGTCCGGGGAATTTGTCGATTACAATACCGGCGCTATCATCTGGGGTGGTATTGGCAGCAACTGTCAACACGCATTTATGCAGTTACTGCACCAGGGTACACATCATATACCTGCCGAGTTTCTGGTTGCATCCCGTGCCAATGACAATAATATCGAATATCAACGCCTGTTATTCTCAAGTTGTATAGCCCAGGGCGAAGCCTTAATGCACGGTAATCAGGGGCATGAGGGGATTTCAAATGATCAGTTGATTAAAGGCAATCATCCCAGCATTACGATCATTTATGAATCCATGACCCCGGAAACGCTGGGAATGTTGTTGGCTATGTATGAACACCGAACATTTGTCCAGGCCTGCATATGGGGCATCAACCCGTTTGACCAGTGGGGTGTGGAGTTGGGAAAGAAAATAGCACTTGATATTTCTGCAACTATTGAAGGAAATTCAGTCATACGTGAGTTTGATTCATCAACTCGACAATTGATTGATCGCTTCAGTAAGGCATGACCAATTCGAATGCTTGTTTAATCCCCGTGCCTGATATTGGTAAACGAAAGCCGTTTAACAAGTGTTCTTAAAAAGACCTTGTTGAAATGCAACTGGCATCCGACAGAAAACTGATCGATTAATGTCGCATTGATTTTCATAATCCGGGTATATTCCCTGGCAATAATCCTTACGCTTTTACCGGATTTTCCGGCCTGTCCTCCCATTTCACCAAAACAGTCATCCTTGAACATGCTGCCTACTTTTTTACCATCAAGCTCTACATCTACAGTACCTGAAGCAACTACATAGAAAGCGTCATCGATATCATCCTGGAACTGGATTTCACTACCCTTTTCATATTCCTGCCACTGACAGGCACGGATGACCTCCCAGATTTCTGCCTCGGGAAAGCCCTTGAAGAAATCCAGTTGTTCAACCAATCTGAATCGCTCTTTCTCAGAAACATCTTCAACAGGTTGTTCCAGGTAATCAAAGGCCAGGCTCAGATCACCTGCGAGGTTCAATCCCATTTTATAACGCTTTCTGGTGTCTTTCTCCAGAGCATGGTAAACAATTTTCTCAAGGATCTCGGGAATATCCGTGCGGTATGTTTTGAGTGGTGGTTGTCTTTCGTTGGTAATCTTGTGAATTAGCCTGGAAAATCCATCCGCCACAAACGGGTGCTTCCCGGTGAAAAGTTCATACATAACGATCCCAAGGGAAAAAAGATCGGTCTGGTTGGTGATATTGTCCTCCTGGACCTGTTCCGGAGACATGTACCTTGGTGATCCCACAAATCCCAACGGCATGGTGGCTGCAGTATCTGCTGTCATCAAATGGGCAATACTGAAATCACCGATTTTAATATCCATGTCATCAGTAACCAGGATATTGGTTGGCTTGATGTCACGATGTATAACACCTTCCCGGTGCGCATAATCAAGTGCCTTGGCGCACTTGAACATGATTTCTACCACCTGTTCATATGGGAGCAGATTATTCGGTGTTGTATATTGCTTGAGTGTCCTGCCCCCGCGCACCATTTCCATGACAATATAGCAGGCCTCTCGGTCTGCACCGGCGTCCAGGATCTCAACAATGTTTGGATGTTTCAATTTGCCGGCGGTATGTGCCTCATTGAAAAACATCTTGCGAAATCTTGCACCGGCATCGGGATTCTTGAGAGCATCACTGCGTGCTACTTTCACTGCAACCACGTTGTCTGCAAAGGGATCATATCCTTCATAGACGATACCCATACTGCCACGACCGATTTGTCGCTTGATCTCATATTTACCCAGTTTCTCGGGAACACTGGATGTCATATTCTTTCCTTACCGCCCTACTCTACTTATAATCGTTTTTTTAGTAACTAATATAACAATGGTACTGTAAACTCCTGTATCTTGACAGTTTTTTAATCTCTCAGGCCTGCTTTATACCGGATTTGGTATATAAGCACCGGTACCTGAATACTTCAAAGAGACTAACTTTGATGAATACCACCTTATGAGAGCCCTGATTTTGGCCGCAGGAATAGGCCAGAGACTTGCTGACGCAGCCAATAATCTACCCAAATGCCTGCTGGAATTTGCAGGCAAAAGCCTGTTGCTGCGCCATCTTGAAATACTTCGGTATTATGGAATAGCCAGTATTACCATTGTTACCGGTTATGAACATGAGATGCTGACAAAAGCTATAAAGGCATCCGGAATCTCAAACCACGTGCAAATCGTGAACAACCCGGAATATCACAAAGGCAGTCACATCAGCCTGTTAAACGGCCTCAGTCATATGGCTACGGAAGGAGATTTTATCCTCATGGATGCAGACGTGTTATATGATCACCGTATGATAGACAGATTGCTAAATACCGCGTATATGAACTGCTTCCTGCTGGACAAGCATTTTATTCCCGGGGAAGAACCTGTGAAATTATGTGTTGCTGATAATCGAATTGTTGAGTTCCGCAAGCAAGTGAGCCCTGATCTTGAATACGACTTACAAGGTGAGTCTGTTGGTTTTTTCAGGTTCACATCTGAAACAGCAAAACGCTTAATCAAAGCATGCAATGATTACCTGGATCAGGGTGAACAACAAACGCCCTATGAAGAATGCATCCGTGATTTATTGCTGGAGACACCGCAAGAATTTGGATATGAGGATGTCAGCGATTTGGGTTGGGTGGAAATCGATTTCCCTGAAGACATAACCCGGGCAGAACAGGAAATCCTGCCGAAGATTGAGCAAATTAACTAGATAATGGCAACACAAATCAAACACGATTATCCCGCAAAATCCATTCAGCTGCGCAGGCTGCTTGAATCACCTGGACTTGAATTTATCATTGAAGCCCACAACGGCATATCTGCACGAATTGCAGAAGAAGCGGGTTTCAAGGGCATCTGGGGCAGTGGCCTGGCAATGTCAGCCCAGTTTGGAGTTCGCGACAGTAATGAGGCAAGCTGGACACAGGTCGTTGATATGCTGGAATTCATGTCGGATGTAACTCATATCCCCATACTGCTGGATGGCGATACCGGATATGGCAACTTTAATAACATGCGGCGCCTGGTAAAAAAACTCGAACAGAGAGAGGTTGCCGGTGTCTGTATCGAGGACAAGCAATTCCCCAAAGTCAACAGTTTCATACAAGGGGAGCGTCAGCCATTGGCTGATATTGATGAATTCTGCGGCAAGATCAAGGCAGGTAAAGACAGCCAGGAAGATCCCGATTTCTGTATCATTGCCCGCATTGAGGCACTAATTGCAGGCTGGGGGTTAACAGAGGCACTGAAACGGGCCGATGCCTATCACCAGGCTGGCGCTGACGGGATCCTGATCCACAGCAAGTTGTCCAAACCTGATGAGATCCTGGCGTTTGCCGCAGAATGGGCTGGACGCTTACCGCTGATCATTGTCCCCACTACCTACTACAGCACACCGGTGCAAGTTTTTGAAAAGGCCGGGATCAGTCTAGTGATCTGGGCTAACCATATGATCCGGGCCGCCGTCGCCGCCATGGAAAAAGCCAGTAAGGAGATCTTTGAAAAACATTCGGTGATGGATCTGGAAGACCGGATCGCACCGGTTAAACAGATATTTTCATTGCAAGGTGCCGAAGAACTCACCCGGGCCCAGGAACGCTATCTCCATGCCGGCAGACCCGAAACCCATGCCATTGTTCTAGCAGCAAGTCGCGGCAATGCCCTGCATGAACTGACCCATGATCGACCAAAAGTGATGCTATCCATCAGTGGCAAGACCCTGTTGCGCCGTCTACTGGATGAATTTAAAAAACAATCCATCAACCAGACTACGGTAGTTGGTGGCTATCGGCATGAAGCGATAGATACCGGCGGCATTAATCTGCGTATTAATAATGAGTATGAAAATACCGGTGAACTGACCTCACTGCTCTGCGCCGAACAGGATTTCCATGAGGACATGATCATTACCTATGGGGATCTGCTGTTCCGTAGCTATATCCTGAATGACCTGCTGGATGTGGAGGGTGACATAGTCATCGTGGTTGATTCAGACAGAGACACGGGTCCGGTCAGCGGCAAGCCGGATTTTGTGTTCTGCTCATTACCGGATGACCGCAGCCTGTTCCGGCAAGATGTTTATCTCAAACACATGTCAGAGGAGGTAAGCAACAAGTTGGGTGAGCCCTCGGGTCGCTGGATCGGGATCTTGCGCATCCGGGGTAACGGACTAAAACAACTGAAACAAGGTCTGACCGAGCTTAAGGCCCGTGATGATTTTTCCAGTTTGACATTGCCAGGCCTTTTCAATCATCTCGTCGATAAAAAAATTCCTATCAAGGTGCACTATATTCATGGGCACTGGCTGGATGTAAACTCGCTGCAGGATATCGAACGCGCAGGTGATTTCACCAAAACCTGAATCAAGACAGGGATTTCATTCTGTTCCAATGATAGAAGCCAGAGAATTTGTTGAAGCTGCCAGGGCTGAGGGATTTACTCGCTATACCGGTGTGCCTTGTTCTTTCCTGACACCTTTTATCAATTATGTAATCAATGATAATTCACTGTCCTATGTTTCCTCCGCCAATGAGGGTGACGCACTGGCCACAGCTGCCGGTGCTGCCATTGGTGGCGAACGTTCTATCGTCATGATGCAAAACTCTGGACTGGGTAATGCGGTAAGTCCAATTACTTCACTGGCCTGGGTCTTTCGGATTCCCATGATCATCATCACCACACACCGGGGAGCGCCCGGCGTCAAAGACGAACCCCAGCATGAGCTGATGGGAAAGATTACGGGTGAACTGTTGGATACCATGCAGGTGCCCTGGGAGATCTTTCCATCTGAGGCTGTCGATATCGAGCCGGCACTGGCCCGGGCCAGGGAATACCTGCAAAAAGAACAACGGCCATATGGTTTCATCATGCAAAAAGGCACGGTCAAGCCCCATGAATTGAAAAAGAACCCGATCAATGATGTCAGCACACGAAAGGTCCACCGCCGGAGCTATTCGAGTAACCGGCCACTCGATTTCCGAAACAAGGTATTGAACCAGATTGTCGAACTGACACCGGAAGACAAAACCATTCTGGTGGCAACGACCGGGTTTACCGGCCGTGAACTGTTTGCCATCCGGGATCGCGTAAATCAAATCTATATGGTCGGATCCATGGGTTGTGCCTCTTCTCTCGGACTCGGTATCTCACTGGCGAGACCGGATCTAACTGTAGTCATTATCGACGGCGACGGTGCTGTCCTTATGCGAATGGGAAACCTAGCAACCATTGGCACCTATGGTGGTAAAAACCTGGTACATCTCGTACTCGATAACGAGGTGCACGATTCTACCGGCGCGCAGGCAACGGTCTCTGCCAATGTCCGGTTTGCTGATATTGCCGCTGCCTGTGGTTATGCGGTGAGCTATGATGGTGATAATCCGGAACTTGTCAGTGATTTACTGATGAAGCAAAAAGCCAATGGACCACGGTTTGGTCATCTGAAAATCAGGGCCGGCACCATGGAAAACCTGCCACGGCCAGATGTCTCACCTAACCAGGTATTGCAACGATTAATGCAACACATAGGTACATCATTTTGAAGATGAAACAGTTATTACTCAATCCAGGACCTGTCACCCTCAGTCAGCGGGTGAGAGAGGCGATGCTGCAGCCAGATTTGTGTCACCGTGAACCTGAATTCAGCGATTTGCAGGACCGGATAAGGGAAAAGTTACTGAACGTTTATGCACTGCCGGATAAAGACTGGGCTGCAGTTATACTCACCGGTTCCGGTACCGCTGCAGTAGAAGCGATGCTGACCAGCCTGATGCCTGAAGATGGTAAGCTACTCATTATTGAGAATGGTGTTTATGGAGAACGCATGACGAAAATGGCCGGGATTTATGGCATTAAACATGAGTGTTTGCATCATCCCTGGGGAAAAAAGATTGACCTTGAGGCACTGGAATCAAAGCTTGCTAAAGGCGATTACACCCATATTGCGGTTGTCCACCATGAGACCACGACGGGCCGCTTGAACCCGCTGGCAGAGATCTCGACACTCTGCAAAAGCTACCGGGTACAAATTCTTCTGGATAGCGTCAGTAGCTATGGCGCAGAAAGACTGGATTTCACTGAGTGGCCAATTGCCGGCTGTGCCGCGACCGCCAATAAGTGCTTGCATGGGGTGCCAGGTTGCTGCTTTGTAATTGTTAATCGTAATGCAGTGGGCAACGAAACTCCCAGGAGGACACTGTACCTGGATCTAGGGGCATATCTCAAACAACAGGATGCCGGTGGAACGCCATTTACACAATCTGTACAGTGTTTCTATGCGCTGGACGCTGCACTGGATGAGATGGAGGCTGCCGGTGGCCAGTTACAAAGACAGCGAGCCTATCTTGGTCACATGCAAATTATCCGGGATGGCCTGCTGGCCCTGGGAGTTAAACCGTTAATGGATATGTCGGAAAGTTCCTGCGTGCTGCATGCCTATTACCTGCCGAAGGGTTTAAGTTATGAACGCCTCCATGATGCCTTGAAAGCTATGGGTTTTATTATTTATGCCGGCCAAGGCGATCTGGCAAAGACCCTATTCCGGGTTTCGGCCATGGGTGATATCAGCAAGGAAGATATGCAGCGACTGGTTGCTGCGTTTGCTGAACTGCTCGGTTAAATCTCGGCGGGAATCGATCAGGCGCTGCTAACTTTCTTGGCGGCATCCGTCTTGCCGGTATGGCGCTGGATAAACGCCAGCAAACCTTCACTGGTCAGCGCAGCATCACGTAACATATCCTCTCGTGAGCCGTGATTTAACAGGCGATCCGGCATTCCGTAATGGATAAGCGGGTGAACAATGTCCTTGCTGGCCAGCAACTCACTGACCCCACTGCCCGCGCCACCTTGAACAACATTGTCTTCCAGGGTCACGATCAAATCATGATTGGCCACAATTTCCAGGATCAGTTCTTCATCAAGCGGCTTGATAAATCGCATGTTGACGACGGTTGCATCCAGTTGCTCACCAACACCAATTGCAACATCCAACAATGCACCAAACGAAAGAATGGCGATCCCCTTGCCTTCGCGGCGTCTTTCTGCCTTGCCGATAGGCAAAGCCGTCATTTCTTTCTCAACTGCCACGCCCATGCCTGCACCGCGCGGATAACGAACTGCAGCGGGTTGGTCCAGGGTAAAACCTGTATAAAGCATTTGTCGGCATTCGTTTTCGTCGGCCGGCGCCATCAATACCATATTCGGCAGGCAACGCATAAAACTGATGTCATAACTGCCATTATGAGTCGGGCCATCGGCGCCGACTGCCCCGGCGCGGTCGATTGCAAATAACACTGGTAGTTTCTGAACTACCACGTCATGAATCAACTGATCATAGGCGCGCTGAAGAAAAGTCGAGTAAATCGCTACCACCGGTTTCAGACCATCGCAGGCCATACCTGCAGCAACCGTGACACTGTGCTGCTCGGCAATAGCAACGTCGAAATAGCGATCTGGATAAAGCTGCTCGAATTTGACCAGTCCCGATCCCTCACGCATGGCCGGAGTAATAGCAACCAGTCGATCATCCAGAGCGGCCATGTCACAAATCCAGTCACCAAACACATTACTGTAAGTCGGCTTCTTGGTACCTTTCTTCGTTGCCGGGGCGATGCCCTTGTCCGGATCAAAGGGTGTCACTCCGTGGTATTTCACCGGATCCTCTTCAGCCGGTGCATAGCCCTTGCCCTTGCGGGTGATGATGTGCAGGAATTGGGGGCCGTCGAGCTTGTTGATGTTTCGAATGGTAGTCAGCAGGGTCGGCAAATCATGCCCGTCAATGGGCCCGATGTAATTAAACCCGAATTCCTCGAACAGGGTCCCCGGCATAATTAGTCCCTTCATGTGTTCTTCTGCCCGACGTGCAAGTTCCCAGGCACTGGGCATCTTTGAAAGCACCTTCTTGCTGCCTTTCTTCATGGTGGTGTAGATTTTACCCGACAGTATCTGGGCAAAGCGGTTGGACAAGGCACCGACATTGGGTGATATCGACATGTTATTGTCATTTAATATAACCAGCATGTTGGCCCTGATGTCCCCGGCATGATTCATGGCCTCGAAGGCCATGCCGGCCGTCATGCCACCATCGCCAATGATGGCTACGGCCTTGCGATCACTGCCAGTCAGTTTCGCTGCAATGGCCATACCCAGTGCAGCACTGATGGAGGTGCTGGAATGCCCCACCCCAAAGGTATCGTATTCGCTTTCCTCGCGCTTCGGGAATGGTGCCAGACCCTGCCATTGGCGGATGGTATGCATGCGATCTTTGCGGCCGGTCAGGATCTTATGCGGATAGGCCTGATGGCCGACATCCCAAACCAGCCGGTCATCCGGTGTGTTAAAGATGTAATGCAGGGCGATGGTCATTTCAATAGTGCCAAGGCCCGCCGCAAAATGGCCGCCACTGGTACTGACGGAATGCAGCAGGTACTCACGGAGCTCATTGGCCAGTGTCAGAAGATCTGATTCTGGCAGTTTTCGTAAATCTGCCGGACAATTAATGCCGTCCAGCAAAGGCGTTTTAATCGGGTAGTTCATGATTTCAGGAATATATAAGAGAAACGAATTTTCTTCACGTAAATTAAACAACCCGGTGGCGGTGATTGATATCGGCCCGCCGGGTTTTCCTGCGCTAACTTACTTGCATTTTATGCCCCATGGGCTGTACATTCTGCAGTGCATCATATATCTTACTCCTTTCGTCAGAAATTTTCCGGAAATTGTCATAATTTCCAACACTAACAGACAATTTCAATACCTGGAGCGAGATTAATGAGTGTCCCCTTGATTCAGCAATATCGCGTTGCCAAATATATTATTGGCAAGAAAATCACACGTCAAAAGCGCTATCCCCTGGTCTTGATGCTCGAGCCATTGTTCCGCTGTAACCTGGCCTGTGCCGGCTGCGGCAAGATTGATTACCCGGATGAAATCCTGGACAAACGCCTGAGTTATGACGAATGCATGCAGGCGATCGATGAATGCGGGACACCGATAGTCTCCATCGCCGGCGGGGAGCCGTTAATCCACAAGGAAATGCCGGAAATCGTTGATGGTTTTATCCATAAGAAAAAATTTGTATATCTGTGTACCAACGCGCTGTTACTCGAGCGTCGTATGGATGACTACACACCATCTCCTTATCTGACCTTTTCGATTCATCTGGACGGTAACCGGGAACGGCATGATGCCTCGGTTTGCCGGGATGGTGTATTTGATAAATGCGTGGCAGTCATCAAGGAAGCTCGCAGGCGCGGTTTCCGTGTCACCATCAATTGCACCCTGTTCCAGGGTGAATCGGCCGAGGAAATCTCGGAATTTATGGATACGGCCATGGATCTCGGTGTGGAAGGCGTAACCATATCGCCGGGTTACAGCTACGAGCGTGCCCCAAGGCAGGACGTATTCCTGAAAAAGAAAGAGAGCAAGCAGCTGTTCCGAGACATCTTCAATCTGGGACGTGGCAGGAAATGGCGCTTCAACCAGTCCGGGCTTTATCTGGACTTCCTGGCCGGCAACCAGACTTATCATTGTACCCCCTGGGGCAACCCGACCCGAAACGTGTTTGGCTGGCAGAAGCCCTGCTATCTGCTGGTCGGGGAAGGTTATGCCAGGACTTTCGATGGTTTGATGAATGAGACCGAGTGGGACAATTACGGTACTGGTCGCAATCCAAAGTGTGCCAATTGCATGGTCCATTGTGGTTATGAAGCAACCGCCGTCGACGATACCTTCCACCGTCCCTGGGAAGCACTGAAAGTTTTCCTGAAAGGCCCGCGCACCACTGGTCCAATGGCCCCTGAACTTCCAGTGCTCTACGATGACAACGAGGTCCATAAACCCATCCTGGTATCCGGAGAAAAACAGCTATCGAGTTCCTGTAGCAGCAGTAAAGTTGCCTGATGGACTGGAGCCTTCTGGCTCTCCCCGGTTTATTTATCTGGGTCAGCATACTGGCCCTGCCCTGGCGTCCCTGGAGCACTCGGGAATCACTTGATGCTCGTCCGGACAGGCGAGACCTTGATCTTTCCGAAATCACAGTCCTGATTCCTGCCCGCAATGAAGCGTGCGTTATTGCAGACACTCTCATTGCACTTGCCCGACAAGCACCGGACATCAAGGTAATCATCGTGGATGATCAGTCAACAGACGGAACCGCAAGTATCGCCAGAGAGCAAAACCTTCCAAATCTTGAAATCATCGATGGCCAGTCTTTGCCTGAGGGTTGGAGCGGCAAATTATGGGCATTGGAGCAGGGCCGTCGGTTGGTGAAAACCCGGTTGGTTTTGCTACTGGATGCAGATATATATCTCAAGGAGGGCACCCTCCAAACCCTGCTGGAAAAATTCCATCGTGAAGAACTCGATATGCTTTCCCTCATGGCGTTTCTGCGTATGGAAAGTTTTTGGGAAAAGTTATTGATGCCTGCTTTCATCTTTTTCTTCAAGCTCCTTTATCCTTTCAGGATTTCCAATTCCAGTTCATCTGCTGTTGCTGCGGCAGCAGGCGGGGTGATCCTGGTGAATCGGGACATCTTGACTCACATTGAGGCCTTTACCTGCCTGCGTGGGAAACTTATCGATGATTGTTCACTAGCCAGAAAGGTCAAGGATCATGGTGGCAGGACCTGGATAGGTCTTACGCATTCGGCCATCAGCATGCGTCACTATGAGCGATTGGCTGTAATCTGGGAGATGGTCAGTCGGACTGCCTTTACCCAATTAAGACAGTCGTGGTTGATGTTATTGTTATGTACCCTGCTGATGTTGGCTGCGTTTGTCTTGCCTTTACTGGCATTGGCTTTTGGTGCTCAGGCGATCTTGATAGCCTTGTTTACACAAGTGGTCATGATAGTCTGCTACCTTCCAACATTGCATTATTACTATTTACACCCACTCTGGAGCCTAACTCTGCCCGTCACTGGATCCATTTACCTGTTAATGACCTGGTCTTCTGCCTTACAGACTGCATTCAGACACGGCACCAGCTGGAAAGGCAGGCATTATCCGGCTGCAGGTTCCAAATGATGCAACTAAACCTGT
Source organism: Gammaproteobacteria bacterium (assembly GCA_011772965.1). Taxonomy (GTDB): domain Bacteria; phylum Pseudomonadota; class Gammaproteobacteria; order Eutrophobiales; family Eutrophobiaceae; genus SZUA-592. Next base: position 15,069 of record WVYN01000014.1, read on the forward strand.
TCGTCAGAGTCGAAACGTGAAACTCCCTTGCATCAATTTAGCTAAATGAAAATCATCAAGAAGCTTGTCTTAATCATTTCATTCATTTTTCTACCCTTGGGTTCAGGTTTGCATGCCGGAGAAAACCAGGCTGCCGTCAGTGTAGTTGATTCACTGCACCAGGCCTTGATTAAAGCGATGCAAACACCAGAAAGTTTCTCGGAAAGATATGTCCAACTTTTGCCGGTCGTAGAAAATACATTCGATACTCCCGTAATCGCCAGGGTTATTCTCAGCCGATACTGGAACGACCTGGATGAAACACAACAAAGCGCTTTCATCGAACGTTTTGATGACCTCAGTATCAGCAACTATGCCTCCAAGTTTGATGATTTTGGCGGTGAGAAATTCAGACTACTCGGACAGCAGGAACTGAAAAACGGCCGGCTAGTCGTCAAGACAGAACTCGTAAAACCTGACGGCGAGGCTGTTCGGTTTGATTATATATTGCATGAAAGAGAAGGAAAGTGGCTAATCATTAGCGTCATTGCCAACGGTGTGAATGATCTCTCGCTCAAACGCTCGGAATATGGAACAATAATGGAAAATGATGGATTTGATGTTCTGCTTGCTGAAATCGACAAGAAAATAAAGGCGTTGAAGTCTTCAGAATAAAAATCATATGCCTGCACTTACCTGCAGGCTATTGCAGTGGGAATGACCAGGGGAAATTGATGTTTAAGTCAGGATTTCTTTGTGCCGCTAGAACGGTTTTATTTTTTGCCATTCTCATCATCAGCGGCTGTGCCAGTAACCAGGTTGTTATCGATAATTCTGATCCCTGGCAACCTGCTAACCGGGTTTCCTACAACTTTACCGATTCACTAGACCGGAACATCATCAAACCTGTCGCCGAGGGTTATGTAAAAGTTACTCCCACCTATTTTCGACAACGGGTTACCAATTTTTTCTCAAACATACTTTATATCAACGTCATTCTTAATACTTACCTGCAAGGAAAAACGTACCAGGGGACCCAGGACGTGCTGCGCTTTGTTTACAACTCAACCTTCGGTATCGCCGGACTATATGATGTCAGCACACCCATCGGCATGCCGGAGCATCAGGAAGATGTCGGGCAAACGCTTGCCGCCTGGGGCCTTTCACAGGGACCTTACCTGTACGTACCGATCCTTGGGCCCAATACTGCTCGCAACGTTGCCAACATAGGTACGAATATAGTACTAAGCCCGTTATTCTACACGCCTGCCTATGTAACTTGGCCCGCCACGATCCTGTACACCATTAATACCCGTGCCAATCTCCTAGAGGCAACCAAAATCAGGGATGAAGCCGCGGTGGATGTGTATATCTTTACCCGTGAAGCCTTCCTGCAACGGCGTGAGTTTCTAATCTATGACGGCAACCCACCTGCCGATGAATACGATGATATCTTTGATGAAAGTTATCTGGAAGATTTCTAGACCTTATTGAATCCCGCCTGAGTTCCTGGCTTCTTATATGGGCCTCGGGATTTTTTCCCGTTATCTGCTGATCGACAGAACTTGTCCCTGATTTAGCTCTCTACCAGATCATAGTTTACGAGTTAGTTATGAACGGAGAGCAAAAATGAAAACAACTTATAAAATACTGTTCATTGTCATTGGCACCGCGATATTTTTGACAGCCTGTAACCCGACTAAGCAGGAAATTGGCAAATTTGTCGGTGCAGGAACCGGGGCATTCATTGGCAGTCACATTGGTGATGGCACCGGACAACTGGCTGCAGTTGCCATTGGTACTCTGGTAGGTAGCCAGGTGGGTAGTAACATCGGTGCGCAGATGGATGAACTGGATCGTTACCGGGCACAGTCAGCCCTGGAGACCGCACCAACCGGATCCACTACCAGTTGGGTAAATCCAGATACAAATGTTGAATACAACGTCACCCCGACCTACACCTATGAGACAGCATCAGGGGCTTGCCGTGATTACACCACAGAAGCCGTAATTGATGGACGTGCAGAAGTACTTCATGGTACAGCCTGCCGACAGTCGGATGGTACCTGGCACGCTATGAATTAATTGGTACCAAAACTGGAACGGGACTAGATTAACTCCTCGACTAGTTCTATCCAGTGTTTCACCGGCACATCGGTTGCCTGTTGCAAATGCAGCTGGCAACCGATGTTTGCTGTCAGAATTACATCAGGATTCTCATTTACCAGATTATTGATTTTGTTTTGACGTAATTTTGCGGACAACTCCGGTTGAAACAATGAATAAGTCCCGGCAGATCCGCAACAGAGAATACTGTCTTCTACATGCAATCGTGCAAGACCAAGGCTCGATAAAAGTGCTTCTGTCCTGTTTCCCAGTTTTTGTCCATGTTGCAGGGTACATGGATTCTGGAAGGCAACACGAATATCAGCAGGTTTGATAATACCCTGTAATTTTTCCGTTTCCCTTTCAGTGAAAAATTCGACTGGGTCTCTGGTCATCTCCAAAATGGTTTTCGCCTTATCTGCATAGTCCGGATCCTCACGCAAGAGGTAAGCATAATCTTTCAACATCACTCCGCAGCCACTGGCGGTGTTAATGATCGCCTCTGCACCATCTATAATGTGTGGCCACCAGGCATCAATATTGGCTTTCATAAAGCCTGCAGCGGATTCACCCAGATGATGGGATAACGCACCACAACAGGTTTCATTTTTCACCTCGATAGCACTGACACCGAGTTTGTCCAGCACCCGAATTGCAGCCCGGTTGATATTCGCATTCAACGCCGGCTGAACACAGCCCCTGAAGAGGATGACTCTGCGTTTATGTAGCCGGGTTTTGACTATTTTGGTTTTTCTGCGTTCTGGAATCATGCTTTTAAGTTTTCCTGGCAATAGTGGCCTGATGATCTGGCCACAGAACAATAGGAGAGCAAACCGGGATCGATAAGGCATGATATTTAGTAACAACTGTCGCTTGAATCGTTCAGGAAGTGATCGGGGTGCTTTAATCTCTATTTCATGCCTGCCAATATCCAGCAGGCGACTATATTCGACAGCGGATGGACAAATGGTCTCACAAGCCCGGCAGGTCAGGCAGCGGTCAAGATGCAACCGGGTTTTTTCTGTGGCATCGTTGCCTTCGAGCAGACTTTTGATCAGGTAAATGCGCCCACGGGGACCATCCAGTTCATCACCCAATAACTGATAGGTCGGACAGGTTGCTGTACAAAATCCACAATGCACGCAGCTCCGTATGATGCGATCAGCTTCCTTTCCCTGAGGGGTGTCTTTTAACTCCTGTGTGATAAATGTTTGCATGAATCTAGAAATCAGGGTACATCCGTCCCCGGTTCATGATCCTGTCGGGGTCAAAGGCCTGTTTCAGTTGTTGATGCAACTTGTGCATTACCGTTGACAATGGCTGAAACACTTCTTTTGCATTGTTCGATCCCCTGAACAAGGTGGCATGACCACCTGCAGATTCAGCAATCTGCCAAATGTCTTCTGCGGGTTGTTCAGAATAATACCAGCGTTGGGCTCCTCCCCAATCTATCAGCGAGTCTCCCTGGATCTCCATGGATGCTGTATTAGCCGGTACTGAAAGCCGCCATAAATTCGATCCATTCTCACGATTAAAAAAATCCAGTGTATGGTTTCTCAAGCCTTGCCAATAGTCCAAACCATCAGGATCCTCATGCAAGCCCAGTGCCTTCCAGGCCTTTTCAACAGCCACCTGCTTCCCGGAAAGCCGAAATCGCACCAGCCCATTCTGGTAGGCTGCACCAGAGATGCAGAGTGATTTGCGGGCAATCTCACCCATAACATACATTGCCTCGGTAACCGTCATGGCCTTGCAGAGTGCCAGTTCAAACTTTGGCAATGGCAAAACCTTGAGTGAGGCTTCCAGTATGATGCCCAGGGTCCCCATCGCACCGGTCATCAATCTTGAGACATCATAGCCAGCAACATTTTTTATGACTTCTCCACCAAATTTCAGTATTTCACCCCGTCCTGTCAGACAACGGGTACCGAGAATGTAATCTCTTACGCTGCCTGTGTAAGGACGACGTGGACCAGACAATCCTGTCGCGATCATCCCTCCCAGCGTGGTTGTTTCGGAAAAGCACGGTGGTTCGAAAGGCAACATCTGGCCCTCTCTCGCCAGGACCTCTTCCAATTCCTTGACGCTAGTTCCAGCATTGGCCGTGATTACAAGCTCGGTTGGATCATAATTTATAATCCCGCGATAGGCCGTCATGTCTACAGACTCACCCTCACAATGACGGCCATAAAACGACTTGCTGTTTGATCCCTGTATCAGAAGCGGCTGGCCCCTGGCCCGGGCCTCTGCCACTTTATCTTTCAAGCGGGCATGGAACTCCGGTATATCTTTGGAGGGTATCGCCATACTGGATATCGTTTACCAGCGATACTTGTCGAACAATTCTGGATTGGCCCAAAATCTACTGTTCAACCAGCCAGGCGTTGTTTTGTAGTCTGACAACTCAAACCTATAGAGCTGAATCTGCTTTTCATCTTCACCAAAAGAACAATGAAGATGCAAACCACAGGCGATAAGATCATTCAGTGTCCACTCACTGGAAAATTCCTCTGTATTCCAGTTATCTCCATGTGGTACCGAAAGAAACAGATGTTCAGCATGCAAATCTCGCAAGCTGGCTATCAGATGTAGTGCTGATTGCTTTTCAAATTTCTCAAGACCATAAAGGTAAACCATATCATAGCGCTCCTTGCTTTCAATTTTGTCGATAGGATTAGCACCGGTAATCACCGATTTTATACCATTGAAATCTTCATCAAGCCGATTGTTGAGTTCTTCATCGGTTTCGGGCCCGATGAGTAGCAGAGATTTTGGATTAAGCTTGGCGATAATCCGGATGATTTCGTCGTGACTTTGTTGCATGAGCTTATTCATATCAATCTAGAACCTTTCCAGTTCAGGGAATGACAACTTGCCTGAGTGGACATGCATGGCGCCATATTCGGCACAGCGTCTCAAGGTTGGCACCGCCTTGCCGGGATTTAGCAGGCCCTTGGGATCAAATGCATTTTTTACTGCATGAAACTGGGTTAATTCTGCTGAGTTAAACTGCACACACATCTGGTTGATCTTTTCGATACCGACACCATGTTCACCAGTAATGGTACCACCCACCTCGACACAGGTTTCGAGGATTCTGCCGCCAAATTCTTCGGCGCGCTCCAGTTCGCCAGGCACGGCAACATCATAGAGAATCAAGGGATGCAGGTTACCGTCACCCGCATGGAATACATTCACAACCCCAAGTTTGTATTCTGCCGATAGCTCTCTGATTCTTTGCAACACACTGGCGATATGTTTTCGGGGAATGGTCCCATCCATGCAGTAGTAGTCAGCAGCAATTCTGCCAACAGCGGGAAACGCGGCCTTACGGCCGGCCCAGAAGCGTTCACCTTCTGCCTTGTCCCGGGCCATCCTGACTTCAGTGGCGCCCGCATCCCGTAGCAAGTCGGCAATCTCCTGGCTCTCGGCCTCAACTTCCTCGGGGATCCCATCCAGTTCACAGAGTAATATTGCCGCAGCCTCTCTCGGGTAACCGGCATGAACAAAATCCTCGCAGGCCCGGATACCGGGGTTGTCCATCATTTCTAGGCCTGCCGGGATGATCCCGGCGGCGATGATGGCGGCCACACCATTGCCTGCTTCCTCAACCGTATCGAAGGCAGCAAGCATGATCTTCTGGTGAACTGGCAGCGGTAATAATTTTAGTGTTGCCTCGACCACAATAGCCAACATGCCTTCTGAGCCTGTCATCAAGGCAAGCATATCCAGACCCGCTGAATCCAGTGCCTCCCCACCCAGCTTGATGAGGTCACCCTCCATGGTAACAACCTTCAAGGCCATCACATTATGGACAGTCAGGCCGTACTTCAGGCAATGCACCCCACCCGAATTCTCGGCAATGTTACCGCCGATCGTACAGGCCACCTGAGAGGAAGGATCCGGCGCATAAAACAAACCATACTGCTTTGCTACCTCGGAAACGCTTAAATTTCGAACCCCCGGCTCCACCCTGGCGATCCGTAATTCCGGGTCGATCTCAAGGATTCGGGTCAGGCGGGCAAGACTCAGTACCACACCATCGGTGACGGGCAAAGCACCACCGGACAAACCAGTTCCTGCGCCGCGGGCAACCACTGGAACATCGGCAGCATGGCAGATCTGGAGTATCTCCTGGATTTGTTCGACAGTATCTGGCAGGACCACACAGGCGGGTATCTGACGGTACGCAGACAAGGCATCACATTCGTAAACTCGCAGTGCTTCTTCGGCGGTAATGACAGAATTCGCGGGCAGGAACTTCAGGAATTTTTCTATCATCGAAGCCATATCGGCATTCTACAGCTTATCGCAGGATTACCAACCATCGGCCTCAGCCGTGCAACTATCCGGCCATCAGTTGATAATGTTTGGGTGGTATTATGGATGCCAGGGCACAACAAGACGTACTCAGTGGAGATTTTTTTGTAAAATATCGCTTTGATTTATATAGTTACTAACGTATTTTCTTAAAATACATGAAAAAGCAGGCACGGTCATGAGCGAAGAAATACTCATCAATGTTACACCGCAGGAAACCCGGGTGGCCCTGGTTGAGAACGGGGTCCTGCAAGAGGTGTACATTGAGCGCTCCCAGAAACGCGGGCTTGTGGGCAACATTTACAAGGGCCGCGTGTCCCGAATCCTGCCCGGCATGCAGGCGGCATTTATCGATATCGGTCTGGAACGCACCGGGTTCCTGCACACCTCAGATATTGTCGAAATGGCGGACGATACTATTCCGGACAACCAGGAGAACCTGCGGGAGTCCACTATCGATAGAGTGCTAAATGAGGGCCAGGAAATTCTGGTCCAGGTCATCAAGGACCCCTTAGGCACCAAGGGCGCCCGTCTGACCACACGGCTTTCCCTGCCCTCGCGTTACCTGGTTTTTATCCCGGATTATCCCAACATCGGCATATCGCAACGCATTGAGGACGAGGCAGAACGTGAACGATTGCGAAATTGCATTCTGCAATACCGTAGCGGTATCGCGAGACTTGCAGTGGGCAACGAAGACAACGTGGTATTGCACTCGGCCATGCAAGAATCGGAGATACTCAACAAGGGCGGCTTTATCGTGCGGACTGCTGCAGAAAGCGTTTCCGATGAAGAAATCTACCGTGACATTGAATTCCTGCACAAGCTATGGGATTCGACACTGGACAAGGGTGATAAACTTGCTGCCCCATCCATTGTCTATGAAGACTTGCCCCTGACATTGCGGACCATGCGCGACCTGATTAAAACCGACATTGAGCGTGTACGCATGGATTCCAAGGAGACCTATCAACGCGTCATGGAATTTGCCCGGCAGTTTGTTCCGGAATTCTTGGGTCGTATCGAATATTACACTGGTGAATATCCTATCCTGGACCTTTATTCCGTGGAAGATGAAATACAACGAGCACTGGACAAGAAAGTTCAGCTCAAATCCGGGGGCTACCTGATTATCGATCAAACCGAGGCAATGACTACCATAGACATTAATACCGGTGCCTTCGTCGGTCATCGTAATCTGGAAGAAACCATCTACAAGACCAATCTGGAAGCTGCTCAGACAATTGCCAGACAATTACGACTGCGGAATCTGGGTGGTATTATCATCATTGATTTCATTGATATGCAAAACCCGGAACACCGCAGGCAGGTATTAAGAGCATTGGAAAAACACCTGGATCGTGACCATTCAAAAATTATCATCAGTGAACTGACTTCTCTGGGGTTGGTCCAGCTGACACGAAAAAGAACCAGGGAGAGTCTGGAACATATACTCTGTGAGACCTGTCCAACCTGTAACGGCAGGGGTTCACTGAAAAGCAGGGAAACTGTCTGTTTTGAAATATTCCGGGAAGTATTACGTGAAGTGAGACAATTTGACGCGAAAAAATTACTGGTCGTTGCATCACAATCGATAGTTGATATGTTGCTCGATGATGAATCAGCCAGCGTCGCTGAGCTAGAGGCATTCATTGACAAAGCCATTACCTTCCAGGTTGAACCTCTCTATACCCAGGAACAATATGACATCGTTCTGATGTAACGGCGTTGAGAATGACAAACAGCCTGCCTAGACGTCTATATCACGCCTGCTGGTATATTTCTGCTGCATTGATATTGTCTGTTGCCGTTGCCGTGTCAATAGCGCGATTTTTGTTACCTGGTATCAATCAATACAATGCCGAGATAACCCGCTGGGTAACTGAAAAAACAGGTTATGAAATTGAAATAGATAATATCAATGCCTCGTGGGAAGGCTGGACTGCTGTTTTTTCCCTGCAAGGTATACGACTTGTCGACGAATCTGCAGTCAAACCTACCCGTTTCGAGGAAGCACGAATCAGTTTCAATCCTTTTTACGCCTATTTCGGGGAAAATCTGACCAGGCTGGATATTGCAGTCAGAGGCATCAAGTTAACCGTGATTCGCAAAGAGGACGGCTCCTTCGCTCTTGCCAGCCAACAACAATCGAGCGAAGGTATGCCCGGCAATCCGGCAGGTCTCGCTGCCTGGATACTGTCACAAAAAAGCATCTCAATAGAAGACGCTACTATTACCTATATTGACAGGACAGATGATTACACGCCATTGCTTTTTACAGATGTTGATCTTCTTCTCAGAAAAACAAGCCAACGCATGCAGATTAATGGTTATGCGGGCCTTCCCGAGACATACGGTAGAAATTTTGTCTTTGCATTGAATGTCCATGGTGATATCACCAAGCCCGATTGGTCCGGTGAACTTTATCTCGGTGGCAAACAACTGCTGACTGACGAATGGTTGAGACTTTATGAACAGACACTGGGTGATTTGACACTCAGTAGCGAGCCACTCGATATAGAACTATGGAGCAAATGGCAAAATGCAAAAATTACCGGGATCATGGGGAGAATTGATAATCAGTCAATCAAGCTGGGTTACCTAGGGCACTCAGAGGAGATAAATAACCTGTCTGCGGCCTTTGCAGTCATTCCAGATAGTGATCATTTTGCTGCCAGTGTCCGCATTGAAAGTCTGGTCACCAGTCGAAAAGTATGGCCAATGACACAGTTGGTCCTGCGCCGGGAACCGGGTTCCCTGTCTGGTTATACCTATAGTCTGAATAGCAGTTATCTCAGTATTGATGATATTTTTCCGTTTATTTCCTTACATGAAAAGCTTCGTAAAGTCATAAAGGCAAACCAGATTTATATTCAGGGAGAACTGGCTGATACCAGCATCGTCATTGATACCGGTTCACCGGAAAGAAACTGGTTCTCCACTGAAACAAATTCAATCAACATCAGTGTCAATAAAGAGCGGGTACTTGCCCAAGACTTGTCCGCGTCAATTACAGCGATGGCGGATAGGGGCACGCTTCAGTTCCATGGGTCACCCCTGACGCTTAATGTACCCGATGCCTTCAGTTCACCGTTGCAATTTAACGATATTCAGGGAATGATTTTCTGGAACCATACAGATGAAAGCCAGTGGCTGGTTCGGGCTATCAATCTCAAAGCTAGTACCGATCACCTCGATGCATATATGAACGGCAAGATAAACATTGCCTCGGAGACTCTGGCTATTCGCTCTAACTTAATGTTCGGCGTTACCAATGCAAACGTAGAATATGTGTCGCGGTACTTACCGGTTGTCATGGATGATAAACTCAGTAACTGGATCAAGCGTTCAGTCATATCCGGTACTGTGTCCTCGATGGATTTTATTCTGCGTGGAAACCCGAAAGATTTCCCATTTAAAAATAACAACGGGAGGTTTCAGGCTATTGCAAATATAAATAATTTGAATCTGGAATTTGATCCAGAATGGCTACCGGCGGAACGTGTAGATGCAGAACTTATCATCGATAATAAAAAACTAGATGTGATTACTAATTCCGGATTCATTCATAATTCGGAGTTTTATGATGTACGGGCTTCTGTGGAAGATTTCGATACAGATAATGCCTTGATGAAAATTACAGGCAATGTCAGAAACCAGGCAGAAGAAGCCATATCCATTTTGAAAAACAGCCCACTAGCATCAATACCGCAGTTGACCGAAGTTTTCAAACACGAACTACAAGGCCCGATCTCAATAGACATTGAAATCATTATTCCTTTCTATGATGAAAAAATGAGAGTCAATGGCAAGGTTGAGCTTGATGGTCTTATGTTTAATTCACCTTCACTCGGCATCCAGCTAGATGATATCAGGGGAGATGTCCTCTTTAGCCGACACGAAATGTCCACCCGTTCTTTAACAGGCCATTTTCTCGAGCAAGAGATTTCGCTTGATATTTCTGCCAACAATGAAAATGATCTTTCGTTAAACTTTTCAGGAAATGCTGACAGTGCCTATATCGGAAAAGTATTACGGCATTTTTTCCCAACGCAGTCTGGCTTAACCGATAAGCTGCAAAAACATATCAAGGGCTCAACACGCTGGTCAGCCGAGTTGCGCCAGGATAACGAATCTACAGATAATGGACAGAAACTGATAATCGCATCAGAACTTGGTGGGTTGCTACTAGATTTTCCGGAACCTTTTAACAAAGGAAATGAAAGTATTCCACTGAAAATCAGTCTGTCGCTCGATGGCAGTAGTATGGCAAAGGTGAAGATTGAATATGATACAAGCCTGGTTGCCCAGTTTACCGGAGGAATGGAAAATCAGCAGAAAGACATGGCCAGGACCAATCAGCTGGAGATCAATGGCCAAGTCGACAAACTGTCACTTGATGGCTGGAATAAATTTATTGATGTACTTGCGGTCAATCTTCCGGCCAGTAATGACACGCACATCGTGGTTAATGTGAAAGCCAATACCATGAATGCCCTGGAACAGGAGTTTGCCAATACAGATGTATCAATCGAGAATACACCTACTGGCTGGCTGGTTGGTATGGCCGGAGGCGAAATCGATGGGAATCTGACTATTCCCGCGAATATGAAACAGGAGAAAATCGTTGGTAGTTTCAATAAACTCTATATCAAGGTAGTCGAAAAGAAAAACGGGAAAACAAGCAGTTCCAAGAACCTGCCTGAATTCAAAATCAGTACAATGGATTTCAAATATTCTGATTATGAACTCGGTAAACTGGAAATAGACACCTCTAGAACCGAAAAAGGTCTTATCATAGATTCATTTTTAATCAGCAAACCGGAATTTTCCTTCAACGGGAGTGGCTCATGGATAATTGAAAATGATAATGAAAAAACCAGTTTCCGTTTTACGGTTGAAGCTGAACGTTTTTATGACTTGCGCAAAACATTCAATCACACCGAAAAATATATCAAGAATGGCAAGACCTGGATCACCCTGAATGGTAGCTGGAATGGATCACCAATGGATTTTTCCATTGGGGGGTTCAAGGGTACACTTGATCTCATTATCAAAGACGGGGAACTGGTAAAGGTAGAACAGTCTGCAGGACGGATGCTAGGCCTGCTGGGCCTCCTGGGTGTACAGACCATACCACAATTACTGACTCTGAATGTCAGTAATCCATTTAGTACTGACATCGTGTTTAATCGCATCGGTGGACATTACAGCATTGAGAATGGTAATGCTTATACCAATGATTTTACATTGACCGGACCCACAATAGATATTGGTATGTCCGGCCGCACCGGTTTGGTTACACAAGATTATGATCAAATTGTCACTGTATCACCTAGGGTAACCGGGAGCCTCCCGGTAACAGGAGCCCTGTTTGGTCCGGTTGGTATTGGAATCGGCACAACGATTTTTCTGGCAGGTGAAGTCTTTGAATCCATACCGAAACAAATTGGTAAAATACTTCGTGTCCAATATACGATGAAAGGTAGTTGGGATAACCCTGAGATTAAAGTTTACAAAATTGAAGAAACAAACGAATCAGGGTTGGGCAAAGATATAAAACAATGACAACATCACTGAAGCAACAGTAATGCCCACACCCATTTCAATCAACAATATTCCCAAGTGTTGTCCGCTGATAGGATCAGCCGCAAACACATTGTAATCCAGATAGTTCCCGCCCAGCAGGATACCTGCGAGTCCGGTACCGAGATATAACAACAACCCTAGCGCTCCTGTGACACGCAATACTACCGGGGGTAAGACCTTGCGGGTATGATCTAAGCCAAATATCAGTGCATGGAGGATAAAGCCGGCAGCAAAGATTACACCTGCCTGAAAGCCGCCGCCGGGCCCATAATCACCGTGGAACTGTACATAAAAGGCAAACAATAGAATCATCGGTATGATGAACTTGGCAATAACTCTCAGGACGAGGTGATGTTCCATGAATAGTTTCCGGATTAATCAGTTTCTTTATCCTGCTTACCGCGACCCAAAAGTAAAAGCACCCCGATGCCTGCTGTCAGGATTACGGTCGTCTCACCCAAGGTGTCATAGCCTCTGTAACTTGCAAGGACCGAGGTCACCATATTGGGGACTCCGATTTCGTCCGGAGATTCATATATAAAACGTTCAGCAATATGATGATGCACCGGGGCAGACGGATCACCAAATTTTGGAATATCCAGTGTGCCATATATCAGTATTGCACCGGTTATACTGACAAGGATAAAAGCAATACTCGAGAATTTTCTGTTACCCGCGAGTTCTTCTGTCGAGGTTAGAGCCAATACACTCAGGAATAACAGGGTTGAGATCCCGGCACCTACGGCGGCTTCAGTAAATGCCACATCAACAGCATCCATACTGACTAGTAAACTGGCCGACAACAGGCTGAACATCCCGGTCAGGACCACAGTTACTAACAGGTGTCGTATACGCGTGATGGCAATCGCAATGATAGCCAGGAATGTAAGCAAAATTATATTAATCAATGTTTCCATCAATTGTTGTCCTCTGTACTGGTTACCGGTTCGAGTTTTCCATGCAAGGCAGCTTTGGCCAGCGCATGTGCCGCGGTAGGTGAAGTAAACATGATAAACACGATTAGTAATATAAGTTTCACAATCACCAATGCCTGTTCAGCCTGTAATGCTAGACCGGTAACTATCAACAGGCTGCCAAGGGTCTCTATTACACTGGCAGCATGCAGGCGGGTGAAGAAATCAGGAAACCGTAACAGGCCAATCACTCCGATTAACAAAAAAAAGGCACCAGCAAGCAAACAACTCCAACTGAGTATATCGACTACATGATTCATATATCGAGTTCTTCCTCCGTTGCACGGCCCATGTCACGGTATTCAAAAAACTTAAGCACTGCAATCGTGGCAATAAAATTAATCAATGCATAAGCCAGACCAATATCAAGAAACTCGGGGCGACCGGTAAGAAAACCGAAAACGGCAATAAACAACACGGTGATTGTACCCAGCACATTAACCGCGAGTAGGCGGTCATATAATGTCGGCCCTAGCAAGGCCCGGCATAATGACATGAACATGGCCAGCAGAATAGCGATCATAGCGGCTGCAAACATCAGTAATCTTCCTCAATCATCGAGATATGCCTGTCCATCTTACCCTCATCCAGCGCTGCAGCACCTTCAGCGGACAGGGCATGTACCAGGATCAAGTCATCATCAATACTCATTGACACTGTTCCCGGGGTCAAGGTAATCGAGTTGGCATAGATAACCCGGCCCACGGTGGTCTTTTGGGAACTCTTGACCTTCACAACTGTGGGTGAAATGTCGGAACGCAGCGAAAGGATTCGTCGACTGACATCGATATTGGCTATGATGATTTCCTTGAGCAACCAGACCCAGTAAAACAGGGTGGGCTTGAACTTTAAATGTATGGGGTGTCCCTCGTGGTCGATCACGTCCATGCGCCTACCAAGATAAACGACCAGCAGGACAGAACCAAGGCCAAGTGCCAGTAACAGGACTGTATAATGGCCGGAAAGCAGCAACCACAGAAGTGCAAGGGATATGCCAAGACTGAGTGCATGTGGTATTTTGTTCATTCGATGTGCTGAATCCAGAAAGCCTGTATTTGCCTTTATTCTAACGTAAATCCGGTATTTAACCCATATGGGGGAGGTATTGATAATCCATGCAATGGAAACCCAATGTGACTGTCGCAGCGATCGCGGAAAAAGATGGCTGCTTTCTGCTGGTTGAGGAAGAAGCCGATAATCTTGTGGTATTCAATCAACCGGCCGGTCACCTGGAAAAAGGCGAGTCACTGATCGATGCGGTGAAACGCGAGGTCTTGGAAGAAACAGCCTGGGAATTCCGGCCTGAATACCTTGTCGGGGTGTACCAGTACCCCAACCCGCATGTGGACATGATTTATTTGCGTTTTTGTTTTGCGGGAACCTGCAACAGGAAACATGATAAGCCACTGGATGATGGCATCATCCGTGCTGTCTGGTTCACCCCGGGGGAAATCGAGGCCAGGCAAGAACGCCTGCGCAGCCCCATGGTAATACGCTGCCTCAAGGATTATCTGGCCGGTAAACGCTATCCGCTCGACATGTTGAACCATGCCGTGTGAGTTATCGCTGTATTTATTAGACATGAAAAAAGAAAAGATCATCGTCGGTTTGTCAGGAGGAGTGGATTCCTCGGTGGCTGCGCTGTTACTGAAACAGCAGGGATATGAGGTCGAAGGCCTGTTCATGAAGAACTGGGATGAACAATCTGAAGATGGCAGCTGCATTTGGGAAGCAGACGTTGAAGATGCCATGCATGTTTGCGAGGTGCTGGGTATTCACCTCAACACGGTGGACCTGGCCGAAGATTATTGGGACCAGGTCTTCAGTCACTTTATTAATGAATACAGGAACGGGCGAACACCCAACCCGGATATACTCTGTAACCAGGAGATCAAGTTCAATACGTTCATGTCACTGGCGCTGGCGCAGGGTGCTGACCGTATCGCCACAGGCCATTATGCCCGTATCAAATACGAACAGGGCTGCTACCAGTTACTGAAAGGACTCGATGAAAACAAGGACCAGAGTTATTTCCTTTGCCGTCTCGATCAGAAACAGCTATCGACATCGCTGTTTCCGATTGGTGCAATGAAAAAACCGGATGTCAGGAAACTGGCCCGTGATCATGGTCTGATCACCCATGATAAAAAGGACAGTACCGGCATCTGTTTTGTTGGCGAACGTGACTTCAGAGAATTTCTCAGCCGTTATATTCCAAAACAACCCGGCGCTATCCTTTCACCCGAGGGTGATCTGCTTGGGCATCACGATGGTGTGTTTTACTACACCCTGGGTCAGCGACAGGGACTTGGCATCGGTGGTGTCCGTGGTCAGGGTGAAGATCCCTGGTACGTTGTCGGTAAGGACATCCACAATAACACACTCTATGCGGCACAGGGGCACAACCATCCTCTGCTGTTCAGCAAGGGGTTATTGACCCACAGCATGCACTGGGTATCGGGTCAGCCACCGGCCACAGCATTTCGTTGCATGGCCAAGACCCGTTATCGCCAGCCCGATCAGAGCTGCACAGTCGAGGTGAGTGAAACCAGTGAATGTCGTGTGACTTTTGATACTGACCAGCGTGCCGTGACGCCGGGCCAATATATTGTGCTCTATGACGGTGCAGTATGCCTGGGTGGTGGCGTGATAGAAAGCACCCGGCAGGCAGAGAAAATTCCGCAACCTGCCTGAAGGCATTATCGCTTTGGATGGCCTATGCCTGAAAGACGAAATAACGCATAATAGCGCGCTTTGAATTGTCGCACCCTACGGAGCAATACATGAAAGACAGCTATAAGACTCGCACGACGCTGAAAGTAGCTAATAAAGAATACGAAATTTTCTCTCTAGCGGAACTTGGCAAACAGTTCGCCAATGTAAACAAGCTGCCTTACTCCCAGAAAATCCTTTTGGAAAACCTGTTACGCTGTGAAGATGACGTTAACGTCACGAGAGATGATATTGCTGCCCTCGCTTCCTGGAATGCCAAGTCCGAAACCAGCAAGGAAATTGCCTTTACGCCGGCACGTGTACTGATGCAGGACTTCACCGGTGTCCCAGCTGTCGTCGATCTCGCTGCCATGCGCGATGCCATGAAGAACCTTGGCGGCGATCCGAAGAAGATCAATCCACTGTCGCCGGCGGAACTGGTCATCGACCACTCTATTATGGTGGATGTGTTCGGGCGTCCCGATGCAGCTGAAAAAAATGCTGAAATCGAATTTGAACGTAACCAGGAACGCTACAGCTTCCTGCGCTGGGGCCAGGATGCCTTTTCCAATTTCAAGGTGGTGCCACCGGATACCGGGATCTGCCACCAGGTCAATCTGGAATACCTGGCCCGGACGGTGTTCACCCGGGAAGTCGATGGCAAAACCCAGGCCTACCCGGACACCTTGGTCGGCACCGACTCCCACACCACCATGATTAACGGCCTGGGTGTTCTGGGCTGGGGTGTCGGTGGAATCGAAGCCGAGGCCGCCATGTTGGGACAACCCATCACTATGCTGATCCCGCAGGTCATTGGTTTTAAACTGACAGGCAAATTGCCGGAAGGCGCCACCGCGACGGACCTGGTCCTGACCGTGGTGCAGATGTTGCGCAAGAAAGGTGTGGTCGGTAAATTCGTGGAATTTTTTGGTGATGGTCTGGCCAACCTGCCGTTGGCTGACCGCGCCACCATTGCCAACATGGCACCGGAGTATGGCGCAACCTGTGGGATCTTCCCGATTGATGAAGAGACCCTGACCTACCTACGGCTGACCGGTCGCGCCGATGAACAGGTCAAGCTCATTGAGGCCTATGCCAAGACCCAGGGCATGTGGCGGGCAGAGGACGATGCGGATGCCGAGTACAATGATGTCCTGGACCTCGATATGAGTTCCGTTGTCCCCAGCCTGGCTGGCCCGAAACGTCCACAGGACCGTATCCCGTTGAGCCAGGCCAAGACCATTGTCACCCATCATATGACCGAAATGCAGGACCACCGCGCTGGCGGCCCAAGCCGGCACCAGGAAATTGCCAAGTTTGAAGGTGAAGGTGGCGGTACCGCTGTCGCTGCCGAAGAGTCGCATCATGCAGGCTCAATCCGGGTCAAGGATGAAGAGGTTAATGAATACGATCTCAACGATGGCGCCGTCGTCATGTCATCGCCGCCATTACTTCCTGTACCAATACATCCAATCCATCGGTCATGGTCGCCGCGGGCCTTTTGGCCAAGAACGCCAACGAAAAAGGCCTAACACGCAAGCCGTGGGTGAAGACCAGCCTGGCCCCGGGATCACTGGTGGTCACGGACTACCTGAAGAAGGCCGGCTTGATGCCGCATCTCGAGGCCCTGGGTTATCACATTACAGGCTACGGATGTACCACCTGTATTGGTAACTCCGGGCCATTATCTAAACCGATCAGCGATGCCATTCATGAGGGTGACTTGATCGTGGCTTCCGTACTGTCTGGCAACCGCAACTTCGAGGGCCGGGTTCATCCCGAAGTCAAAATGAATTTCCTGGCCTCCCCACCGCTTGTTGTGGCCTACGCCCTGGCTGGCCGCGTCGACATTGATCTCAACAAGGAACCGATTGCTCAGGACAAAGACGGTAATGATGTATACCTGAAAGATATCTGGCCGAACCAGACTGAAATCCAGGAGGCGATTGCGTCCACGATCGATTCCAAGATGTTTCAAGGCAGTTATTCCAACGTTTTCAAGGGCGACAGCCGCTGGGCTGGCATTGAGGTTGCTGCATCAGATCGCTACAACTGGGACAGTGATTCCACCTACGTCCAGAACCCGCCTTATTTCGAGGGCATGGGGATGGAAGCCGAAGGTTTTGACCAGATTAAAAACGCCCGCGTGCTGGCATTGCTGGGTGACAGTATCACCACCGATCACATTTCTCCAGCCGGTTCCATCAAGGCCGACAGCCCTGCCGGGAAATATCTTATTGAGCATGGAGTGCAACCCAGGGACTTCAACTCCTACGGTTCCCGGCGTGGCAATCATGAAGTGATGATGCGTGGTACCTTCGCCAACATCCGCCTGCGCAATCAGCTGGCCCCGGGCACGGAAGGCGGCTGGACAACTCATCAACCTTCTGGTGAACAAATGAGCATTTACGATGCAGCCATCAAATACCAGTCAGAGAACGTGCCGCTGATCGTGCTGGCCGGCAAGGAATACGGTACCGGTTCCTCCCGTGACTGGGCGGCCAAGGGCACCAAGCTGCTTGGTGTGCAGGCAGTAATTGCTGAAAGTTTTGAACGCATTCACCGATCCAACCTTGTCGGCATGGGTGTGTTACCGTTAACCTTCAAAGATAATCAAAATGCACATTTACTCGGATTGACCGGCGAGGAAATCTATTCGATTGAAGGCCTTGAAGTGGGTGCAAAGGAAGTTACCGTAATTGCCAAGCCGGATGACGGTGAAGCGATCGGCTTCCAGGCCGCTGTCAGAGTTGATACTCCAAAGGAATGGGAATATTTCAATAACGGCGGCATTCTGCCTTATGTGTTAAGACAGCTTGCTGCCTGAAAATAAAAGACAATAATACCAAGCCTGACCGGGGTGACTGATATCGTCCCGGTTTTTTTGTAGCAGTAAAAATTTTTAGTGCTCTTCAAAACCGTAGGATTTAAGCGCCTCAATAATGTCAGCGTCGAGGTGTTTGCAATCAACTTGCCATTCTTATTCTTCATCACGAGTATATGACGGGGTCTACTGCGGGCAACTGATTTGATATACTTTTCCGGATATATTCTTGCAAAAATCTTGTCAGGAACCGACGATATTAATTACACTTTCTTCAATACCGTCGCTCCGGCAGCAGGCTGTGAACTGTAAAGAATACTGCATCGATAGTGCAATTTGACTGAAATCGCTTATATTTAATATATTCTATTTAGCAATTTATCACCGGGGAGAGGATTGATGAAAAGAACTTCCGTTATCGCCCTAATATACATCAGTTGCATGATCACATCTTCCGTCAACGCCAGCCAGGAATGTAATGAAATTAATTTCAGCTTTTGTCTGAATGGCGTTGGCCCGGCCGTTACCAATCCTGACGTCCTGCGAATCACCGCGAGCAACGTGGCCAAGCAGAACAAAACGGAAGCTGGGAAGCAGTACGAGGAGTCATTTTCATTTAAAGGCGATCACTATATCTCGGGCCATTCGGCCGGCGACCTGCCGGGCGGTTGGGGTATCTGGGGCAGCTATACCCGCACCTCATTCGAAGCCGATTTGCCTATAAATTCCGTGGTGCAGCCCATAGCCTCTTATGATGGCGATCAGGATATCGCCCTGTTTGGTGCCGATCGTTTCTTCGGTGAACAATTTCTCGTCGGCCTGGCCTTTGGCTATGAAAGGACTGATACAGATACCGCTTACAACGGCGGTAATAATGAGGCCGATGGCTATACCGTAGCACCCTATGTGGCCTATTTGATCAACGATGTATTCAGCGTGGATGTCACGGCGGGTTATTCTGATCTGAAATACGAGACTGTCCGCATTGATAACGTTAGCGGTGGACGTATCACCGGTAACTTTGATTCCTCGCGCTGGTTCATGGCAGCCAACCTGAATGCCATCCAGACCTATAGGCAATGGGTATTCGGCGGCCAGGTCGGATTCCTCTACACCGATGAAAAACAGGACGCCTATAACGAAGTCGGGCCCAATACTGCTCGATCGATCAGTAAACGCAAGCTGGATTTGAAACAATTTCTGATCGGCACCGATGTTGCCTATAGCATGAATGGTCTTGAACCTTTCGTGTCTGTGTATTATTTCAATGACATCAGCCGGAATGATGGTGAGGATGCCGGCGGCCTGCCGTCCAATATTGGAGCGACCCAGCCCGACGATGATGACGAGTTCCAGGTCGGTGTCGGGGTAAGATATTTTTACAAGGACAACATCAGCGGTACCCTGGAATACAACAAGGTCCTTAACCGGAACAAGTTCGATGCAGACATATTCATGTTCATGATTAGACTTGATTTATAACCGCTTGGCGTAAACTGCTACTATTAAAAGTAATAAGAAAGCAATATATTACACTGCAATCAATCAACCAGATATTCAATTATCGTAATGTAATATTCCCGAATTTCTCCCGCTACTCTTATAGAAACCATTTCATTCAGAGATTTCCCTATCAAAGCTTTTGCCATAGGTGAATCCACACTGATGTGAGGCTTATCCGAGACTATTTCATCGGCGCCGACGATACGGTGTACATATACATTCCCCTGTTCATCCTCTAATGTCACCGTAGCACCGAAGAATACCAAGTTTTTATCTCCCACCTGGTCGACGATTCTCAGGATTGGCATGCGTTTCTGCAGGTAGGTAACGCGGTTGTCGATCTCACGTAACTGTTTTTTTCGGTAGATGTATTCCGCATTTTCCGATCGATCGCCCTCTGCAGCAGCGGCTGCCAAGGCTTTTGTGACTTCAGCTCGTTTTTCCCAAAGCATCGTCATTTCCTTTTCCAGGGACTGGTATCCCCGACGAGTGATATAAGGTGATGATTTCGGGGATGGTGGTCGCCAGCGTCCCATAAACTTCGTATGAAATTTGTTTTCCAGATTATTGCATGCTGACTAGCATTGATAAATACCGTCGCCATGTCATTGAGGGCCGGCTATAGAAAATTGGCAATCACTATGGCCCGATTGTCTCTATCTCTTTTTTATGTGATATCAAACACAATATCAATTCTATAATTAATATTACTTGACTTAAATAACAACATTTGTCAAATCATGATCGATGCTTTAAGAATTTACAGAAGCATCGTGAAGAACTTTTTATTAATAAGAATTTTATAAATATATAGGACTGGGTTAATACATTACCTGATACCAATTGGATCGTCTGGGTCGATGCCATCCTTGAATGGAATGCGTCGATCAATGTGGGTAACCTGATAGACCTTGCCAATCCAGTTATTAATGACTGCCTCGGCACTGTCATGCCAGGTATTATCCAGTGTCGGGATAATCAAGTCTTCCGGAAACGCTTCCGGTTTTTGCTTCTTGTTGCGTTTAACAATATGCCGGTCCCTGTATTCCTCAAGAATGGCCGAGGAACGCAGGCTGAGATAGTTTTCCGGCAAAGGCGGGTATTCGTCGATCTCTCCATCGATATAGCGTCCCACTTCCCGCTTGTATTCCTTCAACAGGCTGATGGAGTCATATTCCGGATGACCCTGGAAAAACACCAGGCGGAAGCCATCTTCACTGGTCGCCAGGTGCACGCCGGCCTCCTCGCTCTGTGCCAGTATCCGGAGCCCGGCCCGGTCAAACTGGTGGCGAAAGACCTCGTTGAAGCGAGAATGTGGTACATCAAACCTCGTGTTGACGCCAGTCACCAGCGGATGGAGCTGGTTCACGACCTTGTGGGGATAGACACCCCAACATTTACCACCGGGTAACAGGGCCCTTTTCTGTCCATATCGAAACTCCATCACGGCATGGGTTGCCAGGCAGGAACACAGGGTGGACGTGACATTATCAAAGGCCCAGTCGATGATCTTTATTAACGGATCCCAGAACGCTTGCGCCGACAGTTGTGTGCCAGTGACATTGGCACCGGTGATAATCAGGGCATCCAGTCCCTCTTCCATGATTTGATCGAAGGTCTTGTAATATTGATCAATATGCGCCTTGCCTTCTTTGGTTCTTTCAATTTCCCGTAATGAAAAAGGATGCACGTAGAACTGGGCAATCTGGTTACTCTCACCCACAAGCCGGAAAAACTGTCGCTCGGTTGCTTCCAGTGCACCATCCGGCATCATATTCAAAAGTCCAATATGTAATTCTCGAATGTCTTGATGGATTGCGTGATCACTATCGATGACTGTCTCACCCTCTTTAAGCAAACGGGCAAAACTGGGTAATGCGGTATTGGCAACGAGCGGCATTGAGTATTCCCCTTACTTGTTCAATACATCGCTCAGCAACGACAGAAAACCGGCCTCATCATCTATGGCACTAACTTGCTCCGAGGTGATGGTATAGCCGTATTTTTCCGCGATGGCCTCGTAACGGGGGATCCTAGAATAAAACAGGCGCGGGAATACCCAACTGGCAAAATCATCCGGTTCTATCAAGGCCACGTAATGCAGGTTCTTTTCTTTCATGTAAAGTTCCAGTTGCTCATCGAGGAAGGCCTCACGATAGTACAAGGGTTTAGGTGACTGGCGTGCCCGTTCTATCAATTCCTCTTCATCATGCTGCGATGCCTTGATATACAAGATCAGTGTGTTTTCGGAGAGCAGTTCGAACACTTCCGGATCATCCAGTTCACAGAGGCTGCCACCGGCATCATTGATAAAATGATCATAACCGTAGATGTAATGGGCCTTCTCAATAAATTCGGGGACATCTTTCATGGCATCAAGTTCTGCCAATCGATGCAACTCCTGCCGATACTTGAATTCCGAGAGCCCGAGGCCACCCTTTTCGGGATCACCGAGTTTACCCAAGAACGTCGATACCGGGCTGAGGTTATCTACCGAAAGGTTATTCCTGATTTGTATTGAATCGGAACGTAACAGCTCTCTCATGATGGGGATCTGCATCAGTTCTTTCTTGATGTGATCAAGTATCGGTTCATCTAGGTAACGGGTACCGATACGGTAATCACCGGAGAAATGAAACCAGTGATGCTTGCGCAACAGACAGGCGAGCCGTGTCTTTCCGACCCCGGACATTCCGAGAAGCGTAATCGACTTCTGCTCCCATTGCTTGAATTCATCGGCACTGAGTTTCACACGCGTTTCCTTTGTTTTTTTCATAACCGGAATTGCGCCGTATTGTACGGCAAATCACTGTAAAGAATACACTTCTGTCTAGTTCACGCACGCTTATGCACTCGCAGCATATAAATTAAAATACAGCGCTTGTGTGCTCCCTGCATGAGTGGTTAAGACCGCCAGGGATGGCGGAAGTGGCGAAATTGTATGGAACCATTTTTGACCATTATGTCCCTGTGCATTCGCCACTCCTCGGTTTAGGCTTCCTGCGTCGCTCTACCTCCTGCATCCCTGCAGTCGTGCGCATCCCAGCGCCCGCGGCATACAGCACCTCCATATGCATAAAAAAACCCGGTCGCTCTTTCAAGCTGACCGGGTTTTGCGGGTTTATTCCCTTCCAGGTGTTAGCCAGCTTTGCTGTCAAATTGTGCCTCTTCGGTTGAGCCATCAAGGGCACGGACTGAGGAGACGCCGCCCTGAATGACGGTGGTCACATCATCAAAATAGCCAGCACCGACTTCCTGCTGATGACTGGCGAAGGTGTAACCACGATCCTTGGCGGCGAATTCCTTCTCTTGGACCATTTCAACATAGGCGGTCATACCCTTGCGTACATACTCATAGGTCAAGTCAAACATGTTGTACCACATGTTGTGAACACCGGCCAATGTAATGAACTGGTACTTGTAACCCATGGCACCGAGTTCCCTCTGGAACTTGGCGATGTCGCTGTCGCTGAGGTTTTTCTTCCAGTTGAAGGAAGGTGAACAGTTATAGGCCAGCAACTGTTCCGGGTGTTCTTTCCTGATGGCTTCGGCAAATATCTTGGCTTCTTCCATATCCGGAACGGCGGTTTCACACCACAGCAGGTCAGCATAAGGTGCATAGGACAGACCACGGTCGATTGCCTGGTCAATGCCAGCCTTGGCGATGAAGAAACCTTCCGAGGAACGTTCACCGGTAACGAACTTCTGGTCACGTTCGTCGACATCGGAAGTCAGCAATGCAGCCGCATTAGCATCGGTTCTGGCCAGTACGACGGTCGGAACGCTCATCGTATCAGCCGCCAGACGTGCGGCGGTCAGTTTCTGCACGGCTTCCTGCGTCGGCACCAGGACCTTGCCGCCCATGTGACCGCATTTCTTTACGGAAGCCAGCTGGTCCTCAAAGTGAACACCGGAAGCACCAGCTTCAATCATGCCCTTCATCAATTCAAAAGCGTTCAGTACACCACCAAAACCTGCTTCAGCATCGGCTACGATCGGCGCAAAATAATCGATATCACCATTGCTCTTTGCCCACTGAATTTCGTCAGCACGGCGGAAGGCATTATTGATACGACGCACCATGGTTGGTACAGAATTCACAGCATAGAGGGACTGGTCAGGATACATGGTTTCAGAAGTATTACCGTCTGCAGCCACCTGCCAACCGGACAAGTAGATCGCCTTGATACCGCCCTTGACCTGCTGGACGGCCTGACCGCCCGTGACAGCGCCAAGACAATTGATGTAATCCTCTTCGTTGACCAGTTTCCAGAGTTTCTCTGCGCCTCGACGGGCCAAGGAGTACTCTTCCTGGATGGAACCGCGCAGACGAACGACGTCTTCAGCGCTGTATTCACGCTTGACATTCTTCCAGCGCGGGTTATTCGCCCAGTCCTGCTTCAATTGTTTGATTTGTTCTTCTCTTGTCATTATGCTTCCTCCCGCTCAAAAAAGAGAGACCATAAATTCAGCAGTAAGCTTTTGATAATCTCATACTTGCCCACCCTACTCCACACATCACAGACCCAAGGGCCAGTGGCAGTTACGGTATGGCGGGTCGGTATGAAACCGAAAGGAGACATTACGTTGCGCCGCATCATTTGACAAATTAATTGTATTAATATTAAGTATAAATTTTACTAATACTTAATTCGGGCCCATCATGGTTTCTGTTAGCCGATTTACCCTTAAACAAAACCGCCTCAAGCAACTTCGCGCCTTCTGCTATGTAGCTCAGAGCAACAGCATCTCCAAGGCTGCCGAGCAAATGTTTCTGAGCCAACCGGCAGTGTCCCTGTTAGTTAAGGGCCTGGAAAAAGACCTGGATAGCCCGTTGTTTCACCGCCATGGTCCCCGTATCAGCCTCACCGCCCAGGGCAAGGTGCTACTGGACCTGAGCTTACACCTGGTTGAAGGACTTGAGTCGCTGCCGGATACTTTCAACGAACACTGCAATAATCTGGTCTCGGGCACACTGCACATTGCCGCCGGGGAATCTGCGATTCTCTACATCCTGCCGGAGCTGATTCGTGAATTCAGGGATAACTTTCCTGGTATCCAGGTCAAACTCAGTAATGTAACCGTCCGGGAAAGTATGGACATGCTGAGGACAGGTACGGCGGATTTTGCAGTCGGTTCGATTCTGGAAGTGCCTGAAGACATTATATATATTCCGACGCACACGTATGATCCGGTCCTGATCACACCTCGCGGTCATCCCTTGTCGGAACTGGCAAAAGTGTCGATTGCGGATATCAGCCAATATGGGCTAATCCTTTCTCCCCGCTATTTGTCTACCTGGCGGCTGGTGGAAGTAATCTTCCAGCAACACAATGCGAAATATACGGTTGCGCTGGAGGCCGGTGGCTGGGAGGTCATCAAGAAATATGTTGAGCAGGGGCTGGGTATCTCAATTATCAACACGATTTGTCTGACGGGCCGGGAGAATCTGGAAGTTATCTCACTGAACCAGTTTTTCCCGAAACGCCATTACGGGATGCTGTTGAGACAGGACAAATACCTGTCACCCGCAGCCCGGCGTTTTATTGATATGATTGATCATGAAGCACTGCAAAAAATAGACGCTGAGAACACGATCACACAGCCGTAACAAATGAGATTAACGGCTGATTTTCAAGCTTCGTTTCGTGACTCAATATATGGAAAGTAATGAGATGATACGTATAATTATAGTTAGTAATCAATAACTCTGGCTATTAGTAATATTCATGGCTGAGAAAATCAAACCGGATTACGACGACGGCCTGGCGCTACAGGAAACTAAACCCAAACTGAAGCGTCCGCCTATGTATAAAGTCATTTTGAATAATGACGATTATACACCTATGGACTTTGTTGTTCACATCCTTGAAATATTTTTTTCAATGGACAGGGAAAATGCAACGCGTATTATGTTAGAAGTACATACACGCGGCAGAGGAATTTGTGGTACCTTTACTTACGAGATTGCAGAAACTAAAGTATCTCAGGTAAATAGTTATTCAAGAGAGAATCAACATCCGCTGCTTTGCACGATGGAAAAGGCTTAAAGGTTTCTAGACCATGTTAGATAAAGACCTTGAACTGACGCTCAATAATGCTTTTAAGGAAGCAAGAGCCAACCGCCATGAGTTCATGACGGTCGAACACCTTTTGCTTGCTCTTCTTGATAATCCATCTGCTTCCCGGGTTCTTCGTTCCTGTGGTGCAGATATGAATGCACTTCATCATGAACTTAGAAAATTTATTAACGAGAATGCCCCGTTACTGACTGAAGATGATGAACGGGACACACAACCCACACTTGGTTTTCAACGAGTACTGCAACGCGCAGTATTTCACGTTCAATCATCCGGAAGAAAAGAAGTGACCGGTGCCAATGTACTGGTTGCTATTTTTGCTGAACGGGAATCGCATGCCGCCTATTTTCTCGCACAACAGGATATCACCCGCCTTGATGTCGTGAATTATATTTCTCACGGTATCACAAAGATCCCGGAGGAAGATCAAAGCGAAGGCTCTGAATCACCCAGTGAAGAAGATTTGCAGGTTGAGGAAAGCGGCTCTAATCCCCTTGAGAGTTATGCGATTAACTTGAATGCCCAGGCTATGGCAGGAAAGATCGACCCCTTGATAGGCAGGCAACTTGAAGTCGAACGTACCATCCAGATACTTTGCCGGCGAAGAAAAAACAATCCCCTGTATGTTGGGGAGGCCGGCGTTGGTAAAACGGCGATTGCTGAAGGACTGGCGAAAAAAATTGTTGATGGTGATGTGCCTGAAGTTCTGGAAAACAGCATCATTTATGCACTCGACATGGGCGCCCTGCTTGCCGGCACCAAATATCGAGGTGATTTTGAGAAGCGATTGAAAAATATTATTGCCCAACTGAAACGCACACAAGGTTCAATCCTGTTCATTGATGAAATACACACCATCATAGGCGCCGGTGCTGCTTCCGGTGGCGTTATGGATGCTTCGAATATTATTAAACCTGTACTGGCATCAGGTGAACTGAAATGTATAGGTTCCACAACTTACCAGGAATACCGGGGTATTTTTGAAAAAGACCGTGCCCTCGCCCGGCGTTTCCAGAAAATCGATGTAACCGAACCTACGATTGATGAAGCAGTGAAAATCCTTGAGGGCCTGAAATCCAGATTTGAAGATCACCATGAAGTGAAGTACACACATCAGTCTTTACGCTCTGCGGTGGAACTGACTGATCGATATATCAACGATCGACATCTACCCGACAAGGCTATCGATATAATTGATGAGGCCGGCGCTTCCCAGCGGTTGGTTAGTCCTTCCAGGCGCAAAAAGACCATCGGCGTCAATGATATTGAAACAATCATTGCCAAAGTGGCCCGTATTCCAGCCAAGAATGTCTCGACTTCCGACAAGGACATCATGAAGAACCTGGAACGTAACCTGAAAATGGTGGTATTCGGCCAGGATGAGGCTATCTCTATGCTTGCTAGTGCGATCAAATTGTCCCGCTCTGGCCTTGGCAACCCGCAACAGCCGATTGGTGCCTTCCTGTTCGCAGGACCAACCGGCGTTGGCAAGACCGAGGTGACTAGACAACTGGCCCAGGTCATGGGCATCGAGTTGCTGCGCTTCGATATGTCAGAATACATGGAGCGTCATACCGTATCACGCTTGATCGGTGCGCCTCCGGGTTACGTCGGCTTTGACCAGGGAGGCTTGTTGACGGATGCCGTTAATAAAAACCCGCATTGCGTCCTGTTGCTGGATGAAATGGAAAAAGCGCATCCGGATGTCTTTAACCTGATGTTGCAGGTTATGGATCACGGCACCCTCACAGATACCAATGGCCGCAAGACTGATTTCAGGAATGTAATCCTAGTAATGACAACCAATGCCGGCGCTGATCGCATCAGCCGGACCTCGGTGGGCTTTACCCAGCAGGATCACAGCGGTGATTCAATGGAGGTCATCAAGCAGATGTTCAGCCCCGAGTTCCGTAACCGCCTGAACGCCATCATCCAGTTTAATCCGCTGGATCCGGCCACCATCAAGAATGTGGTTGACAAGTTCCTGGTTGAATTGCAGGCCCAGTTGGATGACAAGAAAGTCTATATCGATGTTGATGATGCGGCGCGCCTGTGGCTGGCCGAACATGGCCATGACAAGATCATGGGTGCAAGGCCTATGGAACGCCTTATCAAGGACAAAATCAAAAAACCACTCGCAGAAGAACTCCTGTTTGGCAAACTTGAACATGGTGGCCACGTTATCGTGTCGGCAGCCGACGACGACCTGACCCTGGAAATACTGGAAAAAGAGGAAGCCCAGGCTACCTGATCGTCCCCGCGATTGGCTCACGAAACTGAGCCTACCCGCCTTTGCAGATTGTTAGGGCAATCTAAGTCATTGTAAGAAAAAATAAATTTAATGTTGCAATGCAATATTAATACGTTTATCCTTCCCCCTGAGTATTTTTATTTGCACAACGGCGGGTGAAGTCCAATTGTTAGCGTAGATATTATGCCTCCACCCGGCAGACGCAACATCATGCCTCAAGAGCCTGCCAGCTATCGCGATAAAAACAGAGGTACGACTGATGAGCAATACCAGCGAGGACTATGAAATGGTCAGACACGGCGATCTGGAGATTGCCAAAGCACTTTTTGACCTGGTGAAAAAAGATATCGTGCCCGGTACCGGTGTTTCAGCGGATCACTTCTGGACAGAATTTGAAAAGATCTTGAGAGATCTTGCTCCTGTTAATGATGAGCTGGTTGCTTATCGCGATGAGCTACAGAAAAAAATTGACGAGTGGCACCTGAATAACAGGGACATACCCCATGACCACGAAGCTTATGTTGATTTCCTGAAGGCAATAAATTACCTGGTCCCGCCGCCTGACGAATTCAAGGTAAACACATCGAATGTTGATCCCGAAATTGCCAAGGTTGCCGGCCCGCAACTCGTGGTTCCTCTGGACAATGCCCGGTATGTGCTGAATGCTGCTAATGCACGCTGGGCCAGCCTCTATGATGCACTATACAGTTCTGATGCAGTACCAGAATCGGATGGCTGCAAGAAGATAAAAAAATACAATCCTATCCGCGGTGAAAAGGTCATTAAAATTTCACGCGCCTTCCTGGACCGTCACTTTGCACTGGAAAAGGGAACTCATTGTCATACCACGCACTACTGTATTGAAGACGGGCAGGTAGTTGCGCATATGGGAGATAGAACGGAAACCACGCTTTTGAAACCACAACAATTTAAAGGTTATACCGGTGACGCCGCTAACCCGGATTCAATCCTGCTCATGCATCATGACTTGCATGTGGAGATACGTTTCGGTGAAGGTTACTTTATCGGCCGCCGCGATCATGCCCATATCTATGACATCCATATCGAATCGGCCATCACCACGATTATGGACTGCGAAGACTCGGTGGCCTCGGTAGATGTCGAGGATAAACTGAAGGTCTATCGCAACTGGCTGGGCCTGATGAAAGGCATGTTGGTGCGTACAATCGAGAAAGACGGTAAAACGATCGAACGGACCATGGCAGAAGACCGGATCTATACTGGTCCAGATGGTAAAATGGTTACCATGCATGGCCGGAGCCTGTTACTTGTCAGGAATGTCGGTGCCCACCTGAAGACAGATGCGGTGTTATACAACGGCAAGCCGATCCCGGAAACGATGCTGGACCTGATGGTAACGGCACTGTCAGCAAAACATGACCTGCAGGGTAACAGCAAATCAAGTAACAGCCGGACCGGCTCGATCTATATTATTAAACCGAAGATGCATGGCCCGGACGAAGTGGCCCATGCAAATGAATTGTTTGCCCGTACCGAAGACGCGCTGGATCTGGAACGGAACACGCTGAAGATGGGAATCATGGATGAAGAACGTCGCACCTCCGTGAATCTGAAGAATTGTATCTACAATGCTCGCGAACGCATTGTTTTTATCAATACCGGTTTTCTGGACCGCACTGGTGATGATATTCATACTAACATGGAAGCCGGGGCCATCATTCAGAAAGGCGATTTAAAAACCACAAAATGGCTGCGTGCCTACGAAGCCTCGAATGTTCAGATTGGATTACAATGTGGATTGAAAGGCAACGCGCAGATCGGCAAGGGCATGTGGGCCATGCCGGACGAGATGCATGCAATGATGGAGACTAAGATCAAACATTTGAAGGAAGGTGCCAACACGTCATGGGTCCCTTCACCGGTCGCAGCCACCCTGCATTCCATTCACTATCACCGCCTGAATATCCACAGCCGGCAGTTCGCATTGATGCAAGCGAAAGAAGTACTTGTCGATGATATCCTGGATATTCCGGTGATGAACACTGAACACAAACTGACTCTGAATGAAATACGTCATGAATTGGAAAACAATGCCCAGGGCATACTCGGTTATGTTTCCCGCTGGGTCGGCCAGGGTGTCGGTTGTTCGAAGGTTCCCGATTTACACGATATTGCGTTGATGGAGGATTGTGCGACTCTGCGTATCTCCAGTCAGCATATTGCCAACTGGTTACACCACGGCATCGTAACCGAGGATGAAGTACTCGATGCAATGAAACGCATGGCGGTGATTGTAGATCGCCAGAATCGCGATGATCCTGCTTATCAGGCGATGGCAGCGGATTTCAATACCAGTGTACCATTCCAGGCAGCTCTAGACCTGGTTTTCAAGGGACGGCAACAACCGAATGGTTATACCGAATTTATCCTGTATGCGCGACGCCGGGAAGAAAAACAAAAACTATCCCGGGAAAACCTGGCCATGACGGCATAAAAACATGACAAATCATCTCCTGATCCAGGGTTATATTCTGCACCTGGATCAGGAGATATTTTTTGTGAAGACTTTCGAGTTTCTTTGGTAATTATAGAGTTGCTTTTTCTGAACCGGCAGATCGTCAATTGCAGCCTCTGTAAATCCCTGTTCTACAAACCAGTGCACGGTCTGTGTCGTTAATGCAAACAGGCGTATGATCTGATGCTCGCGGGCATAACGTTCGACAGCTTNNTTCGGCGCAGGCCTCGTCTTCGTAAATATGAACAGCCGCACAGGCAATGACGGCGTTATCCCTGATAATGACGAAGTAGTCATTAATTTCGGTTTCCATCTTTTCCCTGGAACGGCGGACCAGTTTACCGCTCTCCTCGAGTGGCTGTATCAGTTCGAGAATACCCCCGATATCATCGATGCTGGCTTTACGGAGTTCATCATAGGGAGCAGCAGTCAGCATGGTCCCGATTCCATCACGGCTGAAGAGCTCCTGCATCAAGCCACCATCCTGGCTCTGATCAATGAAATGTATCCGCTCTATCTGCTGCTTCGAGGCCTCCAGTCCGGCCTGCAGCTGTAACCAGGGAGATCCATCCGTCAGCTCCTTGTTTTGCAGGAGCTGCTCGGCCTGGCCCTGGGTCAGGTGCTGAACGGCCTGACCACTGTTATCCTGTAACCCGGTACCAGACATGAGAAACAATAATTTGTCAGCCCGTAACTCAAGGGCTACCTGCTTTGCCAGTTCAACGGATCCCAGGTTGAATGCTTCGCCTGTCGGCGAATATCCGACGGGGTGAATCAAAACCAGTTCCTGGTTGTGTAAACGGGTACGAATCAAATCACTGTAAATACGACGCACCATACCCGTAAACTGCAGGTCTATACCGTCGATAACTCCTATGGGCCTCGCCACGACAAAATTGCCGGATGCAATCTTGATACTGGCCTCGGACATGGGCGAGTTTGGCAGGCCCAGGGAAAACAGCGATTCAATTTGTATTCTCAAGGACCCCACCACAGATTTTACGATTTCGAGTGTATTGGAATCCGTGACCCTGAGACCTGATATAAGGTGTGGCTGAATGCCGTGTTCCTTGAGTTCTTTTTCAATCTGCGGGCGTGCACCAAAGACCAGGGCAACACGGATCCCCAGACTGTTTAACAGGGCAATATCATGTACCAGTTCCGGAAATACCGGATCTGCAATCAGTTCACCACCACAATGAAGGACAAATGTTTTTCCCCGATGGGAATGGATGTATGGTGCTGCCGATCTGAACCACTGAATGAAATCAGATGAATGCGTTGACATCTTATTTTTCCTTAACACATAGATGCTGAATCAATCCGCAGACGATGCGCATCATGGGTTTAATTCGGTTGATTTCCAGATATTCATCCGGCCGGTGTGCCTGATCAATATTACCGGGACCAAGTATTACGGTTTCCATTCCCATCTGGCTCAGATAAGGGGCTTCTGTTCCGAAAGCTACAGTACTTGCCGGGTGACCCGAGAGTTTTTCAGCGATTTTCAGGATCTCTGAATTTGCTGAGGTCTGCAGTGGTGGTACACCATCAAAGACCGGTCTGAATTCAATGGTCAGATCAGAACCCATCAATGCCCCTTTTGCCTTCTGATGCAATTGGGAACGGATCTCCTCGATACTGGTTTCCGGCAAAAATCTCAGATCAATCTGCAATTCACACTTTGCACAAATCCGGTTCGGGTTGTCCCCGCCCCGGATACTGCCAAAGTTAAGTGTGGGGTATGGAACTTCAAAATGTTCATTAGTAAATTTTTTCTGCAGGTCTTTTCGCCATTCCATCAACATATGCATGACCTGGTGCATGCCGTCCAGCGCGTTCCTGCCCAGTCCCGGGTTGCTCGAATGACCTGAAAGACCGGTGACAGTGATCGATTCCATGATGATGCCTTTATGCATGTAAATAGGTTTGAGACCGGTAGGCTCACCAATCAAAGCATACCGGCCCAGAGTTTTACCGGACCCGGCTAGGGCCCGGACGCCAGACATGTTGCTCTCCTCATCTGCCGTTGCCAAGATATATAATGGCTGATGCAATTGTGCCGGATCGATGTCCTTGATGACCTCCATCGCGATCGGGAAAAAACATTTCATGTCAGATACACCCAGTCCGTAATAACGATTGTCTTTCTCGGTCAGGCAAAACGGATCCTGCGTCCACTTGTCCGGATCGTATGGCACGGTATCAGTATGGCCGGACAATACCAGGCCACCATTGCCCTCACCGAGTTGAGCCACGAGGTTATATTTCCCGGCATGATCGCACACCGGTATCTGTTCCACGGCAAAACCAAGGTCTTCCAGAATATTGGACAGAAAATCGATCGTACTTTTATTCGACTGATCAAGCGCCGGATCAGGGCTGCTGACCGACGGTAACGCAATCAGCCGGGCGAAATTCTCCCGAAATGGCAGATTGAGGCTCATTGGTAGTTCCGTAGTTTTCTTTGCTCTGGTTAGGTAACACTGACAAGTAATAAAATCTCTAGTATTCTAACGCAGCCTTTCGATAGATGATAAAAAATTCCGGTAAATCAGATGGCTAATCGACCCAATCGCTACAGTTCACGCATAACCCAGCCAAAATCTCAGGGGGCATCCCAAGCCATGCTCTATGGCACGGGGTTGACCACGGAAGACATGGGCAAGCCCGAGGTGGGCATATCCAGTGTCTGGTATGAAGGAAACACATGCAATATGCATCTGCTGGAACTTGCAGAAAAAATAAAAGAAGGCGTGGTGAAGGCCGGCCTGGTCGGCATGCGCTTTAACACCGTGGGTGTCAGCGATGGTATTTCCATGGGGACAGAGGGGATGAGTTACTCCCTGCAATCACGTGACCTGATCGCCGACTCTATTGAAACCGTGATGGCTGCTCAATGGTATGACGCCAATATCTCGATCCCGGGATGTGATAAAAACATGCCAGGTTGTGTCATGGCCATGGGCCGTCTCAACCGGCCGGCACTCATGGTCTATGGCGGTACGATCAAGCCCGGCTACCGGAACGAGAAAAAGATAGACATCATCTCGGCATTCCAGAGCTATGGTGAATTTATCGCCGGTAACATTAGTGATGAGGAACGCCAAGAAATCGTCCGCAAGGCTTGCCCGGGACCCGGTGCCTGCGGCGGCATGTACACGGCAAATACCATGGCCTCGGCGATCGAGGCCATGGGTATGTCATTACCTTATAGTTCTTCGACACCGGCTGTTGATCCGAAAAAACTGGAAGAATGCCTGCAGGCCGGCCAGGCCATTCGCTATCTGCTGGATAACGATATCAAACCACGCGACATCATGACTCGCGATGCCTTTGAAAATGCCATGGTCATCGTCACCGTGCTGGGTGGTTCAACCAATGCTGTCTTGCATCTACTGGCCCTTGCGCGTTCTGTCGGTGTGGACCTCAGAATTGATGATTTCACGGCGATCAGCGATCGTGTGCCTTATCTCGCCGATCTCAAACCCAGCGGCCAGTACGTGATGGAAGACCTGCATAATGTTGGCGGTACACCGGCCGTGATGAAATACCTTCTGGAACATGACCTGATGGAGGGTGATTGCCTGACGGTAACTGGCAAGACCATAGCTGAAAATCTTGCAGATCTGCCGGGTCTCAAACAGGGACAGGATGTGATCTATCCTCTCGACAAACCCCTGAAAGACAGCGGTCACCTGCGAATATTAAAGGGCAACCTGGCACCGGGTGGTTCAGTGGCCAAGATCACCGGCAAGGAAGGCGAGCAGTTCAGTGGCCCAGCCCAGGTTTTTGACAGTGAAGAAGAAATGCTCAAGGCACTGGAGAACAAGAAGATAAGGAAGGGCGATGTGATCGTTATCCGTTACGAAGGTCCCAAGGGTGGTCCGGGGATGCCGGAAATGCTGACACCGACATCAGCAATTATGGGTGCCGGACTGGGTGCCGATGTTGCCATGATCACGGATGGTCGTTTTTCGGGAGGCTCACACGGTTTTATCGTCGGCCACGTGGTGCCGGAGGCACAGGAAGGCGGTCCGATTGCACTGATCAAGGACGGTGATGTGATTACGCTGGATGCAAGAGCGAACCGGATTGATGTCGCGGTTGACGATGCTGAAATGCAAAGACGGCGCGAACACTGGTCCATGCCTGCTTACAAGGCTAAGCGTGGTACGCTTTACAAGTACATTAAAAACGTCAAGTCAGCCTCGGAAGGTTGTGTTACAGATGAGTAATTATGGGATATGTTGATAGAAGACATTAACTACAATGGTATGATCGTTAGTATTATCGATCAGTAGTATGAATAACCAACAGAAAACAGATAACGGCGAATCCTGACAAACCTTGTTTATTCATTTTTTTAGTGGAATAGTAGGAATAACAAATACATTATACAGGCAACTTAACGGCACACTACTTCTTAGTCCCAGTCATAAATCAAACTCAGAAAATAGACAGTATTAAGTTTCTTTACATCCGGGACTGGGGCATTTTTAAAATCATGCCTTAGGGTAAAACGCAGATTCCAGACCCAGGTCTTTCTCAGCGGCAATTCGGTTATAATTTTCTCTACGATTACAATGCAATTATTCAGGCCATCGAGCACCAACAATATGACTTCCTAATTAGTGTACAGTGGCACCCTGAATATCTGCTACTGGATTTTGGTCAGAGATCCCTTTTCAGACAACTGGTGGTATCCGCAAAAAAAAGTTTTTAGTGGTGTATTGAAGGTCAGGAACTGGTCCTGTATTCCTTGTAGTATTTGAGGACCTTGTTGATGTAATTGCGGGTCTCCTCATAAGGCGGGATTTTATAGCCATGGCGTTTCACTGCATTCTCTCCGGCGTTGTAAGCGGCCAAGGCCAGAGTCAGATCATTTTTGA
The DNA here is from genome assembly GCA_011772965.1 of Gammaproteobacteria bacterium. Classification (GTDB taxonomy): domain Bacteria; phylum Pseudomonadota; class Gammaproteobacteria; order Eutrophobiales; family Eutrophobiaceae; genus SZUA-592. Next base: position 50,796 of record WVYN01000014.1, read on the forward strand.
ACATGATCAACAAGTCACGAAGATAGCGGGTACCACCATGGATGTTTTCATAGGGATTGTTCCTGTTTCTGACACCATAGCGCTTCGCCGTCTCCGGCATAAGTTGCATCAAACCAACGGCACCTGCTTTTGAGATAGCATTCGGGTTATAGGCTGATTCCGCAGTGATTACTGCATGTAACAGTGAACCGGGCAGATTATATTGTTCAGCCACAGATTCCACCGTTGGAGTAAACTTTTCCCGATTCCTCTTGAATTCGTCGTGGGTGATGTAGTAACTGGGCGGTTCAACCCATCCCTTCCAGGTCTTGATCAGGCGCTTGTACTCTGAATTCTTGGGCCGGTCTGTCAGATAAACCCGGCCGTGCTTGTCAACATATTTGTAAATGTCTGCGATAGATGAGCAGGGTGTCGCCAGCAGGCAGATGAGCAGACATATCCCCTTGCCGGTACAGGTGTAGCGGTTATTTTTCTTGGCACACCAGACCATATTTAATCCCGTTTATATACTTTTCTATTTAACTTTATAACATATATACCATTATTTGGAGGATAGCCAGGCTAAATAATGCTGCAATTGCATCATCCAGCATTATTCCAAGCCCTCCTGTGATGGATTTATCAACCTGTGAAATCGGCCAGGGCTTGGCAATATCAAAAAACCGGAATAAAAGAAATCCACCCAGTATCCATTGCCAGCCATCGGGCGCCATACTCATGGCGATAAGGTAACCGACTATCTCGTCCCAGACGATGGCGGAGTGATCATGTTTACCCATATCTCTGGCCGTGGTCTGGCAAATCCAGATACCAACAATAAAGAGGATGACGACCAGGGATAAATAAAGCAATATGGGCAGTGCCTGGGCAAAATAATAAATAATCACGCCTGCCAACGTTCCAATAGTTCCCGGCATTTTCAGCGAACAACCGCTTCCGAACCCCAGGGCAAGCCAGTGCACGGGATTTTTGAGGCTTGTTCCTTCAGGTATTTTAAACAACATGGCGCTCTTCATTCTCTATTTTCATAGTGAAAAAATATTGTTCCAGATATGCGATAATACAGCATCATGACATTGGCGCTCATTATTAATATTATTCTGGTCAGCCTGGCAGTATTGATTCACTATGAAATGCTGTTCCGTCTTTCCCGCATCATCCCCAGATTGAAAATGCGGTATCGTTTCCGTGTGGTAATAGGAATTTTTGGCAGCTTGATTGCGCATATTATAGAAATATGGATTTTTGCCATCGGCTATTACTTGATGATCCACTCGGGAAAATTCGGGACTCTGACAGGAAATATATCCCACACTATTCTTGATTGCGCTTACTTCTCCTTTGTGACCTATACATCCCTGGGAATTGGTGACATAGTGCCGGAAGGAAATATCCGTTTTGTTACCGGTCTTGAGGCATTGACCGGACTGGTGTTGATTACCTGGTCCGCCTCGTTTCTGTTCATTGAAATGCAGAAATTCTGGAGAGACCGCTAATGGCAAAATTTTTCATGTTGTCAGGCTTGCTAAATGCAATACTAGCTGTCGTGTTGGGGGCCTTCGGCGCCCATGCCCTAAAAGCAAGCCCTACTGACAGAATGCTTGATATCTATAATACCGCATCAGAATATCATTTTTACCATGCCCTGGGCCTGATTATTATTGGCCTGCTGATGAGCCATGTAGTTGCCTCGCCGTGGTTAAAATACTCGGGAATTTTAATGCTGATTGGTATTGTCCTCTTTTCGGGCAGCTTATATCTCCTTGCAGTTTCACGCATCAGTTGGCTGGGGACCATTACCCCGTTAGGCGGACTGGCATTCATTCTTTCGTGGCTGTCCGCTTTTATTGCTATTTTGAAACACAACATATGAAATTTTTATTTATCATATTAATTTTTTTGACAGCATTGAACATATCTGCAGAGACATTAGTTTCCAAGGCCTGTTCAAGCCAAGCTGATGTTTTATTATCCTCTCTGGTATCCGAGGAATTACCGGAGATGACTGCAGCGCAGGCCAGCCGGGTCCATACACTTTCAAAACAAGCCTGCGAACGTGAATTTATGCAAAAGCAGCCGGATACTGCTCAAGAAACAGAGAAGGAAGTTGATGAAAAAAGTTCCGGTGACCTGTTTACCGATTTAATTCTGAGAAGTGAACCATCCGACAAGGCAGGAAACAAGCGGCTTAAGCGCAAATTGCACCGGTAATTTCAATTTTTGTTTGTCCAGAAAATAACAATCAGCCAGATCAATAGCAACCATATTGAAAAAACCAGAATAACTCCCAGATAGCGCAAGTTTCCTGGATGTTGATTATGTGAAGTATCACGGTATTCATTAGCAATGTGCTCTGGTATCAGTTTTACAATCAGTGACACAGCTACAGGCACCAGAATAGCTTCATCCAGCAGACCCAGAATCGGGATAAAATCAGGCACCAGATCAATGGGACTGATTATATAGGCCAGTAATATCAGCGTCAGAAACTTGATATACCAGGAAACCCTGGGATCCTTGATAGCATTGTATAATGTATTAACATTTGATTTGAATGTTACAATCTTCTTGCTGATTTTCATAAACGCTTTCCAGCACTATTCCGGGAACCTTGACTTAAGTTATATTGATATCACATACCAGACAAGAACAGGATGATTTCAATGTCCAAACATCAGAGACCTTTCGCCGATCGGCTTCGCAATGGAGATTTGCTAATTGGCACCCTAGTCAGTCTGCCATCACCTGAAATTACCGAGATACTTGCCCGCGCGGGCTATGACTGGTTATTTATTGACGCAGAACATGGAGCCTTTAATCCCCATCAGGCCCAGTCCATGCTGCAATCCGCCGGTCAATGCCCTTGTGTTATTCGGGTTCCGTCAGACGATGAGGTCTGGATAAAAAAGGCCCTCGATATCGGCGCTGATGGCATCATTTTTCCCCAGGTTCATACACCGGCGCAGGCAAAGAGCATCATTAGCAAATGCAAATATGCCCCTGAAGGATCGCGCGGTATCGGAATTAGCCGTGCACATGGCTACGGCCTTGATTTTGAGTCCTACCTGGAGACTGCCAATCGGCGCACAGCGGTTATCATCCAGGCTGAAAGCCGCCAGGCCGTGGATAATATTGAGGCTATTACTGAGGTAAAAGGAATTGATGCCATCCTCATCGGTCCGAACGACCTTGCCGCCAGCCTGGGCAAAAGAGGACAATTAACCAGTGAAGTCGTCATATCTGCAATTGATAAAATTACAGAAACCTGTCTTTCAAAAAATATACGGCTCGGTTTCTTCGGGGTCAGCGCAGAAACTGTAAGGCCCAATATCAAGAAGGGCTTCACATTGATCACAGTCGGTGTCGATTCACTGTTCCTGATCGAATCTGCAATGGCAACCTTGAAGAGTATCAATGCCTAAAAAATCACGCATGAGCCTGGGAACACTGAATACAATTCTAAATACCGCTCCCCTGATTATCCAGGGTGCAACGCGGCTGTTAAAGGCAATCAAAGAAAAAAATATTATTGAAAATAAAGATATGGATATTCCTGATACCTTGGACGGGTTAAAAAATGAACTTGAGCGTGTTAACAGAAGGCTGGAAAATACTTCCAATAGCACAGTGGAGCAAATCAAGTTAATCGAAGAACTGGCCCGACAAAACAAAATGCTGGCCGAATCTATCCAGAAACTGAACAGAAAAACCAATCTTCTGGCATTATTTCTGATAATTGCCCTGATTATGGTTATTACCTGGCTGTTTATTTTCTAGCCATGCTGAGTTTGTTCAATTGGTAGTATTACAGATACCGGAACTCATTTTTTATGTATGAAGTCTGTCCAAAATGTAACTACCGGAGGACGGAGGTGGACCAGTGTAGTGAAGATCAATGTCCGGGATGCGGTATTATTTTCTCCAAATGGATGAAACATCAATATTCCAGGAAAAAGGGAATATATTCAGATAAAAACATAACAGATAAGAACCTGTTTCTGAGAATCAAAGACACCCTGCTTTATGTAAACCCTGGGATTGATTCGGCATGGTTTTATACCAATATAATGATCTTTATTATTTTCTTCTTCTGGGGTTGGCAATTTATTCTGATGGATTATTCCCTGTATCCTAATCAAATCATGAACTCTTTCATGCACAATATAAATCTGGTATTTCATGAAGCTGGCCATGTATTCTTTAAACCATTCGGCCGTTTCATGATGATTCTGGGTGGATCACTCATGCAATTGCTGGTACCGATCGTATTGATGTTGGGATTTATTCTGAAAAACCACGATAATTTTTCCGCTTCTATCTGTCTCTGGTGGCTCGGGCAAAGCCTGATGGATCTTGCACCTTACATTGACGATGCCATGGATCAGCAACTTATGTTGTTGGGTGGCAAGACAGGGGCTGATTCACCGGGTAGTCATGACTGGAACAACATACTGATCGAATTTGATGTCCTTGAAAAATGTCATGCCTATGCAAAATTGACTGATATGGCCGGCACGCTTGTTATGTTACTGGCTTTTGCCTGGGGAATTATCATCCTGTTAAAGCAATACAGGCAAATAAAATCATAAATCTTGATATGACCATGCCAAGATATCTTTTTTTTCTAAAAGTAATTTTTTTATCATTTACACTTGTTCTAACATCGTTTGTATATGCCTACACGCCGGAAACCGAGGCATCTATTCCGAACGAAATTACTTCTATATTCCAAAGACATAAAATACCATTGGATTCCATCAGTATTTACATAATGGATCTGGACTCTGACAAGCCATTACTGCTATTTAACGAAAACACTCCCAGGAACCCTGCCTCTACCATCAAACTGCTTACAACCATGGCTGCGCTGGATATCCTCGGACCCTCATATTTCTGGCAAACGGAGTTTGCCATAGACGGCAATCTTGAAGATGAAAGGCTAAATGGAAATCTTGTCCTTAGGGGTGGTGGTGACCCGTTTATTTCAAAGGATGAGATCTGGAATATACTATTCAATCTTCAGGCGAGAGGGATAAGACATATTGATGGTGATTTGATTATTGATGACAACCTGTTTGAAGATGAAACCGGTTCTCCAGCCGATTTTGATAACAAGCCCTATCATGTTTATAACATTTTTCCTGATGCAGCCTTGCTGAATTTCAACGCCCATGAATTCATCATCATGCCGAAGATGAATACCGTCCGGGTATATATTGATCCTCCCTCTGATAATCTTAAGATTGATAATCGTTTAAAACTTGTTAAAGGAGACTGCTACTCAAGCAAAAACACCATGATCATGCACGTGTTTGATCAGAGAAGTAATATCATGGTCCGTTTTTCAGGAAACTATCCGGCTGCTTGTGGTGAAAAAACCATCATACGTTCAGTCATGAAGCATGATGAATATATTTTTGGTATCTTCAAGTCAATGTGGTTGGCGCTGGGTGGAACAATCTCCGGCAGTTACCGTAATGAATCCCCAGTCTTGACTGGTGAACCCATTTATACTTTCAGGTCCATGCCCTTGACTGAAATCATCAAGGACATTAATAAGCATAGTAACAATGTGATGTCACGGCAATTGCTACTGACGATTGGACATGAAACAAACGGT
>WVYN01000014.1:56429-56713 GCA_011772965.1 Gammaproteobacteria bacterium
GCACCGGAATTGCTTATCGATAATGGATCCGGTTTATCCCGGAAAAGCAGGATAACAGCCAGTCACCTGGGCTCATTGCTTGAATATGCGTATAAAAGTCCCTTGCGTGCAGAGTTCCTTTCGTCATTACCGCTTCATGGTGGTAATGGCACCATGCGAAAAAGGCTAAATGGTGACTTTGAGACTGGAAGTGTGAGGATTAAAACAGGTTTGCTGGACCATGTCCGGACCATGGCCGGATTTATCCGGAGTAAAAACAAGAATAACTATGCAATCGTAGTCTT
>WVYN01000014.1:56726-229237 GCA_011772965.1 Gammaproteobacteria bacterium
TAATTCCAACAATCAGTCTGATACGGAATAAATCACCAGGTTGTACTCAAAATACACCGTGTATTCGGGATAAACCCAACGGGTGATGGGCGGATCACCTACGGCCGGCATGATCTGTTGTGGATCCCCGTATTTCTCACGAACCTGATCCATTGATTCACCATGTCCTGGTTTGACGATATCGCTTTCTTCCGGTGCTTCAATCAATAGTATATCTGCAATTACAGGTTCAACCATGACTGTAGTCATGGCAAGGCATGTAGACAAGCATAAACCCCCTAACAACAATCTCATTTTATTTTTCCTGCTGAATTAAATCGGATCTAACCCCTACGATAGCCCTTGTCGTTGTTTTTACCCTTTCCTTTACTAGGATGATCGTCATCAGATTTACGATTATCATTACGGCCTTTGTGTGATTTTGTCCTTGATTTATGACCTTCGGCAAATTTTCGTGGTAGATCCTTTTCCTTGTAGGATTTCCAACCCCTGTCCAGGTCACGGCTAATATACCAGTGATCATGATCATAACGATAGTAATGACCATCAAAGTAATAATTCTCCGGTATGCCGACAACAATATAAACGCCAAGTCGCGAATCATAAACGAGATCATGTCCGTGGTGCTTGTGACGGTAGCCGTGCGCGGGAGCATGCGGAGGGGGGCCATTCCTGTAACCGTGGTCATGCCGGTGATGATAACCATGATCATGGCGATGAGTGGAATGACAAGCCGTCAGTAACAGAAACAAAGTAGAAACTATGAGAACCCTGTAATATTTCATTTATCTCTATCCCTCAAGTCAAAAATACTGAAAAAACCAATGTACATGTCATATGACAACAACTGAAGCAAATAGTATCGGACAATCAGAAGGATTTTTTAGTGAGACATTTCACAGATTTATTTTAAATTATGACCCAAGATCTTCTTGTCAAGGAGCAGATTCAGGGTGAAACGCACGCCGAAACCCGTCGTATCCGTAGGAATATGGGCAAGACCACCTTTGCGGTTACTGCTTGAAAGATCGATATGAATCCATGGGACATCATTTTTTACAAAACGCTGCAGAAACCGAGATGCAAGTATATGATCAGAACCACTTTCCCGGGAACACTGCTTGATATCGGCAATGTCACTTTCAAGCATCTTGTCGTAATCTTCATCCATGGGAAATGGCCATACCCTTTCACCACTGTCCTTGCCTGCATCAATCAATACAGGATTAAGTTCTTCTTTGTTGGTAAATATTCCACTATAGGCTTTACCCAATGAATAGATACAAGCGCCGGTTAGCGTGGCATAGTCGATAATCAGGGAAGGCTTCAGTCTTGAGACCAGTACCAGCGTGTCACTGAGTATCATCCTGCCTTCTGCATCAGTGTGAACAACCTCAATGGTCGTACCATCACTTGCAGTTACGACATCATTAGGTTTATAGGCCTTTGGTCCAATGTGGTTCATGGCCAGTGAAAGCCAGCACTCGACGGGGAAGTTGACCTTGAGCCGGGTCAATGCAAGAAACGTCCCAAGGGCAACGGCACTGCCCTGCATGTCTTCATGCATACCGAACATATAATTTGCCGGTTTGAGATTGGTGCCGCCCGTATCGTAACAAATACCTTTCCCGACAAGTGACAGGCTGTTTTTTCCGGAAATTTTTTTCTGTGGTGTATACCTCAGTCGAATAATCCCTGCATCGGCCACGGGGCTGCCCTGTGCGACTGCGACAAAGGCACCTGCTTTCTTTTTCTTGAGTTCCTTGAGATCATAAAATTCAAGCTTCCAATTATTTGCCTTTGCTAGTGATCTGGCCTCTTTCAGATATTCGGTTGGTGTCAGTTTATTGGAAGGTAATATGCTTAGACGACGTGCCAGCTCATTCCCTTCGGCCTCTGCAATAGTGCGCTTGAAACCATGACTGGTTTTTAATCCATAAAGATATAATTTTTTCAGCTTTATTTGTTGTTTGTTCTTGCTGGATTTAAATGCCGGCATTTCCGCCTCGGAGGCAAACGCCGCAGCAATAAGAGCCTCTGCCATTTTTTCTGCAACCTCCTTGTCAAAGCCGTGAACCAGAATTCCCAGATCAGTGCCCTTACAGGTGTTATTCTCCTTGAGCAGTTTTGCAGCAAATCCCAGGAGTTCATAGCGACTTATGGAAATTCCTGCACAAGCAAACAGCAAATGACAAATTTTTTCATTGGGAAGGTCCAGTGAAAAATAACTTTTGCTGGAAAACTTTTTCTTGAGCTGTTTCTTTCTCTGGTTCAGAATTTGTCCATACGGTATTTTCTTAATTTCAGAATCAGAGATTGATTCGGGTACCAGAATAATCCAGTTGCTGATTTTGCCGACCTGGTTTTTCCCTGGCAAATTTGCATTTTGTTGTAATTTTATTGTTACCATTTTATTAACCTGTCATAACATATTGCTCTGCATTATAAATGATTTCCATGATCAACTGCGAATCCTGCCATTTATATCGCATTTAAAAACTGCTCTGAACTGATATCATAGCTTGCTACAATCACCGTAAAGACCTGTCATAAATCAGTATGTCAAATACGTCTATGGCCGATAAGGATAAAGACATCGATCCTCAGGAAACGCAGGAATGGCTGGAGGCACTGGACTCCATTCTTGAGCGTGAGGGCGTTGAACGTGCCCATTATATTCTTGAACAACTTGTAGCCAAGGCACGTAAATCCGGCGCCTATCTACCTTTCAGTGCCAATACTGCTTACCTGAATACGATACCGGCATCAAAGGAGGAGCGCTCACCCGGCGACCCGGGACTGGAATGGCGAATACGCTCCCTGATTCGCTGGAATGCGATGGCCATGGTAGTCAAGGCCAATCGCAAAAGCAGCGAACTGGGTGGTCACATCGCCAGTTTCGCATCCTCTGCAACATTATATGATGTCGGTTTCAACCATTTTTTCCGGGCACCCTCCAGAGAAACGGGCGGTGACCTATTGTTTGTCCAGGGGCATTCCGCGCCGGGTATTTATGCCCGGGCCTATCTCACCGGCAGGATTACCGCAGAACAGCTGCATCATTTCCGCCAGGAGGTTGATGGCAAGGGCCTGTCATCCTATCCACATCCCTGGCTGATGCCGGACTACTGGCAATTTTCTACCGTTTCCATGGGCCTGGGGCCGTTAATGGCAATCTACCAAGCAAGATTCATGCGTTATCTTGAAAATCGCGGTCTCGTGAATACGGAGGGCAGGAAAGTCTGGGCCTTCATAGGCGACGGGGAGATGGACGAACCGGAATCCATGGGGGGAATCGACCTTGCCGCCCGTGAGGAACTTGATAACCTGATCTTTGTAATCAATTGCAACCTACAACGCCTGGATGGACCGGTACGCGGCAACAGCAAGATTATCCAGGAACTCGAGAGCATGTTTCGTGGCGCTGGCTGGAATGTCATCAAGGTGATCTGGGGTTCTTACTGGGACCCCTTGCTTGCCCGTGATACCCATGGGTTGTTACAAAAACGCATGGAGGAATGCGTGGACGGTGAATATCAGGCCTTCAAGGCAAACGATGGCAAGTTTGTCCGCGATTATTTCTTCGGCAAGTATCCGGAGCTCAAAGCCATGGTGGCCAACATGTCTGATGAGGACATCTGGCGGTTAAACCGGGGCGGGCATGATCCTCACAAAGTCTATGCAGCTTATGCGGAGGCCGTTAAACACAAGGGGCAACCAACTGTGATACTTGCCAAAACCGTCAAGGGTTATGGCATGGGTGAAGCCGGTGAAGGACAAAACATCACCCATCAACAAAAGAAAATGGGTGAGGAGGCACTCAAGGCTTTCCGCGATCGCTTCAATATTCCTATTTCAGATGAGGACATCTCCGATGCACCTTTTTACCGTCCACCGGAAGACAGTCCTGAAATCACCTATATGAAGGAACGCCGGAAGTCACTGGGCGGTTATTTCTTTGGCAACTTCAAGAAGTCACAACCCCTGAAGGTACCTCCCATCGATATTCACAAGAAACTGCTGGACGGGACCGGTGACCACGAGATCTCAACGACCATGGCCTTTGTCCGCTTAATAGGTGCATTGACCAAGGACAAGCAAATTGGCAAACACATCGTGCCGATCGTTCCGGACGAAGCAAGGACCTTCGGGATGGAGGGCATGTTCAGGCAACTGGGTATCTATTCCTCAGTGGGACAGCTCTATGAACCGGTCGACCATGATCAAATCATGTATTACCGCGAAGACAAACAGGGCCAGATCCTGGAAGAAGGGATAACTGAAGCAGGGGCTTATTCATCATGGATTGCCGCGGCGACTGCTTATCGTAACCATGGCATATATATGGTGCCGTTTTATATCTTCTATTCCATGTTTGGCTTCCAGCGTATCGGCGATCTGATCTGGGCCTCGGGGGATATGCTCTCCCGCGGATTCCTGCTTGGTGGTACCTCTGGCCGTACCACGCTGGCAGGTGAAGGACTACAACACCAGGATGGTCACAGCCACCTGGCAGCTTCCACCGTTCCCAACTGCGTCTCCTACGATCCCTGTTTTGCCTATGAGCTTGCCGTCATCATTCAGGATGGATTAAAACGCATGTATGTCAATCACGAGGATGTCTTTTATTATATCACTGTGATGAATGAAAACTACGTCCATCCTCCTATGCAGAAAGGCGTTGAGGACGGAATAGTTCGGGGGATGTACCTGTTTAAAAAATCTGGCAAAAAGAAAAAACAACATGTCCGTTTATTAGGTTCAGGTACTATCTTCCGCGAAGTGATCGCGGCTGCTGAACTTCTGGAGAAAGACTTCTCAGTATCTACCGAAATTTGGAGCGTCACCAGTTTCAATGAATTAAGACGTAACGGTCTGGATGTACAGCGCTGGAACATGTTGCACCCAGAAGAAAAGCCTCGCCAGAGTTACGTGAACAAATGCCTGAAAGGACCTGGCCCAACGGTTGCGGCCACAGATTACATGAAAATCTACGCCGATCAGATCCGCGATTTCTTCGAAGGACCGTATATCGTCCTGGGGACCGACGGCTATGGCCGCAGCGATACCCGCAAGCAATTAAGAAAATTTTTTGAAGTAAATCGTTATTACGTTGCTGTTGCTGCATTAAAAACCCTGGCTGACAGCAATGCGATTTCCAACGAAACTGTAAATACGGCGATCAGGAAATACGGGATTGATCCGGAAAAACCCAACCCGCCAACAGTATAGAAACCTGGAATGAGCAAACCCACTGAGATAAAGATACCGGATATCGGTGATTTCGAAAATGTCGAGATCATTGATATCAGTATTTCACCGGGTGATTCCATTAAAAAGGAAGATACGCTGCTGACACTGGAAAGTGACAAGGCCAGCATGGACATTCCCTCGCCTCTCGCGGGAAAAGTCATTGAGGTTTTGGTCAAGACCGGCGATAAGGCCTCTGAGGGAACACCCGTTGCCTTGATAGAAACATCGGCTGAAGAGAAAAAGCAGCCGTCCAGTCCGGAACCGGAGATCAAAACGGAAGACAAGCCAGTGAAACCGCCCGAAACCGGGCATAGAGCAGAATTATCGACAACCGGGGATCATGGTTATCCGCCCCGTCCCGCCCCTGCCACCCCACAAAGTGCAGAAACTGTCGGCAGCAGCCGCTCGGCCAAGGCACATGCCAGCCCGTCCGTGCGGCGGTTTGCCCGGGAACTGGGCGTAGATCTGGGTCTGGTTTACGGCACGGGCTCCAAGGGCCGGATATTAAGGGAGGATATCAAGGCCTTCACCAAGAGCATGCTGTCTGGAAACAAGCTGTCTGCAACAGGCGCTTTCTCAATGCCCGAGGTGGTGACGGTGGATTTTTCGAAATTTGGTGACATCGAGACGCTGCCGCTCAGTCGCATCAAGCGCCTGGGTGGGCAACACCTACATCGGAGCTGGATTACCGTTCCACATGTCACCCAGTTTGACGAAGCAGACATCACTGACCTTGAAGAATTCCGCCAATCAAAACTGGATGATGCCGAAGAACAGGGAATAAAACTCACCCTGATCCCGTTCCTTGTCAAGGCCGTGGTCGACGTACTGCAGCAATATCCCGAATTTAATGCCTCACTCAGTCATGATGGCGAACATATCATCCTTAAGAAATATTTTCATATCGGAGTAGCCGTTAATACAGACGATGGCCTGGTGGTACCCGTGATCAAGGACGCCGATAAAAAAGGCCTGTTCCACATTGCAAAAGAACTGGGTGAGCTGGCACAAAAGGCGCGGGCACAAAAACTTTCACCATCCGAATTCCAGGGCGGGTGTTTTACTATCTCCAGTCTTGGCGGAATCGGCGGTACCGGTTTTACGCCAATTATTAACGCCCCGGAAGTAGCCATACTGGGCGTTGCCAAAGCCGTTGTGAAACCAGTCTACATTGATGAAGAACTGGTGCCGAGATTAACTGTCCCGTTTTCCCTGTCGTATGACCATCGGGTAATTGATGGTGTGGCCGCTGCCCAGTTTACTCGTTTTCTAGGTAGTGTTCTGTCTGATATCCGCCAGATACTGCTCTGATCATTTTATGCCTGATTTAAGGGAAATCCGCGTTCCTGATATCGGCGATTTTGAATCGGTCGAGGTCATTGATATTCTTATCAGTGCGGGTGATACCGTAGCAAAGGATGACTCTCTTATCACTCTGGAGAGCGACAAGGCCAGCATGGACATCCCCTGCCCTGCAGCCGGTACCGTCAGAAGCGTTCACATCAAGACCGGCGACCGCGTCTCGGAGGGTAGCCTGATCCTCATCCTGGAAAAACCGTCGAGCGAAAAAATCAAGTCAAGCAAAACCGATGTAATATCCAGGAGTGTTCCAGTGGATGCCACACCCGGTGAGTCTGACTTGCATGCTGATGTTGTTGTGCTTGGTGCCGGACCGGGTGGTTACACAGCCGCATTTCGTGCAGCGGATCTCGGCAAGAAGACGATCCTTGTTGAACGATATCCGACTCTCGGTGGTGTTTGTCTGAATGTGGGTTGCATTCCTTCCAAGGCCTTGTTGCATGTGGCTAAACTGATTACCGAGATCCAGGAACTGAAAACACATGGTATCGACCTGGGTAATGGCAAGGCGGACCACAATGCCATTCGTAAATGGACCGAGACTGTAGTCGGTAAGCTAACCGGCGGATTGGCGCAAATGGCCAAACAACGCAAAGTTCAGGTCATACAGGGCATCGGAAATTTCAGCTCGGCAAATTCGATCAATATTACTAACCATAGAAACCAATTCAGGACGATTACGTTTGATAATGCCATTATCGCGGCCGGTTCCCGGCCCGCCATGATCCCGGGTGTGTCGGACGATCCCCGTATACTGGATTCAACCTCAGCGTTGAAACTCGAATCTATTCCGCAACGCTTGCTGGTCATTGGTGGCGGAATCATCGGACTGGAAATGGCGGATGTTTACTTTGCCCTGGGCAGCAAGATCACAGTTGTTGAAATGCTGGATTCCCTGATCAGCGACTGTGACCATGACATTGTCCGTCCCTTACAGAAACGCATCAGCAAGCAATACGAAAATATTTATCTGAATACTTCAGTTGAATCGATCACGGCCGGAAAGAAAACGATCGAAGTCACATTTACGGGAAAAGATGCGCCGGAAAAGGACAAGTTCGATGCTATCCTGGTTGCCGTGGGACGCCGTTCAAACGGCGATCGGATTGATGCCGACAAGGCTGGTGTCACTATCGATAAAATGGGGTTTATCAGCGTCGACGATCAGCAACGCACCAATGTACCGCATATCTATGCCATTGGAGATATCACCGGGCAACCCATGCTGGCCCATAAGGCAAGCCACGAAGGCAAACTTGCTGCCGACGTCATTGCGGGTTACCGCCGGGGCTTTGATAACCGGGTGATTCCCTCCGTGGCCTATACCGATCCAGAGGTCGCCTGGGTTGGGGTGACCGAGAACGAGGCCAGGAGCAGGAACATTGACTACGGCAAGGGTGTCTTCCCCTGGGCGGCCAGCGGTCGGTCGCTGTCTCTGGGTCGTAATGAGGGTTTAACCAAGATCATCTTTGAAAAGGACACACACCGCATTATTGGCGCAGCCATTGTTGGTCCCAATGCCGGCGATCTCATTGCCGAATGCACATTGGCCATTGAAATGGGTGCCGATGCCACAGACATTGGTCTGACGATCCATCCACATCCCACCTTGTCTGAAACTGTTGGTTTTGCGGCTGAAATGTTCGAGGGGACAATAACAGACCTCTATATTCCAAAAAAATAACCGGCAGCTCATGAATAAATCAAGCCCACCGGAAGCCCGATTTTCGATCAATCTCATCATCAATAATAAAAATGAACTGCTATTATTGAAACGTAGTGATAAGCTGGAACTGGGGCCCGGTAAATGGGGTTTCCCCGCTGGCCATATCCAGACAAGTGAGTCACCCAGAGAATGTGCATTCAGGGAGTTGAATGAGGAAATAGGCATAAACACATCACTTGAACTCGTTCGCACTCTAGGACCGGTCCGTGATAGCTTTTATGGGGGTATCTATGAGGTTTACCTGTTTCAGTATCTCTGGTTCGGAGGTGAAATCATACTGAACAATGAACATACTGAATTCGCCTGGGTCGCACCCGAAGACTATAACACTTACGATGTCATGCCCGGACTTGATGAAGACATCGCATTATTAAAACTCTGGCCCATAAAATATCTTGACCGGAACAAGTTACCGGGACACTTATTAGCGGATTCATGACGGTTGACCTGCATTTCAATCGCTTTGGCGATGGGCCAGCCGTCATGATATTGCATGGCCTGTTTGGCTCTTCCCATAACTGGCAAAGCATGGCCAAAAAACTTGCCGATCAATACTGTATATATACAGTTGATCTGCGCAATCATGGACTATCCGGCAGTGCTGAGTCGATGAGTTACCCGGAGATGGCCAATGACGTAGTTCAGTTGATAAGGCGGCTTTATCTCGATCAAATTGTCCTGGTCGGACACAGTATGGGTGGCAAGGTTGCCATGCAGACTGCCCTTAGTCACCCTGGAATTGTTTGCAGAATCGCAATATTTGATATTGCTCCGGTTGCCTATACCCATCGATATGGCAAATTGTTCACTGCGATNNAAATTGACGATTTGTTATTGACCCGTTTTTTATTGCAAAATCTGGTTCGGGAACAGGTAGGTTTTGCCTGGCGTATCAATATCGAAACCATACAGAATAACATTGAAAACATCAGTGGCTTCCCGAAGATAGATAAAATGTTGAGCTATCCAAACCCCGCACTGTTCCTTGGAGGTGTCAATTCCCATTTACTCCACGAAAAATATCATCCCCTGATAAGGAAACATTTTCCTTCCGCCGAGATCCATCTCCTGGAAAACGCCGGTCACATGTTGCATGTCGAGCAACCTGACCTGGTCGAGGATCTTTTGCGGGCGTTTCTTTGCCATTGATAACTGCTAGGATTATTCTGCTCTTCACGGCGCGGCGCTCTGCCGTTACACTAGCAGCCTTTTTACAGCCTAATGGAAGCATTCGATGTCCAACAAGAAAATCAGCAAGGTGGTACTTGCCTATTCGGGCGGTCTGGACACCTCTGTGATCCTGGCCTGGCTCAGGGAACATTATGACTGCGAGGTCGTGACATTCACCGCTGATATCGGCCAGTCTGAGGAACTGGAACCGGCTCGGCAGAAGGCCCAGAAACTCGGCGTAAAGGAAATCTTCATCGAGGATCTGAAAGAGGAATATGTCCGGGATTTCGTCTTTCCCATGTTTCGCGCCAATACCCTTTATGAAGGCGAGTACCTGCTCGGAACCTCGATCGCGCGGCCCCTGATTGCCAAGCAACTAGTGGAGATTGCCAAACAAACCGGCGCGGATGCCGTTGCCCATGGTGCGACTGGCAAGGGCAATGACCAGGTGCGGTTTGAACTGGGTGCCTATGCCCTGAATCCGGATATCCGTGTCATCGCCCCATGGCGCGAATGGGACCTTAATTCCCGGGAGAAGCTACTGGCCTATGCGGAGAAACATAACATACCGATTGAGGCCAAGCGTAAGGGGGGCTCTCCTTATTCCATGGATGCCAACCTTCTGCATATTTCCTATGAAGGTGGTGTGCTGGAAGATCCATGGTCAGAACCGGAAGCCGATATGTGGCGCTGGAGTGTAGCACCCGAAGACGCCCCTGATAAAGCAGAAACCATTGAATTGACCTATAAGCTGGGTGATATCACCGCCATTAACGGTGAGACCATGTCACCTGCCACAGTGCTTGCCGCCCTGAATAAACAGGGTAGCCGTCACGGTATTGGCCGGACTGATATTGTCGAAAACCGCTACGTAGGTATGAAATCAAGAGGTTGTTATGAAACACCCGGTGGTAGCATCATGTTGAAAGCGCATCGTGCCATTGAATCCATTACGCTGGATCGAGAACTGACTCATCTAAAGGATGAATTGATGCCACGCTACGCCAGCCTGATTTACAACGGCTACTGGTGGAGCCCGGAGCGTGAAGCCCTGCAAGTCTTGATCGACAAAACCCAGGAGAAAGTTAATGGTGTGGTCAGGTTAAAACTCTATAAGGGTAATATCATGATTACCGGTCGCAAATCAGATACGAACAGCCTGTTCGATGCGACTATCGCTACATTCGAGGACGATGCTGGCAGTTATGATCAGAAGGATGCAGAAGGGTTCATCAAGCTCAATGCCTTGCGTTTGCGTATTCAGAATCGCGGGCGATAGTGGTTATGCTGTATCCAGTTTCAATACCCTGATGACTGGTGGCATTGTAGTCGTCTGAACAAACAGGGTAAATAGAACAACACCATATGCTATCGATTGTATGGTGTACCAGTAATCGAGCAATAATGGTAACGATAGGGCCAGAGCCAGTGTCACTGTTCCCCTGACCCCATCCCAGGCCAGCAGGCATTGTTCAGTCAATCTCACCGGTATCACACCCGGTAAACAATTTATTACTGGAAAAACGAAAAACAGCGAGATAAACCTCGCGCTCAGGACCGAGCCGATCCCGATCAGCATCGCCAACCACTGATCTGCAAACATGGCCCAAGTGATCGTAATACCTCCCAGAAGAAAAATTAATCTCCCGGCAACGGTAGCAAGAAATTCGAAGGTACGAGTCAATGATTCATGCTCGGCCTGTTTATCAGCATGTTGTCCTGTAACTCCGGGTACCAGCCCGGCTATTAATATCGCCATGACACCGGATAAAACCGAGTATCTCTTCCGCCAGAATAAACACAAAATACGCGCTTGCCACAGTAACCATCAGTTTCAGATTGATATCATTCAACCAGTGATTGAGAAACCGCATCAATAAAACGGTCATAACACCGACCGCTATACCACCTAGAAATACTGAAAGGAAATTCAGGCACGTCATTAAAACATTCCCGCTAACGCTCATTGATGATTCAGGCATGGTTAATTCCAGTAAGGCAGCAAACAGGACGATAGCCGTTGCGTCATTAAATAGACTTTCACCCTCCAGCAGAATTCTTGGGCGTGCAGAAAGATTCATTTTTTCAAAAACGGCTATTACTGATGCAGGATCAGTTGCTGACAGCAATACTCCGGCCAGGAGGGCGGCAATCCAGGGGAACCCCGGGGATACGCGATGCCGAAGTAAAGGCCAGCAGCTATCAATGCCGTTGATACCAACATAAGCGGGATCGCGAGCATTAATATAATCACCAAGCTCTGACGCAGTAACTCCAGATCCATTTGCAATGCTGACTGGAAGACCAGTATCGGCAGAATTAAATAGAATATTATTGTAGGAAAATTTTGCCAATGAATGCCGATATCAATATTCAGCAGTCGTGTTGCAATTTCCGAACAAACAAAAGAAGAAACAGGGCTATGTTCAATTCACCCATAATCCAGACTATCAAAAATATCCAAATTAAAAGGGATATATAGTTCTGTACCTTCTGGCCAACCAGTAATCAATGCCAAGAAATTTACCACTGCCCGTAAAAAACAGGGCTAGCAACATGATGAAATAGGTAGCGGAGAATTCAATTCCGTTTTTCAAGATTGTCACCGGCCCAGCCTGGGTAAGCCATTTATAATTCCCATGTTCTTTAAGTATGGATTTGACGGCCTCTTTACGCTTGACGGCCTCCTCTATCTGGTCCTGCCTCCATTCCCAGGGGGCCGTCAGTTCTGTTTCTGGCAATACGTGCCAGCCGTTTTCCCAGTGAGCTGTCACAGCAGCTACGATCATGGTAATCATGAGTGGTATAGCAACCCAGCGTACCGCCAGCCCGAGCACAAGACACAAGCCACCGAGAAGTTCAGTTAATCCTGCCAGATAAACCATGAGTTCGGGGAACGGTAAGCCTAATGAATCAAACCACCAGGCCACACTATCAATATTAGAGAGCTTGTTCATACCAGCGAGGATGAAAATCGGTGCCAGATAAATGCGTAATGCCAGTGGCCCGAGGAAATCAAATACCTTCAGTTTATCCAGCAGGTCCTGCGCCTTGTTGGCCGTGCTAATAATAAGTGACATATATCCCCCCCTGCTTGGTCAGTTTTCAGATAAAAATCAGGAACAGCCGGTACCTTAGACGTACTGACACTATAACGGCTTACGCTCAGGTAATAAGCCTAACTGGGTTGCCTAACACCCAGGAGGATGTCCTTACCCCGCATTTTTTCCATGATCTCCAGTCCACCGTTGATGACGACATGGGGATCGGAATGTTTCAGTTCCTGTGCTATCTGTGCAAGCAATTTTTGTCCACATATCTTCGAATTTTCCTTGACCAGTGACAGAAGGCGTGCAGATACCGGATTCAGTTCCAAGAATCCTACCTTGTAGGCTTTGTCCCGGTAAACGGCCAGGTAGATGGGCTGGTCAGATTCAGTATCGGGAATATTATCCGGGCTTATTGTATGCACTGGATAGCGGTAGCTTAATAGCATAACAACAGGGTTGAGGACGGGGATACCTTGCAAGAGATCTCCATCGGTCTGAATGCCATTCATATCAATCTCACGATTATCGAGCGACACAATCATTTCAGCCCACTCGTACTGAGCAAGTTCGAGTATAAAAGGTGGATCATTTCTCAGGTCCCTCTCCTGTTCCAGGTAAGTCAGGAATTCCCGGGGCATTTTGGGGAAAAGAGGTGTATGTGCGACATGGTGCTTGAAGTAATCACGGATCATGGCATGCCACACATTGTCAGATGTTATCTTGCGTAACACGGGAAAACTATTGGCCATGAAATTCTCAACGTTTCGATAAAACAAGCCGTTATATATGGCCATGCGCCGGGGTTCTATATCTTCCGGCGCAGGATTGGAATCAGGATCACGGATGTGTTGGGTGAACCGGTACTGTAGCGAGTGTAAATCGGGTGTTTGCTCAGGCATGGCGTGCATCTTCTTTTGCCCGGCCCTGATGCTGTGACTGGATCATGGCAATCTGTTCAACTTCAGTCAGCAGTTCCGGGACGGGAGGAATATTAAAATCCCTTTCAAGTAGAGTCGGGAAAACTCCGAAATGTTCATAGGCAATGTGTAATAACTGCCAGACCGGGTCAATGACATCGGCACCGTGGGTATCCACCCGCAGATCTTCTGCCTCAACATAATGCCCGGCTATATGGGAATAGGCAATGCGCTCTCCCGGCAATGCCTTCAAAAATTCAACAGCGTCATATCTATGATTGATACTGTTAACATGAATATTATTGATATCCACCAAGAGATCGCAGTCGGCTTTTTCCAGGACGGCATTTATAAAATCAATCTCACTCATCTCCTGTCCAGGAGCCGCGTAATATGACACGTTTTCCATGGCAATACGCCTGCCAATAATGTCCTGGACCCTCAGAATTCGTTCTGATACATAATTGACTGCTTGCTCGGTGAAGGGAATTGGCATGAGATCATAGAGATGGCCGTCATCACCACAATAACTCAGATGTTCGCTATAACAGCGGATACTATGATCATCGATGAATTGCTTGACTCGCTTGATGAAGGCCTCATCGAGGGGTGCGGGGCCACCAATGTTTAAAGACAGGCCATGACAGACAAATGGAACCTGATCCGTGATTCTCCGGAATAAATGTCCATACCGGCCTCCAATATCTATCCAGTTTTCTGGCGCGACTTCCATGAAATCAATCGTATCAGGAAGCTGGTCTGTCAGCGGGCCTATAAAGGCCCGCCGCAGACCCAATCCTGCTCCATTCACAGGATAACTGTAATCGCCCTTGGGCATGGAAATTAGGTTAGAGACTTAAGAAATTAACTGCCACACTTGCCCTCACCGCACTTGCCTTCCGACTCGTCCTTTTCACCACATTTGCCCTCACCGCACTTGCCTTCCGACCCATCTTTTTCACCGCAATGGCCTTCTGCAACAACCATATAGCCGCTTGAAAGCTCGTTTATTTGAAAAGGATTTTCTGCAGCCTGGGTAATCGGACTGGTGGCCAGTGATACAACAAACGTCGTGCCCAGAGCTGCAACAACAGGCTTAAGGGTAAATTTCTTGCTCATTTGAGGACTCCTCCTTTGGTTGATTTTCGGTATTTAAACCGAGTATAAATCTTGAAATGTCATTGAAAATTAGATGAGAACAAGTTACATCTCAAGGCTGGCTTTCAAGCGACATCAGTCAAATAGACAAGGGGTCGGATAAAAAGTTTCCGACAAGGCGCTTTTGAGTCAGGATTCCTGCCGCGGTCTCATGTGGGGGAAGAGGATAACATCACGAATTGATGCCGAATCTGTCAATAACATGACCAGGCGATCAATACCAATACCTTCTCCGGCCGTCGGTGGCATACCATACTCCAGCGCAGTGATGTAGTCGGCATCATAATGCATGGCTTCTTCATCGCCAGCATCCTTGTTCTCGACCTGTTTACGGAATCGTTCGGCTTGATCATCTGCGTCGTTCAACTCCGAAAAACCATTGGCAATCTCACGACCTCCCACAATCAGTTCGAAACGCTCGGTGACTGATGGGTCTGCATTGGAACGGCGGGCCAGTGGTGAAACTTCTGTTGGATAGGCAGTGATGAATGTCGGATCTTTCAAGTTAGATTCTACTGTTTTTTCGAAGATCTCGAGTAATATTTTCCCTGGCCCGAAATTAGCTTCCAGTGGAATCTCCAGTTTATCCGCAATCGATTTGAGATTGTTTTTGGATTCAAGGTCTTGCCCCCTGATTTTCGGGTTGAATTTAAGTACCGATTCTTTCACAGTCATTATTGGAAAAGGCTTCCCAAAATCATAGATCTCGCCCTGATACTCGATCTTAAGATCGTCATTAATCTCCTCTATCAGTAGTCGCAACATGTCTTCTGTAAGCTGCATTAAGTCCCTGTAATCTGCATAGGCCTGGTAAAATTCAAGCATGGTGAACTCAGGGTTATGTTGTGTTGACAAACCCTCGTTACGGAAACTACGATTTATCTCGAATACTTTTTCAAAACCACCCACGACCAGTCGCTTAAGGTACAACTCCGGAGCAATGCGCAGGTAAAGCTGCATATCCAGGGAATTATGATGCGTGATAAATGGCCGGGCAGCAGCTCCACCTGGAACCACTTGCATCATTGGGGTTTCGACTTCCATATATCCGGACTGTTTCAGGTAATTGCGCATGAAATCAATCACACGGGACCGGATCGCGAAGGTTTTTCGGGTTTCCTCATTGCTAATCAGATCCAGGTATCGCTGGCGATAACGGGTTTCCTGGTCGGCCAATCCATGAAATTTTTCCGGCAACGGACGCAGTGACTTAACAAGTAATTCAATATTGTCGGCATGGACCGAGAGCTCACCGGTTTTGGTTTTGAATATTGTTCCTTCTACCCCGATGATGTCTCCCAGGTCCCATTGCTTGAATTCAGTATATTGCCCTTCAGGTACATCCTCCCGTTTGACGTAGAGCTGGATCCTGCCGGACATATCCTGGATGTGGGTGAATGCAGCCTTGCCCATAACCCGGCGAGTCATCATCCGGCCGGCCAGTTTCACTTTCAGGCCAAGCGATTTAAGCGCTTCATTGTCTTTATCACCATATTTCTGCAATAACTCAGCGGCCATGGCGTTACGCCTGAAATGATTGGGATAAGCCCTGCCCTGCTCCCGGAGTAACTCCAGTTGCTTCCGCCGCTGGGCGATCAAATCATTTTTGTTGTCAGACATATATTCTTCTTGTTTAGTTGATCAAACCCGAATAATAACAATATCCTGTGTTCAGTTCAGAACTTACAGCCCGCTCTTAAGGCTCGCCTCGATAAATCGATCCAGATCTCCATCCAGAACAGCCTGGGTATTCCCGGTCTCCACTCCCGTGCGCAGATCTTTTATTCGGGACTGGTCCAGAACATAGGAACGTATCTGACTGCCCCAGCCGATATCCGACTTGGATTCTTCCATGGCCTGCTTTTCCGAATTCCTTTTTTGCATTTCCAGTTCATACAATTTGGCACGGAGTTGTCCCATAGCCTGGTCCCTGTTCTTATGCTGTGAACGCTGGCTCTGACATTGCACAACAATACCAGACGGCTCATGAGTAATGCGAACCGCAGAATCAGTCTTGTTGACGTGCTGGCCACCAGCACCGCTGGCACGATAGGTATCTATCCTTAGATCTGCAGGATTGATTTCAATTTCAATGTTTTCATCGATCTCCGGCGAGACAAACACAGAGGCAAACGATGTATGACGTCGGTTATTGGAATCAAACGGGGATTTTCTTACCAAGCGATGCACGCCGGTTTCTGTCCGCAACCACCCATAAGCGCACTCTCCCTCAAATTTTATGGTGGCGCTTTTAATTCCGGCTACTTCTCCTTCGGAAACCTCAACCAATTCCGTATTAAAGCCATGGCCCTCACCCCAGCGCAAGTACATACGTAACAACATTTCTGCCCAGTCCTGGGCTTCGGTACCACCGGAACCTGCCTGGATATCCACAAAGGCATTATTGGGATCCATTTCTCCGGAGAACATACGCCGGAATTCCAGATCCTCGATCCTTTTTTCGAGGTCACTGACGTCATTTTCGACTGAAATAATGGTTTCTGAATCATTCTCGCCCTGGGCAAGTGTCAATAATTCAGAGGCATCATTCAAACCGTTCGCCACATCATCCAGGCCATGTACTACCGATTCCAGCGAGGCACGCTCCTTACCCAGTGACTGTGCTGATTCAGGATTGTCCCAGATTTTCGGGTCAGCGAGCAGGTGCTCGACTTCGGTCAATCGTTCGGATTTGCTGTCGTATTCAAAGGTACCTCCTCAGCGCTATCATGCGCTGGTTCAGGTCCTTGATTTGGTTCAGTAAGGGATTAATTTCAACCATGGTATTTCAATACAAATATCTGTCGACAAAGCGCACTATTCTAACGTTAAATACTGAACAGTTAAGTATTATTATTTATATCCGTCAGTGGTTCGATGTAATCCACAACCAGTTGCAAATGTTGCCTGCCGGCAAATTCATTAATGTCCAACCGGTAGGCCGTCTTCACCCGTGAATAATTTTCAGGCCAGTGTTCATCAGTGTTATTGAAGGCAATCGCCTCTATCACCCGATGGCAATCTGTATTCCGTAACTGCATCTTAAGATGTTTCTCGCCAACTATACGGCTGTTAAGGATTTCAAATTCGCCATCGAACAGGGGCTCGGGAAACCCCTGGCCCCAGGGTCCGCCTCGGCGAATCTGCCAAGCCAGTTCCATGGAAATATCCTGGCTGCTCAATTCACCATCGGAAAGCAAGGCATTACCGGGGGTCAGGTCTTTCATAAACATATCCAGGGACTCATTAAATAACTGTCTGAATTCATTCAGTTTTTCTAATCGGATCGTCAGGCCCGCAGCCATGGCATGGCCGCCAAAACGGTCGATGATGTCCGGAAATTGATTTGCCATCAGATCCAGAACATCACGGATATGAATCCCGTGAATTGAGCGCGCTGACCCTTTCAAGTAACCGTCCTTGTCGCAGGCGAAGGCGATCACCGGCCTGTGCAGGCGATCCTTGATTCGGGATGCGAGGATACCGACGACTCCCTGATGCCATTGTTCATTAAAAAGGCAAATACCATTGGGAATGGAATCTTTGTCTTCAAACTCCATCAGTTCCAGATCATCAAGTGCCTGATCGTGCATCTCGGCCTGGATCTGACGACGTTCATGATTCAGATTATCGAGTTGTCGTGCAAACTGCCGGGCCTTATCCGGGTCATCACTTAACAGGCACTCGATCCCGAGCGACATGTCATCCAGTCGACCGGCTGCATTCAGACGCGGCCCCACAGAAAACGATAAATCCTGTGCGGTGATATTTCTTAGTGCCCGGTTGGCGGCTTTTAATAAGGCGCGTATGCCCGCGGAACATCTATCCGAGCGGATCCGCGCAAGGCCCTGAGCCACCAAGATGCGATTGTTTCGATCCAGTGGAACCACATCTGCTACCGTGCCCAGTGCAACCAGGTCAAGTAATTCTGCCAGATTCGGTTCCCTGATGCCTTGGCTAGCAAACCATTCATTTTCCCGTAACTTGCCACGCAAGGCTATCAGGATATAAAACATAACGCCGACGCCGGCAAGTGACTTGCTTGGAAATTGATCACCGGGCTGGTTTGGATTGACGATTGCGTTTGCCTCGGGTAATGCCTTTCCAGGCAAATGATGATCAGTAATCAGTACATCAATATTCATACTTCTTGCCTTTGCCACACCTTCCATGCTGGCAATACCGTTATCCACCGTGATGATCAGCTGCGGTTGCATACTGGCCGCAACCTCAACTATCTCCGGACTCAATCCATAACCATATTCAAACCGATTGGGTACCAGGTATTGCACCTGTCTCGCACCCATGGCGGTCAGGCCGCGAATAGCCACTGTCGTGCTGGTCGCGCCATCGGCATCAAAATCACCGACAATCAAAATGCGTTTCTGATTTTGAATGGCATCACAAAGCAGGTCAGTTGCCTTATCAATATCTGTTAATTTATCGACAGGTAATAATCCATTGAGAGAATAGTCCAGGTCTTCTGCAGAGCGAATATCACGTGATGCATAGATGCGTCGAAGTACCGGGTGTAAGTCTTCCGGCAAATCAATGGATGCTTCTGATTCTCTACGGGATATCCTGATTTGCATTAAACTAATCGTTTTCCGACTTATAACTTAATATTGATTTGCGACGTTTCCAGAATTTCAGAAACGATGATTTATTGATAGTAAAGTGCTGGCCTTCAGTAATAATCGTCAAGCGCTCAAGCTGACCGGAACCGAGCGCATCGAGCAGTCCGGTAAACCAGCATTCCTCAAGGTATGCTATGAAATCCTGCCAACCCCGAATGTCCTGGTACTGATGGTGGCGCAGACCGAAAGACATAATAACCAGAATATTATCTGTCTCAAGGACATCATACATCAGGTCATTAAATGATTCCGTCAGTTCACGACAATCAACGTCTGCAATTTTTGCACAGGCACGGCTGATTTCTTCATCACAGCATATCATTGACCACTCGCAAACGATTTTGTCCGGTAAATGACCACAGCCCCAAAACCATAATGAATTGACTTCCAGTTCCCCGCGTTGCCTGCGCTCAATGTTAACGGGGTGATTATGCAGAGTCATCTGGATTTCATTCAACAACCTCGCCCAATTATTTTTTCCGGTACCTTGTGGCATGAAGCGATGAATATCTCGGCCCGCGACATCATAAATTGGTGTTGTCCAGACATCCGGCATGTTTTTCAGTCTGATATACCAGCGGTCACTGGCCGGGGCCTCAAAGATCATGTCATGATCTTCCAGCAAGGTCCTGACCTCGTTCGCCAGTACCAGCGCATCATGCTGATCAAGATTAAACATGGTCTGATCCAGCAAAATCAATTGATGCTGATCCGCATGCAAATGAACCGGGTCAGCACGCATCCAGATATCGCCCGGTACAGTTATATCATCCAGCAAATGTGTCAGGGGGGCGACTGGATAATCACCACTTTCATCGGGGGCGAGATTAAATAATCCTGCCAACAATCCGGCAAACTTCTGACGATCATGCCTTTGCCGTGATGCATGACCCAGAATCTTCTCCAAGCAAGGGATTGGTGGTATGTCCTGTTTTACCAGATCGGTAACAGGGGGCAAAAGTCCGGGAATACAAAGACTGAGACTAGCCATACAGAAAATCTGGATAATTCCCGAGGAAAAAAGGCATTTAATCAGGACATGTTGTCATGGATAGCCTGCTTGACCTGCTCAAGTTTCGCTTCAACCTTGACGACCGGGGCTGTGCTCTGGGCAATGGCCGTATCGGGATCCTTCAGTCCGTGTCCCGTCAGGGTACAGACAATAGTACTGTTCTCTTCAATCTTTCCAAACTTGATGTCACGCATGGCACCTGCGATTGAGGTTGCCGATGCCGGTTCACAAAAGACACCCTCGTTTTCGGCCAGCATTTTTTGCGCAGCCAGGATCTCCTTATCGGAACATTCATCAAACCAGCCACCAGACTCCTTGTTCACTGTCCAGGCCTGGTCCCAGGACTGTGGATGGCCAATCCGTATGGCGGTAGCGACAGTCTCCGGGTCATCGACCATTTCGCCGCGCAGGAAAGGGGCCGAGCCACTGGCCTGGTAACCAACCATCTTCGGTCGCTGCCCGGTCACCGCACCAGCAAAACGGCAATGACCATCACATAAAGTGCAGGCCTTTGTTACGGCAGTGGCCTCACTGCAGGCATATTCACTGTAACCTATCCAGTGTGCCGTGATGTTGCCGGCATTACCGACTGGCAGGCAATGATAATCAGGGGCCCGACCCAGTTCTTCCACGATCTCATACGCTGCGGTCTTTTGTCCCTGCAAGCGAAACGGGTTGATCGAATTGACAACCGTGACCGGTGATTCCTCGGCAACCTGCCTGACCAGACGCATGCCCGCATCAAAGTTACCCTTGACCTGGATGACCACGGCGCCCTCCATCATGGCTTGGGCAAGCTTGCCCTGGGCAATCTTTCCATCAGGAATCAACACAAAGGCCGTTATACCTGCTCTTGCGGCATAGGCAGCAGCAGAGGCCGAGGTATTCCCAGTCGATGCACAGATAATGGCTTTCGAGCCAGCCTCAACGGCCTTGGTCACTGCCATGGTCATTCCCCGATCTTTGAATGAACCCGTAGGATTCAGGCCCTCGTACTTCACATAAATGTCCACATTTTTATCCAGCGTATCCGGGATATTATGCAAGCGAATCAGTGGAGTGTTGCCCTCACCCAGACTGATGATCCGGGTGTCATCATGCACTGGCAGGCGGTCGCGGTATTTCTCAATCAGACCGGTATATCGTTGTTGAAAACTCATTCAATCTCTCTGTATAAATGGGTTTCACCACTCAAACATCTGGTTGTCAATCAGGCTAGTGGATCCATACGGATCCGCATAATCCGGCCATTGATATTAGGTAGTGCCTCCAGTTTTTCTATTGCCTGGTTCATGTATTTCTCCTGCACAGACTGGGTCAGGATAATGATCGGCACAAAGCTCGCCCCCTCCACCGGTTCCCTCTGCAAAATGGCCTCAATGCTGATTCCGGATTCCCCAAGTATGCGGGTCACATCAGCCAGTACGCCCGGCCGGTCCAGCGCCTGCATACGCAGATAGTATGCTGTTGAAATTTCTTCCATGGGCAGGATTTCTTCATAAGACAGTGCATCAGACTGGAACGCCAGATGAGGCACCCGGTTACCGGGGTCGGTAGTAAATGCTCGGACAATATCAACCAGATCGGCGACCACGGCCGAAGCGGTTGGATCAGCACCGGCGCCGGCACCGTAGTAGATGGTCGGGCCAACGGCATCACCAATGACCAGCACAGCATTTCTCACCCCATCGACATTGGCAATCAGACGCCGTTCCGGGATCAGGGTGGGATGAACCCGCAATTCGACACCTTCCGAGGTACGGCGGGCAATGCCCAGATGCCTGATGCGGTATCCGAAGCGTTCGGCAAAACCAATGTCTTCAATCGTTATCTGGGTAATCCCCTCGGTAAAAACCTTCTCAAATTGCAGGGGAATACCAAAGGCAATGGCTGCCAGTATCGTCAGCTTGTGGGCCGCATCGATTCCCTCAACATCGAAGGTGGGGTTGGCCTCGGCATAACCCAGCGACTGTGCCTCGGCCAGCACATCTTCAAAACTGCGCGCCTGCTCACGCATCGCAGTAAGGATAAAGTTGGTCGTACCATTAATAATACCGGCGACTGAGGAGATGCTGTTGCCCGCCAGGCCTTCCCGGATCGCCTTGATGATCGGAATGCCCCCGGCCACCGCCGCTTCAAAAGCAACTATGACACCCTTGCGGGTCGCGGCCTCAAAGATCTCATTACCATGTATGGCGATCAAGGCCTTGTTGGCTGTGACCACATGCTTGCCGTTACTGATCGCCTGCATTACCAATTCGCGTGCCAATTCCGTGCCACCAATTAATTCCGCAACAATTTCAACCTCGGGATGATTGACGAGTTCCAGTGGATCGCCCAGTAACTCGATGCCATCGAGTGAAAACTCCCTGGGTTTTTTCAGGTCCCGGGCACTGGCATGCGTGATAATGATCCCACGCCCGGCGCGGCGCGCAATCTCGGTCGCATTACGTCTCAGCACGCTGATCGTACCGCCGCCGACGATACCCAAACCCAATAATCCGACCTTAACCGGTTCCATTCATCATCATCTCGTAATTAAAAAAGAATGCAGGCTAGTCTGCCGCAGTAGAACTCAGGGCTTCTTCTCTAAACATTGCCCTGAGGCCCCGAATTGCCTGCCTGGTGCGATGTTCATTTTCTATGAGCGCAAAGCGCACAAATTGATCCCCATATTCACCAAAACCGATCCCGGGGGAGACAGCAACCTTGGCTTCCATCAATACCTTCTTGGAAAACTCCAGAGAACCCAAATGCTGAAACTGTTCAGGTATGGGTGCCCAGACAAACATGGTCCCCCTGGGTTTCTCAATGGTCCAGCCCACGGAATTTAGTCCATCACATAATACATCGCGACGGTTCATGTACATGTCACAAATGTCTGCCACGCATTGTTGATCACCTTCCAGCGCCGTGATGGCTGCTACCTGGATTGGTGTGAAGAGTCCGTAATCCAGGTATGACTTCAGGCGTGCCAGCGCGTCAACCAGCTTCTGGTTTCCGACCATGAATCCAACTCGCCAGCCGGGCATGTTATAACTCTTGGACAGCGTAAAGAATTCCACGGCAACATCCATGGCACCCGGTACCTCCAGGATCGATGGTGCCTTGTAGCCATCAAAGACAATATCTGCATAAGCCAGGTCCTGGATGACCCAGATTTTATGTTCACGGGCGATATCAACCACCTTTTCAAAGAATTCCAGTTCAACACATTCCGTGGTCGGATTACTCGGAAAATTAAGCAACAATAGTTTCGGCTTGGGCCAGGTGTCACGAATGGCCTTCTGCAACTCGGCAAAAAAATCATAGTCCGGACCGATCGGAACATGCCGAACATCCGCGCCGGCGATTACAAAACCGAATGGATGGATGGGATAGGATGGGTTGGGTACCAGCACGGCATCTCCCTTATCGACGATAGCCATGGCCAGGTGGGCCAGACCTTCCTTGGATCCGAGTGTGACGATGGCCTCAGATTCCTGATCCAGATCAACGTCATAGCGGTTTTTGTACCAGTTACAAATCGCCCGGCGCAATCTTGGGATACCACGCGACCAGGAATAACGATGCGTGTCCTGACGGTTGGCCACCTCGATCAACTTGTCAACAATATGCTGCGGTGTTGGCTGGTCAGGGTTGCCCATGCCAAAATCAATAATGTCTTCACCACGGTGACGAGCGGCCATCTTCAGCTCGTTTACGATGCTGAATACGTAGGGCGGCAGGCGATTTATTCTCGGAAAATCTTCGTTCAAGTCTCTAAAACCCGTTAATGAAAAAGCGCTTGAGTATACGGTATAGATTGAATTCCGTCATGACCCTGTCTGATATTTTACGACTCACGTATACTGGTCTAATGACACGAATTGCCGTACTACAAATGGTTTCCGGCGATAACGTCAGTAAAAACCTCGAGACCGCGGGCAGGCTAATCCGCCAGGCTGCAATGGAGCAAGCCGAGTTGATGTTATTGCCGGAAAATTTTCCTCTCATGGGCCATGATGAGCACGACAAGGTGAACATACAAGAGCCTTACGGCTCAGGCCCTATCCAGACATTCCTCAGCAAACAGGCCCATGAGCATGGCATATGGCTTATCGGCGGAACCATTCCGCTTCAGGCCCGGCAACCAGACCGGATTCGCGCCGCCTGCCTGCTCTATAATCCCGATGGCGAGTGCATCGCCCGCTACGACAAGATGCATCTGTTTGATGTCACTGTAAACGGTGAAAGTGATGAAACCTATAATGAGTCCGGTACCATTGAGGCCGGTGAACAAATAATCGTTGCGAAAACACCCATCGCCAACATCGGAATGTCGGTCTGTTATGACCTCCGCTTTCCTGAGCTCTATCGTGACATGCATAAACACAACGTCAATCTGATTACAGCCCCTTCCGCCTTTACTGCGGCAACGGGCAAGGTTCACTGGGAGCCACTGTTGCGTGCCCGCGCAGTGGAGAACTTAAGTTACCTGGTTGCGTCCAATCAAGGTGGAACTCATGTAAATGGGCGGATAACCTGGGGACACAGTATGATCATCAACCCTTGGGGCGAGATCCTCGCGTGGGTAGGAGAAGGTGAAGGCGTGGCCTGTGCGGACATCGATCTCGATCAACTCATGCAATTGCGGGAGCGGTTTCCTGCACTTAAACACCGTAAAATGGTCTAGTATAAATAATGAGTAAATCACTTGATATTGCGACCCAACAGCTGCTGGCCAACAGTGGTCTGCAGCTCAACGATATTCATAATACCCTGGGACAGGTGATGGCCCATGATATCGACATGGCTGACCTGTATTTTGAATCCACGCGTACCGAATCCTGGGTCCTGGAAGATGGCATCGTCAAGGAAGGCGCGCATAATATTGACCAGGGTGTCGGGGTGCGTGCAATCAGTGGTGATAAGACCGGCTTTGCCTACTCGGATGAAATCCTGTTGCCCGCCCTGAGTCATGCCGCAAGTGCGGCTAAGGCCATCGCCCGCAGTGGCGGTGAAGGAAAACTACAGGCTTGGCACAAGCAATATCCCGCGGCGCTCTATGCCCCACTGGATCCGGTTGCCTCTATCAGTGCCGAAGACAAGGTTAACCTTCTCAAGCGCATTGATGCTGAGGCGCGGAGACGCGATCCCAGGGTCAAGCAGGTGCTGGTGGGCCTCAGTGGCCAACAATCAACCATGCTGGTGGCCGGCAGTGATGGCACCCTGGCGGCTGACGTCAGACCACTGGTGCGATTGAATGTAAATGTAATCGTCGAGGAAAATGGTCGCATCGAAAAAGGCGGTGCTGGAGGCGGCGGCCGATTTGGCTATGAATATTTTCTGAGAGATGATCTGGCCTCAACCTATATCAACGAGGCCGTGGAGCAGGCCTTGACCAACCTGGATGCCGTAAACGCCCCGGCTGGTAGCATGACCGTGGTGCTGGGACCGGGCTGGCCCGGGATCCTCTTGCATGAAGCCATCGGCCACGGACTTGAAGGCGATTTCAACCGCAAGAAAACTTCGGCTTTTTCCGGCCGTTTGGGCGAACGGGTGGCCAGCCCGGAAGTCACTGTCGTCGACGACGGCACCATACGTGACCGCCGCGGCTCACTGAATGTCGATGATGAAGGGACGGCGACCCAGTGCACGACACTGATTGAACATGGGATCCTGCGGGGTTATATGCAGGACAAGCACAATGCCCGGCTTATGGGCATGGCACCGACCGGTAACGGTCGGCGTGAATCCTACGCCCACTTACCCATGCCCCGGATGACCAATACCTACATGCTGGGCGGGCAGCATGATCCGCAGGAGATCATTGCCTCGGTCGACAAGGGTATTTATGCGCAACAATTTGGCGGCGGCCAAGTGGATATTACCAACGGTAAATTCGTGTTCAGTGCCAGCCAGGCCTACCTGATTGAAGACGGCAGGCTAACCCGTCCCATCAAGGGAGCAACGCTGATCGGCAACGGACCTGATGTGCTGACCCGTGTCTCGATGGTGGGAAATGATATGCAGCTGGATTCTGGCATCGGCACCTGTGGCAAGGACGGGCAGTCCGTTCCCGTGGGCGTGGGGCAGCCCACTATCCGGATCGATCAACTGACCGTGGGCGGTACCACCGCCTGATTCTTATCCCTGACCCGTTTCTGCTACCCTAGATCACCCGGCGAAGGTTTGAATCATCACCGCACCGGTGACTGATCAGCAGTCCAATCGCAAATTGCAACAATATATAGAGCGCAATGCCTAATAACAGAAAATTCATAAATCAGGCCTGAATGCTTGAAACGCCGGATTTAGTGGATAAGTAACCGCAGAGGAATCATTCAATTGTTTTTAATATATAAATATGTGTATATTACAAATTCCCCATATGCATTCTATGGCTTGATAACTGAATAATAACTTCTTGCCCGAGTTAGAGGAGAGCTGACCCCGTGGCAAACATACCGACTGCTGAAATCGAAAATGACAAGGGCAACACGCCCGATACTCCGGCCGTCAGTCCTGCGGTCACGGATCGCTACTACGAGAAACTACTGAAACTGGGCGTCAGCCTGGCCATACTGGTTCATTTTTCATTCATTATTCTCTTCTATGTGATCAATGTTCAGTTCCTGGCCATGGTCAATATCGGCAGCACACTTATATATGCTGCCTGTCTCGCATTGATCAGGCGTGAGGAATATCTACTTGCAGTTGCTCTTTGCTGGATTGAA
Source organism: Gammaproteobacteria bacterium (assembly GCA_011772965.1). Lineage (GTDB taxonomy): Bacteria > Pseudomonadota > Gammaproteobacteria > Eutrophobiales > Eutrophobiaceae > SZUA-592. Next base: position 83,728 of record WVYN01000014.1, read on the forward strand.
ATTATTGGTCATGCTGTTCTTGCGGCGAAGACCATCGGCTGGGATACCGGTTTTCATTATTACCTGTTGTTCTTCATTCCGTTAATATTTGTTAATGCACAAAATAAGTTTGTCATTAACATCCTCAAATTAATCTTGATCTGTATTGCCTACCTGTTGATGGACAGTATGCTTGGTCAACGCACACCGGATGTGATTCTTGATGCAGAGCTGTCATCTTTCCTGCGTTACGGTAATATTGTTATCGTATTCGTTACGCTCGGCTTGGTAACCTATAATTATATTCAGGCTGTTTACGAGGCAGAGAAGAAACTGATCCTCTATGCAATCACTGACCCACTGACTGGTCTTTTTAATCGCCGTTATATTTATCAACTAGGACGTCATCAGGAAAAATTACACAAGCGTGATAGTCAACCCTTCGCTATCATTATTGGTGATGTTGATGACTTCAAGGACATCAATGATTATTATGGCCATGAGATTGGTGACAGTGTATTGATCTCAATGAGTCGGAGGTTACGTGAATGCCTTCGTGAACAGGATAGCATATCTCGTTGGGGTGGTGAGGAGTTTCTTGTGCTACTGCCAAATACTTCTGCATCTGAAGCAGTCATGATCGCTGACCGGATCGGCAACCACATTACTAGTGAGGCTCAACGCATCGGTCTTAAAGATTTGAAGTTGACAATGACTTTTGGCGTCAGCGGTTATGAAAATAATGAAGGCATAGATAATTGTATTGCTCGCGCTGACAAAGCGATGCTCAAGGGCAAAAAAGCTGGTAAAAACCGTATCGTGAGTGCTGAGATCAATTACGAAGAAAAATCCAGCTGATCAGCATTCCGACAATAGCTGCAATTGCGGCGGCCTCAAAGCAGACCAAGGCACCCACTTTGTCCCAGGCATAACCACAGACAAGACTACCAACAGCCATGCCCGCACCGAAACTGGAACTGCTGTAAAGAGCCTGGCCCCTGCCCTGCAGATGACCACGAAAATATTGATGAACATACTGAATGGCTACCGCATGATACATTCCGAAACTCGCGGCATGTAATGTCTGTGCAATTATCAATACGAACACATGATCCACAAAAAATCCGGTTAATAACCAGCGTAACGCCGCAAGCAAGAGGCTGGCCATTAACAGCAATTTCAGCCGGCACCGGATCATTAATTTGTGCATGTACATAAACAGGATGACTTCCGCGATAACCCCTAAGGCCCACATCTGCCCGATAAATGTGCTGGAATAACCATTATCCTCAAGATAAATGGAATAAAATGTGTAATATGGCCCATGGCTCGCCAGCATCAGAAAGCAGACTACGAAAAGGGCGATGACTTCAGGCCTCAATAGAATAGTGGCCAGACTTTCCTTGGCGTGTTCACCATGAACACTGCGGTTATCCGGTATGGAATGGCTCATTAACCAGACAACTATTACTGAAGCCAGAATAATCAGTGGTACATAACCAATACTTATGACTTCAAACACCATCCCGAGTAACCATACCGCCAGGATAAAACCTATTGATCCCCATACCCGGATACTGGTATAGGCATGGGTTGACTCGCCCAGGTGCGCCAGTGTTGCTGCTTCGATCTGCGGTAATGAAGCACTCCAGAACACAGAGAACACCAGCAGGACCAGGAACAGGCCCCAGAAACTGTCGACAAACAATACTAAAGCAAAACTGATGGCAGAAAAAAGCGAGGCGATCTGGATTACACGCATTCGTCTGCCGGTATGATCAACAATCCAACCCCAGAAAAATGTGATAAAAATCTTGGTAAAAACCATGATCGAGGACAATATTCCGATTTGCCTGGAGTCCATGCCAATTGATTTAAGGTATAGCGCCCAGTAAGGCAGGATCACCCCGACAGTAACAAAGAAGAGAAAATAAAAGCCGGATAAACGCCAGTAAGGAATGCCTTGAATGCGATTATGAATTCTCATGCCTCAATCGGGATTTAATAACAGGTTCTGGTCTCAATGATTGACTCACCAGTCCCTGAAATAAAATACAGGGATTATATTTTTGTTGCAGGGATGATCGGGGTTTCAGATACTACGTCGGCGTTTTGCCCACGGTGCCGAAGATAATGATCCATCAATACTAGCGCCAGCATCGCTTCCGCAATGGGCGTTGCACGAATGCCTACACAGGGGTCATGCCGTCCTGTGGTAACAACCTCACTGGCTTCACCCTTAACATTAACCGTTTTACCGGGGAGACGAATACTGGATGTGGGTTTCAAGGCCATGCTCACCAGGATATCCTGACCGGTAGAAATCCCGCCCAGCACACCACCGGCGTGGTTGCCAAGGAAACCTTCCCTGGTAATTTCATCACGATGTTGTGTGCCCTTTTGCGTAACTGATTCAAAACCCGACCCGATCTCTACTCCTTTGACCGCGTTGATACTCATCATGGCTTTAGCAATGTCGGCATCCAGGCGATCAAAAACCGGCTCACCCAGTCCGGGTGGGACATTTTCCGCTACTACATTTATGCGCGCACCGATGGATTCACCTTCCTTGCGTAAGGCATCCATGTAGGATTCCAGTTCGACAACCTTGGAAGCATCACCACAGAAGAATGGATTATTATCAACCTCTTTCCAGTCTTTCATTTCCACCACGTGGGGCCCAAGCTGCGCAAGATAACCATGAATATTGATCCCGCATTTTTTATTCAAGTATTTTTTGGCGATTGCACCGGCGGCGACCCGCATGCAGGTCTCCCGCGCAGAAGCCCGGCCACCACCACGATAATCACGAATACCGTATTTTTGTTGATAGGTATAATCCGCGTGGCCCGGCCTGAAGAGATCCTTTATCTTGAAATAGTCCTTGGATTTCTGGTCCTCGTTTTCGATCAACAATCCAATCGGCGTTCCAGTCGTGACACCATCAAACACACCAGAGAGGATACGTACCGTATCAGACTCCTTACGCTGGGTTACATGGCGTGATTTACCCGGTCGTCGCCTGTCCAAATCATGCTGCAGGTCGGTTTCGTTCAGCTCAAGGCCGGGTGGACAACCATCAACTATGCAGGCATAAGCCGGCCCATGGCTCTCGCCACAAGTGCTGATCGTGAATAATTTTCCAAAGCTGTTACCGGACATGGGCGAGTATTGTAACGATAAATCAGGAAAACGTCGCTTATTGAAAAACAGGCGGTATCGCTCTGTGATCCAGGCTAACCGGATGAATGATATAACGTCCCATCATGCGGCCTTAATATGATGATTTACATGGCAATGGTACATCCATTCTCCCGGATTATCGGCAACTATTCTCATCATGGGATTATTCAGAGAAGACAGTGCGTATTCCCGGACCATATCCTCGGCTGTAATATAATTATGTCTGAACTTGTCGCTGTCTGCTCCGGTAACATTGCTCCATGTGCAAGCATATAATATGACTATTAAAACCATGGGTGAAAAAAACGCTTTATTATTTTGCTGAATTTAAAAATCATATCTATTCTGTTTGTATAACATCGCTCAATATATGTGGCACCTAGTGTAACGTGTAAATCGAGACTTGTCCGGTCAGCCGATGGCACTTCTGGGGATCGGGCTTGTCAAAAATTGGACTCGGCTGAAATATCCATTATGAACCGGCTAATCAATCAATTCCGCACGCTCTTGTTTTTGCTGCTTCTGGCAGTTCAGCCGTTGACAGCGATGGGCGCTCCCGACACCCGGTTGGTACGAATCGACGGGGTAACCAAGTCCATGAGCGAATATATCGGCCAGGGTCAGTGGGTCATTGTGAATGTATGGAGCCCTTCCTGCACAGCCTGTGTCGTGGAATTGCCCCAAATCCGGCAGTTTCGGACACGCAACCCCGACATCCCGGTAATTGGCGTGACTTTAGATTTTCCCAGTTTTGAATACGGCAAGATTAAGGTGATTAGAAGTTTTCTGGAGAGAAATCCACTGGATTATCCGATCTTTCTCGCCGATATTGATTCTGCATCCGATGTTATCGGCAACCGTCTGGTTGGGATTCCCTTAATCGCCATATTCCATCCAAACGGTGATGTCGTTGCCCGCTGGCCAGGAACAATAGATGTCAGGGAGATTGAGGACTTTATTGCAAACTACGATGACTACCTGCTCGGTGATGAACTGTTTGAGGATTTTTAGATCACCAACTAGTTGCCCCCAGTTTCCTCATACACATTAATAAAGCCATCCCGATTAGGCATCTTGATGGCCGAGAGGACTTCGGCATCGAGTAATGTGTCTTCTTCTATGATGCCGTTCAGGTATAACAGGTAGGCCGTAACGGCATATACCTCATCATCGCTGAGCGTACCCGGTGCAGTCATCGGCATCGATCGACGAATCATATCAAACAGGGTCGTCGCATATGGCCAGTAACTACCAATGGTTTTTTCCGGGTATTCACTGGTCAGTCCCATGCCAGCACCAGCCAACTGATCTGCATTCCCGCCCTGCCCTCTTGGGCCGTGGCAACTGATGCATTGTTTTTCGTAGATGCGCCTGCCCTGTGCCACGCTTCCCTTTCCGCCAGGCAGTCCGTCTCCACCCGGCATCACACTGATGTCCCAGGCAGCGATTTCCTCACTGCTTGCCGGTTCCCCGAGCATGGGACCATTCAGCAGTGTTTCACAATAGCTCCGCAGGCTAGTCCCAGCCAGCATCAATATCAACAGGATCAGAGCTTTCGGCGATTTCATCTTTATCATATACATGACTCACTGAACCAAATTCATCGATTTGCCAGCTGACAATGGCATTGTAGTGAAAAAATCCATGCCGACCCCGTTCTGCGACCAGGTCTTTCCGTTGCGGTTGAACATAACCGCTTTCATCCGTTGCCCGGCTTTGCAGGGTTGCAGGCGATCCATTCCACTGCCAGGGGATCCGGAAACGCGTGAATGATTTGCTCAGCACCGGTTCCTGCAGCTCGGCCTCGGCCCAGGTATTGCCACCGTCGGCAGTCACATCAACCCTGGTAATCTTGCCGCGTCCCGACCAGGCCAGACCAGTTATTTGGTAAAGACCGGCCTCCCTTAGCAACATGTTTGCTGACGGTGAGGTAATCAGGGATTTGGCCTGCATCACCATGGTAAACATGCGGGCCTTGCCATCAGGTAATAATTCCGTGTAACGGGACGTTTCATTCCGTGCCATCACCGGGCAGTCGGTGAGTTTTAATCGACGCAGCCATTTGACATTCATGACACCTTCCCAGCCGGGAAGGATCAATCGTAATGGGTACCCGTTTTCGGGACGAATCCGTTCGCCGTTTTGATAGAGTGCCAGCATTGCATCGTCCATTGCTTTTTCCAGTGGGATACTCATTTGCATGGCAAAAGCATCGGCACCTTCAGCGATTAACCAGTGCGCTTTTTTTGTGGGTTTCACTTCATCCAGCAATACTGGCAAAGGAATTCCTGTCCATTCACTGCAGGAAACCAGGCCATGGAAATATCCTGCTTCAGACCTTATGGGTGATTTATTCCAGCCGGCGTTACTGTTACCACCGCATTCCACAAAACAGATTCGGGATCTTAATGGATATCGCAATAGGTTTTCGATACTGAAAAAAGATGGATTTTTGACAAGTCCGTGAATCAACAGGCGATGTTGCGATGGATTAATCTGTGGTACACCATTGTGGTGACGCTCATAATGAAGACCGTTGGGCGTAATCGTACCTTCCAGTAGATGCAGAGGTGTCCAGGACACCCCGTTTCCCGGTATGGCAGAGTTGGCAGAGGGAAAGCGAACCACATCGTCTTCAAACTTTGACGGCATGCCGTAGGTTGAATAACCGGCGCCGGGTGTGTGCATCCAGGGTGGACTGGCTGTATTAACTGGGGCAGCTTCCGGTGCTGCTTCCAGATTCTTCATCACGACAGGTGCCAGTAATGTTGCAGCCCCAATCCCAAACCCGGTCTTGAGAAAGAGACGTCGATCAAGAAGACCATTACCGGCGACTTCCTGCAAATCAGTACCAGTCCTCATTATTTTTTTCATTCGTTTTTTTCTGTTAATCAAACATTGCCTGATCCAGGTCACGCGCGGTATCTAGCCCCTTGATGTCCCGGAATACGGTGCCAGTGAGTTTTGCCTTAGTAAGGTTGGGTGCCGTCAGATCGGCACCCGTGAAGTTGGTTTTACTCAAATCACACCAGGTCAAATCTGCCCCCTGAGGTCGGCCCCCTGCAGTTCAGCGAATTTCATCGTGCAATATGCAAGGTCAGCATTCTCAAGCTTGGCATCATTCAGGTTGGCATAATCCAGTTTGGTGCGCAACATGCCCATGGACTGATTACTCATATTGGCACCTCCCCTAAGTGCAGTCAGATCAACTTCCCGCAAATCTGCGCCCTTGGCCTTGGCAATGAATTCCGCACTGCTGAGATCAGCGTTTCTGAGACTTGCATCACCCAGCTCGGTATTGTTCATTTTGGCATTATGCAGATTGGTGCGATCCAGGTTTGATCCGGACATAATGGTGAGATTCAGGCTGGCATTTTCAAGGTTCGAATTTGACAGGTTGACTCCCCGAATATGACTGTAAAACAGATCTGCACCCTTGAAATCCATACCCGACAAATTCTGGCCACGGAAATCGCTCTCCCTGAGATCAGGCGCTATATCAGCAGTCGAGGCTTGGATAATTGCCAGCGCCTGGTCCCGGGTTACCGGGTCTCATTAGCTCTCTTCCGCCGAGAGCGGAATCACTATAATCAGGGAGGCTGATACAGCTAGAGAATGAAAAAACCGGTACCAGCGTCGCTTTAATATTGGCATTAACACCTCAATATATAAAGATATCTTCATATATTAGGAGCCTGTTAACGTTACAGGTTCCATGACAGCTTATTATTATCCAGAGAGGGGCAGAAGGTCTTTTCTCTCAAGCAGAAAGACACCCTCACCGCCATGCTCAAAATCAAGCCAGAGAAACGGCACGTCAGGATAAGCCTCCTCGAGAGCATACTGACTGTTGCCTACTTCGACGATTAAGATGCCCCTGGCATTCAGATGATGCGCTGCGTTCCCCAGTAGTCGATGAACGATATCCAGCCCGTCAGGGCCCGCATACAATCCCAGTGCCGGTTCATGGCGATATTCCTCGGCTAGAGTGACCATATCCTGATCATCCACATAAGGAGGATTGGCAATTATCAAATCATAGGTCTTGCCGTCAAGTTCACTGAATACATCACTTTCAATCAATGAAACCCGTTCACACAAATCGTGGTACTCAACATTCTTTCTTGCCACCGAGAGCGCCTTTGCTGAAATATCAATCGCATCCACATTCGCACTGGGCAGGAATTTTGCCGTGGTAATGGCAATGCAGCCACAGCCTGTGCCGATATCCAGCACGGTATTGATATGCTCAGGATTACACCAGGGCTGGAACTGATCCTCAATCAACTCGGCGAGCGGTGATCGCGGTATCAGGACATGCTCATTGACGTGAAATTTCAACCCGGCAAACCAGGCCTCACCCAGCAGATAGGCTGTCGGTTTTCGGGTTTTGATACGCTCTTCTATGCGGGACAGAAGTAATTTTTTTTGACTCTCATCAATCGTCCGGTCCAGTTGTTTTTCATCTGCATCGAAACCCAATCCCAGCGTTCGTAAAACCAGAAAGGCCGCTTCGTCCAGTGCATTGTCTGTGCCGTGACCATAAAAAATCCCGGATTTGCCAAACCGGTCCATAGCCCATTCAATAAAATCCCTGGGCGTAGAAACAGAATCTTCTGTAATAGCTTTACCGGGTGTGTTCAAGAAAGAATTCTATGTGTCTAGTTTACGGCGGGTGGTGGCGTATAACCGGGAATATTTTCAGGATCAACATCATCTATCTGTTCCGGTTCAAGGTGTTCCTCGGCATACTTGAGGTAGAGTTTTTCCCACATAAAAACATCAAACAGATCAGGATCAACATGATTATCCAGTTTCATACGACCAAGGATAGTCAAGGCCTTGGACAGGGTCATTGCCTCTTTGTATGGCCGATCTTTTGCGGTCAAGGCCTCAAATACATCGGCAATTGCCAGCATCCTCGCTGGAATCGACATGTCCTCTTTTTTAAGCTGGTTGGGATAACCGGTACCGTCCATTTTTTCATGGTGACCACCGGCAAATTCCGGTACCCGTTGAAGGTGCTTGGGATAGGGCAGTGATTCAAGCATTTTAATTGTTACACTGACATGGTTATTAATAATTTCCCGTTCCCGGTAACTGAGCGTACCTCTACCAATGTTCAGGTTCTGTTTCTCCTCATCAGTTAAAAATTTTTCCTGATTTCCTGCAGTATTCTGCCATTGCATTCTGCTTATTTCTTCCACACGCTTTATATCATCATCAGAAATCGATTCACCACCAATGTTACACAGCCTGATGAAATCCCTGTCCTGATTAAGCTTATCAAGCTTTTGTTGCAGTTCATCATCTTCATGCGAGGTATGTCCCCGAGATTCCAGATTCTTGCGAAGCGATTCAATGACAACATCACGTTTTAAAACTTCAAAGCGCGTATCAACAAGCTCAATTCTATCAAAGATGGTTTCCAGTTTCGTTCCTTTATCGACAACATATTCGGGAGTTGTAATTTTTCCGCAATCATGTAACCAGGCCGCAACATCAAGTTCGTATTTTTCTTCATCAGACATATTAAATTCAGCCAGTGGTCCATAGTTTACCTTGCAGGCCGCATTAGCGATAAGATTCGTCAACACCGGTACCCTTCGGCAGTGCCCGGCCGTATATGGAGATTTTTCATCAATAGCGTTGGCAATAAGCTTAATTAATGCATCAAACAATTCTTTTTGGGCGTCCAGCAATGACCGGTTAGTGATGGTTACTGCAGCCTGGGAAGCCAGGGACTCAACCAGTTGTTGTGATACATCGGAAAACGGAATGACATCACCAGTCTCTGCATCTATCGCATTAATCAATTGCAGTACCCCGATGATATTGTTTTCATGGTTGACCATGGGCACAGTGAGGAAGGACTTTGAACGGTAACCGGTTTTCTTGTCAAAATTACGCGTGCCTGAAAAATCAAACTCGGTATCTTCGTACGCATCAGGAGTATTAATGGTCTTTCTCTCCAGCACGGCACAGGCAGCTACATTATTCAGGTTTGGACTACCATCTTCGCGGTAAAGATATACAGGATAAAACGGGATTTCCTCACCCGAAGTACCGCCCATATGGATTTTCAGCGTGTTCGTCTGCATGATTTCAAACCGTAAACGATTATCTTCTGTCCTAATATATAATGTGCCGCCATCAGCATTAGTAATATCCTTGGCACGTATCAGGATCATTTCCAGCAAACGCTGATGGTCCTTTTCTGCGGAAAGGGCAATACCGATTACATTCAGCTCATCAAGCAGCTTGAGCAGTTTTGTGCGGGTAAACTCCATCGCTAATTTGATTTATGAATATATAGATATATTTATAGCTTGTTATAGTTATAACAATAATAATACATTCGAAACAGGGGTTTATACAGACCGGGCAATAAATTAGTCTGTATATTGTGTCATATTCCGGAATTATCTTACTTTTTGGGTATGCGATAATTTCAAACCGGGGGTAGACAGGACTGAAATTAATCAGGTTTCATCTATCTATAGCTATGCCGGGTTGCTAATATGAAAAAATATTACAGCCCGTAAAGCTCATAGACTGAGTAATGAATTTTTTTATTCATTCCTGTCCCTACCCATCTGAATGAACATTTTGTTCAATCGCTGGACAAACCCTGCCGGGTCTTCGAGCTGGCCACCTTCACTTAAAAGCGCCTGTTCGAACAATATATTCGACCAGTCAGAAAAGACCTCTTCTTCATCCATGCACTTGAGCCGCTCAATAACCGGATGTCCCGGATTGATTTCAAGGATAGGTGCAGTGCCCGGTACCTTTTGACCGGATGCCTTTAGAATCCGTTCAAGATTCAGACCCATATCATGATGATCTGAAACCAGGCATGCGGGAGATGAAGTCAATCGGTTCGTAGCACGGACTAACTTAACCTTGTCATCTAGAACATCCTTGATTCGGCCTGATAATTTTTTGATTGATGGATCTTCGGTGTCTGCCTCACTGGCCGCAGATTTATCTTCCTTACCCAGCTCACCGAGCTCCAGTTCTCCACGAGTGACTGACTGCAGGGATTTGCCATTGAACTCACTCAGGTGATTGGTAACCCATTCATCAATCGGGTCGGTCATTAACAACACTTCGATACCCTTCTTGCGGAAAATTTCAAGATGTGGACTGTTTTTTGCTGTGGCAAAGGTATCAGCAATAACATAGTAAATTGCCTTTTGGTCAGGCTGCATTCGACTGACATAATCTTCCAGGGAAACACATTGTTCCGGTTTATCATCGTATGAAGAGGCATACCGGAACAGGCATGCCAATTCTTCCTGTTTCTCAGGATCATCGATAACACCCTCTTTAAGAACACGGCCGAATTCATCCCAGAATTTCTGATATTTTTCCGGCTCTTTTTTGGCCATGTCCTGCAACAGCTTAAGTATTTTCTTGACATTGCCGGCACGAATGGAATCGATGGTCTTGTTGTGTTGCAGTATCTCACGGGACACATTCAACGGCAGGTCATTTGAGTCAACCATTCCGCGAACAAACCTCAGGTAAGACGGAATCAGTTGTTCCGCATCATCCATAATAAAGACGCGTTTGACATAGAGCTTGATGCCGTGTCGTTGCTGACGATCCCATAGATCGAATGGGGCCCTTGATGGAATAAATAACAGGCTGATGTATTCGAGTTTACCCTCGACCTTATTATGAGAATAGGATAATGGGGGGTCAAAATCATGAGCCACGTGTTTGTAGAATTCGTGGTACTCCTCTTCATTTATATCTTTTTTATCTCTGATCCATAAAGCCGTTGCTGAATTGACGGTTTCCTCGCCTTTGGCATCCTTGCCCTCCGCATCCATTACTATAGGAAGAGAAATGTGATCCGAATAATGCTTAATGATACCGCGCAGACGCTGGCCATTCAGAAATTCTTTCTCGTCCTTGCGTAAATATAAGGTAACCCGGGTGCCGCGTTTTGGCCTATCAATGGTTTTTACGGTAAATTCGCCTTTTCCCTCCGAGACCCATTGCACACCCTCTCCGCGTGGGGCGCCGGCCCGCCGAGTTTGCACTTCTACCTTGTCTGCAACAATAAAAACAGAATAGAAACCGACACCGAACTGCCCAATCAGCTTTGCATCCTTGCCCTGGTCCCCGGTCAGGGATTCGAAAAACTGTTTGGTGCCGGATTTTGCAATCGTGCCCAAGTTTCCAACAACCTCGCTGCGGGTCATACCAATGCCATTATCAATAACACTCAAGGTATGATGTTTCTTGTCATATTCCACCCGGATTTTAAGATCACTGTCGCCTTCATAAAGGCTGTCGTCCTGGAGTGCGGCAAAACGTAATTTGTCAGCGGCATCCGACGCATTCGAAATCAATTCACGCAGGAAGATCTCCTTGTTGCTATACAGTGAATGAATCATCAGGTCTAGTAATTGCTGAACCTCGGCCTGAAACCCCAGTGTTTCCTGTTTTGCTTCGACACTCATGGCACTTTTTCCTCGGTTTTAATTAGAGAATCTTCTCTAATCTAGGGCCATAGCTATGAAATTCAAGCCCCGGGGCCACGATACAGGTCATGGACCGTCGCGCTCGATGGCCAAGACCCGCTTGTTAGCCCAATTTTCCCGGAACACCGGCAGTGGAAAAACTGGTATCCTCTCTGGTCATTGCTGAATTGAGCCGAAAATTTCCAGCAAATCAATAAACTCTATACCAACTCAGGGGCAAGTTTAAAATTTCTCCAAAATGACACCCAGCTGGGGGAAACGTCAAATGATACAGCGAATCGTCATCATGGCATTCATCATATTGTTACTTACGGCCTGTGAACTGGCCCCGGTCAAGCAGGTACAGCAATCTGATAGTCTCATTAAGATCCAAAATCGGGCGGACCAGGCTTACTGGAACGAGGACTGGGAAACGGCAGAACAGGAGTATCTGACACTAACCAAGCAGGCTCCAGACGACGCCGAGTCCTGGTTTCGGCTGGGCAATGTCTATGCACAAACAGAACGGCTGGAAGCCTCGGTTACGGCCTACCGCGAAGCCCTGGCAAGGGATGACTCTAACAGCAAGGTCTGGCATAACCTGGGAATTGTGCAGCTGCGCCAGGCCAGCACGACGTTCAACGAAATGATTGAACATACCAACGCTTCCGATCCGCTCAATCAACGGGCACGTTACATGCTTGATGCCATTACCCGGGCCATGGCCGCCCGATTTGGCGTTACCGTGACCGAGTAGAATGGTTTATCATGGCTGCCAGTGATGGAAACCTCGGGCCTTCCTCCAGTTTCCAAGCACCGGACAAGCCATAACGTCCCTTGTGGGTACGAGGAATCGAGTTTGACTACGACAAATAAAAGTCAACAAACCCGCACCGAACACACACCGGTCATCCGCCAATACCTGGGCTTAAAGTCTCTACACCCTGACAAGCTGTTGTTCTTTCGCATGGGTGATTTCTATGAACTGTTTTTTGATGACGCCCGCAAGGTGGCGCGAATACTAGATATTGCACTTACCAGTCGTGGCCAATCCGGGGGGAAACCGGTTCCCATGGCAGGTGTGCCCTATCATGCGGCTGAAAATTACCTGGCCAGACTGATCCGCCAGGGAGAATCCGTGGTGATTTGTGAACAGATCGGTGATCCACAAACTTGCAAGGGGCCGGTAGAAAGGCAGATCGTACGCATCCTCACCCCGGGGACGGTGACTGATGACAGCATGTTGGAAAGCAGGACAGATAACCTGCTGTTGGCAATCCATGGTGACAAACATGACTTCGGGATCGCTGCACTTAACATGAGTTGTGGAAAACTGGTCTTGCACGAACTTTCTTCACTGGATGCCTTGATCAGCGAACTCGACCGGCTACGGCCTGCGGAGTTACTGGTCGCTGAGGGTTCAGGACTTGGTGATCTGCTGACAAGGGTGTCTAAAGTCAATCCCCGTCCTGCCAGTGAGTTTGAAGTGGCTCAGGCCCTCTCACTGATTCGGAAACAATTCGGGATATCTGATCTCTCGGGATTTGGTTGCGAGGCTATGACTTTTGCCATCGCGGCTACCGGCTGCCTGCTTCACTACCTGCAAGAAACCCAGGCCAGCCAACTGCCACACCTTAATGGCATCAGGATCGAATCCAGTGATGAATGCATTATCCTCGACAGTATCAGTCGCCGTAACCTGGAATTAGACACCAGTCTTGGAGAGAACAATACTCACACCCTGTTAAACATCATGGACACAACGGCCACGGCCATGGGTGGCCGTCTGTTACGACGTTGGTTGCATCGTCCCTTACGTAATCAGGATGAACTGCGATTGCGCCATGCTGCGGTTGAGTCATTGATTCAAAACCGGCATTACCTGCAGTTGCTGGACCCCTTGCGTTCCATTAGCGATATTGAACGCATCATGACACGGGTTGCTCTAAAATCTGCCCGCCCACGAGACCTGATTGCGTTACGGGATTCACTCAGGATAATCCCCGAACTGAAATCAGTGGTAAGTAAAATTGATTCTCCCTTGCTGCAACGGATTAATGATTCACTCAATGAATTTCCAGATGTAGTGTCATTACTCGACAGGGCCCTGCCGAAGCAGGTACCTATTACCTTGCGTGATGGTGGCGTAATCGCAACAGGGTTTGACACGCAACTGGATGAACTAAGAAAGATGAGTGACAACGCCAGCGGCTTCTTGCATGAGCTTGAAACCAGGGAGCGTGCCCGGACCGGACTCTCGACACTCAAGGTCGGCTTCAACCGTGTTCATGGTTACTACCTTGAAATCAGTCGCGCACAAAGCGACCAGGCTCCGACAGATTATACCCGGCGGCAGACTCTGAAGGGCACGGAACGGTTCATTACCCCGGAATTGAAAAAATTCGAGGACGAGGTTTTGAGTGCACGGGAAAAAGCACTGATGCGAGAAAAATTTCTTTATGACCAACTGCTGGCAGATCTGCTGGGTGTTATCCATCAAATCCAGACAACCGTTGAACATATCGCCCAACTGGATGTAATTACCTGTTTCGCAGAACGCGCCATGAGCCTGGATCTCTCTGCGCCAGAACTCAAACAGCAAAGAGGCCTGTGTATCACTGGCGGACGCCATCTGGTAGTTGAACAGATTCAATCCGGACCATTCATCGCCAATGATCTGAAACTGGATCCGGAAACTGACATGTTGATTATCACCGGGCCAAACATGGGTGGTAAATCAACCTACATGCGGCAAACCGCATTAATCGTATTATTGGCCCACATCGGCAGTTTCGTACCGGCAGAACAGGCACAAATCGGACCTGTGGATCGGATATTTACCCGTATCGGTGCCGCCGATGATCTCGCTGGTGGTCGCTCCACCTTTATGGTGGAAATGACCGAAACCGCGAATATCCTCCATAATGCAACCCGTGAAAGTCTGGTATTGATGGATGAAATCGGTCGTGGGACCGGTACCCTGGATGGTCTTTCCCTGGCATGGGCGACAGCAGAGTATCTTGCCATCGAAACTGCTGCGATGACCCTGTTCGCAACACACTTTTTTGAACTTACTCACTTGCCAGAGCGTCTTGAAAATGTCAGCAACGTCCATCTTGACGCGGTTGAACACGGCGATGATATTGTTTTCTTGCATGCAGTCAAACCTGGTCCGGCAAGCCATAGCTATGGACTGCAGGTTGCGCAACTCGCCGGTATTCCTAGACGAGTCCTTGAACAGGCCCGTCTTTATATGCAAACCCTGGATCAACAACCGATTGAAAGCCTATCCAATAAAGATGAGGGACTATTCAAATCCAGGCACCATGAAGCTCTGGATCAATTGGCCACACTGGATCTTGATGAACTAACACCCAGACAGGCACTGGACGTTCTCTATTCCTTGAAACGCAGCCTCGATTGAGGCTGCTCCCCAATTTTGTTTTATATGAACCCGGAACGTCTATTGATCATCGCTTTGTTTGACCTGCTCAATCAGTAATCAGGTTGAGAGGCTTTTTTTTCTTGTGCCCTTTTTTCTCTTTACCGGTTCATTGCTATTGAAAAACAGCTGGTATTTTTTGCCAGGCTGCATGGACTGGACAAAGCATCTGCACAGGTAGAAGCTGAACGGGTCATTTCCAAAACCGGGATCCAGACACTGGTAAAACTATACCCGGAAACCCTGAGTCATGGCCAACGCATGAGAGTGATCTTGGCCCAGGCTTTAATCGGCAAACTGCAGATACTACTTCTAGATGAACCAACCTCTGGCCTGGATCCCGTGGCTGCTGCAGACGTCCGACAGATTATCTAGGACCTGCGACAGCAACATACCCTGATCGTCAGTTCGCATAACCTGGAGGAGATCAGAAACGTATGCAATGAAATCATCGTTGTTGACGAAGGTTCAGTAATAAGACACTGTGCAATCCGCAAATTGCTGGAGCGACAGAAATCCCTGAATTTTCAGCTGAATGCCCCGGTAAGCAAGTCGCTCCTGGAAGCCATAGGCAACATTCCCGGCGTGGAGTCAGTGCAGCCGGACCGCATTGATAGCACCCGCCTGGCAGTGGTTTGCCGGATCGATAGCCCGAAATCGCTGCAATTTACTGTCATTGATTACATTCGCGAACACGGCGCAACTGTATCTGGATTCAGGTCAGGTGGAGATTTTTCAGACCGGATAATCCAGTTGGTCAGCGGTGAAAACAGCGCTTTAAAAACAACAAACTAATACTTTTTCAATGCCGCTAAAAAACGGTATGATTAGCGCCAATTTTCCCGATGAACACAGGTGATAATACATGCCATTTGTAGTAACCCAGAATTGTATCAAGTGCAAATATACCGATTGTGTTGAGGTTTGCCCGGTTGACTGCTTTCATGAGGGCCCGAATATGCTGGTCATCGACCCGGATGAATGCATTGATTGCACCCTTTGCGAGCCCGAGTGCCCGGTAAACGCCATCATGTCCGAGGAAGATGTCCCGGATAATATGAAGGAAATGGTAGAACTAAACGCCGAACTCTCAAGGGAATGGCCTGTGATCAATGAAATGAAAGACCCGCCCGCCGACGCGGATGAGTGGAAAGAAGTTCCGGATAAATTGAAATACCTGGAACGTTGACAACCGCTGATTGGAACGCAAAACCGGCTGACCCGATGGGCGGCCGGTTTTTTTACGTATCGCCGCCACCTTCTGCAGCTGTGACCTAGTGAAGATAATTAATAATCGCTTTTTGCACAGTCTATTGCTAGACTTTTTCTCGGAAAATCAGCTAAATATAGCTGCTTCCTGAAACAGGCATAAGCAATAGGGTAGCATCTCTGCTGGCTGGTTGCGGCCAAGAAACACAATGGTAAGGCTATGAATTCAGTAACACCTTGGCGGGCATGACATGAACACCGGGTTCGAAATCGCCACCGCCTCGCACATCGGAAAACACCGACCTCATAATGAGGACAGTGTACTGACGGATAAAGCCCTGGCATTGGTCGTGATGGCCGATGGCATGGGTGGATATAGGGCGGGCGAGGTGGCCAGTGCCATTGCAGTGACCACGATACACCAGGCCATTGAGACAGAGCGCCTGGGGAAAACGAAAAAGCGAGTCGACGGTCACGAATCAGGTCTAATACGTCGGGCAATAAATCAAGCAAATTCAAATATTTATGCGATGGCCCGATCCAACCCGGATTGCTGTGGGATGGGTACTACGGTGATTTGCAGCCTGCTAAGCGGTCAAAAACTGTTCGTTGGTAATGTCGGTGACTCGAGACTCTACCGCTACCGGGACAATAATCTCGAACAAATAACCCGAGATCACACGCTGATACAGGAAATGATCGATCGCGGCATATATTCGCCCGAGGAAGCAAATGCCAAGATGCCCAAGAATCTGGTGACACGTGCACTGGGACTTGAGAACAATGTCGAGGTGGATATCGTGGAGGAAACAATCGTAACCGGGGATATATATTTGCTATGCACCGACGGATTGAATGATATGGTAAATGATGAAGAAATTCACTTAACCCTAAGTAAATATAGTGCTAATCTTGCACAGGCAGCGGGCAAGCTCGTGCAACTGGCCAATCATTACGGAGGAAAAGACAACATCTCCGTCGCGCTGGTGCGAATATAAAAGTAGCGACTTTATATCAATTTTAAACAGGATTTATTGAAGTAAGGGGACAAACAGAGCGATGGCAAAGTTGGTTCTGAGCATGAATGGAGAGGTTCAAGGGGAGTACGAACTGAGCCAGGAACGGATGAGCATTGGCCGCAAGGCAGAAAATGATATCCAAATCGATAATCTTGCTGTCAGCGGCAAGCATGCCCTGATCATTACCATTCTTGATGACTCCTTCCTCGAAGATCTGGGCAGCACCAACGGTACCTATGTCAATGGAAAACTGGTCAAGAAGCACGCCCTGAAAGACGGTGATGTGATTGCTATTGGCAAGCATGAGCTGAAATACATCAATGAGAATGCTACCGCCAGTGATGATGAATTTGAAAAGACCATGATCATCAAACCGGGTTCAGCCAGCGCTGCAGTTGCCGCTGCCCAGGCAGCTGAAAAAGCCGGTGCCAAGGCAGAAAATGTCTCTCTCTCATCTACAAATGCCCCGGCCGGGATGCCGCTGGCCCGCTTGACCGTGCTCAACGGCCCAATAGCCGGTAAGGAGCTGGAACTGAGCAAGGCATTGGTCACCCTGGGTAAACCGGGTACTCAGGTTGCCGTTATATCGCGCAGGCCCCAGGGTTATTTTCTGACCCATATTGAAAGTGACGGTGATGGCAAGCGTTATCCAGTTGTTAACGGTGAACCTATCGGGCCCAAGGCCTATCAGTTGAAAAACTCCGATTTGATCGAACTTGCCGGTATCAAGATGGAGTTCACAGCCGGTTAATTTCTTCGGCGGTCTTCTCCGTCGGCAACTACAGCAAGCGCATGATTTTCTCCAGGTAGTCGGCCTCATCCGGTATGGCCTGCTCGCGTTGGGCACGCCAGAGCACTTCGCCCAGGCAATCCAGCATCCGGTGTTCTGCCTCCAGCGTGGAATTCATTTTCCGGGCAAGCTGTTCATGCAGGTTACGTATTCCCGGCGGCCTGTCGGTACTGACCTGTTCGCGGATCGCGATATGCATTCCCATGTGTAGAAAGGGATTACTCATACCGGATTCCGGAGTAAATTCCTGTGCCAATGCAGCTTCTCCCTTGTCGAGATAATGATGATATTCCGGATGTTCAAGTATGACCTGCAGGACCATATCTTCCATGGGTTCAAGTACGCTTCCTGTTTTATATTTCTTCCAGACAGACAGGAAATAACGCCGGGAGTCATCACGATCCTGAATAAAGGGCCCTGTCATCAGAGATAATCCTTCTTCTGCTTCCACTCACACAGATCTTCAATAAGGCACGACCCGCACAGTGGTTTACGGGCCATACAGACATAACGACCATGCAAGATAAGCCAATGATGCGCATTCTTTTTAAATTCTTCCGGTATAAACTTCATAAGTTTCATTTCAACTTCCAGCACATTTTTACCGGGTGCTATACCGGTTCGGTTGGCTACCCGAAAGATATGGGTGTCCACAGCGATCGTTGGCTGACCGAAAGCCGTATTCAGGATCACATTGGCTGTTTTCCTGCCCACACCTGGAAGCCTTTCAAGTGATTCCCGGTCGCTGGGCACCTTGCCTCCATGTTCTTTGACCAGGATTCGGGAGGTTTTCATAATGTTTTCGGCCTTGGCATTATAAAGGCCAATAGTACGTACATACCTTTTCAGTTTCGAAAGGCCAAGGGCAAGTATGGCCTCTGGGGTGTTGGCAACCTTGAACAGCTTTGTCGTTGCCTTATTGACACCAACATCTGTAGCCTGGGCAGAGAGGATAACAGCGACAAGTAACTCAAACGGATTGTGATGTTTCAATTCGGTCTTTGGCTTCGGATTCTGTTTCCGAAACCTTTCGAATATTTCAGTCCGTTTCTGTCTATTCACTAAAATTAGTAGTGCTCAAGTAGAAACGGGGACTGCGTTGGCCGCAAATAATGACCTCAACCAGTTAAAACCGGCAATCAGAAAACCGAGGAGAAGAAAAGCACCGGACGAGCCATTCAGTAAATCAGACGCAATAAACTGGCGCAAGGAGCCCACACATGTTAATACAATAAAGACAGCAAAACAGGTCAGCAATCCAGTCATTACTGACTTGATCAAACCATCGGCAAGGGCCACCTCCTCGGCATGTGTTAGCACCAGACAATTCATGACCAGTAACAAAATATAAATACCCAGGCTGGCATGAACTTCGTATGCCAGGTATTGCATGCCTGTGGAAACCAGTGAAACGACCAGCGCAGACAATATCAGGATCATGATCATCCTGATGTGATATGGGATTAGGTTACGTATCAAGGCTATCAATACACCAAGAGAGAGCAAACAGGATATAAATACTACACTCATGTTCAGGGCCGATTGAATGTTGATCGTGGTTATCAGCAAGGGACAAACCCCGAGCACCAGGTAGAGCGGATAACGATTCATATCCAGGATGAATATTCCGGGTTTCATAAATTCATTATAGAAATTTCAGCACCAGAACAAATCATAATGCAATAAAGTTGAGTCGATTGGCAAATATTGCCAGGCGGGAACGAACTGTAGTTCCTATATTCTGGAACTTAAGCAGTTGCTGGCGAACTGTGTGACCAGCCAGGCACTGTATTGAAGCGGGAAACTGTCTGGGAAAGACAGCAGGGAAATCATACCGGTGCTTCCCTGCACCGGTGACAATACTAAAAGCTGGTTTAACTTGCCATTTCTTTAGCGGCTTTCAAAGCCAACGCCCTGACAGAGGTCGAAGCTGGCTTGGCCTTGATCATAATCTCTTCACCAGTGAACGGGTTTCTGCCGGGCCTTGCCTTAGTGGCCGGTTTTTTCACCGTTTTCATTTTGACGCCCAGTTCCGGTACAACAAATATACCACATGCCCTTGGTTTGAGGTGGCGTCTGGCCTGATCAGCCAACGAGACCAGAACGGCCTTGACATCTTTCTTGGATACCCCGGTTTCCTCAGAAATTTCAGCAATGATCTGGGCCTTGGTTTGGCGTTCTTTAAACGCCGTTGATTTTGCACTAGACATATTATCTCCTTTGAAAATTGATAAACCCCGTTCAGAAATTGAATGATACCAGAATTATAATAAGGTTTGAAAACATCATGAAATTACCCTAAAGCAACAGATATTCAAAAAATGCATCGCTCCACTGCCCTCTCCGGTCGAGGATGAAACGGGTCAGTTCCCCGATTATGGTCCCGGAATTCCGATGCAAATCATCATATTCCGGCAACCGCCGGGAATAAAGTTCCTCCAGTGATTTCGGTGTGGTTTTAATCAGTATTTCCCGGGTTCGATCATCGTTCATCCTCATCATAAAGTACTCGTAAGCCCCGAGGATCCTATCAATATTCGGATCTTCATTCTGTTCGTATACAAACCGGAGCCTTTGCATCATCGTCAGGTCAAGATGCCTGTCCAGCCAGCCAATCTTATCCTCTTTTTCCTTGCTGCATTCACCCAGGAGGAAAATCAGCCCGGCGAACATCGGGATACGGCCGTTCCGGAGCTTTACATTTCGCAAGTACCAGCTATCTATCGGATCGCTCGACAAGTCAAACTGGTGCCAGCTGCAATATGACCTGAGATAGCGCAACAGGTCATTGAGCAAGTACACCCATTCCCTGCGTTGATCATAAATGAGAAAACCAGCGGCATATCGCTCCAGCAGTTGACGCCTGAGGTCCCTGAAATGGCCATGGCCGTAAACTGGCAAAGTATCCAGCAATATCTGCAGGCGTTTACCAAACATGTTTTTGTCATCGGCCACCTGCCCCAGGGTACTGTGATCGCAAATTTGTTCCGGGCTTGCCGCCGTGGCATAGATGCCCGAGGATTTAGGCATGGGCAAACCCAGTGGCTGGAGTTCTCTCCAGACATCTTCCATGGCAACTTTTGCCCTTTCTTTATCCATCGCGGCGTCATCTGTGATCAACACAATCAAGTCACAGTCCGAATGGGCCATCCCCTCCAGTCTGCCCAATGATCCGGAAGCGGCAACAACAAGGACATCCGGATTGATTCCAGCCATGGGGGCAAGCAAGCTTTCCATTTCTGCCAAAGTCTTGACCGACCACTCATGCGCATACGCCAGGGTGGGATAGCGGGAAAAATCAGGCATCGCGCTCACTTATTCCGGTAATGGGTAATGTTCCATTAAATAACACAGGCAATCTTTCTTTATAACGTCAGTATTGAGCGTTATCATTGCCGGAATGATTTCTCTATTAGAAATCAAATCGCCGTCTATTATTGAAAAATAATCCTGAGTGACATCCTCACCCAGTTCATCAGTGATAAAAAGTGGATTTCCTTTATTACTATTTACCTTGCCGATACAACTTCCTCTTGGTAATTCCCGGAAATTAAAATATTCAATATTCCTGTCCAGCCAGAGATCATAATCCTTGTGATCAAAGCCAAACTGATGATCATCCATGATTTTCACCGTGGCAACTGTGTGATAAAGATCTATATCCCGATTGCCCAGGGTGCGCTCTGGTAATTTTTTAATATGCATGCAAGCATCTATAAATTCACTGGCATGATCAATACCGCTTTTTTCGCCAGACAAACCGCATTCAACAGTCACCGCGGGACAGAACTGTGCAAATGCCATACTTTGCACTCCCCGTGGGCGGGTAAAATAAACCATGGTTCTTGAAAACAGGCTGCCCAGCTGCAGGAATTTATTATCTGTTCTGTTGACACAGGCGTAATGAGGATTTTTCCCACTGTTGTTATGGATATCAATGCTGCCAAACACCCCACGCTGTTTCATTTGTTCAACGACTGTACGCATCATCTCGTGTTCGGGTGAACTTTCATTGCCTTCCCAGACACGATTGAAGTCCCGCTGCTCGTCAAGATAACGCTTGCCATAGCGGGCTGCCTGTACGTTACCTATATATAACGAGAAATCACGTGGTAATTCTCTTCCGGTATATCCCAGTAAACACTTCCTGACTGCTTCCCAGCCGGTGTGCTCGTTACCATGAAGCAGTACGGATGCAAATAATGCAGGTTGTTTTCTTCCTTTCAAATGAACCAGAACGGGGCCCGGTAATCTGGTATGCAACTCCTCTGCTGGTAGTAGCAGGACCTCGTCATCCAGTGATTCAAGTATCGTCAACATCAGATGTTCCATTCATGTACCGGACAGCCGGACTGTTGTCTTTCAAGGTAGGCCTTGCTTAACAACCTCATGTCCTTGCCATATTTTTTAACCCAACGCCGTTGCCATATGGCACCGTTCTGCCCTTTTCGTATCCGCTGTTCAATAACAGACAAATAATGCTTGCGGTTCTCATCGGAAATGCCCAGCTGTTCAAGCCCCTTCTCTGCTATAGGTAATAACTGGTCCAGTAAAAGTGTATTAACCTCGTACTGTTCGCCATCCAGCCAATGTAATGATGACCGCATGCCATAACGTGCCGCGTTGTAAAAGTTTTGCCTGACTAAAGGAAACTCTATCTGGTATTCCGGTGGTTCTGTCATACTGGCAAAGAAATGGACAAGTCCCCAGAACAAGCTGGCATTGGCAACCATATCAATCATCGAAGGGCCCGAAGGTACCACCCGGTTTTCAATCCTCAGGTGAATATGTCCTTCCCTGTCAAATCCCACCAGGGGCCTGTTCCAGCGCCAAATGGTGCCGTTATGCAAGCGCAGATGTTTAAGTTCGGCAGAATTGCTCTCGTCATTCAAGGGAATGAGAATGGCATACTTTTCCAGGTTTTCCTCAAAACAGGAAAATAATGAACCCTTGACGTATTCATGACCGAATGTCACCCGCTTGCTTTCTTGCATGCCTACATCTACCGATTGTTCAAACAAACGTATCCGGGTCTCGTCCCAGAGATTACAGCCAAACAGGAATGGAGAATTTGCACTAACGGCCACCAGTGGCGCCGAAATAATCTGTGCTGCATTGTAGCTGCGTACGGCATCTTGCTGTTTGATCTGGTAATGAATCTGGAAAGATGTCGTCGCAGCCTCAAGCATGACATTATGATGCACGGTATTGAGATGATCCTTGCCACGGATATTCAGCGTCAGTGGCAAGCCATTTCTGATTTCCATGACTTGTTCATTAAGCGCGCGATAACGTTGGCTTGTCGACATATGTTCCAGGGTCAGTTCCTTGTCGATAATTCCGGGATGTATCCCGATAGCCATCACATCCGCATCCAGCGATCCTGCTATTTCGTGACATCGGTTCCAGGTCAACAATAATTCCTGATAAAACTTATCCAGGGCATCATTTATTAATGGCTGTGGCTCAACATTAATCTCGAAATTAAATTTTGATAATTCATGTACGACCTTGGAATAATTAAGTACCTTGAGAAACTTTTCGTTTATCGGTAATGGAACAGCATCTTCATCCACGAGCCAGGCTTCAACCTCAAAACCACCAATATTGTGCTGACAGATAAACTGGTTTTCGCGAAAATACCGGCGTAATGTCTCGGTTTCGGAACGCAAATGTTCACGGAAAGCACTGAAATCATGCTTTGTGAATTGACTGGTTGGAATTTCTTGCCCCATATTGGATCATCTTGTTAATAAATTGATTGTAACGATGAACATCAATGATTCAACTACTATTATTTTATTATGATACGCGGTGTACTGCTTGATCTCAGTGGTGTGCTCTATGTCGGCAATAAGGTATTACCTGGAGCCAATATAGCACTGGACAAACTCACTGAATCCGGATTGCCTGTCCGGTATGTCACCAATACAACCCGCAAAACATCCCGTGTGATTCTGGATCAGTTATCCGCGATGGATTTTATAATCAAACCGGATGAATTATTCACTGCCCCGATTGCTGCCAGAGCACTCCTTGAGCGTGAAAGTTTACGGCCTTACCTGTTAATCCATCGGGACCTTGAA
This sequence comes from Gammaproteobacteria bacterium, assembly GCA_011772965.1. Taxonomy (GTDB): domain Bacteria; phylum Pseudomonadota; class Gammaproteobacteria; order Eutrophobiales; family Eutrophobiaceae; genus SZUA-592. Next base: position 107,910 of record WVYN01000014.1, read on the forward strand.
GAAGAATTTTCCGACATGAATTTTCTGGAGAACGTTAATGCGGTGCTGGTGGGCGATGCGGGTAAAGGGTTTACCTATGAAAATATGAACACAGCTTTTCGCTTGATTATGAATGGTGCCCGGTTCCTGGCGCTGGGTGTCAATCGATATTTCAGTGAAGGTGATTCATTAAGTCTCGATGTCGGTCCATTTGTCCACGCACTTGAATATGCTTCCGGCATAGATGCCAGGGTCGTCGGCAAACCCTCAGTTGATTTTTATATGAGTGCTGTTGAAAGTATCGGCTGTGATCACTCCGAGGTGATCATGGTGGGCGATGATGTTGAATCCGATGTGAATGGTGCACTTCAGGCGGGGCTGCAGGCCATCCTGGTCAGGACCGGTAAATATACCAATGCTGACAAGGAAAGAATCCAGGCAAAGGGTCACTGCAAGGCAGACCTGCAAGAAGCCGTTGATTATATCCTTCAGCAAGTCTGAGTTTTATTATCGGGACGATGCGATGCTATGATGACTCGAGCGACCGAGATATCAGAAAATGAAAATAACCACGTTCATTCACAACGGCACTGAACACGTCGGCGCCATTGATAACGATTCGATAGTCCCATTTAATCTTGCAACGAAGCTGGACATGAATGGATTCCTGGCTGGCGGCGACGTGCTGCAGCAACAGTTGCAGGAAAAGATCGGGACTAACCGGGAACGTCTGGCCTTTTCAGATATCAGTCTGCAGGCACCGGTACCACGACCGTCGAAATATTTTGGCGTCAGCCTGAATTATGCTGATCACATCGAGGAAACCGGCCTGGAACGTCCCGAATACCCGACTTTTTTCAACAAGCAGGTCAGTTGCATCATCGGACCCGGCCAGCCAATCCATCGCCCGAATGTCTCGGAAAAACTCGATTATGAAGGTGAACTGGGTCTGGTTATTGGCAGGCGCTGCCGGCACGTCACACGTGATCAGGCCCGGACGGTAATTGCGGCCTACACGGTCTGCAATGACGTCTCGGTACGGGACTGGCAAATGCGCTCGCATACCTGGACCCTGGGAAAATCATTTGATACCCATGGCCCCATCGGTCCCTGGCTGGTCACCGCGGATGAGATCGGCGATCCGCATCAACTGGATATCAAGACCTGGGTCAACGACGAACAACGGCAATCATCCAACACCGATCAACTGATCTTTGACTGTTATTACCTGGTCGAATACCTCTCCAGTGTCATGACCCTGGAGCCGGGTGATATCATTGCCACCGGCACCAGCAGCGGGGTTGGTGTAAAGATGAAACCACGGGGATACATGCATCCCGGTGATACGGTTCGTGTCGAAATCGAGAAGATCGGGACACTGGAAAACCCGGTCATCCAGGAACCGGACGATACGGCCTTTATCGATCCACCACGGCCCGGTTAAGCGAACCGTCTGTTGTTATTGTTCCGGGTTCAGCACCTGGAGCAGTGACTGGATCTGCGCCAGCCGTTGAACCGGGTCATCGGTCTCCAGCAAGTCCTGTTTTTCCTCGAGTTCGAGTGGCAGCAACTCTGCCAGCCGGCAACTCACCCAGCTGGCATCCAGGTATTTCTCTTCTCTGCTCAAGTGAGTCAGTTCAAACTTTTCGACAATCTGGCGCAGCAAATCTGACAACAACTGGAATTCAACCGGTAACTCCTCGTCGTCATTCTCAGCTATGATTTCGACATCACCTTCCAGTAATTTATTCGGGCGTAAGCGCTTTTCTACAACACGAAATCGTTTCCCGCCTTTTGCCGTCACACCCAGGATCCCGTCTTCCCCTTGGTCCCAATCAACGATGTGGGCAAAGGTCCCGATGTCATGGCATTCAGCCGGCGTTCCTGCCTCGTTGCCGCTGGAAATCAGGCACACCCCAAAGCAGCTATCTGAACGTAAACACTCACTTACCATATCAAGATAACGGCTCTCGAAGATCCGGAGCGGCAGTACGCCCTCGGGAAAGAGCACGGTATTTAGTGGGAACAATGGAATATGTTTCAGCATGACGCCTGTAATTGCTCTATCAGTCGCTGATGAATGTTAGCAAACGAACCGTTACTCATTATGACAATCTGGTCCCCGGATTGTGCCATGGCAACCAGGGCATCGATCAGCTGCTGGGTATCAGCAAACACCTCTCGCTTTCTGGCGATCGATCGGGTGGCGTGTTCAAGGTCCCATGACAGGTCGTCAGGGCGGAACAGCAGCACCTGGTCGGCCAGCTCGAAAGCCGCAGCCAGTCTCGCCTTGTGGACCCCTTGACGCATGGTGTTTGAGCGGGGCTCCATGACGGCAATAATACGTTGCTTGCCCACGCGGCTGCGCAGTGCCTCTAGGCTTGCCTCGATTTCGGTGGGATGATGGGCAAAATCGTCGTAGACCGATATGTTGTTAATTGTGACTAAATGCTCTAATCGTCGCTTAACATTCTTGAAATTTGCCAATGCTTCACATACTTCACCAGACGTCAATCCGACGTGACCAGCCGCGGCCGCAGTTGCTAGGGCATTCATGGCATTGTGCTTGCCAAACAGATCCCAGCGCATAACACCACCCGGTTCCCCATCCACCGTGATCTCGAATTCACTGTAGTCATCCTGTAGGGGCTTCACGCACCAGCGGGCATCAGTCTCACCGAAATATTCTACGGTTGACCAGCAACCCTGCGCCAGAACAGCCAGGACCTCCCTATCCCCGGCCCGGGCAACAATCAAACCATGGCGTGGAATCATCCGGATCAAATGGTGAAATTGGCGTCTGATAGCATCAAGATCGGCGAAGATGTCTGCATGATCGAACTCAATATTGGTAATAACCAGAGTCCGGGGATGATAGTGAACAAATTTTGACCGCTTATCGAAAAAGGCCGTGTCATATTCATCCGCCTCGACCACAAAGTACTTGCCAGCGCCCAGGCGAGCCGAAACCCCGACATTTGCCGGGATCCCGCCAATCAGGAAACCGGGGCCCAGGCCTTCGACTTCCAGTGACCAGGCCAGCATGGCGGCCGTGGTCGTCTTGCCATGCGTACCGGCCACGGCGAGTACATGTTTCCCGACTAGCATGTGTTCATACAGCCACTGTGGTCCCGAGATCATTCGTAAGCCGGCATCCAGGCAATATTCAATGCAATCATTGCCGCGGCCCAGGGCATTACCCACCACCACAAGGTCCGGTGCCGGCTCGAGCTGGATTGGATCATAACCCTCGGTCAGATGAATACCCTGTTCTTCCAACTGGGTGCTCATCGGTGGGTAGACATTGGTGTCGGAGCCACTGACCTCATGACCCAGTTCACGCGCCAACAGTGCCAGGCCACCCATAAAAGTGCCACAGATTCCCAGGATATGGATTCTCATTGTGGGCCTATGGCAGGAAACGCCAGGGAGATGAGGTAGGTCGTGATCACGATGTAGATTATGGCAAACACGATTCCAAAACCCAACGTGGTCGCCAGCGCATGGCGAAGGATATGACCCAGCACCATTATGTTCCAGATGACCAGGGCAAGATAGAGCAATGCAGCCACTGACTGTAATACCTCGCCGGTTTGCCACAACATACCACTGTAAATCAGTGGGATTGCAAACAGGCTGATGATGCAACCGGTGCCTACAATTGCTGTCAGGGTTTGCATCAGGCGTTCGGGCTTTTTATGCAACCTTAAAATAACCCAGGTGATCAAGCTGACCAGGAGGATTTCAATGACACTACTGGCCATGGCCGTTGCCAGCGGTGCAGTGTAAACGATCACCAGGGTGCTGATGGCAATATAAAGCGCCAGTGAGACAGCAAGCAGCTCAGTGGACCGCGGCAGGTCTTGCGGGTTCTTGCGCAGCAAGCAAATTTCAAAATAGTTTTTGAACAGGGTCACCAGCATTCAATCAATCCCACTTGAGGTAAGGCCGGGTAAGGCTATAGCCGTTCCCGGTAATGTGAATAATCGTAAACCTTGCGTGGGTGCAAGCGTCCCGATGCATCGAGTGAATAGACAGCAGGCAGGTTAATGCCATTGAACATACTGGCCTTCACCAGCATGTAGGCACCGACATTTGCAATAACGATTCGGCTGCCTATCTTGAGTTCATGATCAAAAAAGTAATCGCCGAACAGGTCGCCGCTAAGACAACTGGCCCCGGCAAGACGATACCCGTGTTTACCCTGGGTTGATTCCTGCAAAAGCATGGGCCGGTACTGGTATTCAAAAATCTCCGGCAGATGATTCACGCTGGTATCAAGTACTGCAATGGTTTTATCGTCTGCTCTGAACATATCGATCACACTGGCGACAACATACCCGGCGCTGCCAACGATTCCCTTGCCCGGTTCAAAAAACAGATCCAGCTTGTATTTCTCCTTCAGGGTCCTGCTGAGGCCGACGAGCGGGTCCAGATCAGAATACCGCTCAAAGAGGTAACCGCCGCCGAAATTGATCCAGTTCAGTCGCTGCAAGAGTAACGGGTTGGTACCCATGAGTTTTTCGACACTGACCACCAGTTGCTCCAGGTCCCGGGATTCGCAATTGTTGTGAATGTGCAGGCCGTGTAATTGAGCGGGCAGCTGATCGCTGTCAGTTATTGCAGCAAGGGCTACCCCCAGCTTGGAGGCCGGTCGGCACGGGTCGAAACGGACATCAAGAGCATATGACACACCGGGGTTCACACGCAGACCAAAACTCAGCTTTTTAAATACAGGCGCGAATTGCTGCCACTGGCTCAGCGAATTAAAACTCACGTAGCCGCAGTGATCGGCGATTACTTTACCGTCCGCGGGCCGAATGCCGGGGCTGGTCAGGTGGATCCGGGTACTGTCTTTGAGGATCTCAGCCGCCAGGCGGGCCTCAAAGGCCGAACTCACCGAGAAACCATCTACCCGTTTGGCGACCTGTTTCAGCAAGGCTGAAAAACTCAGCGCCTTGACTGAATAGAGGATCTTGCAGCCCGTCTCACGCCGCAGTTCTGTGAGCATGTCCAGCTTGTCGTTGATCGCACGTTCATCGTATACAAAAGCAGGTGTCGTCAGCGAGGCATCGCTCCATAGACCCAGTAGATGTTCATTAAATTGCTGTGAAACTGTCATGTGTTTTCCTCTGGGGAACTTGCTGGTTTATTCGCTGCCCAATTTCCGGTAACCGGATTTGACTTGCTGGTAAACCGGCAGTTATGGTAGCCCCCAACTTATTACACAAACGAAGAAAAAGAAATATGAACATGAAACCCCCGAAACACGTACTGCAGGTGGTTTACCTGGCAGTGTTTTTAACGACTGGTATGACTACATTCGCCGAGGAGGCGGAAACCGCTAATACCGACTATATCATGCCGAACGAAATGAGCCGGGATGATCAGAAAATGCTGTCCGAATATACCAACCGTTATGATTATTGCATGGGCGAAACCTCCGTGGCGCAGATGCAGGTCCAGGATGACCCGCGGCACGTGGTTGATTTCGCCATGAAGAAATGCGCCACCGAACTGGAAAATCTCAATATGGAAATGACAGCCCGAAATTTCGATCCAAATTTTCGCCAGGGCTACATCAAGCGCATCAGTAACCGATCAGCGAACCAGACCCTGAAAATCGTCATGATGGGCATGGCTAGAAAACAGTCCGCCGCCGCTCCTGAAGAAAAAAGCCAGTAAGGTCTTATTTGAATGCAGATAGGTAGGGTTCAAGTTCCTTCAGTGCCATCTGGTAGACATTGCGCTTGAAGGAGACGACCTGCGTTACCGGATCCCAGTAATCAATCCAAATATATTCCTCGAACTCGGGTTTTTTGCCAACATCCAGTCGCACTTTGCTCTCGTCAGCCACAAGCCTCAACAGATACCAGATCTGCTTTTGGCCAATACACAGGGGAAAGGCATTCTGGCGAATGAAGCGCTTGGGCAACCAGTAGCGTAACCAGTCGTTGGTGCTGGCAATAATCTCGACATGTTCCGGTAAAAGTCCGGTTTCTTCCCGCAGTTCCCGGTACATGGCATCTTCCGCGTCTTCGTCTTTCTTGATACCGCCCTGCGGGAATTGCCAGGCATCCATACCCATCCGGCGACCCCAGAACAACCTGCCTTCCTTGTTGAAAAGCATGATGCCAACATTGGCGCGAAATCCGTCCGAATCGATCATATCAGTCTGATTTAGATAGTATTAATTAGCTTAAATTCTTCCAAAAAACAGGGCATCCCGCAATTCGTGGCGCGGGGATTTTACCTTTGCGGGTATTCTGCCTAGACTAGCCGGCTTTCGCCGGCCCTCAGCAAAGGATAGACCATGAAACTGGCCATTTTTGACCTCGATAATACCCTCATCGCCGGGGATAGTGACTGCCTTTGGGGAGAATACCTGTGTGAACAGGGTTTCCAGGACCCGGAAATCTACGTCCGCCAACACGAACAATACTACAAGGATTACGTGGCCGGGGTACTGGACATCCATGATTTCCTCGAGTTCCAGTTAAAACCGCTGAAAAATGTGGACCCGGAGATACTATCAATCCGTCGCCAGGAGTACCTTGAGCAAAAGGTCAAACCCATCCTGCTCGATAAAGCCATCAATTTGATTGAAGAGCACCGGCAAAAAGGCCATGAATTGCTTATCATCACTGCCACCAACCGCTTTATTACCGAGCCCATTGCCGAACTGCTGGGTGTGCATGATCTCATTGCCTCGGATGTCGAGATCATCGATGGTATTTATACCGGCAAGCCGGTGGGCATCCCGTCCTATGCCAAGGGCAAGGTCACCCGGCTAAAGGACTGGCTGAAAGAACACAACAAGCAACCGCAAGAGATCTGGTTTTATTCCGATTCGCACAACGACATTCCCTTGCTTAAAGAAGTAGACCATGCCATTGCCGTGGATCCGGATGAGCAGTTACGGGCCGAGGCTGAAAAACGGGCTTGGCCGATCATCAGCCTGCGCTAGAATGTCATAGACAATCAATAAATTGATTAGCGGCAAGGTCTATTGCAAGACCACCCAATCAGGACAACACAATATTAATGATGAAACTGCTTCATTTGATCCTCACGCCAACATTACAGGTATAACTGCAGAACGATGGACAGGGAACAACGCATCCAGGCAACCGGCAAACAACTGATTGAGCATGCCAGCCGGGAGGCAGAGTCCGCTGCGAAGATCGAACGCTGGTTGTCCGGTTTTATCCAGCGCATTATGGAAAACGAAATGTTTCGCGTGCAGGCATTGCGCCTCGTTGATGTCTTACCTGCTCTGAATGACGACGTGGATCTTGTCGATCACCTGCAAGCCTATTTCTCAGATGAAGAATTTCCCCTGCCGGATGCCGTTAAATTCGGACTGAAACACGTACGCTCGAAACCGACTGACAAGGTCACGGCCCTGGCTGTTCGCAAGGCCGTCCAGCACATCGCCCACTGGTTTATGGGTGGCGTTGCGATCCGGGATGCATTATCGGTTGCAGAAAATTACCGCCAGGACAATATCGCCGTGACCCTGGACCGCGTTGGTGAAGTCACCGTCAGTGAAGCTGAGGCTGAGGCCTACCTTAAGGATTACATCGACATAATCAACGATGGCCGGAAGGTAACTCACAATTGGCAGACAAATGAATTTCTGGACAGAACCAATGATCGTGAAATGCCGCGCCTGTATCTTTCCGTCAAACCGTCCTCGCTGTATTCACAAATCAACCCGCGTGCACCCGAAGCGAGTATCAAGGGGCTTGGTGAACGGCTGCGCAAACTGTTGCGCATGGCGCGAGAGAAACACGTGTTCATTTGCCTGGACATGGAACACTATGATTTCAAGGACATCATCCTGCATTGTTTCCGTGAGTTGCTTTCGGAACCGGAATTCCGTGACTGGCCCCATGCCGGCATCGCCTTGCAAGCCTATCTAAGAGAAACAGCAAAGGATATTGAAGAGCTGATTGCGTGGACAAAGGAACGCGGCACCCCGATCAGTGTACGCCTGGTCCGCGGCGCCTACTGGGACCAGGAGACCATTATCGCCCGGCAACACGGTTGGGACATCCCGGTGTGGACTACAAAAACGGAGACTGATCAAAATTACGAGCACTGTGCAGAGTTGTTGCTGCAGCAGCATGAAACGATCCACACCGCTATAGGCACGCATAATATCCGTAGTATCGCGCATGCGATCACTGTCGCAGAGGAAGTTGGTCTGGCACCAGGAGCATTTGAATTTCAGATGCTCTACGGCATGGCGCCGGCCCTGGAAAAAAGCGTACAACAAATGGGGCAATACCTGCGGGTTTATATCCCCTTCGGCGAACTCATACCGGGCATGGCTTACCTTACCCGCCGCTTACTGGAGAATGCCAGCAGCCAGTCATTCCAGCGGCTCACCATGCAATGGACGGAACCGGTAGAAACTGTCCTGGCCAGGCCCATGCTCATAACGCCGGACAAACCGGCCGAAGACCCGGAAACTTTCCGCAATGATCCCTGGCGGCGGTTCACTGCGGCAACGGAGAGACAGTCATTCAGGGAGGCCATCAGCGCTGCCCGGCAAAACATTGGACAAAGCCACAAGCTGTTCATTACTGGCAGACCGGTCGACAGTGCCGAGGTTATAACGTCTGTGAACCCGGCCAATGTCAGCGAAGTGATCGGTGAGGTCTGCCTTGCGACGACAGAACAGGCAGATGAGGCGATCCGGGGCGCAAGGGCGGCACTCGGGTCCTGGTCCGGTATGAGCTTCAGTGACCGGGCAGACTATCTTTTCCGGGCCGCCGCCCGGCTCCGGGAACAACGTGAGCGGTTTGCGGCCCTGGAGGTTCTGGAGGCCGGCAAGACCTGGCCGGAGGCAGACGCCAATGTCACCGAAGCGATCGATTTTCTTGAATTCTATGGCCGTTGTGCAAAGCGGCTGGATGCTGATGGCGGTAAAAACGTGGCCGGTGAAACCAATACCCTGCACTATCAGGCACGCGGCGTCTGTGCGGTGATCCCACCCTGGAATTTTCCACTGGCCATACTCACGGGTATGACCTCCGCGGCACTGGTCACCGGCAACCCGGTGATCCTGAAACCGTCCTCGGAAACACCGGTTATCGCCGCCGAGTTTGTGCGGCTGATGCAGGCGTTGGAACTGCCACCGGGTGTGCTGCAGTTCCTGCCGGGCCCGGGGGCCAGCCTGGGGGATTACCTGGTGCAACACAAAGACATCCATTGCATCGCCTTTACCGGGTCGCTGGAAGTCGGGAGCCACATCGTGGAACAGGCGGCACAACTGGCGGCAGGGCAGCACCACTTCAAGCACGTCATCGCCGAGATGGGTGGCAAAAACGCCATTATTATTGACAGCGATGCGGACCTCGATGAGGCCGTTACTGGCACCGTCACCTCGGCCTTCGGCTACCAGGGACAAAAATGCAGCGCCGCTTCGCGGGTGATCGTGGTCGGTGAACACTATGACCTGTTCCTGCAACGGCTGGTGGCTGCCACCCGCAGTCTACGGATCGGGATGCCGGAGGACCCGGCCGTGATCATCGGCCCGGTGATATCCCGCTCCGCGCAAAAACGGATCCAGTCAGTCATTAATAAAGCGGCACAGGAGCACAACACGGCATTGAAACTCGATTGTGCCGAATATGATCAGGGCTGTTTTGTTGGCCCGGCGATTTTTTCGGACGTTGCCCCGGATTCCAGGCTGGCCCAGGAAGAGATCTTCGGGCCGGTACTCGCGGTCATGCGCGCCGGGAATTTTAATGAGGCAATCGCGATCGCCAACCGGTCCCGCTTTGCCCTGACCGGCGGGCTTTATTCCCGCAATCCCGATCACATTGAACAGGCGGAACGGGAACTGCAGGTGGGAAATCTCTACATCAATCGCCGCATAACCGCCGCGTTGGTAGAGCGCCAGCCATTCGGTGGCTTCAAGCTGAGCGGTCTCGGCAGCAAGGCAGGCGGATATGATTACCTGTTGCAGTTTGTCATCCCGCGAACGGTCACCGAAAACACCCTGCGCAAGGGCTATGCGCCGGGCGCGGATGATCAAGCCACGCTATCAACGTAACTCATTGTTTTAATATTATTTTCTCTCCCCTTGATCTCGGGCAAATTGACCTTTTGAGCGGTGCCTGGTCTTCGGCGATAGATGTCCGGGAAGAGACTGACCGTTACGTTGTGATTGCCGATGTCCCAGGTATCGATCCGAAAGACATCGAGATCACGATGGAAAACGGTGTACTTACAATCCAGGGTGAACGCAACTACGAGACCACGGATGAAGACAAGGAGAGCGGCTATCGCCGGGTCGAAAGGGCCTACGGTAAATTCTTCCGCAGGCTGGCACTTCCGGATGTTGCCGATGCGGAGAATATCTCTGCTGAAGGCAAGAACGGTGTCCTGGAGATTAGCATTCAGAAAAGCGAACAGGCCAAACCGCGACGTATCGAAGTCAAAGCTTGATGACTTCGAACGAAGCTGCTGAAACGGGGGATTTGCCCCGTTTTTTATTGTCCGCCGGTTTATCATTCCGGGCCAAGGTCATTTACACTGGGTTCACAATAACAGCCGGAGAAATTTCAAGGATTGCTTATGGACCCTGAAGCGGTAATCAATTTCTGGTTTGAAGAAATCGATCCGAAACAATGGTGGAAAAAAGACCAGGCATTAGATGAACTGATTTGTTCCCGCTTCAGAAAGGTTCATGAACAAGCGTCACGCTGTGAATTGTATCCATGGCGTCAAACACCCAGGGGACGTCTGGCCGAGATCATCATCCTTGATCAATTCTCGAGAAACATCTACCGGGATCAGCCAGGGGCCTTTGCCCACGATGCACTGGCGCTGGCCCTGGCACAGGTTGCCGTCGAACAAGGTGCGGATATGAATTTAAATACAGATGAAAAAAGTTTTCTCTACATGCCTTACATGCATAGTGAATCGCTGGCCATTCATGAGATTGCGATGATGATCTACAACCAGGCAGGACTGGAATACAACTACGACTTCGAAAAAAAACACAAGGCCATCATCGAACGCTTTGGCCGTTATCCCCATCGCAATGCCATCCTCGGCCGTGAATCCACACCGGAAGAATGTGAATTCCTCAAGCAACCGGACTCGGGATTCTAACCGCTATACTGATCAGACATCTTCCATCACCGGAGATCAGCGAATGAGAATACCTGTAAAACCATTAAGTAAATATCCCTGGTTCCTGCGACCGTTCTTCTGGAACCAGAAAAGAAATTACGGTGCGGTCCTGCAGCCCGGCCTGCTCTGGGGTAGGGTGCCCCGCCTGTTTGCGGCGGTCGCCCTGCTCTATGGCGTGCTGGACAGAAAAGGATCACCGTTAAGCCCCCTGCTGCGTTCCCTGATTACGGTCAGAGTGTCACAGATCAACTGGTGCCGGTTCTGCGTTGATATCAATTCCGCAACCCTGGCCAAACGCGCCGGCTCTATGGAAAAAGTGGAAAATCTTGATCGCTGGAAAGAAAGCAATGTATTCGATGAGCAGGAAAAGGCAGTCCTCGAATACACGGACGCGGTCACCTACCCGAATCAAACGGTAACAGATGAACACATCACCAGGTTAAAAGAATTCTTCGACGATGATGCAATCGTTGAACTGACCGGGCTTATCGCGTTCCAGAACCTGTCGAGCAAGTTCAACAGCGCCCTGGACGTTCCGTCCCAGGGATTCTGTAAACTCCCGGATAATCATTCCAATAACAATTCAGCGATGATCTCATCATGACCAGTTCAATACCGACCATTCCGATACTCAATTTATCACTATCGTTTTTGCCGGTGCTGATCGTGCTGGTCATATTATTTAAATGGTCATTGAATGCCGGCTACGCCTCATATGCCATCATCAGGATGTTGGCGCAGTTGCTGCTGGTCGGCTATTTCCTTGCCTTTATTTTTGAATCGGACAGTGCCTGGATCGTGTTACTCATTCTGGCGGTGATGGTGTTTTTTTCAAGCTGGATTGCATTGGGAACCGCCAGAGATCGGCGCCGGATTTTATTCAAACACGCGTTATTGTCTATCACATTGGGTGGCGGATCGACATTATTTCTGGTTACCTCTGGAGTGTTGAGACTGGAGCCGTGGTATCTGCCGCACTATATGATTCCTCTGGCCGGCATGATTTTCGCTAATGCCATGAACTGTATCAGTCTGGCGGTGGAAAGACTGGCGGCTGAAACCGGCAGAAACGTCGCCTATTCCGAAGCCCGCCGGATCGCATTGCATACATCGCTGATCCCGACCATCAACTCGCTTCTTGCGGTCGGTATCGTTACCTTACCAGGCATGATGACGGGGCAGATCCTTTCCGGTGTCTCGCCTCTGATCGCGGCACGTTACCAAATCATGGTGATGTGTATGATATTCGGTGCCTCGGGTATTTCCTGCATCATTTTCCTGATATTAAGCAGGCATGTCTTTAAAAAAGAAGACGGGGTGATTTGATTTTATACGGAATTGTTGCGCGAAATAAAAATGCCATCATGGATGAAATCACTGCTAAAGGCCTGGATATCGATCAGGGTATGGTACTGAGGATGGATGACCGACTTTATTATGGTTCAGATGCCATTCATGCTCTTGCGCTTATCAGCAGTCGTTCTAGAATATTCAATCGCATCAACTACTGGATATTTAGATCCAGAATTTTTTCCGTATGGTTTTATTCCATACTTCGTTTTTTTAGAAACCAGTTGCTTAAATTACTGGGTAAAACCAAAATTAATAACCTTGAATTACCAAACAATCAGAAATTTTAACGTGGCGAATATTAATTCAATCAGATTAGACAAAAATCATAACGCTGGAAATAACTTATGACCCGTGACGCAGAAAAAAAACTTGCCGAGGAACATCGCCCAGAGGTAATCAGAGAACGCCTGAAGATCCCGGTAAAACAAAACGTGGTATCCGATGCGGTCCTGGGAGGAATAGATGGATGCGTAACCACCTTTGCAGTGGTATCTGGGGTTGTTGGTGCAGGTTTATCTCCTGTTATCGCGTTGGTGTTGGGGTTTGCCAATCTCATAGCTGATGGCTTCAGCATGGCAATTAGCAATTATGAATCCATCAAGGCCTCCAGAGAATTTATACAAAGCCTGCGACTATCTGAACAAGAACATATAGAAAAGATTCCGATTGGTGAATGTGAAGAGATACGCCAGATATTTAAAAAGAAAGGATTTTCCGGGGAGATACTGGAGAAAATAGTAGACACCATTAGTTCTGATAGGCGCTTATGGATAGATACCATGCTGACTGAAGAGTATGGAGTCCAGAAAATAGGAAAAGATCCGGTCAAGGCAGCCATTACAACATTCGGTTCATTCCTGTTTGTTGGCTCAATACCCTTAATCCCTTTCATGCTGCCTGCATTAGAAAAGGGTTCCCAGTTTATATTTAGCGCCTGTCTTGCTGCTTTAATGTTCTTTGCTATCGGCGCAATGAAAAGCCGGGTCTTCTCCAAACCGGTACTTCGATCCGGTATCAGCACTCTTTTAACAGGTGGTGCAGCCGCAGCGCTGGCTTTTCTAGTGGGCTACTTGTTAAAAACACTCTTTGAAGTTGCGCCGGTATGATGTCCGTTATCTGCCTGGAATGATGACCGGGTATTATATGAAGAACTTTTTGCCCCTGTTTCTATGTGCAGTGGCTATCCTCACGATTGCCTGTGCTGGGAACAGGCAAATCAATACAATCGCAACGATTGATGTATTTGTAAACGTTAAAGAAATTGTCCCTACCGTTCATCTGGATATCCGATATTACACAACCCATAATTTTGTTGGTTCAAGAATCAACGGTTACGATTCACCGAAATGCTTCCTTACAAAAGAAGCGGCAATTGCACTCAAGAAGGTTCAAGAGGAACTTGAACGCAAGCAACAGTCACTGAAGATTTTTGATTGCTATCGGCCGCAGCGGGCTGTCGATCATTTCGTGAGGTGGGCGAAAGATCTGGCTGACCAGAAAAGGAAAGCTGACTATTACCCCTCAGTTGATAAAAAATACCTGTTCAGGGATGGTTATATTGCCGAAAAATCCGGGCACAGCCGGGGCAGTACGATTGATCTGACCATCATGGACTTGAATAGCAATCAGGAACTGGACATGGGGACAGGCTTTGATTTTTTTGATCCGCTCTCACACACCATGAATAGTCACATCAGCCAATCTCAATTAGATAATAGAATGGCCCTGAAATCCGTAATGGAACGATATGGTTTTAAAAATCTTGCGGAAGAATGGTGGCATTTTACGCTCAAAAACGAACCCTATCCCAACCAGTATTTTGATTTCAGAATTCAGTAATCAAGAAACCAGTCTTTCATGGAAGATACGTTATAATGATGAGTATCATTTTACAGGGCATTCTCATCAGGCTACTGGCGACGGCCCTGATCGATGGATGGGCGCTTTTACTCAAGTTATTTTTCAAACTACCAACAACTAACTGGGCTATGGTAGGTCGATGGGTCGGGCATTTTCATAGCGGCCAGTTCGTGCATTAAGCAATTAACGACGTAGAGCTGGCTGCTGGCAAGAAAGCACTGGGTTGGCTGACACACTATGTGATTGGAATATTATATGGAGTTGTTTACCTCTGGCTCATTTTGGTAGTTTCAGAACAGACTCCAAACTTGGTTTCTGCAATCATATTCAGTCTTTTTTAATGGTGGCACCCTGGTTCATTATGCAACCGCTGCAATTTTCTTAAACATAAAGGCCGCTTAAGGGCGGCCTTTTTTACGAATAAAAAGTCTTACTTCAACATGCTGGCGACCATGTCCTTTTCTTCTTCCAGTTCCTTTTGCGTGGCGTCCATCTTGCCACGACTGAAGTCATCAATCTCCAGTCCCTGGACAATGGAATACTTTCCATCCTTGCAGGTGACTGGGAAGGAATACATCAGACCTTCCGGGATGCCATAACTGCCATCACTGGGCACTGCCATGCTGACCCAGTCGTCTTTCGGGGTTCCCATCACCCAGTCGTGTATGTGATTGATCGCACCGTTGGCCGCAGAGGCGGCACTGGAAGCACCGCGCGCAGCGATGATCTCGGCACCACGCTTGGCGACGCGGGGAATGTATTCTTTTTCATACCAGCCAGAATCAATCAGATCTCTCGCCGGCTTGCCATCCACGGTGCAGTGACTGATGTCCGGATACTGGGTCGTAGAATGGTTCCCCCAGATGGTCATCTTCTTAATATCACGGACGTCCGAACCGGTTTTCGCAGCCAGTTGTGCCAGCGCCCGGTTATGGTCTAGCCGGGTCAGCGCCGTGAAGTTTCTTGGATTAAGATCCGGAGCGCTGACCATGGCGGTGTGGGCATTGGTGTTGGCCGGGTTACCCACGACCACGACTTTCACATCTCGGCTGGCATTTTTATTCAGTGCTTCACCCTGCACTTTGAAGATGCCGCCATTGGCTTCCAGCAGGTCACTGCGTTCCATGCCCGGCCCGCGCGGCTTGGAACCGACCAGCAGGGCATATTCAATGTCCTTGAAGGCCGCATTGGCATCATCGGTTAACACATACTCCGAGACCAGTGGAAATGCGCAATCGTCAATTTCCATGGCGACACCTTCCAGTGCCTTCATGGCGGGGGTGATTTCCAGCAATTGCAGGATGAGTGGCTGGTCCTTGCCCAGCATTTCACCGGAAGCAATCCGAAACAATAATGAATAGCCGATCTGGCCAGCGGCACCTGTAACCGCTACACGAACGGGTGACTTCATAACTTTTGCTCCTTCTCAATCATCTTGTCATTTAAAAAATAATATATGTTACCTGCCCCGTTTATCCATCGGGACGTAATCTCTGGTTTGCTCGCCGATATACAACTGGCGGGGCCTACCGATCCGGAAATCCGGGTCTTCCATCATTTCCAGCCACTGTGTTATCCAGCCGGCCGACCGCGATAGCGCAAACATAACCGTGTACATGGTGGTAGGAATGCCCAGTGCCTTGAGGATGATGCCGGAATAAAAATCGACGTTGGGGTACAGCTTGCGCTCGATGAAATATTCATCTTTCAAGGCAATGTCCTCGAGTTCCATGGCTATATTGAATAAGGGCTGGTCCACGGTATCGATCTCTTCCAGGAGATCATGACAGACCTTGCGAATGATCTTGGCCCTGGGATCGTAATTTTTATAGACGCGGTGGCCGAAGCCCATCAGGCGAAAAGGATCGTCCTTGTCCTTAGCCCGGGCAATGAACTGTGGGATATTCTTCGGGTCCTCGATCTCACCCAGCATGCGCAGCACGGCCTCGTTGGCACCGCCGTGCGCCCTGCCCCACAGCGTCACGATACCGGCCGCGATGCAGGCAAACGGGTTGGCCTCGGCACTGCCCGACAGGCGCACAGTCGAGGTCGAGGCATTCTGTTCGTGATCGGCATGCAGGATCATCAGCAGATCCAATGCCCGTATGGCGGTCTCATTGGGTACGTAGGGGCGATTGGGTAATGAAAACATCATGTTCAGGAAATTCTCGATATAACCCAGATCATCCCTGGAATATACAAACGGATGGCCCATGGCGTGTTTGTAACAGTGCGCGGCCAGGATCGGCATCTTGGCGATCACGCGCTTGGCCGTCAGGTCCCGGTCCTCGGGATCATTAATGTCGAGGGCCTCGTGATAGTAGGACGACAAGGCGCCGGTGATGCCGATCAGTATCGACATGGGATGGGCATCATATCGGTAACCGGTATAAAACCTCTCCAGGTGCTCGTGCACCAGGTTGCGGCGGCCCAATTCCTGTCTGAAATCATCGAACTGGGTCTTTGTCGGCAGCTCCCCGTAGAGCAGCAGGTAACATACCTCCAGGTAATTGCTGTGTTTAGCCAGTTGCTCAATCGGGTAACCACGATGCAGGAGAATACCCTTTTCGCCGTCGAGGTAAGTGATTGCGCTCCGGCAGGAAGCGGTCGTTAAAAAGCCGGGATCAAAAGTAAACATGCCCAGCTCGCTATAGAGGTGCTTGGTATCGATGACCGGTGCACCATAAGTGCCCTCCAGCACCGGACACTCAATTTTTTTCCCCGTTTTATTGTCTATGATTGTTACCGTGTCAGGCATTCGGTATTCCCCCAAGGCTGTTGGAATAGTTTGAAATAAGCCGTTTTTATAATTGTAATTTTTCAGGATACCGCTCATTATGGCATTGCAGCAAGACTGGGGACTGTGATAGACAAAAATTCCGCACTTTGCACTTTGTCTCCCGTTGGTTGTCAGAACAAGCAGGAAAGACACTTGAATGGGTAACCGGAACTTACTGAAATACTGAGGATAATTAAGTAAAATTTGGCCTTGATAAGCGTGATTTCGGCTAAACTTTGTCCACCCATTACATAAACGCGCTACAACAAATAATGGAAAACAAGAAATCATCACCGCTGTTCAGTGGCAATGGCGGGTTCATTGAAACCCTCTACGAAACCTATCTGGAAGACCCGGCCAGCGTCCCGGCCCAGTGGCGGCAGTATTTTTCAACTTTACAAAACGAAGAGCCTTCCCAGGAACCGGAGGTCTCTCATAAAGCCGTGCGTGCCAGTATCACCAGGACTACCCGTAAACCCCGGCACTGGGCGACTGTGCGTAAACCTGAGCCGAAGGCTGTGCCCTCGGCCACAGAAAGCATCGACCACCAAAAACAGGTGGCCGTGTTGCAGCTCATCAATGCCCACCGCTTTCTCGGACACCGTCAGGCAGAACTGGACCCACTGCAACAGTATGAACGCCCTAATGTCCAGGAGCTAGATCCTGCATACCATGGGCTAGCCGAACAGGATCTCGACAAGACCTTTAACATCGGCTCCCTGCAACAGGCGCAATCTGAAATGAGGTTGCGCGATATTATTAACGTCATCAAGACCACGTATTGCCGGACCATCGGTGCAGAGTACATGCACATTAATGAAACCGAACAAAAACGCTGGATTCAGCAACGCCTCGAATCCTGTTGCGCCATACCCGATTTCACCCCGGAAAAACGCCGGAGAATCCTGGAGCGTGTCATCGCTGCAAATTCTCTGGAGGAATACCTGCACACCAAGTATGTCGGTCAAAAGCGCTTCTCACTGGAAGGCGGCGAAACCCTGATTCCACTACTCGACGAAATACTGAAAGACAGCGGCCGCCAGGAAATCCGGGAAGTGGTTGTTGGTATGGCTCATAGGGGGAGACTGAACGTGCTGGTAAACACTATCGGCAAGCTCCCGGGCGATCTGTTTGGTGAATTCGAGGGTAAGAACAACTCGGACAATGGCTCGGGTTCCGGAGATGTAAAGTATCACCTTGGATACTCCTCGGACATCAATACCAAGGCCGGCCCTGTTCACCTGACCCTGTCCTTCAATCCATCACACCTGGAGATCATTGATCCGGTAGTTGAGGGTTCTGTCCGTGCCCGCCAGGATCGGCGCCGGGATTATGAGCGCAACCAGGTCCTGCCGGTGCTTATACATGGTGACGCGGCCTTTGCCGGACAGGGCGTAGTTATGGAAACCCTCAATCTGTCGCAGACGCGCGGTTTCTCTACCGGTGGTACCGTACACATTATTGTCAATAACCAGATTGGGTTCACAACTAGTGATCCGCTGGATTCCCGCTCGACGCTGTATTGCACCGACGTGGCCAAGGTGGTTCAGGCACCCATCTTTCATGTCAATGCCGATGACCCGGAGGCAATAGTTTTCATTGCTAAGCTGGCGCTGGATTTCCGTATGGAATTCAATAAGGACGTGATCATCGATATGATCTGTTACCGCAAACACGGACATAGTGAAGCTGATGAGCCGGCAGCTACACAACCGATCATGTACCAGGCGATTCGCAAGCATCCGGGTGTGCGCGACATTTACACGGAAAAACTCATTCATGAAGGCGTCGTTACCGAGGAAGATGTCAATCACATCATGGAAAACTACATTAAGTCACTCGAAGCAGGTCAAAGCGTCGCCGGGCCACGTGCCGAAAATATCAGTCAGGAATTTGCGATCGATTATTCACCATATAAGGGCACCCAATGGGATGTGATTCTCAACTCTAATATCACTACTGACACACTCCAGCGTTTGGCGGAAAAAGTGACAACCATTCCAGAAAATTTCAAATTGCATCCCACAGTCAAGCGTATCGTTGATAACCGCCTGAAGATGAGCAAGGGTGAAATGAACATGGACTGGGGCTTTGCCGAGACCATGGCCTATGCCACCATGCTCGATGCGGGTATCCCGGTAAGAATCTCCGGACAGGACAGCAGCCGCGGTACTTTTTTTCATCGCCATGCCGTGTTGCATGATTGCGAAACTGGAGAAACTTTCCTGCCCCTGCAACACATTAAGGAAAAACAGGCCAATTTTCTGATTATCAATTCCACCTTATCGGAAGAGGCCGTACTGGCCTTTGAATACGGCTACAGCAGCTCGGCCCCGGAATCACTGGTGATCTGGGAGGCCCAGTTCGGTGATTTTGCCAATGGCGCCCAGGTGGTCATTGACCAGTTCCTCAGTTCATCCGAGGCGAAATGGGGCCGCTATTGCGGGCTCGTTACATTCCTGCCGCATGGTTATGATGGCCAGGGTCCGGAACATTCCTCGGCAAGACTGGAACGCTACCTGCAACTCTGCGCCGAGGAAAACATGCAGATCTGCTATCCCAGCACTGCGGGACAGATGTTTCATATGCTGAGACGACAGATGATGCGTCCTTACCGTAAACCGCTCATCGTCATGAGCCCGAAGAGTCTGCTCAGACACAAGCTGTCGACGACACCAATAGAAGAGATCGTAACCGGGAGGTTCCAGACAGTCCTCCCCGAGGCCGAACCACTCGATCACAGTGAAGTCACGCGTTTGCTGTTCTGTTCCGGCAAGGTTTACTATGATCTGGTTGAAGCGCGGCGTGAAAATGAAATTGATAATATTGCCATCGCCCGAATTGAACAGTTGTATCCTTTCCCGCAAGACAAGGTAAAACGAATCATCAGCGGGTATGAAAACCTGAAAGAGATTGTCTGGGTCCAGGAAGAACCCAAGAACCAGGGCAGTTGGTATTACATGCAATCCCGTTCCACCATGCTGGGATGCATTAATGATCATCATACCTTCGGTTACGTGGGACGGCCCTACTCCGCCTCGCCTGCTGTGGGTTATATGCACAAACACATCGAGCAGCAGAAACAGCTCGTGAGTGACGCCTTGCAACTCGACAAGCTGGAGGTAGCCAATCGTAAAAACGTGATTGGTGCCTGACGCTGCAATGCCTTTTAACCTCTTTTCAGTTAAGCCAATATAATCCAGGAGAATACAGCGTGGTCGTAGAAGTTAAAGTACCAGTCTTGGCAGAATCCGTTGCTGAAGCCAGTATCCTAAAGTGGCATAAAAAACCGGGGGACCCGGTCAACCGGGGTGACAGTCTCACAGATATTGAGACTGACAAGGTTACCCTGGAAGTAGCTGCACCAAATAACGGGGTACTGAAAGAAATCCTCAAGGAAGAAGGTGCAGACGTGACCAGTAATGAAGTCATCGCCCGGATCGATACTTCCTCCGAAAAAGCGGCTGAAACTGGCGCCAGTGAAGAGACCGACGGCGACCGGGAAGAAAAAACTGAAACTGCGATAACGAAAGCCGCTGGCGGGCAAGCAGCCCTGGCGCAGCAAAGTTTGCCAGATATCGAGAAGGCCGGACCAAAGCTGAGTCCCGCCGTTAGACATCTATTATCTCAACATGATCTGGATGCCGAGACCATCATGCAAAGAGCCGGCAAAGAGCGCATTACCAAGGAAGATGTTCAGAATTTCATTAATGACCAGCAGGCCGCCCTCCCGGAAACGGCTGCCGTTTCCGGGCCGGAACCTGAAAAATCAGAAGCTCCGGCCGCAGTTAACCTGAAACCGGCAGAGAAAAAGCCGGCGCCTGCCACCAAAGCACCGCCAATTGCTGCCGATGAACAGGATATGGAGGGCCGGCTGGAAAAACGCGTGCCCATGACCAGGCTTCGAAGACGCATTGCCGAACGTCTTCTGAATGCACAGCATGAAAATGCCATACTGACTACCTTTAATGAGGTTAACATGCAACCGGTGCTCGATATCCGCAAGCGTTACCAGGCTGAATTCGAAGAAACCCATGGTGTTAAACTCGGTTTTATGTCTTTCTTCACCCGTGCTGCAGTCGAGTCATTGAAAAAATTTCCGGTCATCAATGCCTCGGTGGATGGTAACGACATTATTTACCATGGTTATTTTGATATTGGTATTGCCGTGAGTTCGCCCCGTGGCTTGGTTGTGCCGGTCTTACGTGATGCTGACAGCCTGTCTCTTGCGGATATTGAAAACGGGATCAGGGAACTCAGCGATAAGGCCAGAGAATCCAGACTGGAGTTGGAAGAGCTTACCGGTGGTACCTTTACCATTACCAATGGTGGTGTATTCGGTTCCCTACTGTCCACACCTATTATTAACCCGCCTCAAAGCGCGATCTTGGGCATGCATAAAATGCAGGACAGGCCCGTCGCCGAAAACGGCAAGGTGGTGATCCGCCCGATGATGTTCCTGGCGCTTTCCTATGATCACCGAATCATTGATGGTCGCGACGCCGTCCAGTTCCTGGTCTCAATCAAGGATCATCTCGAAGACCCGGCCCGTTTGCTATTGCAGGTCTAGGTAGCATAGCCATGCAAACTTATGATGTTGTTGTGATTGGCGCAGGGCCAGGCGGTTACATAGCTGCTATTCGCTGTGCCCAGTTGGGTCTATCGGTTGCCTGTGTCGAAGGCTGGTTGAATGAAAAAGGCAAACCAGCACTTGGCGGTACCTGTCTTAATGTCGGTTGTATTCCATCCAAGGCCTTGCTGGATTCCTCGCATCATTATGAGTTTTTAAAACATGATGCACTGGAACATGGCATCACAGCCAGTGGTGTCAGCATCGATGTCAACCGCATGATCGCCCGCAAGAACAAGGTCGTCAGCATACTAACCCAGGGCATTGCCTCGTTGTTCCGTAAACACAAGATTGACTGGCTCCAGGGTTACGGCCGCCTGCTCAAGGACAAGCAGGTTGAAATCAAACCCGTCACTGAAGATGCGTCAGATACACAGGTCATCGTAGGCAAGCATATTATCATTGCCACCGGATCTGTTCCTGCGACTATCCCGGTGGCCGCAGTCGACAACGAGCGCATTTTCGATTCCACCGGGGCACTGGAGTTCAACCAGGCCCCGCGTACACTCGGGATCATTGGCGCCGGAGTGATCGGCTTGGAACTCGGTAGCGTCTGGCGCCGTCTGGGTTCCGAGGTCGTGATCCTCGAGGCAATGGATGAATTCCTGCCCACCGTGGACAGGCAACTGGCCAATGAGGCGATGAAGACGCTACAAAAACAGGGACTGGATATCCGACTGGGGACCAAAGTTACCGCTACCGGTTCCAATAACCAGCAGGTCATGGTCCATTACGAGGACAGGGACGGCAAACACCAAATCAACGTCGACAAGTTAATCGTGGCGATCGGCCGTCAACCGAATACTGAACATCTTGGCCTGAATGACACCGGGCTGGAATTGGACAATGACGGCTTTATCATCGTGGACGAGCAATGCCGAACCAGTATTGAGGAGATCTATGCTATCGGTGACGTTGTGCGTGGCCCCATGCTGGCCCATAAGGCCTCCGAGGAAGGGGTCAGTGTCGCCGAGCAGATTGCCGGTCTGGGCGGGCATATGGATTACGGGATTATCCCCTGGGTCATCTATACCTGGCCCGAGATAGCGTGGGTCGGCAAGAGCGAACAGGAATTAAAAGATGCCGGCATTGAATACCGCACAGGCAGTTTTCCGTTTATTGCCAATGGCCGTGCCCGGGCCATGGCTGACACTCGCGGCATGGTGAAATGCCTCGCAGATACGCAGACAGACCGGATCCTTGGTGTCCATATCATCGGGCCCAATGCCTCGGAGTTGATTGCCGAGGCTGTGATCGCCATGGCCTTTGACAGCAGTGCAGAAGACATGGCCAGGACGATTCACGCCCATCCGACCTTGGCGGAGGCCATGCATGAGGCGGCACTGGCGGTCGATGACCGTCCGATTCATATTTAGTAACGCGCTTCTAAGGGAAAAATAAAAATACACTTCCGTGTGTATCGCAAGATCTTGGTTAGGACTTATAACACAATCGGCTGGAAGCTGTGCTTCAGGATTACGAACCTGAGGCATTACCAATTTATGTAACGTACGTGCACCGCAAGTATCTGTCTGCAAAGGTCCGGACCTTTGCAAATTTCCTGCACCAACAATTCCAGCCGGGCCTTATTGGGAATACTGGTTTTAGACTGGTTTGCGAGCCGATCCAGGGCCCACTGCTGGTCTGAAAACCGGGATTCTGTTAACATCAACTGGATTTATTGTGCAGTGCAGCGTAAACTTAAAAGTTTAGATGCTGTTGACTTATACAATAATAAATTCCCGTTAAGAGGGGGGAGAAGCTCCATGTCTAACAATGTTGTTATCGTTGCTGCCGGGCGGACCGCTATAGGCTCCTTTGGTGGCTCACT
The DNA here is from genome assembly GCA_011772965.1 of Gammaproteobacteria bacterium. GTDB lineage: Bacteria > Pseudomonadota > Gammaproteobacteria > Eutrophobiales > Eutrophobiaceae > SZUA-592. The sequence goes on from WVYN01000014.1 coordinate 131,493, forward strand.
TTCCACAACCCCGGCGCATCAATTAGGCGCCTTGGTCATAAAAAATATATTAGAGCGGGCTGGTGTTAAACCCGATCAGGTTGATGAAGTGATATTCGGTCAGGTTTTGACCGCGGGTGCGGGTATGAATCCAGCTCGACAGGCTTCTCTCGCAGCCGGATTGCCACATTCTGTTCCCTGTATGACCATAAACAAGGTCTGTGGTAGCGGACTGAAATCCGTTGCCTTGGCTGCACAGTCAATTCTCGCTGGAGATTCCGAGATTGTAGTCGCAGGTGGCCAGGAGAACATGAGTCTGTCGCCACATGTGCTACCCAAGTCAAGATCCGGCCAGAAAATGGGCGATTGGAAACTTGTGGATACCATGATTAACGATGGCCTGTGGGATGTCTTTAATAATTACCACATGGGTATCACTGCAGAGAATGTTGCAGAAAAATATGAAATCTCCCGTGAAGAACAAGATCAGTTTGCCGCGGAATCACAACAAAAATGTGAAGCCGCACAAAAAGCGGGTAAATTCGATGATGAGATCATCCCCGTCGAAATCCCCCAGCGTAAGGGGGATCCGGTCGTATTTGCCAAGGATGAGTTTCCCCGTGCGGGTGTGACTGCTGAGGGTTTGGCTGGACTTCGTCCGGCCTTCAAGAAAGACGGCACGATCACTGCCGCTAATGCTTCCGGTATTAACGATGGTGCGGCGGCCGTGCTGGTGATCTCCGAGAGCAAGGCCAAGGAGCTGGGGCTTGACCCACTGGCGACCATCAAGGCCTACTCGACCGCTGGTGTGGATCCTGCCATCATGGGTACCGGCCCGATCCCTGCCTCAAAACGTTGCCTGGAAAAAGCCGGCTGGTCCGTTGATGATCTGGATCTGGTTGAAGCCAATGAGGCCTTTGCAGCTCAGGCAATTTCCGTTAACCGGGGTGTGGGCTGGGATACATTAAAGGTCAATGTGAACGGCGGTGCCATTGCCCTGGGTCACCCCATTGGTGCATCCGGTTGCCGTGTATTGGTCACATTACTTCACGAAATGAAACGCAGGGATGCCAAGAAAGGTCTTGCCACGCTCTGTATCGGTGGCGGTCAGGGTGTCGCTCTGGCAGTAGAGAGGTAATAACAATGACAAATCTGAAAGGAAAAGTAGCTCTGGTTACCGGTGGGACCGGCGGCATCGGTGCGGCCATTTGCCTGCGTCTCGCAGAAGCCGGTGCCAAGGTTGTCACCAATTATCGTAACGAGGAAAAGGCCCGCAAATGGCAAGAGGCAGCCAAGACCAAGGGGTTTGATATCGCTGTCTATCAGGCCGATGTTTCCAGCCTGGAGGAATGCACCGATTTGGTTAAGCAGATTGAAGCAGAAATCGGTCCAGTTGATATCCTTGTTAACAACGCCGGCATTACGAAAGACACAACTTTCCGTAAAATGACCAAGGAACAGTGGGACGCGGTGATGAACATCAATCTGGATAGTCTTTATAATGTAACCAAACAGGTTATCGATCACATGACATCCAGCGGTTGGGGCCGGATAATTAACATCTCTTCCATCAATGGACAAAAGGGACAGATTGGCCAAACCAATTACACCGCTTCCAAGGCCGGCATGCATGGGTTTACCATGTCATTGGCACAGGAGGTTGCACGCAAGGGTGTCACGGTGAATACTGTTTCCCCAGGTTATATTGCAACGGAAATGGTTATGGCAGTTCCTGAAGAGATACGTGACAAGATTATTGCCGGAATACCCGTTGGGCGTCTGGGCACATCAGAAGAAATTGCTGCGCTGGTTGGCTATCTTTGTTCTGAAGAAGCCGGATTTGCAACTGGTGCAGATTTTTCAATTAACGGCGGTCAACACATGATGTAATGTTTATCCCGTAGTTTTCTCATTGAGGGCATTACGGAATTATCTTTAAACCAAAACAGGCAAGTGGTTAACATGAGCGAAACACGTATAATCAAGAAGTATCCCAACAGGAGACTCTACGACACCGAGGACAGTAAATACATTACCCTTGAAGACATCAAGGAGTTGGTGATGAAGGGGATTGATTTTTCTGTTAATGATGTAAAGACTGATGAAGACCTCACCCGTAACATTTTGCTGCAAATTATCGCAGAACAGGAGCATCACGGTGAGCCTTTCTTCTCTACCGAGCTTCTGACCCAAATCATCCAGTCCTATGGTGACTCTATACAGTCAGTTGCCGGCGATTTTATTACCCGCAGCATGCAGTTGTTTGTCGAACAGCAGAAACAATTCCAGGACGCTATCAGTAAAGATCCGATTTCCGCTATGTCTGATATGGCTGAAAAAAATATGAAGATGTGGCAGGAAATGCAGGAAAACTTCTTTAATGCCTCCGGCATAAAACCAAAAAAATAATTTTATCAACTGAGGTTTACCTTTATGAGTAAATCAGCCGGATCACGGACGTTCCCGGGATTTGATTCCAGTCTGGCAAAATACATGCAGAAGGCTCAATCAGACATGCTTACTCACTGGTACAACCCGTTCGAATGGGTAATGAACTCCTTGTTTCAGATGTCTGATGCAGCCAATCATGCAGTTGAAAACCTGCTGGCCCATCAGAAAGAATCACTTAATCTGTTTCTTGGCCCGATTGCAGGGGCTTCATCAAGGCCTATACCACTAGATAACGCTACACTGGCAAGTAAAGGCCGTATCTAAACCACCAATGTCGCTGTTGTCACCGGCGGCATCGGCGGTATTGGAGCTGAGATTTGCAAGCGCTTCTATGATGACGGCCGCCAGGTTATCGCGACTTATATTGCCATGGAATCTGTACGGGCAGAGCAATGGCAGCTTGAACACCTGAAAGCCGGGTATGACTTCGATATCGTTGAATGTGATGTCACCGATTTCGAACGTTGCAAGGTTGTGGCCAGACAGCTGGAGAGAGACTATAAGCACATCGATATCCTGGTAAATTGTGCCGGAATCACCCGCGATGCCACACTCAAGAATATGGATCCGGATAAGTGGCGAGCCGTCATTGAAACCAACCTTAACAGCGTTTTCAACGTTAGTCGGCAATTCGTCGACGGCATGGCCAGGAGAAGGTACGGCCGTATCATTAATATCTCTTCGGTTAATGGGCAGAAGGGGCAGTTCGGACAAACCAATTACGCGACCGCCAAGGCCGGCATCATCGGCTTCAGCAAGGCACTGGCACTGGAACTGGCGGACCAAGGAATTACTGTCAACTCAGTGTGTCCCGGCTATGTCGGCACCGAAATTGTGGAAGCTATCCCCGAAGATATCAAAAACAGTATCATCGCCAAAATACCGGTAGGCCGACTGGCAAAACCATCCGAGATTGCCGATGTCGTCAGTTTCCTGGCCGCTGAAAACTCGGGCTATATCACGGGCTCCCAGATATCGGTGAACGGCGCCCTGTTCACCAGTATCGCCTGAACGGCAGCTCCATCAATCCAAGCTTAATTATGGCCGCCCGGGATTTGTTCCAGGTGGCTTTTATTTTTTAAAACGCTGGCAGCTCTGAATAATAGTTTATATTTTTCAATTACTTATATTATCACCTTGGTGGACAAAAGCACTTGACTTATCCTTTGGATTTGTTATGCTGCAATGCAATATTTGTGCAACGCACAAGTGTTATAAGTGACTACCCTAGAGGAGATAAAAATATGAGTAATGCTATGATTGAGAGCGCTACCAGGTTTAGCAAGGCCTCATACGATACCATGAAAGAATTGTATGCCATCAACACCAAGCTGGTTGAACAGCTGGTTGAACAACAGTTTGCACTGACCGCCCTCAGCGTGGAGTACACCACCAGCCAGTTTAAGCTGGTTGCTGATGCCAAGGGTTACAAAGACATCCTGTCCGGTGAAACCACAATCACCAGTGATTTCAACAGCAAGATTCAGGGCATCGCCCGTAACACTATGGACATCATGAATGAATCCAAGGATGAAGTGAGCAGCTGGATGGAAAGGAGTGCCAAGGAAGCTGAAAAGAGCTTTACCGAGGCCACCAAATCAATCCCGATGCCAAAAGTTGCCTAAGTCTGTTACTTAGCAAAGTACCCCTAAATGAAAAAACCGCTGCCTGGACACAGGGTGCGGTTTTTTTATGCCGGCGATTCAGAGACTTTAGCCAATCAGGACTATCTAACGTTTTGCCAGCCACTCACCTACGGACGGAGGAATTAGTTTCTGGGCCTTGCTGCTCACGTAAATACCAATATGACCACCGGGAAATTCCAGCTCGGTATAATCCTTGGTCCCGATCAGTTTCTTCAAGGCCTTGGATGAATCAGACGGCACAAGGTGATCAGCAGCCGCAAATATATTCAGCACCGGCATGGTTACCTTTTTAAGATTCACAGTATCTTCCCCGATGCGCACCATACTGTTAACCAGTCCGTTTTGCTGGTAGAACTGCTTTATGAACTGGCGGAAGGCCTCACCCACCTGATCCGGACTATCAAAGATCCATTTCTCCATACGCATGAAGTTTCGTGCCTGTTCCTTGTCCTGTAAAAGGTTGACGAGGTCCATATATTTTTGCCCCATTAATCGGAACGGCTTCAGGGAAAGGTAGGTGTAATTAAGCAACTCACCGGGAACGTTGCCTATTGTATCAACAACCATATCGATATCGATATGACGGACCATACGACTTAAAAGATCATTCTTGGTTTGAAAATCCACGGGGGTTACCGTGGTGATCAGATTTTTAACCTTGTCTGGATGCAAGGAAGAGTAACACAGGCTGAATGTGCCGCCCTGGCAAATTCCCAGAAGATTAATCTTGTCCAGACTACGCTGTTTACGAATGTAATTTACACAACGATCGATATACCCGTTAATGTAATCATCGAGCGTCAGGTAACGATCTGCTGCATCCGGGTATCCCCAGTCAATCAGATAAACATCCTGTCCGGCTTGTAACAGGCCCTGGATCATGGATCGCCCGTCCTGAAGATCCGCCATGTAAGGCCGATTAACCAGTGCATAAACGATTAGGATAGGCACCGGATTGAGTTTTTTTGCTAGGGGCTTGAAATGATATAGCACCAGTTTATCTTCATGGTAAACTGGTTCTTTTTCCGAAGCGCCGACATCAATATCACCGATTTCACTCAGGGTATGGATCCCATGATGTAGCTTGGCATTGAATTCATTGACCTCATTAATAATTTCGTCCGGACGTAGATGAAATGGAATCATATTGAATTCTCCATTATGCTCAAAGCTTGATCACAATCTTGTCGGATTTCGTTCCGGACTTCTTGCGTTTACCGGAAACACTCTTGGTTTTTTTACTGCGGATTTTCTTCTTTGCAGTTTTCTTTTTAGTGGCTCTAGGTTTTTTCTTACTCACCACCATTAGTGGATTCCCGCCAGAGGCGACAGATTTTTGCCTGGTTGGTACGATGCCAGCTTGCATGGCCTTAATCTGATCTTCCATATCTTCGAGTTTTTTGATCGTCTGTTTATGTTCCCGTCTTAATTGCTGCTGACGGCGGTTGGTTGTGTTCATACTATGCCGCGTTGGTATGTTCATAGTTTTCAGGAATTCATCTACTATATTCTGGCCGTTTAGTTTTACCGCCATCAGGGCATTTGTCAGTTTTCCATACAGATCAGAATATTCTTCGGTAAACACATAGTCAGAATAAGCATCTTCATTACAATCCACCCAGATATCATAAATCTCGCGCATGCTTTTAATTTCCTTGCCCTCGATAGACATCTTGACGATTTTTTCACGCATATTGTCCAGAGCCCGGATTCCGACCTTGAACATGGCGTTGTTGTATTCACGATGGGTGTTCTGGTACTTGTTCCAGAGCCGAATGCCATTCTGAATATTCTCTTGCGATTCGCGGGTATATCCTACACCGGGTATGGAAAGAAACTTGTCTGTGACTTCCTCCAGTGCCTCAGGTTTCAGGTCTTCAAGGAAATCTCCGGGCATAATCGAACCGGAAGAGAATGAACGCTGGAGAGTGTCCATCGGCAACAGGCTCCAGGCATTCATCATTCCGCTGACCACATTTTTGCCATTATCCATATCTGTGAAGAATGATTTCAGTGCATCAAACTGGGAGGTCAGTACATTTTCCCAGTTCTCTTCTGTTTCAGCGGCTTCGTTAATTGCCTTCAGCAAGTTGATAAACTGTTCACTCAACGCGTAGAAAACCCTGCCCTGCTCTGCCATGTTGTCGATAAATTCCAGGTTTTCCTCGGAGATTTTAGGCGAAAGGGTTTGCCACCAGAAATCCATGGCACCAGCCATGGGATTGGTGTTAGTGTTAGTTTTATTCTCAGTTGAATTGGCGGATGAATTGTGAAAAGCAGACATGGCATCGAGGTATTGACGCTGTGTCTTCATCCAGTCTTCTGTCCAGGAGGAACTGGTATCTTTCTTGCTCATGGGTAGATTCCCAATCAGGTGTTATGTCGTTTAACAGGCGCCGAAACCGATCTGATAGGCCAGTAAAATCCTACCATGCGTCATGGTGCGCCGCAAAACGAATATCACTAAATTGTGGCCTTTTACCTAACCAAAAAAACCCGCACAGCCTCAAGGGCTGCACAGGTTTTTATTCTGACTCTAAAATGGAGTGATTAGCTCAGGCTGGCTTCTTGGCCGTTGTCGTCTTGGCCGCTGTCATCTTGGGCTTGGCGGGTTTGGCTGTCTTGGAAACCTTGTTAATTTCCTTTTCCACCAGCTTTACAAGCAATTCCTGTGATTCGCTGAAGATATCAGCGGCCTTCTTGCCAAAATCCATCGCCTTGGTGCTGTAGGCTTCGGCGAAATCAGATTCGGCGGTCAGAAAATCCTGGTAACTGGTGGTACTGGAAATCAGTTTGCTCTGCTCCAGTCCGGTTTCAATGCTGTAGGCAGCAAAATCAAACTGCAGTTCGGCCAGCTTTTGCATGACACTGGCATTAATGTCTCCCATCTTCTGCAGGGTTTCATAAGATGCCTTACCAGCGTTGGTAATCTCTTCAATGTAGTTATCCATGTTTTGCTCCTGTGTAAACTCTCAAAGTTTGTGCATTGCAATATATTGCGTTGCAACATATCTGATTTGCCAGACCATGTCAACATTCATTTATAAAAATTTATTGAGATTTGCATTTTAGCAAAGCATTAATTATAAGCTTTTGATTTTTCTATTTTAGTTTCGGGAGCGGATGATTTCCGGGGTTGGCAGGACCTCGCAGAGTAATTCATCTAGGGGCTGTGGCTTACCAAACAGGTAACCCTGGATTAAGTGACAGCCCTTGGCATACAGGATATTGAACTGTTCCATGTTTTCCACGCCTTCTGCGATCACGTCCAGGTCCAGTTGCCTGGACATGGCGATCATGGCCTCACAAATGGCCCGGTCGCTCTCATTCAATTCCAGATCGGAGACGAAGGTCTTGTCTACCTTGAGGAAATGGATTGGGAATTGCTTGAGGTAGGCCATGGAGGAATAACCGGTACCAAAATCATCCAGGGATAATTTGAGGCCGCGAGCATTCATATCGGTGAGTATCTCGAGACTGCGCTGGGTTTCAGTCATCATCACCGTTTCCGTGATCTCCAGCACCAGTTTTTCGGGAGCTGTTCCGGATTTCTCTATGATGTCCATAATTCTGTTGACGATGGCATTATCCACGAACTGGCGTGCCGATAGATTCACAGATAAATGTTGAAAATGCTTGTTCATCGCAGCAATGCGTGGAATGTCCTCGCAGGCCTGCTGGATTATCCATTCACCTACCTTTACGATTAAACCGGTATCTTCCAGAATCGGGATGAATTCAATGGGTGGGATAATGCCGTGTTCCGGGTCATTCCAGCGTATCAATGCCTCATAGGAGACAATGCTTAAATCACTGGCATTTACCTGGGGCTGGTAGTACAGGACAAAATTCCCGTTCTCAACTGCCCTGCGTAACCGGTTTTCCTTGTCGAGGCGGTTACGTGCCTCAACATTCATTGCCTGAGTATAGTATTGGTAATTATTCCTGCCTTTTGCCTTGGCATGATAGGCTGCTGAATCCGCATTCTTGAGCAATGTTTCTATATCCCTGCCATTGTCCGGATAGATACAGATGCCGATGCTGGGTGTGATGTTGATTTCCTGACCATCAATTACGAATGGATCCGTCATGTTCTCAACAATCTTTTCGGATACCTTGCCCGCGTCACTGATGTCCTGGATCTCGGGCAGGATAATGGTAAATTCATCGCCACCAAGGCGGCAGGCCGTATCCGAATTGCGGACACTTTCATTGATCCTTTCAGCAACTTTCACCAGTAATTCATCGCCAACGGTGTGACCAAACGAATCATTGACCTTCTTGAAATAATCAAGGTCGATGTATAACAAACCGAGCATACCGCTTTGGCGGTTGGTTCGGCCTATGCCCTGTTGCAGACGGTCACGAAAAAGCGAGCGGTTTGGCAGACCGGTGAGTGAGTCATAATTTGCCATTTTCAGCAGTTCTTCTTCAGCCTGCTTGCGCTGGGTGATATCTTCGAACATCCATATCTGATCATCCTTGTGATCTGGAGAAGAAATGGACTTTGCTGAAATGGCGCACCAGAAGGAATTGTTCTGGCTATCTGTTAATTGTATTTCTGAATGATAGGTATCGCCCCGCGCAAGTAATGCCGACATGGTCTCGTCAACATCTCTGAAATCTTCCTGGTTGATAAATAACTTGTCCTTGGTCAGGGTTACAATTTTGGAACGGGGATAACCAAATATTTCCTCGAATTTATGGTTGGCAGACATGAAGTAGTTACCACGCACATGAGCGATGCCAACGAGGGCATTTTCGAGTATAGCGCGGGTATGTTTTTCACTTTTTTCCAGTGCGTCTCTGGAACTGGTAACCTCTTCAAACAGGTCCTGGTTTCTTTCTGCAAAACGGTTGAAATCCATCGATAACTCAGCAAATTCATCGTTAACTTTACCATCAAGCAACATTCTTCGTGACAGTTCCCCGAGTGAGAGGTCGCGCATGGCGCTTCGCAGGTTGGTTAGTGGTTTGTTGATTCGGTAAATGAGCAGTGAAATGCCGGCAATAATTATGAATATAACTAGGAGGCTTACTGCCATTACCAGCAACAGATTTGCCTGGCTGAGCATATAACTGTTTGAAGCAAACGATTCCAGTTTGTCTGAAAAAAACCGGGTGAGCTGTCTTAGGGTAATATGAATCCTGCGTATATGATTTTTTTGCTTTAAAAATAAATCATCCAGTACAGCTGTACTTACTTTTTCATCGCCGGTAATGTATTCAAACAAGCCGATATCATGTTCGACGAGTTCTTCAAACTGACTTTCGACCTGGTTGACAAGATCATGAATCTGATTGATGTTGCGGGTACGTTCAACCAGAAGATCCAGGTGCTCGCTTGTCCTGTGATGCAGGAAATCAAAGTTATCTGTTATCAGCGACTGGTTGGAGGAATGCTGAGTGACCAGCCGCTCAATACGGAGTTCGTATTCCGAGGCAATGTATTCAAGGTTATCGACAATATTACCGAGTGGTAAGTAATGCTTCTCCAGCACTTCCTGGCGGGAAGACAGGATATCGTTCGTGATCAAGGCCGTGAGGGAGAGAAAAATGACGGCCCCGATACAAACAATGGCCCAATACTTCAATAACCGCTGAACAGAGAGATTATTGAGTATCCTGGAATCCTTTAGATAAGATGGGATATTCAGTTTATCCACAGTGCGAATGTTGATTCAAGTTACCCAAAATAAAACCGGGGCCATATACCATGTTCCCCGGTAATAGAGTCTAACAGGTTCCCCTCAAAAATCCCTAGAAATGCAGTTTCTCCGGCGAGGCCTTGTAACGCTCCAGTGATTCTATGATTTCATCCTTGGCGGCCTTTGCATCACACCAGCCCTTGACCTTGACCCATTTATCAGGTTCAAGATCCTTGTAATGCTCAAAGAAATGGACGATCTGGTTGACCAGTGCCGGTTGCAGATCTTCATATGATGCCACTTCATGGTGAAATTTAGATACCTTATGAAGTGGGATAGCGAGAATCTTGCTGTCATCTCCGGCTTCGTCCTCCATATCCAGCATGGCAATGGGTTGGCAACGCATGACAGCGCCATGGATGATAGGCATGGTTGTAGCGACGATCACATCAACCGGGTCACCGTCCAAGGCCAGGGTTCTTGGTATATAACCATAATTACATGGATACACCATCGAGGTATTCAAGTAGCGATCGACAAACAGGGCACCGGTCTCTTTATCCAGCTCATATTTGACTGGTTCACTGCGCAAGGGGATTTCTATGATGACATTTACCTCATCTGGTGGGTTATCGCCGGGACCTACTCTATCCAGGTTCATAGTTATGTCCTTAGTTTATTTATTCGCTCTGTTTTCGATTAATTCATCTACCACCGAGGGGTCGGCCAGTGTGCTAGTGTCACCCAGATTATCCAATTCATTGGCAGCGACCTTGCGCAGGATACGGCGCATGATCTTGCCGGAACGGGTCTTCGGCAAACCTGGGGCCCACTGAATAATATCGGGACTGGCTATGGGCCCGATCTCTTTACGTACGTGTTGCACCAGTTCCTTGCGTAGGCCATCGCTGGAATCAATACCAGCCATCAGGGTTACGTAGGCATAGATACCCTGACCCTTTACATCGTGTGGGTAGCCCACAACCGCTGCTTCGGCCACAGCATCATGCAACACCAGTGCGCTCTCCACCTCAGCCGTACCCATTCGATGACCGGATACATTAATCACATCATCCACACGCCCGGTTATCCAGTAATAGCCGTCTTCATCCCGACGAGCACCGTCACCACTGAAATATTTGCCGGGATACATCTTGAAATAGGTTTCAATAAAGCGCTCATGATCACCATAAACGGTGCGCATCATGCCTGGCCAGGGGCGTTTGATACAGAGTGCGCCCTCGGTGGCACCCTCCAGTTCCTTGCCCTTGTCATCAACCAGGCAAGGTTCAACACCGAAGAATGGCAACGTGGCAGAGCCGGGCTTGAGTGGAGTCGCACCGGGCAAGGGTGTAATCAAATGACCGCCGGTCTCTGTCTGCCACCACGTATCAACAATGGGGCATCGGCCATTTCCTACAATATTGTGGTACCACTCCCAGGCCTCGGGATTGATGGGTTCACCCACTGTGCCAAGGATGCGCAAGGTGGAACGGTCGGTCTTCTTCACAAACTCGTCGCCCTGACCCATCAACATACGAATGGCAGTAGGCGCAGTATAAAATGAGTTTACTTTCCACTTGTCTACCACCTGCCAGAAGCGGCTGGCATCCGGGAAGTTCGGTACACCTTCAAACATGAGTGACGTCGCGCCATTGCATAAGGGTCCGTAGATGATATAGGAATGGCCCGTGACCCAGCCGATGTCAGCCGTACACCAGTAAATTTCACCTTCCTGGTAATCAAATACGTATTTATAAGTCATGGCCGTGTAGAGGAGGTAACCGCCGGTGCTGTGCAGCACACCCTTGGGCTTACCGGTAGAGCCGGAGGTGTAAAGGATAAACAGGGGATCCTCGGCTTCCATGTTCTCGGGCGGGCATTCCGTTGAAGCCTTCTCAACCAGTTCGTGGAACCAGACGTCCCGGCCTTCCTGCCAGGCCAAATCACCGCCGGTACGTTTAACCACCACGCAGGATTTCACGCTGGGACAACTGGCCAAAGCCTTGTCAGCATTGGCCTTTAATGGAATTTCTTTTTTACCGCGCAGACTGAAATCACTGGTTATAACTACCTGACAATCGGCGTTGTTCACCCGATCGCGCAAGGCATCTGGCGAGAAACCACCAAAGACAATGGAATGTATGGCACCGATTCGCGTACAGGCCAGCATGGCGACGGCCGCCTCGGGGATCATCGGCAGATAAAGACAGATCCGGTCTCCTTTCTTGACACCCAGGGACTTCAGGCCATTGGCAAAGCGGCACACCTGCTCGTGTAATTCATGGTAGGTGATCTGCTTGTCTTCCTTGGGATCATCACCCTCCCAGATAATAGCAACCTGATCACCACGTTTTTCAAGATGCCGATCCAGGCAATTGTAAGAGACATTCAGATTGCCACCACGGAACCATTCAATATGAAGATCCTTTTTGTCAAAACTCCAGTCCTGAACCTTGTCCCATTTCTTCGACCAACTCAGAAATTCTTCAGCCTGCTCTGCCCAGAAGTTGTCGGCATCATTCAGCGAGCGATCATACATTTCCTTATATTGCTCACTGTTGATATGCGCCTTTTTGGCAATCGCAGTGGGCACGGGATAGGTTTTTATTTCGGTCATCGGTAGCCTCCTAATGTCATCTCATACAGGAAAGGACTCAAACAGTCCGTCACGGTGTTATTAGTTGATTAAAATATTGTTATTCGGCTTTAGAGGAAAGCCAGGCTTTATTGATTAAAATTATCTTCGCCATACTCAGGGCCTCCGCCATTATATTACGATCCCGAATGCATTTAAATTGAACTACAGCTTACCTGACAGGCCCGGGTGGCATTGCATTGATTCTCCATCATCAAACAAAAAAATTAGCATGCCCACCAATGTTGCGGTATTCAACTTGACTACTACAGTATTAATCATGCTAACGCCTGTTTTTCATGCGCCGGTAAATGGTGGCCCGGTTTCTTTTGATAGTTTCAGGGGGCCGATTAGCAGACCCGCATTCTTTTTCCAGAAAGATATTGGCCAATTCTATGACATCTCCAGCACGCTGGCCTGTCCCAGCTGCTCCCAGCGCAACTTAGACTCAATTTCTTTCAGGGTCAGGACAGTCGTTGCCCGCTCCTGATGCGGATTGATCCCTTGCTCCCAACTCTTCATCCAGCTCTGACACGTCACCGCCCCGGGCGAGCGTTCCAGGAACTCACCGGTATTCACGAAATGCTCCCAGGCCTGCCTGGCGGGATTGAGGTGGTTTTTCTTGATGTCCCGGGTGTCCAAGGACTGAGGCACACTCACCTGGTGGGGATTGCTGACCATGCCGGAATTTGAATAATTATCGTTTGTTGCATTGTCGCCAAGTGCAACAAAGGTGACAATTCTTTATTCCAGGCCCGGAAACCAGGGCCAGTGGCTGAAAAACCTATTGGCTGAATACCTTTTTCAAAAGCGCAGTTGTCCGTGCAGCAGGGTCTTCCCGGATCAGTTTTTCTTCTCGGGCCAGCATGGTGAAAAGACCCTCAACGGCCTTATCGGTGACGTAGCGGTCGATATCCAGGGAACTGGTATCCACCAGGGAAGGCATAATGCCCAGTTGATCGATCATCGCCTTGTATGTTGAGGTGACCCCGACCGAGTCCGTCGCCCTGCGCACAATTGGCAGGATCCTTTGTGCCAGATCAGCAGAGCTGGTGCGCCTAAAATACTGCGTGGCCGCGTCATCCGGCCCCCGGAGAACCGACCGGGCATCGGCAAAGCTCATTTCGCGAATCGCGGCACTGAAGACATCTACGGTTTCAGGCATGGCCTTTTCGGCAGCGCGGTTCAGTGTCAACACAAATTCATCGGCCATCTCGTCCTGTTTCAAAGTACGCAGGGTGTTCTCAACAGTTTTCAAGGATTCCGGCATCGGAATCCGCACCGAAGGATTCCGGTAAAACCCATCCACTCGCCCAAGTTTTTGTATTGCTGCGCGGCTGCCCTGGGTCAGGGCCTGCTTCAGGCCAGCGAGAATCTCGCTGTTACTCAATGATCCGATGTCCTGGTCAGACGTGGTTTCTTCGATCAACGATTTGAAAAAGTCACCCCAGGCCGCGTACACGGCAGGCGATACCGGTAACAGTACCAGTAATATTGAAAGCAGGATAATTGTTGTTCTCATTATCTTATGACGCTACCGTGTCATGATGGTTTGCACATAAGTCACGCCCGGAGCGATTAATAATGAATAAACTGGTTTTAATCATTCTGGCGATCTTCCTGCCACCGCTGGCGTGTTTATGAAAAAAGGGGCTAATAAAGATCAGGTCATCAATGTACTGCTGTGCCTGTTGTTCTATGTACCTGGCATCATCCATGCACCCTGGCTGGTGATCCAGTAAGTAATAGAGGGTAGCCTGCTGTCAGGTCGATTCGCGCTCCGCGTAACGTTTTTTTACATAATCTTCGACAACGGCCCGGAATTCCTCGGCGATATTTTCGCCACGCAGGGTCATGACCTTCTTGCCATCGATGAACACAGGGGCGGAAGGCGCCTCGCCGGTACCCGGCAGGCTGATACCAATGTCTGCATGCTTGCTCTCTCCCGGACCATTCACCACGCAACCCATGACGGCCAGGGACATGTTTTCTACACCAGCATATTTACCCCGCCAGATGGGCATCTGGCTGCGGATATAAGCCTGAATATTATTGGCGAGTTCCTGAAATACCGTGCTGGTGGTCCGTCCACAGCCCGGACAGGCAGTCACCAGGGGAGTAAAGGATCGCAGTCCCATGGTTTGTAACATTTCCTGGGCTACGATCACTTCCTTGCTCCGGTCACCCCCCGGTTCCGGTGTTAACGAGACCCGAATGGTATCGCCGATACCTTCCTGTAACAGTATCCCCATGGCCGCAGTTGATGCGACGATACCCTTGGAACCCATCCCGGCCTCGGTCAGGCCCAGGTGTAACGGGTAGTCGCAGCGCCGGGCCAGATCACGATATACAGCAATGAGTTTTTGTACCCCGCTGACCTTGCAAGAGAGGACAATATGGTCATGAGGTAACCCGATTTCTTCCGCCCGCTCCGCGTTACTCAGCGCAGAGACGATCAGGGCTTCACGCATTACCTCGTCTGCATCCCTGGGATCACTGGATTTGGCATTCTCGTCCATCATCTGGGTCAGGAGCTCCTGGTCCAGACTGCCCCAATTCACACCAATGCGCACCGGCTTATCGTATTCAATGGCCTGTTCAATCATGGTCTGAAACTGCTTGTCCTTTTTCCGGCCAAACCCGACATTACCAGGATTGATCCGGTATTTGGCCAATGCCCTTGCGCAGTCCGGATACTTGGTCAACAGTAGATGGCCGTTGTAATGAAAATCCCCGACAATGGGCACCCGACAGCCGAGATCTTCCAGTCGCAGGTGGATCTCACCGACCTGGCTGGCGGCTGCCTCATTGTTTACCGTGACACGGACGATCTCTGAACCAGCGGCTGCCAGTTGTTGAATCTGGCTGACCGTGGCCTCGACATCAGCGGTATCGGTATTGGTCATGGACTGGACTACAATCGGCGCTTCCCCGCCGATAGTGACAGAGCCGACCCTCACCGGGATACTGTGTCTCCTCTGGAAAGAATATTCAGTTAGCATGCTGATTTAGGATAATGGTGCGATGCAAGGCAGTCTAACGGTAACTGTATTGCTGTCAAGGAACAGTTACGGGTAAGATCATTCCTGGGGGTTGCGCCCGGGTTTGCCCGGGTGACAAAAGAAAACCAAAAAACCAACATTCGGTCTCACCAATAAGAAGTCACTGATTTAGAAATCAATTATCTGCCTGTGCTTCGCTCAATGCCAGTGAGTTATGAGGCTTTTCATTTACTGCAGGCCGGCTGTAACACTGATATGAGATATATGATTTGATGGAAAGAAAACACGGTTTCACCCGGGAAGAACTTCTCAGCTGTGGCCAGGGTGAGTTATTCGGTGAAGGGAATGCCCAACTACCCGTGCCACCCATGCTGATGTTTGATCGCATCACCAGAATATCTGAAGACGGGGGAGAATTTGATAAAGGCCAAGTCATTGCCGAACTCGATATCAAACCGGACCATTGGTTCTTCCAGTGTCACTTTGTCAATGACCCTGTCATGCCGGGTTGTCTCGGTCTGGACGCCATGTGGCAATTAATCGGATTTTATCTGGGCTGGCTTGGTGCTCCGGGCCGGGGTCGGGCGCTCGGTTCAGGCGAAGTAAAATTTACCGGGCAAGTCACACCAAAACACAAAAAAGTAGTTTATCAGATCGACATGAAGAGAGTGATCCTCAGAAAACTGGTCATGGGTGTGGCCAACGCTTCCATGAGTGTCGATAGTAAAATAATCTATACGGCAAAAGATTTACGGGTCGGTTTGTTTAAATCGACCGAGGGCTTCTAACAGGAATTTACTTGATTTTATGAGACGAGTAGTCATAACCGGTATGGGGATTGTTTCCAGTATCGGCAACAATAAAAAGGAGGTACTTAACTCACTCAGGGATGGGACGTCGGGTGTATCCTTTTCAGAAGAATATAAAACACTTGGATTTCGCTCACACGTCCATGCGCCGATCAAGCTTGATCCGGCGAAATACATCGATCGCAAACTGATACGGTTCATGGGGGATGCAGCAGCCTATGCCTATCTGGCCATGCACGAGGCGATCGAGGACGCCGGCCTTGATGAATCGCAAATTTCTGATCCACGGATCGGACTGATCGTGGGCTCCGGTGGCGGTTCAAACAAGAACCTCGTCGACGCCATAGATACTCTACGGGAACGTGGTGCGAAAAAAGTCGGCCCGACACTGGTCCCCCGCATAATGGCCAGTACCGACAGTGCCTGCCTGTCCGTGGCATACAAGATAAAGGGCGTGAATTATTCCATCAGTTCAGCCTGTGCTACCAGTGCCCATTGTATCGGTAATGCCTGTGAAATTATCAAAGCTGGCTCCCAGGATATGATCTTTGCCGGCGGCAGTGACGAATTGCACTGGGCTGGTAGTCTCCTGTTCGATGCAATGGGGGCATTGTCTTCCTCATATAATGATAGCCCGGAGGTCGCTTCACGGCCCTATGATGCCAATCGGGATGGTTTTGTCATCTCTGGCGGAGGTGGCATCCTGGTCCTGGAGGAACGCGAGCATGCACTGAAACGCGGGGCCAGAATATATGCCGAAATGACCGGCTATGGTGCCACCTCGGACGGCTTTGATATGGTTAAACCATCCGGAGAAGGCGCAGCACGCTGCATGCAACTGGCAGTAGCAACCGCTCAACGGCCAATCGACTATATCAATGCCCATGGAACCAGCACACCGGCAGGGGACATTGCCGAGATTAATGCGATTAAATCTGTTCTCGAGAACAAGACCCCTGTCATTAGCTCAACCAAGTCCCTGACCGGACACGGCCTGGGTGCCGCAGGCGCGAATGAAGCGATATACTCATTATTAATGATGGCTAATGATTTTATCAGTGCTTCAGCCAACATCTTTGAACTTGATGAGGGCGCAAAAGGCGTGACCATTGCAGACAAACGAATTGATAATGCCGGGCTGCAGGCAGTAATGTCGAACAGTTTCGGTTTTGGCGGAACCAATGCCAGCCTCGTCTTTGAGAAGGCAGATTAAGGCCAGGCGATGATCTTATGAGGCGCTATTGATGGATGCACACCTGATCGCCGTATTACTGAGCTGGACTGTCCACCTGTCCGGATACCCACACCCGGGAGATCCACCGGAGATACAGTATCGCCCACATGAATTCTTTGTGGAACATGCCTGCCTGGGCAATAAAAACTGCCGAGTGGCTGGCTGGTATAACGATGAGGGCGTAATTTACATTGATGAGCGGCTCAGGGAACAAAGGGATGCCTATACCCGCAGCCTGTATGTCCATGAAATAACACATTACCTGCAGGACCTGAATAATAAATACAATAAAAAAGAATGCACGGACCACCAGAAAAGGGAGCGCGAAGCCTACTCAATACAGCGCCAGTACCTGAACAAGATTGCAGGCAGGTTCACCGCTATCTACATTAATTACCCGCCTTGCCCTATATCCTGATTCGAGGATGTATATAAGTCTGTTAAAATCATTCAGGATTCTGTTGTTCCTTGTTATTTCATCCGCTGCAGTTGCTGACTATAAGGACGGCACAGAGTTAACCTTATTCCCCATACCTGAACACGGTGAGATAGTGTTCGAGGTCCCGCAGGATTGGGACTATACCTATGTTGCGTCAGGTTTAACCGCAAAACCGCCTGTAATCACTTTTTTCAGGGAAGATGAAAATGGGAGGGAAGTATTCCAGCTGAATGTCTCAATACTCTGGGACGATGGTTTTGCCAGAAACATTCTGGAGGAAAAAAGCATCCAGCAACTGGTCCGGGACGTGGGTGAAGATATCCTGCCTTTCTCGGATGAAACTGAACTGCAGCTGGAGCGCATAACCGGGCAGGAAGGTCTGGGATATATTTTCAGTCTCACAGACAGTTCGGCAAGGCCTGGCGAGTATCGTTATTTAACACAGGGCGCACTGAGTGTCGGTGAAGTACTTCTGGTGTTCAGCCTGTTCAGCAATGACCGTGAAGGTCAGCTTCGGGAAAATACACTGGAAATGATCAAGACGGCCCTGCATAAAATCCAGCGCCACGTAAAAAACCTGCTACCGCAAGCGGAAACACGCATTACATCCTTGAAGGAAATCTCGGCTTGAGCCAGCATGTGCTTATCTCCCTGGTTGCTATCGGTATCCTTGGCATTGCCTGCCAATGGCTGGCATGGTGGGCACGGCTTCCTGCAATCCTTTTCCTGCTGGTGATAGGCCTGATTGCCGGCCCGTTGACCGGTTATCTTGATCCTGATGCCTTGCTCGGGGATCTATTATTCCCGATTGTGTCTTTGTCTGTGGCGATCATTCTCTTTGAAGGCAGCCTGACATTAAACCTCTATGAAATAAAGGGCCTGGGAAAAGTCGTTCGTAATCTCATAACCATCGGTGCAATGATTACCTGGGCGGTCACCGCAATCGTGACACATTATATTACTGGCTTACCTGTCGAGCTCTCTGCACTCTTTGGTGCGGTAATGGTTGTTACCGGGCCCACGGTGATCATGCCGATGCTCCGGACCGTTCGACCGGATGCTGCAAT
Organism: Gammaproteobacteria bacterium; assembly: GCA_011772965.1. Classification (GTDB taxonomy): domain Bacteria; phylum Pseudomonadota; class Gammaproteobacteria; order Eutrophobiales; family Eutrophobiaceae; genus SZUA-592. Next base: position 150,406 of record WVYN01000014.1, read on the forward strand.
CAGCAATATCCTCAAATGGGAAGGGATAGTCATCGATCCGCTTGGTGCACTGCTCGCAGTCCTCGTTTTCAACTTCATTATCAGCAGCCAGAGTGGCAGTGCTTGGCCAACGGTAATTTATGAATTTGGCAAGATTGTAGTTGCTGGCGGCCTATCCGGTTTTATCAGTGCACACGTTATGGGATTAATTCTGAGAAAACACCTTGCTCCGGATTACCTGCATAACGTGCTGGTACTCATACTGGTATTCACCGTTTTTACGGCCTCAGACTTGATTGCCCATGAATCAGGACTGCTCGCAGTAACCATCATGGGAATGACCATGGCCAACATGAAAGGCACCCATATAGAAGATATTCTGGATTTCAAGGAGAGTCTGAGTATTCTCTTGATATCCGGATTATTTATTATTCTCGCAGCCCGTGTTGATTTCCAGCAATTCACGCAGATTGGATGGAGTTCTCTGGTCATCCTTGCTGTATTGATGTTGATAGCACGTCCCTTGTCCGTGTTTGTATCTGCAATTGGTTCCGATTTAAAGTTCAATGAAAAACTGTTGATTTCATGGATTGGACCACGAGGGATCGTAGCGGCCGCAGTTGCGTCCATCTTCGCCTTGAGACTGGAAACACAGGGTTACCCGGAAGCAGGCTTGATGGTACCTCTCGCTTTTTTGATAATAATTGGTACCGTTGTAATTCAAAGTACAAGCAGCAAGTTCATTGCAAAAATCCTGAATGTCAGGGAACCTCCGCCTACCGGTGTATTGATCATAGGTGCTGGCATCGTTGCCCGGGTCATCGGTAAGGCGATAAAGGAACAGGGATTCAAGGTTGTATTGACAGACAGTAACTGGGAGAACACTCGCGCAGCCCGGATGGATGGCTTGACGACTTACTACGGCAATCCAATTTCTGATCATGCCGAACGGCATCTGGACATGATTGGTCTGGGTAAAATGCTGGCTCTGTCAGGCAGGGAAAATCTAGATACGCTGGCCAACTTCCGTTTCAAATCGGACTTCGGTAAAAAAAATGTATATCAGTTAAAAACTACCCGGGAAAAAAATATCTCCGAGAAGCACCGCATAGCAACCCGGCTTCGCGGTTACCAGCTTTTTGGTGAAGACATCACACATGGTGATGTTGCCAGCTGGATAAGGAAAGGCGCTGAAATCAGGAACACACAGCTTGGAGAGGACTTTGGATTTGAGGATTTCCAAAATAAATACGGTGAAAATGCCATTCCTCTGTTTGCGGTAGATAATAACGAGAAACTGCAATTCTTTGTCGTGGATGGAAAGATGAAACCGGAACCGGGATGGGTGGTTGTCAGCCTGATCAAACAGGAAAGCCTCATTAATCAACCATGAATGACCCTTAAATATCCCGTTTTCGGGATTTGTGCTCCAGTTCACATTAGTCAGAATCGCATTCGTCTAGAATATTACTCATCAAGATTAAGTCCTCCCCCGATCGATTCTTGTGACTAGCCCGGGACCAGTCTTCCCCTCCCCCCAACGGACTGTTCCGGGCTTTTTATTTAATAACATCCGGATGAAACAATTGTTTCCCGTTTACTTTAAAGTCACGAATCAGCGCCTGCCCCTCTGGTCCGGTAATAAACGCAACATATTTTTTTGCAAGATTTGTTTTTGTATGAGGATGTTTCTCAGGATTAACCAGTATTACATGATAAGGATTGATTAACTCATCCGCATTCTCAAATAAAATCTGTAACAGCAGTTTATCTGAGAATGCCAGATAGGTTCCGCGATCACTTAAGGTGTAAGCCAGTTTTTCATCTGCTATACGTAGCACCTGTCCCATACCCTGCCCAACTGCCAGGTACCATTTACCTGATGGATTTTCTAAACCGGCCAGTGCCCAAAGCTGTTTTTCTTTTTTATGGGTTCCTGAATCATCGCCGCGGGAAACAAATGTGCTGCTAGTGTTTTGTATACGCCTGAATGCTTGGGCGACTGTGCTCGCTTCAGAAATCCCGGCCGAATCATCTGGCGGACCCAGTATTACGAAATCATTATGCATTACAGGTTGTCGTTCGATGCCCGAACCTTGCTCGACGAATGCCATCTCTGCCACCGGCGCATGTACCATGACCAGATCAACATCACCGTCCCTGCCCAGACGCAATGCCTTACCGGTCCCTACTGCTATCACATGGACCTTGATCCCGGTCTTTTTTTCAAATACAGGATTCAGTTCAGCCAATAATCCCGAGTTCTCGGTACTGGTTGTGGTGGCAAGACGCAGGTATTCCTCGGCACCGAGTGGTGCGGCTATGAAAATGATTAATGTGGTAAACAGACTATGTATTAAATCATTCATGATTCCTTGCTCTTGTTTGATTTATGTATGTCGTAAATCTCTATTAAAACTCGACCTGGCTTATTAACTGGAAGATGTCGGTTTTATCACCGCTCGCTGGTCCGCCATCCACCTTCAGAACATTAACATACGAGGAGTTATTCCCCGGGTAAGTATTGGCTATTGGCCATCCAGAGATGTTGACAATACATGCCCGGAAATTTCAAGGTCCCAGACGTACGGCAGGATAAGCAGCACAAACAGGGTTATCAGGATAATACCAATAATATTCAGCCCCGCCCCCGCCTTGGCCATCTGCGGAATGGTGACATAACGGCTCCCGAATACGATGGCATTGGGTGGCGTTGCCACCGGCAGCATAAATGCAAACGATGCAGCGATAACAGCCCCAATCATGACACTATAGGGATGGATTTGCAGTGCCTCTGCAAGCGCGATCATGATCGGCAATGAAATAGAAGCAGTAGCCGTATTCGATGTTAGTTCCGTTAACACGATGATCAAACCAATGATAGCGGCAATGATCAACACGATGCTGGTTCCCTTGAGATCTATGAGCAGGCTGGCCACGGAATGTGTCAGACCACTGTCACTGAAACCTGCTGCCAGGGCAAATCCGCCACCAAACAGGATTAACACATCCCAGGGTATGGTGACGGCTGTTTTCCAATCCAGTAAAAACTCCCGCGTGCTGAGATTGGATGGAATGATGAACAGCATCAAGGCCCCGCCAATGGCGATGGTGGAATCTTTAATTAAGGCCGGACCCCTGCCCCCCAGCAGGCCATTCAGTAACCAGCCCAGGGCAACGAGGACGAATACCCCCATAATCAGTTTTTCTTCGCGGGTGACCGGGCCAAGATCCTTTGCTTCCTGGTCCAGCGTCTCCTGAATGCCTGGAATGTGATCAATTTCTGGCGGGTAAATAACCCGCGTCAGGTAAAACCAGGTAATAAACAACATAAGCATGGAAAGCGGGAACGCAAATTTCATCCAGTCCAAAAGAAGAATGGTTTGCCCGAATTGCCGTTCCACCACTCCAGCAAAAATGGCATTAGGCGCTGTGCCGATCAGGGTTGAAATACCTCCAATTGACGATGCGTAGGCTATTCCCAGCATCAAGGCAATACCGAAGCGGAAATGGCCTTTTTCTGTATCTATTCCTCCGTTCAGATTTTCCACCTGCTGACTGGTATGGGAAATCACCGCCACTCCGATCGTCATCATCATCAAGGTGGACGCCGTATTACTGATCCACATTGAAAGAAAGGCCGTTGCCAGCATGAATCCGAGTATTATCCGGTTAGCTGTATCACCCACGAGACGGATGGTAATAAGGGCAATGCGCCTATGCAGCTGCCATTTCTCCACGGTTACAGCGATAAAGAAACCACCCATCAGGAGAAATACAAGATGATTGCCATAGGCCAGTGTGGTATCGCTACCACTCATGACACCCATCACCGGGTAAAGAAATATTGGTAACAAGGACGTAGCGGCTATCGGGATGGCTTCCGTGATCCAGAACGTCGCCATAAGCAGCGCTATAGCAACTACCCGCATGGATATCTCGTTAAACCCTTCCGGTACGGGAAGCAGCAGCACCAGGAAAAACAGAAAAGGACCCAGAAGCAGGCCAATGACTGATCGTGACAACATGATTTCACGGGTTTCGATATTCATTTTTTTATTGTTTCAATCCCGGCTGATCACTGGCAAAAAGAGGTTCCAGGACATCTTAACAAAAATACCGGGATCGACTTTATAAAACAGTTGTAAATTTTCCGTGCCCGACAACGGGTTTTCGTTATAATGCCCGCCTTTGCCGCGACTGACACCACCAACATGATCGAAAATATCCGCAACATTGCCATCATTGCCCACGTAGACCACGGCAAAACCACACTGGTGGATGAGCTGCTGAAGCAATCCGGCACTCTTAAAAGCCGCAACCTGGAACAGGAGCGGGTCATGGACAACAACGAGCTGGAGCGCGAGCGTGGCATTACCATTCTTGCAAAAAATACGGCGCTGCAATGGAATAACTATCGTATCAATATCATTGACACGCCGGGACATGCTGATTTCGGCGGCGAAGTGGAACGCGTGCTGTCAATGGCGGATTCAGTGCTGTTGCTGGTAGATGCAGTGGATGGTCCGATGCCGCAAACCCGCTTTGTCACTGAAAAGGCGCTGGCGAGAGGATTCCGCCCGATCGTTGTCATTAACAAGGTCGATCGGCCGGGGGCCAGACCACACTGGGTACTGGATCGGACCTTTGATTTGTTTGATCGGCTGGGCGCCAATGATAAACAACTTGATTTTCCAGTGGTCTATACGTCGGCAATCAATGGTTACAGCTCCCTGGATTCCGGCGCCCGGGAGGGCGATATGCAGGTGCTCTTCCAGATTATCATTGATCATGTACCGCCACCTAATGTTGACCCGGGTGCTCCGTTCCAGATGCAGATCAGTTCCCTCGCCTACAACAGTTATGTCGGTGTGATTGGCATCGGCAGGGTGAGCCGTGGTTCAATCAAGACCAACACCCCGGTGACAGTGGTCAATGTAAAGGGCGAGCAGCGACCGGGGCGGGTCTTGCAAATCTATAAACTGCTCGGCCTAGAGCGCATGGAAATTCCAGAAGCATCAGCCGGCGACATCATTGCCATGTGTGGTATCGAGGATCTGGGTATTTCTGAAACCCTATGTTCGCCCAGGCACATCGAGCCCCTGCCGCCGTTATCCATTGATGAACCGACCGTTAGTATGACCTTTCAGGTCAATGATTCACCGTTTTCCGGCAAGGAAGGTAAATACGTGACCTCGCGTCAGATCAAGGAACGGTTGTTGCAGGAATTAAAACACAATGTGGCTTTGCGGGTAGAGGAAACCGATGATCCCGATCGATTCAAAGTGTCCGGTCGAGGTGAATTGCATTTATCCATACTGATCGAAACCATGCGGCGGGAAGGCTATGAACTCGGCGTCTCCAGACCCGAGGTAATTATGAAGAGGGTCAATGGTGAAATTCAGGAACCTTATGAGCAACTGACAGTGGACATGGACAGCAATTATCAGGGCGCTGTCATGGAATTACTGGGGCAACGCGGTGGTGAACTGAAAGAAATGCTGCCCGATGGAAAAGGGCGCGTCAGGCTAGATTACATTATCCCGGCCCGAGGCCTGATCGGTTTCCGTACACTGTACCTCACGACAACCTCCGGGACCGGCCTGCTTTACCACGTCTTTGATCATTATGGGTCGGTCAAGAGAACCGATGCTGATGGTCGCGTGAACGGTGTGCTGATCGCCAATGGCTCAGGTAAGGCTCTCGGTTATGCCCTTTTCAACCTGCAGGATCGTGGACAAATGTTGATTGAGCCCAGGGTCGAGGTCTATGGAGGCATGATTGTCGGTATCCATTCACGGGACAACGATCTGGTGGTGAATGTGCTGAAGGCAAAACAATTGACCAATATCCGCGCCGCCGGGAGGGACGATAATATCCTGTTGACTCCCCCGCTAAAATTCAGCCTGGAACAGGCACTGGAATTTATAGAAAATGATGAACTGGTCGAGATTACACCGAAGAACATTCGCCTGCGAAAGAAACTATTGAAAGAACATGAGCGCAAGAGTGCATCCCGGGTAAAGGCAGGCTAGTTAATTATTACACTCAAGCCGGTATCCACAACGGTTGACATCCTCTTCCTGGCAAACCAGTTGGCCTGAATCGGTACTGGTCCAATGACCGGCATCCGGCAAGATCAAACAAGCTGCCCTTAACGGCTTAGCATCCAGTTTAACCGGCCACTGATACGTGGTGTAATGACACGTGACGTACTCACCATAATTACTGATGCGCACCGCATAAAGAGATTTTACAGCTAACAATTCTTCCAGTGTTGTTTGCTCATCCACAGTCCATTCGAGTTCCCGGGGAAGCTCCCGGAGCCGGATTGTCTCCGGATCAGGACAGTTCCCCGCCAGGGAAACTTGCGGGAATACAACAAGGCAGAATACGCCGAACAGAATCCTTGATTTCATTAAATCTGCTTTACCATTAATAAGGCATCACCGGAACAGCGAATCAGCGGGTGCGGAACGATTGCTTCACTGCTACTTCCTGATAACCATGTGACTTGTATAATTTCAAGGCGCCGGTGTTTTGTTCCACCACGATTAGTCTGAGTTTTTTGAAGCCCTGCTCTCCGGCCTGCTGTTCTGCTATTTTGAGAAAGCGGTGACCACTGCCCCGTCTCCGGGATTCCGGAAACACAGACACGTTGCAGATATAAAAATTGTCGTTTTCTTCCAACCTGCTGTAAGGCGCCAGCACCGGATCGACCGCCTCTTCAGTCTCTTCGTTATCAGTATACATAGGGAAAGCCACCAGCATCCCGATGACCCGGTCACCGGCAACAGCCACAGTACACTTCTTGTAACTGAATGCCGAATCCTCCTTTTCGTAACGGCGCTGGCCTACATTCAGAATATCCTCGCCAGGCCCTGCCATCTGTAACCCGATATGATCAGAAACCCCTTCTAATGAAATCGTGTACAGACGGACTATCATCCGGCAATCTGATTTCATCGCCGGTCTGAATGATATTTCAACAGGTTGGGTCATCTGGATTTCCGCCAATACAGGATCCGGTTATTGGCGGGCATCTCGTAATCATCAATCAACTCCATACCCACGTTTCCAGCAACCTCATTTAATGATTCAAAATCACGGATACCACTTTCAGGATCGCGGGCCTTGAGCCAAACATCAAAGCGGGCATTACTTTCACTGGTATAGACCTGGTTGTAATTGAAAGGACCATAGAGCAGTAACTTGCCATTTTCAGGTAGCGAACGCCATACTCCGGCAAAGAACAGCTTCACTTCATCCCAATGCATGATATGCGCCGTGTTTGCGGAGAACACGGCATCGATTTTAAGTTCCGGCCAGACTTCCTGTTTAACATCCAGCGGGAACGGACCGCGGATATTGGGCAAACCAGCTTCATCAAGCCAGACCCTGATATCCGGATGGTTTTCCCTGACATCGCTGGTATACCAGATAAGATGCGGCAGTTTCCCGGCAAAATAAACAGCGTGCTGACCATTACCGCTGCCAATCTCAAGCAACGCATGACAATCCAACAGTAAAGGCGATATCACTGAGAGAATCGGACCACGGTTCCTCTCACAGGCTTCCGAATAGGTTTTAATCGTCATGCGAGGGTTTATTGCGCAGTTGTTTCAGGCGACCCCGTTGCTTTTTATCATCAAGCCGCCTGACCTTCGATGTGATTGGCGGCCTGGTCCTCTTTCTTGCCCGGGGCGTGTACCCGGCCTTTTTAATCAGGTTCTGCAGACGCGACAGGGCCGCTTGTCGGTTTTTCTCCTGGCTCCGATACTGCTGAGCCTTGATGACGATTATACCTTCACGATTGATTCGGCGGTCATTCAGTTTAAGCAAACGCTGCTTGTAGTAACGCGGTAGGGATGAAGCCTGGGAATCAAAACGCAGATGAACAGCCGTGGCCAGCTTGTTAACGTTTTGACCACCGGCGCCCTGTGCCCGGATGGCCTGAATCTCGATTTCACGCTCAGGAATACTTACTTTTCCCGATATCTTGAGCATGCCCCGAGTGAATCAGCACCATTACCTGAAAAGGCAGTGCCTGGTATAGTCGGCGGCTTCGTTGGATGTCCATTCGCCCTTGGGTTTCTCCGAAAGGTCATTACACCAGGCCTCCGTGCCGACTTCCGGTGAACAGCCAATCAACAGAAGCATAATGACAATATAAATAGACAAAATTATGATTTTCATTATTCGCTTCCCCTCGCCAATTCCCCGTAACGAAAGCACGATGTTATATGATCATTCACCATACCAACAGCCTGCATAAAAGCATAACAAATCGTCGGACCTACAAAGGTGAATCCACGGGGTTTTAGGTCCATCGATATTGATTACGAGAGCCGGGTAGAGGCCGGCACCTGTTTCAGGGTTTGCCAGCGGTTTATCACCGGCTCCCCATTGCTGAATTGCCGGAAGTAGCGGTTAAAGCTGCCGAACTGGGCGCGTATCTCCAGGAAAGCCTTGGCGTTGTTAGTGACGCTTTGAATCTTGAGCCGATTCCTGACAATAGCCTCGTTTACCAACAAGCGTTTCAAGTCCTTTTGCCTGTATCTGGCTATCCGGTTGAAATCAAGCTTGTCAAAGGCCTGGCGGTAGGTCGGCCGCTTTCTAAGAGTGGTAATCCAGCTGAGGCCGGCCTGGGCGCCCTCCAGCACCAGGAACTCAAATAACTTCCTGTCATTGTGTACGGAAACCCCCNNGATAATAATCTTAAAAATATCAGATAGATATAAAGATTCTTGCAATGCAAAATGATGATGCAGTGCACAATATTTTGCGCTAGAATTAGTGTAATTGAATTTTCCTGACGTGAGGTATTCGGATTATGGAAATCGAAAACAGAGTTGCAATCATCACTGGCGCAGCCAGCGGAATCGGGCATGCAGTATGCCTGGAGCTTGCGGCGAAAGGCGTCAAGGCCATAGCCATGGTCGATATGAATGATGAGGTCAAGGTCGCGGCCGATCAGATTAACCGGGAAGCCGGCCGTGAGGTTGCTGTGCCCTATATCGGTGACACAACCAATGAAAAATTCCGGGCCAACGTCTTCGATTCGATTTCAAGAGATAACGGCACCGCCAGAATCTGTGTACCCTGTGCCGGTATTACCCGGGATGCACTGGCTGTAAAGATAAACAAGGAGACCGGCAAGGCCGAAATCTATTCTGTCGATAAATTTCGTCAGGTTATAGAGGTTAACCTGATTGCGCCGGTTTACTGGGTGATGGAAATGATTGCCCGGATAGCTGAAGAACGCGCCCAGAAAGGCATGAAAAAATGGCACCCCGATGAACGGCTGCAGGGCACTGCCATTTTCATCGGTTCTATTTCATCACAGGGTAACAAGGGCCAGGTATCCTATGCCAGTACCAAGGCCGGGCTGGAAGGTGCCGCCGCCACTCTGACGAAAGAAGCAATTTTTCATGGTGTACGCTGTGGTGTGATTCATCCCGGATTCACTGATACCCCCATGGTCCGCGCTTTAGGCGAGGAATATATCGAGAAAAACATACTTAAGGATACCCAGTTAGGCCGCCTGATTCGTCCAACCGAAATTGCAGATGCAATTTGTTTCATGATTAAAAACTCTGCAGTTAGCGGGGAACTTTGGGCGGATGCCGGCTGGCATCCTTCCCCTGCCTAGTAATTACCAGTGGAAGCTCAGGCAATCAGGTACTTTTCCATAAAATATAATTTGAAGGTAAGTTCGCGGTATTTTTTATTGATTTCGCTAACCGTCTCGAATCCCCTCTTGCTGAAGAAGGGCCGCGCTGTGATGCTGACATCAGCAAACAACCGTTTAAAGCCGTTTTTTTCTGCTACTGATTCAACCGAATTGAGCAGCTGTGTTCCCACGCCCTTGCGTTGCCATTGATAATGTACATAAAAGCAATCGATGTGCCCCGGATATTGCAGTTCACAAAATCCCAGAATCATGTCAGCATCTTCAGCCACCAGGACAGTATAATTATCAAATCTTCTCGACCAGAGTGAATCATCATAGATTTCCGGCGACCAGGTTTCTACATGCTCTCTAGAGTAGTCTTTGCTATTAATCTTTCTTACGGTATTAAAGTAAAGTTTTGATATCTGGGGAATGTCTTTATCTTTGAATTCTCTAATTTTCATAAATGTTGAACTGAAGTGGGAATCTACTATCTATATAATTAATTGATTCGAATTTGATAGGGCTTTATACGTATAATGCCTCAAACCTGTTAAATTTACTGTTAATAAAATCACGCAACTAAAAATTACGAAATATAAAATAATGAACGATAACATTACCACTAACGCGAATAACCCAGGTGTCAGCATTTGGCAGTCTGTAGCAATTCTTATTGACGGCAATAACATTGAACGCAGCATTCATTCCGAAGCTGGCAATAAAAATGCAATGTTGAATTTCGATATACTGATACCCCGATTGCTAGATAACCGCGGCCTCAGCCGACTAGTCTATTTTCGCGAGGGAGTATATATTTCCACCAAACTGCAGGAACGCTTGCATAACTATTACCATGGTTCTGTGCGCCCCTGCCACAAGAGTGCTGACATACCATTATCAATTAATGCAATCCAGGTTGCAGATAAGGTAGATACCATCATCATCATGTCAGGTGACTCAGATTATATTGAACTGGTAAGACAGTTGCATTCGATGGGGGTTCGTGTGGAGATTGCTGCAGTACCAAGTACCACTTCCAGTTTGTTGATCGAGGAAGCCGATTATTTCCATGAAATTACAAAAGATGACTGGTTTACACTTCCGACTAAGAAAATCCAAAAGAAACGCAGTTACAAGAAGAGCACGAACAGAAAATAGTTCCGTAACATTTTCGAATATTCAGCAGGGGTGGAATAATTATTCTGACAAGTGCATAGTAGTCACTTGAAACTGACACTGCCTGTGCATATTCAATTCTGTCTTTTACATACATCACATAATCATCTGAATAGCAAGGCAAAAATTATTCCAGAAAACTGGAGAACTACGCATGCAAGTTACTAAACACAAGGTTGCTGTCATTAACTATGTATTAAAAGATGAACAAGGCAATACCATTGATCAATCTACAGATGGTAATTTTGCCTACATACATGGTACTCAAAGTATTGTTCCAGGACTGGAAAATGCCATGGAGGGGAAAAAGGCGGGCGACCAGCTTGACGTCAGCATTCCACCGGAAGATGCCTATGGCGATCGCCAACTAGAAAATATTCAGACTGTTACCCGGGACATGTTCCCGCCGGATGTGGAATTAAAGATCGGTATGCAGTTCCAGGCCCAATCACCCCAGGGTCAGCCACTTATCCTTACCATCACCTCCATAGAGGGAAATAATGTTGTTGTCGACGGAAACCATCCCCTTGCCGGCAAGCAATTGAATTTCAACGTAGAAGTTGTCGATGTCAGGGATGCTACCGAAGAAGAGATTGAGCATAATCATGTTCATGGAGTGGGTGATAATCAGCATTAGATTCAAATAGCCGTGATTAATCCGGGTGATGCTGAAACAGACCAGGCTTGGTAACAGCGGCCGGCAAGTAACAGCCATCGGTCTGGGCGCCATGCCACTGTCGCTTACTGACAGGCCTAATGAGCACGATGCCATATGTGTCATCAGGGCTTTTATTGAGCATGGTGGTAATTTTATTGATACTGCAAATGTGTATTGTCGCGATGACAGGGAGGTTGGTCATAACGAACGCCTGATCAACAAGGCCCTGAAAGATCTTCATGATAAACACCGGATCATCATTGCGACCAAGGGGGGACTGAGGCGTCCCCGGGGAGGATGGGAAGTCGATGCGAATCCTCATTGGCTCAGACTATCATGCGAACAGAGCCTGAAAGACCTGGGCCAGGACAGTATCTTCCTTTACCAGTTGCATGCCCCTGATCCGGAAGTTCCCCTGACAGACTCGGTCGGGGAGCTCTCCAGGCTCAGGCAAGAAGGTAAGATCAGGCATGTTGGACTTTCCAATGTGACGGTTGAAGAAATCGAAACTGCCATGAATGTCGTGCCAATCACTTCTGTTCAAAATCGCTGTAATATCCTGCAACGGAAACCTTTCACAAACGGCGTTGTTGAATTTTGTCATCAGAATGAAATTAGTTTTATCGCCCACAGTCCCGTGGGAGGGCATTTTGATCACGGTAAGCTAGCTAGTAACAGGATTTTAAACAGACTTGGCAATGCTCATCAGGCTACCTCATACCAGGTTGCGTTGGCCTGGCTATTGGCGTGTGGTGATCATATTTTGCCCATACCTGGCGCCAGCAAAATTACTAGTATAACAAGCAGCATGAATGCAATGAATATTGAACTCGCCAAGAATGAATTAGAGGTGCTTAATAGATTGTGAATGCAATGGAGAAAAATTAATGTCTCGACTCGGCCTCTATAAAGATTCGTTTAACATTTGAGAAACGGTTTTTAATTGCATTGTCCAACTTCGCAACAGTAGTCTCGATCTCTTCTCCCGTAATAGGTTCAACAAAACCAACACTAATATTTACCAATATAAAATCGGGGCCCATATGCATGGTCAATACTTCATTCAGATGATCAATCTTTGAAAAATCAGTTGCCAACTGCCTGATGCCATCCACTACATGGGTATTGGCACGCTCACCGATTAACAGACTTTTTGTTTCATAGGCCAGCCAAACTGCAGTGACGGCAAGAATCAGACCAATAATTATCGATGCTGCGGCATCGAATACATACAATCCTGTCAGCTGGGAAAGGATATTTGCACTAAGAGCAACGAGCAATCCCATCATTGCAGCGGTATCTTCAAACAATACGACAAACATGGTAGGATCCTTGCCCTTGTGCACCGCCTCGAAGTAACCCCACTCGCCCCTGCTGCGGCTGAATTCCCTGAATGCAAAATACCAGGCAAAACCCTCAAAAATAATAGCAAACCCGAGCACAGTATAGTTGATTATAAAATTTTGAACCTGGGAAGGATCGTATAACCGGTGAATTCCCTCATAAATTGAGACTCCTGCACCGACTGCGAAGATCATAATAGCTACTACGAAACTCCAGAAATAAATTTCCTTTCCATGACCAAAGGGAAATCGCTCACTCGCCGGCAACTGTGATCGCTTCAATCCATAAAGGAGAAGGACCTGGTTTCCGGTATCGACCAAGGAATGAATCCCTTCGGAAAACATTGCTGAACTGGATGTAAAATAAGCAGCGAGAAACTTGGTTATTGCGATGAGTGTGTTGCCCACCAGGGCGGCATAGATAACCAGTTTTCTTGATGATTGCATAATAGTTCCCGATTACAATTATGAATCAGGATTTACTACTGGCAGACAACCGGAGTTATCTGCAAGGCCATATCAGTATCACAGGACCACTCTATCCTGTTTTCGATTATGAACGGTGAGAGAAAAACATGCTTGTTATCGAGCGCTTCAGGCGCTCCTTCGACCTTGTCTGAGGAGTAGGTAATAGTGATTACTCCCGGTCCTTTTCCCCCCACATCAATTGAATCAACTGCCGTCTGGGAATACTCGACATTCACAAATATCCTGTCTTCTTCTAGATCATCTGAACTGGGAAAGCGTTGATTACGCCAATAATATTCAGCTATGGCCGCCTTGTGGGGCTGGGCGAGTGATATCCCCTTCAGAACCCAGAGTTTGTCCCTAGTTGTTTTTGATGGTGAAAACAGCCAGGCAAGTATCACGATAACCAGGATAAAAAACATGAAATTAAGCTGTTTTTTCATAGCACCCTATTTTTTTTGCAATAAGAATACAACATCTTCTGATGCTGCGGTCAAATCAACAGGTGAATCTATATCATAACTGTGATCATAAACTTCTTTGATCCTGAATGCATTGGTCCGCTTCAAGCAGCGATAAAACTGGTTTAGTGTATATGTTCTCAGTGAATATACCGATTGATAGTTGTAGCGTTTACCATTTTTATTGATTTTAAGATCGACTTTCAAAGTTTCCCGACGGGCCCTCCTGTTCAAGTCTACCATCCGCATACTCGTCTTCACGGTTAATTTTCCCCGCCGCCCTGACCAACGTACTATCTCATCTGAAAAACCCTGCTCAGGCAATAAATGCAGTCCGAGTACATAAACTGAGTTTCTCCTGAGTGCCTTGGCAACACATTGTAAATGACGAATTGCCTGCCTTTCAGACAGCAAGTGACGAAACGTGTCTACTGTGCAATAAGCACCGTCATATCTGCTGCCGCTGATTCGAAAATCAGCCATATCCGCATTAAAGATTTCTGCCTTCAGTGCATTACGCTGCAATTTTTTTTTAGATAATCAAGAACGGCAGTATTAGTATCAAAACCAGTGCATGTAAACCCTGCCTTGACCATTGGTACAATCAGACGGCCGGTGCCGCAGGCCGGTTCGAGTAATCTTTTGTGGACGGATTCCTCGCCGGAAAATATCTGCTTGAGGAATTGCAGCTCTGTCCGCATGTCATGGGAAAAAGACAAATCATAATATTTTGGAAGGTCATACCAGTTCATGTGAGTATTACCAGAGAAATTTTATCAGGTCACCAAATCCCCATAAAAAGGTCCCGGTAACCAGTAGTGAGGCCTCGATTAAACCTACTGAAATTCCCAGTTCTTCACGCATTTTTACTCGCCGTTCATTATAATTTTGCTGAATCCTGTCCAGTTCTTCTTTCATCTGTTCCTCGTCAGCCCCGAATGCCCTGCGAATCCTGCGTTCAGCCATGTGTTTTTTAAACTTCATTGCACGATGAGTCAGTCTTTCCTCAATGAGACCACTGAATCCGGACCATATGCCCAGCACGACAATCAGGCAACCAGCACGTGATAACCATAATTGATCAAGAAACTGCTGCTCAGAGAGAACATAGCCGCTTACAATCAGCAAAATAGCTACGCACCAGAGGATAACGCCATGTATGGTTGTGGTTGTACTCATTCTGTGATCATGCCTTTGAATGTATGTTTATCTCACGCCATTGACCAAGTAATGGGAAATAGAGCCCGAGTTTGACCGGCCTGTTTTCCATAGCCTGCATCAGAACGGCATATTTTTTAAGTTGCGATGCATAACGTTCTTCTTCCTGATCGAGAAACTCCTGTATGTCCGGTCCTTCGTGACGGCTGGTCTTATAATCAATAATCCAGCGCTGATCTTCGCTGTCAATGAAAGTGCGATCAAGGATAACATTCACAACCCGGTTGTCGATGATCCCTGTCAGAGGTAGTTCACAGGTGGCCTGTTCATGGCGTGTATCTAGAATCCACCGTCCTTTTTCATCTGCTATGGTACTCGCAAGCGCCAGAATGACCTGATCTGTGGCCCAGTCTATGTCTTGCTGAGTAACACCGAGTTGTCTGAGGCTTGTTTCGAAACGAGTGGATTCTGAATTTATATAGTCCTGTGTCCAGCGTTCAATTCCATCCTCTGCGATAATTTGCAGAAACCGGTGTACAACACTCCCGATGTGCATGATGGTTTCACCCGCCCATTCATATTCCGGCATGACCTCTGGCATGGCAGAATAATCAAAGGACACGGGGACGCTGATGTCAGCAGGAGCATCCGGTAATCTCCAGTCTGATGTGAACCTGTGCAGGCCGCTGCTAATCACCTGTTGGTCCTGATTCACCTGGATTTGTGAATTTTGCCTGGTTGCGATAGCGAGCGCTTTATACTCTTCTTCAAGCACCGGCCAGAGATGCTTTAGCAGCGAATTTTTTCCGGGTCGCTTGCACTCGCCTGTCTCAGAATCAAGTGGAATGGCTGCGAAAAGATGAAGTTCCTGCCTTGCCCGGGTGGCGGCTACATATAACAGGCGACCTACTTCATGATCCTGTTTCTGTTTTTCAAGTTCATTCAAGTAATCATAGAATGGTGAATCATCGGAACCGGCAGGTTTTATCGGAGCCAGTAACAGGTCCTGATGCTGGACATGAGGAGATTCTGCCCATAATAGCAATTGTGATTCATTGCTCCTGCTTCCGCGGTGTAATTCAGGCAAGATAACCATATCAAATTCAAGACCTTTTGCCTTGTGAATGGTCATGATTTGCAAACGGTCATCAACATGAGCGGGTAATGCAAATAGATTATCCACCTGTTCCATGAATTGATTCGAGTCGGACAAGCGGCCGCCGACATCAAAGTCTTCCAGCAGATCGAAAAACACCTCAACATTTTCCAGCGCCGATTCATCCTCCAACGTGGCCGGACCACCGAGATTCATCCATAACGACTCTACGGATCGTCGTAATGTTCTGCGACACCGTTGCTCAAGGGCATGTTGCAATTTCGGACCTATGGCTGCCAACCTGCTTCTCCCATCTGCCGACAGGCCTTTCATACGATCGGTAGCATTAATGGCCTCCCTGATTGTCAGTTGCGTTTTTTCTCCCACTAGCAACAGATCATCCAGCGTTATGCCACACCAGGGCGCCCTCAGGACAGCAAACCAGGCAATGCGATCTGCCGGATGATCCAGTGCCCGGGTCAGTGCCAACAGGTCCTGTATCTCGGGGCGGTGACTCAGCGGTTCGATCTCCACAGCATTGTATGCCAGGTTATTTGCTCTCAGATGAGTCGTGATCTCAAGCAAGTGACTACGATTACGAACTAGGATGGCCAGACAACGATCCGGATCTTGTCGCTGGCTGTTTTTTATCAATGCAGTAATACGTTTGGCTTCATCAATTTCATCCAGAATTGCATGTGCCTGGACAGCAGTATGTTCTGTCTCGGGAAGAAAAGCCTGCGCTGGTTCATAACTGACAGCACCACGATAACTGTCAGCAAGATCCGGAAAAATTACCTCGAAGGCCCGGTTGACCCAATTGACGATGCCCGCCTGTGAACGGAAATTGACCTCGATTTTCAGTGGGTCAAGAGGTATCTGACCTAACCGTTTCTGTTTCCAGGTATTAATAAAAAGCCCAACCTCAGCTTCACGGAAACGGTAAATGGACTGCATGGGATCACCGACCAGGAACAGGGTATGTCCGTCACCGGGGGACCAACCTGCCGTCAGTTTCTCAATCAGCTTGTACTGGTTATTCGAGACGTCCTGAAATTCATCGATTAACAGGTGTTTGATACGGTAATCCAGGCGCAAGGCCAGATCCGTCGGATTATCATCCTGCCCCAGGGCATCTATAGCGGCCAGCATAATACCGTTGAAATCTATTTGATTGCGTTCTGCAAACAACACTCGCAAGTGGCTATCTGCCATAAGTAACAACTCACACAGGGCCTTGACTATTTGCCATTCATCTTCAGCAAAATGCAATGGGGGCAACAAGTGGATCTCAACCAGTCCCTCACTCAGTGACTCGTCACCGGATAGCCGTGACAACAAACTCTGTAACCCATCTTTCATCTCTTTACGATTCTCGGTTTCAGCTGAGTTAGCTTCAGGTTTTGGAAAACCGATCGTCTTGTCGACACGCTTGCGCCATTGATTCGCTCCAGTCAGACATAAATTGGCAATAGCCCGCCAGACAGGCAGGTCTGTTGCCGTGCTGCCGGGGAACTGAGTAATATCACGGCATTGAGCGATGGCTGATTCCGGCTTGTCAGCATATAGATTGCTCGCCGCGTAACGCAGGTATTGCAAAATTTCATTCTGGTACACCTGCGGAAACCGGGCAGCGATATTTTCCAGTGTCGAGGCAACGGCATGTTGAAAGGCGGTTTCCAGTTCCTGCCGATCAATTTCCCTGCCAATATGGCGTAACCACTGGTCCCGTCTTTGCAGCAATGTTGCGATCATGGCTTTAACTCTGGGCAGATCATTATCCAGATGCGAAAGTAACCTGGCGACCGCTTCAGACCAGTACTCCCCGCTCTCCAGATCTGTAAGAGTATTGGCCGCGGCCTGGTGATAGATCTCCGTGGCATCTTCGAGTAATTCCGGTTGCGCACCGAGCCCGGACAACAAGGGCATCTGTCGTGTTAGCCAAGCACACAAGGAGTCAATGGTCTGGATTCGCAGACGACCGGGGTTATTCTCCAGTTGCCAGTCCAGATCCTTGTCACGGGCGAGTACGCTAATTGCCATTTCATGAGTCAGTCGTGTGGCGTCGTCTTCCGGCTGTACACCTGTCCTCGCCCTATGCAATGCCGTGATGATCCTGGATCGCATCTCCGCTGAAGTCTTGCGGGTAAAAGTGATGGCAATGATTTCTTCAGGTGATTCAACCGTTGCAAGCAATCGTAGATAGCGCTGGATCAACAACTCGGTTTTTCCTGAGCCAGCCGGTGCCTGCACGATAAAAGATGACTCCACAGATAATGCCTTTTGTCTTTCAGGATAATCAAAAACTTTGTGGGTCATTCTTTTTCCCCGTCTGTTATCGAATCTTTCTGTTTTTCATAAATGCGGCAAAATGAATGCAGATCACACCTGATCCTGGTGCAGGTTGTATTGTCCTTGGGATCGACTCTGGCTATACCATGGCGAAAGTCACCGGCCAGCGAATCCAGCATTGTACGCCATTGAATCAGCAGGTCAGGCCAATCCTTCACCGATTCCCTGGCCAGCTTCGATCCGTTAATGCTTTTTATACCTGGCAGCACGTTCTCATCATCTGACAGGCCACTAAACTTGATCTCACCCCTGCGTAGTTTGAGGAAGGCAACCGCGGCAACATCTCCATCGCTGTTAATTGCATACAGGGGCAACTGTGGTTCATCCGGACGTTCACCCAGCCAGGCCGAGGCATTGGGTACAATAGAACCTGTCTTGTAATCGATAACAACCAGACGTCCGTCCTTTAATTGATCGACCCGGTCAATACGCGTGATGATTTCGATATCATTGATCATGAATATATGTTTCAGCTCACATTCACTAACGGTAAACGCTTGTCTTTTCTTTTCGAGTTCAGCCAGTTCTACCAGCAGAAGCTTTAGGCGGTTACATTCAATGTCGGTAAAGCGATCGGTAAACGTAAACGGCAACTGCTGTTGGTAACGTTTAACTATCCGCTTCACCACAGCATCGACCACTTGTTCAAGTTGTGTAGCGGTCAATTGCAAAAGGTTTTCCAGACTGCCAGTCTCTCTCCAGAATTGTTCAACAACAGCATGTGCGATTGAGCCGCGTTCCAAGGCATCCAGCCCGATATCAGGAGACTTGAGACCTTCTGTCGCCAGCCGGTGGCGTGCAAATGCGCGGAAAGGACAGGCTGCCTGGTCCTTGAAAATGGCAGTTCCACCACTCAGCCTGACACCCTCAGGAATGGCCCGCACCTGATCATCAGGTAATGTTTCAATGCTTTTGCTGCCAAGCAAGTGATTTGCATAGGATTTGAAAACAGGTATGTCAGGCGATGTCCCTGACAGATATTGCCGAATCAGGGCACTGGGTTGATAGACCTGATCTTTTTCCATCTCCGGGTAACTTAAAACAACCTCGGGTGACGAAGAGATTAACCGTTTCAGTAACATACTGGCGTGAACCAGAAAATTGCCGGGCGAGGCTGCGGGCAGGCCTACGTCCCTCTGTAATGCTATCGGGATAAACGCATTGGGTACTTCCTGGCCGGGCCAGGCATTGTCATGCAGGTTCATGATCCAGAGATGGTCGAACTGCATGCCGGCTGCACCATTGATACCCAGTATCTGTATGGAGGCCTCCCGGGTCTCGGGCTGGAATCGCTCGCTGGCCAGTAAGCTTCGCAATTGGCCCAGAGCGTCCTGATAAGTCATATCCTTACTGACGAGATCCAGCCTGGCCAGGTTATCCAGCGATGACTGCCACTCAAGCAGGGTCTGGTATTCATCACTGTCAAGCGACCGTTCTCCTGGCCAGGCAAACAGCTCAAGTATTTGCGTAAAGAACTGCACCCATCTTGAAGGACTTTGCCGCGAGTCAGTGTTGGCAAACAGACGACCACAGGCAAGGTAGGTCTCCAAAAAGATTGCTGGCACAATATCCGGGCTTAACTTCCCTCTTTCAATTAAAGTTTGCAGCTGTTGACGGGACACGTATGCCTCACAGGACTTGCGGATGGCTGCATCAAATTTTGCCCGGCACTGGCCTTCCTGCATTGATGCCTTTATGAAAGGTGAACGTAACAGTCTGCTGAATTCTTCCAGTTCTAGTGAGCACCTGCCCAGGGATAGGATCCGCAATGCTTCGACTATCATTGGGAAAGCGGATAAGGGACGTCCCAGGGAAACACTGAAACAGGAGGATTGCATGCCGGCGTTATCGAGAATGGTGCCGGGGTGCAGGACATCCTCAAATACGTTTTTAATTTCATGGGCCAGGTTGGCGAGCTTATTTACAACTATACCAATACGCTGCCCCGGATTTTCCTCGAGCCGGGTCCGGGCCCAGCTGGCCGCGGTATACAACTCGGTGCGGTTGTCACGGAAAGCAAATGCCCGGGTCTCGATATTGCTCTGTTCAAGCGGTACTTCACGAATTTCACAGCCCTGCTCAGCCAGTCGCTGCAGGAGCTGGCATTGTTGCGGGGTGAGTTGATCGAAACCGACCAGTGCCAGTTTCTCGGGACCTGGAATGAATTCATGCTGCATCGAGAGCAGTGTTGCCAATCCCGCCTGGTCAACCCAGTCCCGCTGTTCACAAATTTTCCGGTACTCTTCTGACCAGAGCCGAAACGCATGGGCGTCATCATGGACATAGACTCCTTCCGGAAATATGGGGATCAGCCACTCATGGCATAACTGCCAGGATTGCATGGCCAGCCGGGCCGTTTGGCTCCGATTGAGCAGTCGCCTGCCATAGGGAGAGCGGTTGATAATGTCTGACCAGAGGTAGAGCTGCTGGGGTGTTGAGAGCAGCACCCGGTCGAGTTGCCGGGTAAAAACGAATTCCTTCCAGCAGCGTTGAAGCCAGCCCTGCCAGGGCAAGATATCCGGTGTCTGCCATGCTAACCTGCCCTGATCGGCCTGTTCCAATGCATACTGGTGTTGCAATGCACGGCTTAAACGGGTGGTAGGCGTGAGGAGACAATATCCTTGGTCCAGCAGCTGCCCTGATTCTTTATTCATATCGTTGCAGCATTCTCATTAATAAAAGGACAACAGGCAACTCAATTTCCGGACATTGGCAGAGGGAACCCATGGTGATAGCCTTTATCCCAGTAACGATAATAATGACAATCACAGATGCTCAACCCCAGACTAGAAACAGAAATAGCCAGGCCGCCCGCCTGTATACCTGTATCACCCGCAAAAGTGGTTCCGGATATCATTGATGATGCAAGAGAAGGCCTGTTGTTCCCGCCACGGAGCCTGCCACCAAAGTATTTCTATGACGAAAAAGGTTCTCAATTATTCACCAAGATCTGTGAAACGGATGAATATTATCCCACTCGCACGGAGGACGGGCTGCTGGCAAGAAATGCCGGGAATATTATTGCCATTTCCAGGCCGGCTCAAATAATCGAGCTGGGAAGTGGCAATTCCGGGAAAACCCGGCGCCTGTTTAACGCCTGTGAACAGATTGATCATACCTGCAGTTATGCTCCTTTCGATGTCTGCGCCCCGATGCTGGAAGACACTGCAGGACAATTACAAACCGAATATGAATGGCTCAAGGTGACACCATTGCTGGGCGACTACCACGCTGGACTGGATCACCTGCCAGGATTCAATGAGAGGCGACTTTTTGTTTTTCTCGGTAGTACCATCGGAAATTTTAAACCGGCCGAAGCCAGGGCATTCATTCGTGAAATTACAGATGCCATGGCTCCAGGTGATTACCTGCTGCTCGGTATAGACAGAGTCAAGGACGTGCAGGTATTGAATGACGCCTACAATGATAGCGGTGGAATGACGGCAGCATTTAACCTGAATCTACTAAACGTACTGAACAGAGAGCTGGATGCTGATTTTGATCTGAGCCATTTCAATCACCATGCAAGTTATCAATCCAGACATTCACGCGTAGAGATGAAACTTGTGTGTGATACGTTACATGAAATACAACTCAAGAAAATTGATGAGGTGATTGAATTGTACCCCGGTGATGAAATCCTCACGGAACTGAGTCACAAATTTACCTACGGGCAAGCAGAAGAATTACTGTCTGATTGCGGGCTGGATATTGTCTCACATTACGAACCGGAAAATCGTTACTTTTCAGTCATTCTGGCAAGGTTCTGAAACAGCCAGCAGCCAGGGATAGAACATGACGAAAATTAGTAAAAGTGATCAGGAATGGAAACAAAATCTGACTGAGGAGCAATACAAAATTGCCCGAAAGAAAGGGACCGAGCGGCCTTTTACTGGTAAATATTATACTTGCTCCAAAAAAGGTACCTATCTTTGCAGTTGCTGTGGAAATCCCTTATTCAGTTCTGACACCAAATACGATTCTGGCAGCGGCTGGCCGAGTTTTTATGAGCCCATGTCAATACAATCTATTGATACCCGGTTTGATGGCAGTTTCGGTATGCGTCGGGTTGAGGTGACATGCAAAAAATGTGACGCACATCTCGGTCACGTTTTTGAAGATGGCCCGGACCCAACCGGATTAAGGTATTGCATCAATTCGATATCACTGAACCTGAAGGAAGATAACGGGAAAACCAATTGAGGATGGATATCCTGTCAGCTATGATTAGCTGGTGAGTAAAATTACCGATTCTGAGTGGATATTCGGGGCCATCTTCCTTCTGGCCTTTGGTTTCTTTGCGTATATTGATTTCTACCTTGCAAACGAAATCACAACATCCATATCCTATGTTTCCTTGTTAGGGTTTGGTCTGCTGGCACACTCAAAAAGATTAACACTGATCATTGGTTTGACCGGTATCCTGGCAACAATGGCTGGAATGTATTTCATTCCTTCTGAGCTGGTGGATACTACCAACCGTCAGCTGGTCATTATTGCTATTTTCACCATTACCATCACCAGTCACATCTTCATGGAAAGGCAACAGGCCTTTGAACATAGCCTGTTCAAGATTGCCAGTACCGATTCATTGACCGGTATCGCCAATCGGAGAAGTTTGATCAACGATATCGAACAACGATTGTCAGAGTCTCTGAGATATAAAAAAGATCTGTCATTATTATTGTTCGATCTGGACAACTTCAAAACCATCAATGACAAGTTTGGCCATCTTGCAGGTGATGAAATCCTCAAGAAAATTACGGAAATTTGTCAAAAGTGGCTTCGTACCACGGATGTGATCGGTCGTTTTGGCGGGGAAGAATTCATGGTTATATGTCCCAATACTCCGCTCAGCGGCGCATTGACACTGGCAGACAGAATCAGGGTGGCTGTGCAAAATGCAGCTTTTCGCTTTGAAAATGACATCATTAAGATCACTGTTAGTATCGGGGTGACTGAGCTCAGAACCCACCTAAATAAAGGTTCACAATCCTCTATCAAGATGCAGTTATCCCACCACCTGATTGATGCAGCAGATACTGCACTCTATAACGCCAAGTCGGCAGGTAAAAATTGTGTCGTTGCCTTTGATCCTGACCATGACAAGGTTACTGAAGAAACAGTGACTGTCTGAGCCTCTTAACTGTTTATAAAATCAAGTAATGCCTTGTCTGCAAGCAGGTTTCCCAGTGCAATTGCCATTGCTTCATTAACCAGTTCTTCATTTTTCTCCATTGAAGGTGTCTTTACAATATCCTTTGTGCGCGATACTTGGTACTTACGCCTGAACTGCTGGTTATTCTTCTGGCAGATCCCCTGAAGTTCGATATCAATCTTTATCTGGTTAAGAACATTATCTTTTATAACCATGTATTGAATCTTTATTGTGTTGACTGTCAAATAGATATCAGCCTCGCCACTCCCCATAACACTGAAGCCCATGCGCACAAATGCATCTGATAATTTTCTTCGCAAGGTAGCTGTCATGTCGTCATCAGTACGGATATGGGAGGTATCTTTGTAGATCCCTCCCCTTTGTCCGATGATATTCGTGCTTCTTGGATCACTGACATCTATACTCATACGAAGCGAAGTTTCGGTCATGGTTGAGCTCTCCATGGACAGCTCGGGGTTCACGACAACTATTTGTGGACTCAGGGCACAGGCACTTAATACCAGTAATGCGGATGTTAGTAACAGTAATTGTCTTGTCTTCATAATCTCTCCGTTCAAAAAATTGATGTCATATAAACCTAATCATTCATTAATGGTTCAAACCAGGCGAGTTTTTCATGGAGTTTGACCACCTCGCCGATAATGATCATGCTCGGGGGTTTAATATCGTGTTTTTCCGGTATGGTCGACAGATTTTTCAGGGTACTTATATACTCGCGTTGCTGCCTGGTCGTAGCCTGCTGGATTATAGCGGCAGGGGTTTCTGGTGACATGCCCCGGGCAATCAATTCCGTGGACAATATATCGATACCGTGGGTTCCCATGTATACCGCGATAGTTTGCCTAGGTTGCACCAGGGCATCCCAGTTCAGATCCATGTTGCCATCTTTCAGGTGTCCCGTTACGAAAATGCAGGAATGGGCATAGTCACGATGAGTCAGGGGTATACCGGCGTAGGATGCACAACCGGCAGCAGCAGTAATTCCCGGGACGACCTGGAAAGGAATTCCCTCAGCTGACAGGTTCTCGATTTCTTCTCCTCCCCGTCCAAAGATGAAGGGATCACCCCCCTTGAGCCGCAGTACGCGTTTGCCCTCGCGGGCCAACCTGACCAACAAATCATTGATGTCACCCTGGGGCAAGGCGTGCTGATCACGTTGTTTTCCTACATAAATTCGCTCGGCATCCTTGCGCACCAGATCAAGGATCTGAGGAGCAACGAGTCGATCATAAAGCACCACGTCTGCCTGTTGCATCAGCCTCAAGGCCCGGAAGGTAAGTAGATCCGGATCACCTGGACCGCCGCCGACGAGGTATACTTCTCCGACAGTACTGGCCGTTCCGGAATCATCATTCAGTTGCTGTTCAATCGCCTTCAATGCCAGTTTGTCACGACCGGCAAACAACATTTCGGCGATCGGCCCGTGCAGAATCTTTTCCCAGAAACGCCGGCGTTCACGCTGATCGGGATAGCGTTGCCTAACCCGTTGTCTGGAACTGGCCATCAATTCGGCAAGATGTCCAAAAGTTGCCGGTATCAGGGTTTCAAGTCGGGCCCGCAAGAGCCGGGCAAGAACCGGCGACGCACCACCTGTAGAAACTGCGATCTGCACCGGTGCACGGTCAATGATGGAAGGCATGATAAAAGTACACAGAGCCGGGTCATCCACCACATTAACCGGCACTTTCCGTTTGTTACACAGTTCAGATATCGAGCGGTTGATGGAGCGGTCGTTGGTTGCAGCAATCACCAGAACCATGCCCTGCAAATAGTTCTCGGTAAACCGGGTATTAATATGTAGCAACTTCTTGTCTTCAGCGAGCTCATTGAGTGAACTGGTTAACTCAGGAGACACAACCGTGACCTTTGCCCCGGCCTTGAGTAATTGCATGACTTTTCGATCGGCGATTTCACCACCTCCCACAACCAGACACGGCTCTTTATCAAGCTTGAGAAAAATAGGAAAAAGATTCATTGCCTGAAGGTTATGAATATAAAGAGAGAGTCAATGCAGTAACCAACAAATTGAATAACTGCAATGGTTGTCATGTTTTGGGCAAAGTAACCCCGGTTTGACCCTGATACTTGCCACCCCGGTCCTTGTAAGAGACCTTACAAACCTCATCCGACTCTAAGAAGATCATTTGGGCGATACCTTCATTAGCATAGATCTTTGCAGGAAGTGGTGTTGTATTTGAAAACTCAAGAGTAACATGTCCTTCCCACTCGGGTTCAAGCGGTGTGACATTTACAATGATACCGCAACGCGCATAGGTAGACTTACCAAGACATATTGTTAACACATTGCGCGGGATTCGAAAATATTCCACCGTGCGTGCGAGAGCGAATGAGTTTGGCGGGATAATACAGATATCACCTTTGAAATTAACAAACGATTTTTCATCAAAGGCCTTGGGATCGACTACGCTGCTGTTTATGTTGGTGAAAATCTTGAATTCATCCGCACAACGAACATCATAACCATAACTGGATGTACCATAGGATATTAGCCTGTCAGATCCGTTATGCTTTACCTGCTCTGCTGAAAAAGGTTCAATCAGGCCACTCTCTTCCGCCATCCGCCGGATCCACTTGTCGGATTTTATACTCATTGCTGGCTTGCCGGTTAATTTTTGTCTACGACGATCTTGGGGAAAACATGGCTGTAGTCTTTGGCCTGTAGGGCAAGTTTGGCAGCAGCCTTGCGGGCAATTTCCCGGTACGTCAGGGAAATGACTGAGTCAGGTGCCAAGGCAACAGTTGGCTTGCCACTGTCCACGCCTTCCCTGATAGAAATGTCCAGTGGCAGACTGCCAAGCAGATCAACACCATACTGTGCAGCCATTTGTTCTCCGCCGCCGGCACCAAAGATATGTTCTTCATGACCACATTGGCTACAAATATGCGTGCTCATGTTTTCCACGATCCCGAGTACAGAGACTTCCACCTTCTCAAACATCTTCAGGGCCTTCTTGGCATCCAGCAGGGCAATGTCTTGTGGTGTCGTTACAATGATTGCACCACTGACCGGGATCTTCTGGCACAGGGTCAACTGGATGTCACCCGTACCCGGTGGCAGGTCGATCACCAGGTAATCCAGGTCGACCCAGTTGGTATCATTCAGCAGTTGTTCAAGTGCCGAAGTAACCATGGGTCCACGCCAGATCATGGGCGTGTCCTCTTCAATCAAATAGCCTATGGACATACTCTGCAGTCCGTAACTGATATTCGGCTCCACGGTCTTGCCGTCCTTGGTATCCGGTTTACCATGACAACCAAGCATTCGCGGCTGGCTGGGACCATAAATATCGGCATCCAGTATCCCCACCTTTGCACCCTCGGCCTGCAAGGCCAGTGCAAGATTTACAGCGGTCGTGGACTTGCCGACGCCACCCTTGCCGGAGGCAACGGCAATCGTGTTCTTGATGTTGGGCAGCACCTGCACACCCTTCTGTACGGAATGGGCAATGATGTGGCTGGAAATTGAGATTCTGGCGCCACTGATATCAAAATCTTCCTGCAATTTTGAGTTGATAATCTCTTTGAATTTCTCGTGGTAACCCTTCGCCGGGTAACCAAGCTCTATGCTTATTTCCGGTGTCCCATCATGTTTGACTGACTTGATGGCATGGGAGCTGGCGAGGTCCTCCCCCGTGTAGAGATCCACGATCTGCCCCAGGCTGGACTCAATGATATCGGGGGTTAATTCAGACATAGTCTGGAGTTTGCTCCGGCTTTGATAATCCAGGCATCTTAACATAAGGCAGGCTTCTGTCAGAGCCCCGCTTACGGCCGTTTTCCAGTGTCAGGTTGCCGGTACCGACAAAATTTTGTTCTGGCGATACCTGACGTGTTAACTTATTGCGCTTTTCAGAGCCTGAATAAGTCTATGCCCGAGCAACCACGAAAGATGCTGGTAACCAGCGCCCTGCCCTATGCCAATGGCCCTATCCATATTGGCCACCTGGTTGAGTATATCCAGACGGATATCTGGGTTCGCTTCCAGAAAATGCGCGGGCATGAATGCTACTATGTCTGTGCCGACGATGCCCACGGAACACCAATCATGCTGCGTGCCCAGCAGGAAGGGATCTCGCCCGAGACCCTGATTGCCAGGGTCAAAAAGGAACACGAGGAGGACTTTGCCCGTTTCGCTGTTGCCTTCGACAATTACCACACCACGCATTCCGATGAAAACCGTGAATTATCGGAACTTATTTATGAGCGATTATTGGCAGGGGGTCATATCTCAAGGCGAATAATAAAGCAGGCCTATGACCCGGCCAAAAATATATTTTTGCCTGACCGCTTCATTCGTGGTGCATGTCCGAAGTGTGGTGCCGCTGACCAGTATGGCGACAGTTGTGAGGTTTGCGGCGCAACCTATTCACCAACAGAACTCAAAAACCCGGTTTCTGCAATCTCCGGTGTCACACCTGTAGAAAAGGAGTCAGAACATTACTTTTTTAAACTGGCAGATTTCGAATCCAGTCTGAAGGATTGGACCCGGGGGGGACATTTACAGGAGGAAGTCAGTAATAAACTGGATGAATGGTTTGATACCGGCCTGCAGGAGTGGGACATCTCGCGGGATGAACCCTATTTTGGCTTTCGGATTCCGGGTACTAAAGACAAGTATTTTTATGTCTGGCTGGATGCCCCAATCGGCTACCTGGCGAGTTTTAAAAACCTGTGTGATCGCAGCAGTCTCAAGTTTGATGAGTTTTTCCTGAAGGAAAGCTCTACCGAGCTCTATCACTTTATAGGTAAGGACATCATTTATTTCCATGCCTTGTTCTGGCCGGCCATGCTGGAGGGCAGTAAGCTCAGAACACCCACAGCGATTTTTGCGCATGGCTTTTTGACCATACACGGCCAGAAAATGTCCAAGTCTCGTGGTACCTTTATTATGGCGAAGACCTATCTGGACCACCTGGATCCACAATACCTGCGTTACTACTTTGCTGCGAAGCTGGGCAGCGGAATCGATGATATCGATCTGAGCTTTGATGATTTCAGTTTCCGGGTAAATTCTGATCTGGTTGGCAAGGTGGTCAATATTGCCAGTCGCTGTGCCGGTTTTATTAACAAGCGATTTGAGGGCAAACTTTCAGTCGAGAATCATAATCCGGAATTGCTTGAAAGCTTTATTGGCGCCGGTGAAAAAATTGCGATGCTATATAAGTCTCGTGAATACGCAAGGGCAATGCGAGAAATTATGGCCCTTGCCGACAAGGCTAATCAGTACATTGATGAACACAAACCCTGGGTCATAGCCAAAGACCCGGCACGTGAAGCGGAACTGCAGTCAATTTGCAGTATGGGGATAAACTTATTCAGATACCTGCTGCTCTTTCTGAAGCCAGTACTTCCGGTAATGGCGGAACAAGGTGAGGCATTTCTTGGCATCAAGCCATTAAAATGGAAGGATATTGACTATCCGTTGTATGATCACACCATTAACCCTTTCAAACCGCTGATGCAGCGTGTGGACAAGGAGAAAATACAAGCCATGATTGATTCAAGCAAAGATGACCTGTTAAAGAACTCCGCTGACAAAGCCAATTCTGACTCCGGTTCTTTGGTCAAAAACGCGATTGCAGATGAAATTACAATTGATGATTTTGCAAAGATTGATTTACGGGTAGCAAAGATCACCAGGGCAGAATACGTTGAAGGGGCCGACAAACTCCTCCGCTTGACCCTGGATATCGGTGAAGAAACCCGTAATGTCTTTGCCGGAATAAGGTCAGCCTACCAACCTGAAGACCTGGAAGGTAAACTGACAGTTATGGTTGTCAATCTTGCACCACGAAAAATGCGCTTTGGTATATCCGAGGGCATGGTGCTGGCTGCAGGGCCCGGTGGAGAGGATCTGTATATTCTCAGCCCGGATTCAGGCGCAATTCCCGGGATGAAAGTAAAATGACCGGGCCAAATGTCTGACTTTCTACTTATTCTATTCAGCACGGTATTCGCCAATAACATAATTATTCAGCATCTTGTCGGTGCTGATCCCGCATTGGCAATGCAACGCAGGGAACAGGTTGCTATTGATGTCTCGTTAGTCATGGTTTTATTGCTGCCTCTCGTCACATTGTCCGCTTACCTGCTTCACTCCCTGGTTATTCTGCCATTACAGCTTGATCATTTATGGCTGTTGATCCTTGTCATGTTGATACTCTGCCTCGCCATGCTGCTGAAAATTGTTATTAGGCATGTTTCCAAAAGCTTGTCAGACAGGATAAATGACCTGTTGCCTTATGCGGGGATCAATACCACTGTGCTGGGCACCGTACTTTTATTTCTACCAAGCAAGACGGGTATTATCCATGCCTTTGCCTATGGGTTGGGTACTGCATTTGGTTTCGGGCTGGTGCTGCTTCTCCTTACAGCTGTCAGTGAGAGGCTGGAAGGTGCAGAGGCCCCTGCGCCATTCAGGGGAATGCCACTGCATTTGATCTCACTGGCGATTGTTGCTATGGCCTTTCAGGGTTTTGCCGGGATGTTCTAGAATGATGACCGGCCTGTTAATTATCCTGATGTTATCAATATCTCTCGCGATCCTGGCTGAGAATTCAAGGATAGGCAGTGAAATATTATCTTTAGAAAAAACAGACCGAATAAATATACTTCTTCCACAAACACAATGTGGACAATGCGGATTTGATGGATGCGAACCCTATGCTACTGCAATAGCTGAAGGTATTACCGCCATTAATCAATGCCCCCCAGGCGGTAACATTACAAGTAGAGAATTATCCCGGTTAACTGGTAGTGAATACCAGGCACTTAATCCAGCTCGGCAAAGTGAACCTTTAGCAAAAACTGCACTGATTGATGAAGAGCTCTGTATTGGTTGTGTCAAGTGTATCAGTGCTTGCCCAGTTGACGCGATCGTTGGCGCGCCTAAACAGATGCATACTGTTATACCGGAGCTATGTACCGGGTGTGAATTATGTATAGCGCCTTGTCCGGTAGACTGTATCGAAATGGAGCCAAAATCCCGGATTCAGATATGAGCTCTACCGATATACATTCATTTCATGGTGGCCTGAAACTCGAAACATACAAATCCCTGTCCAACAATTTATCATCATTAATTTCTCCACTGCCTGATAAAATCATACTTCCACTGAAACAACATATCGGGCATCCGGCTAATCCACTGGTAAAAATCGGAGAGCAGGTATACAAGGGACAAATTATTGCTGAGCCGGATGGATACGTCAGCCTGCCTGTACATGCAACTACATCGGGTAAAATAAGGGACATTGGTCTTTATAGCGTACCGGATCCCCTCGGTATCAAGGCACCCTGTATTGTTATAGAACCGGATGGAATGGACACCTGGATAGATATCCGTGGTGTGGATAACTATCTGGAAATGGATCCGGTCACATTGCAAAACAGGTTCAGGGATGCCGGTATTTCGGGCCTGGGGGGAGCGGGATTCCCTGCACATGTTAAATTGAAAGAAGGTACACAAACCGAGGTTGAATTATTAATAATCAACGCCGTTGAATGTGAACCTTATATTACCTGTGATGACAGATTAATCCGGGAAAAACCAGATTATATCGTTGCCGGTACAAGAATGATACTTCATGCCGTACAGGCCAGAAAATGCATCATTGCTATAGAAGAAGACATGCCGGATGCTGTTAATGCCCTATTACCATTACTTGATGATGATATTGAACTGGTAAAAGTACCGACTATTTATCCGCAAGGCAGCGAAAAACAACTCATCAAGACATTGACTGGAAAGGCGGTACCAAGTGGTGGACTGCCGATACATATGGGTATTGTGATGCATAACGTCGGCACAGCAGCTGCAGCCTACCGGGCCGTATCACGTGGAGAACCTCTGGTATCAAGGTACATAACTGTAACCGGCTGCATACCCTCTCCGCGCAATCTCCAGGTGCTTATTGGCACTCCCGTCAGGCATTGTGCCGAGCAATGCGGATACAGTGAAAAATCCGGTAACAGTATCATACTCGGTGGACCCATGATGGGTACCCTCGTGCAGAACATGCATGTACCAGTCATCAAAACGACACATTGCATATTGATAAGAAATAAACTCAATCAGGGAACCGAAATGCCATGTATCCGTTGTGGAAATTGCGCTGAGGTTTGTCCGGTTGAATTACTACCACAACAACTTTACTGGTTCTCACGCTCCAGCGACCACAATAAATTAAAACAACATCATCTCTTTGAATGCATAGAATGTGGCTGTTGCTCCTATGTCTGTCCCAGTAATATCCCACTCGTGCATTATTACAGACTGGCCAAGAATGAAATCAACCAGCGTGACTTATCTATAACTAAGGCATCAGAGTCAAGATATCGTTATCTGAAACATCAGGAACGATTGAAACATGAAAAAAAGAAAAAAAAATTAAGCGTGGAACAACTTTCCATTTCTGGAAAACCTAATGAAAAAAAAGCATATATACATGAGGCGGTAAGACGGGGCCGAGCAAAAAGGGTAAAAAAACAACAGGTAAGAAAAGATCAGAAAGATGAGTGATTCGGCCCGGTTCAGCTCATTCCATGTAAGTGACAAGTCTTCTGTCCGGACGATCATGCTCCAGGTCAGTATTGCTCTCGTGCCTGGAATCCTGTGTTATGCATGGATTATGGGCTGGGGCGTCATCTTGCAGTGTCTTTTGGCCATCTTATTTGCAACTACCCTGGAGTCCATCGTCCTCCTCATCAGACGCATACCTGTAAAAGCGTTTCTATTTGATGGCAGCACAGTCGTAACAGCATTATTATTTGCTATTTGCCTGTCACCTTATGCCCCCTGGTGGGCAAATCTGGCCGGCATTGCTTTTGGTGTTGTCGTCATAAAGCACTGCTATGGTGGTCTTGGACAAAATATATTTAACCCTGCCATAGCTGGCTATGTGTTCACACTCCTGTGTTTTCCGATGGAACTATCCATTTACCCGGACCCGGGCAATTACCCGGGATTTCTGGATACCATCAGGATTATCAATGGCAATTTTCCACATTACCCGGACGCAATAGCTGGGGCGACTGTTCTTTCAACATTAAAATCCGGCCTGCATGACATGAAGATGATTTCTGAAATCAGTCAATCTCCGGTATTTGGAGTACTGGCAGGAAGAAGTACAGAGTGGATTGCAGCTCTCTGGTTTGCAGGAGGAATCTTCCTGATAGTCCGCAAGATAATTAAATGGCAGGTACCTGTTGTCTTTCTGGGCACCATGTTTCTAATTAGCCTTGTATTTTACTGGTTCGACAGTAGTCATTATCCTTCTCCTGTTTTTACCCTGTTTGCAGGTGGCAGCATGCTCGCTGCGTTTTTTATTATTACTGAACCCGTATCCTCATCCACCACGCCTGCAGGCCGCCTGTTATTCGCAGCAGGTACAGCTATTTTCGCTTATATCATCAGAACCTGGGGTAATTATCCAGATGGAATTGCCTTTGCGGTATTAATAATGAATTTTTCAGCACCTTTACTAGACCGCTTGACCAGGCCCCGGGTACTGGGGGAAAGATGACATTCCCACAAAGAAAAGTGTTTATTCCGATGCTAATCACCGCAACTATATGCGCTGGCCTGATAATCTCTTTACATATCGCCAGTAAAGATGTCATTAAAAAAAACAAGCAACAATACATTCTAAAAGCTACAAATGGCATGTTAACTGTAGAATATGACAATCTTATTTATGACGATTACATGGAAATTAACAATCCCGCTTTATCAGGGGATGGCTCTATTACACGTGTTTATCGGGCAATGAAAGACGGAACCGGGATGGGGGTTCTGTACATGCCGGTCGTAACAAAAGGTTACATTGGACCGGTATCGCTTGCCATAAGTATATCACGTGATGGTCGTATTATGTCGGTCAGAGTAATCAAGCAGAAGGAATCCAGAGGGCTGGGGGCTGAAATAGATCAGAATAATTCGGACTGGATCACACAATTCTACGGCTTGTCTTTAAAAGATGTTCCTTCAGAATACTGGCGGGTTGGATCAGAACCAGGAAAATTTGATGTAATCAGTGGGGCAACGATCTCATCGCGTGCAGTTACCGAAGCAATCAGGGAAACTCTTGAACACTACAATAAAAATAATGATATACTTTATAAAGTAGAAATTGAAAGAGATCCATTGTGAGCCTTGTCAACAAAACCAGAGATAAAACTGAACAAATAATAAAGTATCTTCGTTCACATCCTGATTTCTTTCAGGAGAACCCTGACATACTCGCTAATATCAACATACCTCACCTGCCTGATCAGGAAGTAAGTTCTATGCTTGAATACCAGGTGCAGCGGCTCAGGCATCAGGTGTCTGAAACAGAAACAAAAATTGAGATATTAGAAAAACAGGCGAGTGTTAATAGTCTGTTTGTTGATGATGTACTTTCCTTCTCTCTTGGCTTGTATGACTGCAGTGATTTAAGGGAACTTTCAACGTTACTCTCAAATGGTATGGGTCAATATTATTCTGCTGACATATCATCTTTAATAATCTTTTCAGAGCCAAGTGGAGGACTTGATCTGATTATCTATGATATTGAACCTGTGAGTGACAAAATCAGATTTATGTTTACTGAGCTATTTCACAGAAACAAGCCCCTGTGCGACAGTCTTCAGGAAGAGCATCTCAATACCCTGTTCGATATTGATACAGATAATATTTGTTCTACAGTGATCTTGCCGTTACAAGGAAAAGGCTGGCGTGGGCTCATCGTCCTGGGATCCCAAGAACCTAATTGCTATAAACAAGGCATTGAACTGGAGATGCTCGCTTACCTCAGTAAGCTGGTTCAAATGAAGGTTGATCATATCCTTGCCTGACTCCTAGTCCCACTTATTCCGGAAGGAAAGTGGCCAGAATCAATTAGCTTTATCAATCGTTAATTACTATACTATTTCTAGTAATCACAGATAAGTGCATCTAAAATAATAACTATTATTCATGAATCATTGCCATTCATAAGCTTGCCGAAAATGGAATTTTATTTCAGACAGAATCTGTTGCTCGTTTTAGATGACCGGGTTATTGCAACATCAGTGCCTGACATTACTGGACTATTAGGTTTTTATTAAATGTTGGCAAACGACAACAACCCGGCCCCCGTGGATATGGGTAACCTCAAAATCATGGTCGTCGATGATGATCCCGTTATCCTGCAACTTGCAAAAAAAATCCTGCGGGAATCAGGTGCCAGGAATATTGACACAGCCTGTAATGGTCTCGAAGCTATTGCCAGCTTATCAAGGTCTGCTCCCCAAGAGTATGACATCGTGCTTTGTGATCTGAACATGCCGGAAATGAATGGCGTTGAATTATTGAACGAGATAGCAAAAAACGGATATAACGGAGGGATTCTTATACTGAGTGGCGAAGAGGACAGATTGCTTGAATCAGCTTATGAGCTTGCCAAAGCTCATAATCTGAACATAATTGGTGCCATATCAAAAGATTTATTAATATCCGAGATCGTAAACAAGATCCAGGAAAACTATCAACCTTATCATGTCGATGTAGATCCCAGTAATGATGAAGCGATATCTATCAATGAACTGGAATCAGGTATTAGTAGCCATCCAAATTCCCTTTTACTCTATTACCAGCCCAAAGTTTCAATTATTGATCAAACCATCAAGGGCATTGAAATTCTTTCAAGATGGCAGCACCCGGAGAGAGGAACATTACTGCCTTCTGCTTTCATCCCCCTGGCTGAGGAATGCGGGCTGATTCATGACCTGACATTTGCTATATATAAAAAAGCATTAAAACAAATCAGTCAATGGCAAAAGTCAGGAATTTATATTGATGCCTCAATTAATATATCAGTCAATTCATTCGCTTCCCCAGATTTTTCCAGTTTCCTGATTGCTACTGCTGAAAAATTTAATGTGGATATATCCCGAATTATTCTTGAAGTTACTGAAAGTGAGATCATGCAGGACACAATCCGCTGCATGGAGATCATGATGAATCTCAGAATGAAAAAATTTGGACTTTCAATTGATGATTTCGGTACTGGTCATTCTTCTATGGAGAAGCTCAAGATAATACCGTTTACAGAACTTAAGATTGACCGAGCTTTTGTCAGGGATGCTGATAAAAGTTCAACTGCTAAATTTATTGTTGAGTCCAGTATTGAGCTGGCCAAAAAACTGAATATGAAGATTGTTGCAGAGGGCGTTGAAAACCGAAAAAACTGGATGATGGTCGAACAAATGGGATGTGACCTAGCCCAGGGTTTTTATTGTGGCGCCCCCATGTCAAACCCGGATCTCATTGACTTTATAAAATACTGGAAAGGTCCTCACTGATAGACAGTT
The DNA here is from genome assembly GCA_011772965.1 of Gammaproteobacteria bacterium. Lineage (GTDB taxonomy): Bacteria > Pseudomonadota > Gammaproteobacteria > Eutrophobiales > Eutrophobiaceae > SZUA-592. The sequence goes on from WVYN01000014.1 coordinate 186,306, forward strand.
TTATCTAACCTACCTGACCCACTCCAGCGGCCCTTCATCCATTAAAGCGGCCTGTTCACGTAAACTGAGAATTTGATCCTGCCAGTAATGTTGTGTATTGAAATAGGGAAATGCCAGCGGGAAAGCCGGGTCTTCCCAGCGGCGTGCAATCCAACTTGAAAAATACATCATTCGCAAGGATCGCAACGCCTCAAGAAGATGAAGTTCCCGGGCATCAAAGTCACAAAATTCAGTATAACCCTCCAGCAGATCAGCTAACCTTGACGTCATGTAAGGCCGGTCACCAGAGAGAAACATCCACAGATCCTGTATTGCCGGCCCTATTCTGGCATCATCGAAATCAAGAATAACAGGTGTTTCATCATGCCAGAGAATATTACCCGCATGACAGTCGCCGTGCAGGCGAATGTTGCTGATATTTCCAGCACGCTCATAACATTGCTGGATTCGTTTGATAATGTCATCGCAAAGGGTGCTATATGATTCTTTCAACTCATGCGGTATAAAATCATTTTCCAGCAGGTATTGTCTGGAAGCATCTCCAAATTCATTGATACTGATATCCGGCCGGTAAGCAAACGAACCCGTTTGACCAACACTGTGAATTCGACCGATATAGCGACCGAGTTGGGTCAAATGGTCGGGAGAATCCAGTTCGGGTGGACGGCCACCCTGGCGCGGATAGAGCGCAAAGCGGAAGTGATCATGGCTGAATAAGGTCGCATTTTCCTGCACAAGCGGTGTTATTACGGGAATTTCATATTCAGATAATTCGCCGGTAAAGCGATGCTCTTCCAGGATTTGCTCATCACTCCACCGGCCTGGCCGATAAAATTTGGCAACCACGGAGTCTGATCCCTCAATACCCACCTGGTAAACCCGGTTCTCGTAACTGTTCAGGGCAAAGATCCTGCCATCGCAATTAAATCCTTTACTTTCAATAGCCTCCAGAATTTTCTGAGGATCAAGATTAAGATAACACTGTAATTCTGTATTTTCCTGCATGACAGTCATTGTAACAGCACTCTGGAACTCTGCAGATTGATTGAATAAGATGTGATAAATCAATTTTCGTAAGCATTTTCATGCCCATAGATATTGACACTATTACCGCTGAGGCTACTGCTGGAAACCTTGATGCCCAAGTACAGCTCGCAGAGCTTTACGACCATGGCTTTGGTGTCATGCAAGACCCCGCGAATGCAGTGTACTGGTACCGGAAAGCGGCCGAACTTGGCTCAGCCAAGGCGCAAAGGCGACTGGGCAAAATGTATGCAACTGGCCGGGGGATCTGCAGGGATTATCTCAATGCTGTCTACTGGCTCAGCCGTGCCGCCAACCAGGATGATGCCGGTTCCCAGGCCAGTCTTGCCTGGTGTTACCAGCAGGGACTGGGGCTTGAAAAAGATATCCAACAGGCAAGCAAATGGTATTTACGTGCCGCCACTCTTGGCCATGCAGGTGCACGCTATAACCTGGGCTATATGTATGCCAACGGATCTGGTTTAGTGCAAAACCAGAAGGAAGCCCTGCGCTGGTACCGACTTGCAGCTGAACAGGGCCATACCAAGGCCCAGCTCAACGCCGCAATCATGTATCTCCAGGGGATAGGCACAGAAAAAAATGAATCAGAAGGGGCGAGACTCTATCAACTGGCCGCAGAACAGGGCTATGTAAAAGCGCAGTATAACTTGGCCATGTTATATGCCAGCGGTTACGGTGTCCCGCAAAATGATGAAACTGCGTATGAATGGTTACTGGAAGCAGCGACCAAGGGATATGCCAGGGCCCAGTTCAATCTTGCCCTTGCCTATATCTACGGGCTGGGGATAGATCAGGATTATGAAAAGGCCATTATGTGGCTACGCCGTTCGGCCAATCAGAATTATGCTAAGGCCTATTACCAGCTAGGTTATCTGACTGCCGAAGGACTGGGTCTACCAAGGGATGAGAAAGAGTCAGCAAAATTTTTTCGCCTGGCCGCCAACCATGGCTATCCCAGGGCACAGTATCGTCTGGGCAGGTTATATGACAAGGGTAAGGGTGTTAATCGCGACCCGGTAGCTGCCCACTACTGGTATACTCAGGCGGCAAATCAGGGACACAGCAAATCCCAGTTTATACTTGGTTTGAATTATGCAGGTAGAAACGGGAATCGCAGCCGGGCTGATCTGGTCAGGGCCTGTGCCTGGTTATCACTTGCTGCAAAAGATAACAATAGTAAACACATTTCCTTTCTCAACAAGTTAGCATTGAAACTGAAAACTGAGGAACTTCAACAGGCCAAGGATCTGGCTGATGCCCTGCTGAAGGATCATACTGCCCAGACAAAAAGCATCGCCTGAATATCAGGCAATACCAAACAGCTAAACAAAACACTCATTGTGTTCTTGTGTATTGTTCCCTTCTACTACACTGATAATTCTTTATGAAATGATTATAATACTGGTCCCGAATAGTACGCATATAAGGAGAGGTGCCGGAGTGGTCGAACGGGGCGGTCTCGAAAACCGTTGTACGCTTGCGCGTACCGAGGGTTCGAATCCCTCCCTCTCCGCCAATATACCCATGGAGATGTATACATTATAAGCCGAGAAGTCCATGGATCGACGGGAGCGGTCTCCTTCTCAGCCAAGCGGATGACCAAGAATTCATAATGGTTTTCATGAAATTCCGATTTTGTTTAGGTTTTTTTCTATTAATCATGCAGCAGCTTGCAGTTGCTGATTCAGTTAATTTTTATGATTATGATGAAGTCGCATCAAAGATTTTCTGGAATGAACTCTATAATGGTCAAGGTTGGACTTTGTATTGTGGATTACGACTTGCATCAATTCCTTCGCTGACCATATCCGGAATGACAGTATCGATTGAACATATATATACCAGTAATCGTATGGTCCAGGCACTCGGTTGCCACAGTCGTCAACAATGCTATGAGAATAATCCCGACTTCAGGATCATGGAATCTGATCTGCATAATCTTTATCCTGTGTGGATTGACGCAAGCAATGCCTTATATGACAGTGAATACGGCATTATCGAGGGAGAGTACTGGCGCTTTGAAAATTGTGATCTCGAGCGTAAAAAGGGTGTTGTTGAACCCAGGCCGGTTGCCAGGGGCAACATAGCCCGTGCAATATTCTATATGCATAATACATATAATCTGCCGGTTTCAGAACAGACAATTGAAATTCTCAAGACATGGAATCTGGCAGACCCACCCAGCAAGCAGGAGATCAGGCGCAATGAAAAGATCCAGAAACTACAGGGCCGGCGTAATCCCTATATTGATAAACCTTCATTGGTTACGACATTAAAATGACACTACACAGGGGTCGTTTATTTGTAAACACCTGCCTGATAATCCTGGGCCTCTTGTTTGTTATTACTGCTTGCGGGAAAAAAACGGGTCAGAAAGATTTTCTCACGCTCACCGGCCTTACCATGGGGACAAGTTATAGCGTCAAGATTATTTATGATGATAAACCGCAGGAAAAAGCAATCAGGGGTGATATCGACAAGATTCTCGAATCGATCAATCGTAGTATGTCGACCTATATGGATGATTCAGAGTTGTCCAGAATAAACCAGGCGGCTGCTAATACATGGATTCCGGTATCGAACGATTTGTTTTCTGTTTTAGAGGCCGCAAGGGGAATCGGAAGGAGAAGCAATGGGTCATTCGATGTAACAGTGGGACCTCTGGTAAATCTCTGGGGATTCGGCCCTACAGAGCGGCCAATCAAACCACCTCCTGCCAGCAGGATCAGTAAATTGCTTGAAACGACTGGCTTTGAACGATTTGCCCTGGATAAGAAAACGCAGGCCATCAAGAAATCCGCAGATTCCGTCTATATCGATCTATCCGGGATAGCCAAGGGATACGCGGTAGACAGGGTATCAAGCTTGCTCTTGGCTAAGTACCAACTGGCTGATCATCTGATCGAGATTGGTGGTGAGGTTAAGGCCTCCGGTCACAACCAGGCAGGAAACAAATGGCAAATTGGCGTCGAAAGACCAGACTACACAAAGCGCACGATCCACAGGATCATCGGTCTTGAGGATCTGGCCATGGCCACTTCCGGTAATTACCGGAATTACTATGACCTTGAAGGAAAGCGTTATAGTCATACCATTGATCCACAAACTGGCTATCCAGTTGACCATCTGCTGCAGTCGGTCAGCGTACTCCATGAGAGTGCCATGATAGCGGATGCCTGGGCAACCGCACTTCTTGTCATGGGTACCGAGAAAGCCAAGCTCCAGGCGGAAGAACTGACCCTGCCAGTACTTATGGTCAGCAAAACCATGGACGGCAAGCATCGTGAAATCATGAACAATCATTTCAAAAAACATCTCGTAACAACCCATTAAGTCAATACACGATGAAAGCCATACCTGTCCTGTTGCTGCTGGTTCTGGCTGTCTGGTACTGGCAAATCAGCCTGAGAGGTCGTGAGTATGCCATCAGGCAATGCAAGTCCGTATGTAGGGATCTTGATATGCAACTGCTTGATCAGACAGTCTCCCTGTCAGGCATTCGACTTGGCATGACAGCAAACCGTGATTTAATGCTGATCAGGCGCTACCGATTTGAAACCAGCTGCGACGGCCTGGACCGTTATAATGGTTACATGGTATTACATGGGCTTAATTTACAGTGCGTTGAAGTTGAACAGCCTGGCGGTAAAATCATCATAGATAAAACTTCACATTTACATTAATAGCCTACAGGAGTCTGAAATGCCCTCATTCGACATCGTATCCGAGATCGATATGCATGAACTCAGTAATTCAATTGACCAGGCCAACCGGGAAATTACCAACCGATTTGATTTCAAGGGTACGAATTCAAGGGTGGAGTTGAAGGAAAACATCATCACTTTGGTGGCACCTGCCGAATTCCAGATAAAACAAATTGAAGACATTCTAACCACGAAGATGTCAAAACGTGGTATAGATATTAAATGCCTCGAAAAGGGTGAGGTTACAGAAAATATTAACGAAGCCAAGAAGGCCATTACTGTCCGTCAGGGGATTGATAAAGAACTGGCAAAGACACTGGTAAAGCTGGTAAAAGATACCAAACTCAAGGTTCAGTCATCAATCCAGGGAGAACAGGTGCGGGTCACAGGTAAAAAGCGCGACGATTTGCAGGAGGTAATCCAGATGCTTAAAAACAGCAAGCTGGATTTCCCGCTGCAATTCACCAACTTCAGGGACTAAATCTTTCCATCAAGCCCCATCTGATAGTATTTGTGGACAATTTCTTCCTGGTTTGCCAGTAACCAGTCAATGTCCGGTTCATTCTTCATGGCCTTCTCTATGGCATTGAAAGTAGCTTTCCGATGAATATCAAACAGGATTTTGTGATCAAGCTCTTCTGCATCGGCAACCATCGGGTTTAACCAGACCGAGACTATAATCCCGAGATCATTCGTTTTCGCTTTAGGAATAATACCTTCTCTGACTGTATCCAGAACACCGTTGGCTATTGCTCCCTGTACTGTTCCCATGAGGATATTGGTATAACGCTCCTTGTTAACAGTCACCTTGCTAACCATCAAGGTAGCCGGCTTGACCATGATGTCGGTGTTCATAATCGCCAATACGCGTGAATGTCCCTTGACCTGGTCACCCAGTAATGTGGCAAAAGCCGTACCGACCGGCCCGTCCAGTTCGCCTATGATTATTTCCGGCTCTGCCGCTGTCCCCTGAGGTCCTCCCGCAACCAATGCCTCGCCTACACGCATAACAATACGTTCACTCATTAAATTACTCCTGATATTTGTTTTATTAAAAAAGACGGGTAAACCGTAAACCTGACAAATGATTAGTCTTTTTTACTCAGTTGGGAATGAATATCTTCGAAAAGATTATTCGTTGCGTTTTTTGCGGCCCTTCTCGCAGCCTCGGCTTTCTCCTTGATCCGCCTGACGTGTTCAGAGTGTGACATGACTCTCGTTTGTTTCGCCTCTTCCAGCAATTGCTCTTCATTAAAAGAAGCAAGATCTGCTGCCACCTGCTGATCCAGTATGTCATGCTTGGTTGACTGTACCTCCATTTCCCTGCGTTTAATTTCTGCTGTAGTTTCCAGGTTTACCTTGACTTGATGGGCATTTTCAAGGTTCTTCTCGGCCTGTAGCAACTTGTGCTCAGCCATCCGCATCGCCTCAGCTGCTTCCTCTCTGGCCTTTTCATCAAGGGCATCCGCCTGGGCAGCCCGGAGTTTCTGTGCCTCGAGGGCTGCTGCAGCCTTGGCTGCTTCGGCCTCTTTTCTGGTTTTATCTATCTTACTCAGCGTTTGTTTGATCTTGCCGGATTCCAGCTCCAGTTGTTTTCTTTCCTGTTCCAGCCGTGCCCGTTCTTTTGCTCGTTCCTTTTCAAACTGTTTTTTATACTCTTCTATGATTTTCTTTGCTTCTTCAGCCGCCGCCTTACGTGCCGCCTCAGCAGCAGTATTTTCCTTGTTGGCCTGGTCAATCTCGTTATTGGCCTTCATGAATTCTTCGGCCAGTTTTCGTCTTTCAGCTTCAAGCGTAGCCATTGCTTTGGTCTGGATTTCCTGTTCCATCTTGGATTGTTCTTCGCGTTTTCTGGCAGACTCATCTTCTAGGGCCTTGCGTGATTCTTCAAGCTTGCGTTTGACTTCATCGGCACTCTCTAATTTTTTCCTGGCTTCCTCGGCTTCTTTCTCTATTTTTTCGCGCTCCTTGCGTAGCTGCTCCTCTGCCTGCTCCTTCAATTTCTGGAGTTTTTCCATTTCCCGGGTGTTCTTGGTATAGATTTCCTCCAGTTTCTTCTTTTCTTCTGCTAGGCGCTTTTCGGTCTCTTCTTTAAGTTTTTCAATCTTCCGTGCTTCTTCTTCCCTGAATTTTCTGGTTTCTTCCTCGGCTGCTTTCTTCGCCTCGGCAAGTTGCTTACGTTCCTCTTCGAGTTGCCTTTTCTTCTCTCTTATCTCGGTGATATCTTCATCATCTTTCGCCCCGGACAGCTTGTTACTGGTACGTTCCAGTCTGATATCATTCAGGGTCATGTCTGCATCAAGTGCAGCTGAGCGAATGCTGGGATCATCGTCCTCAGTTTCCAATTGCTGATCTTGTACTGGCTCTGGTTTTGTTTCCGCCTTGGGTGCGGCCTCGGGCACGGGTTCCATGGTTTCAGGCTTTGCTTTTTGCCCAGCTTCAGCTTTTACCCTCGGCCTGAGATTTACACCCTCACTGTCGTCTTTCCTGGGTACAGGCTTGGCTTCCGGTTTTTTCTCAGGTTCCGCTTTCTGTTTCGGCCGCAGGTTTACTCCGCTACTTTCGACATGTGATATCGACAATCCGCCTTTCAGGACACTGGCCTTAAAGCCATTGCTAATCATGGTAAATACCGCAGCCGAGCTGCGACCACCGGAATCACAGCAGACAAGATAATGCTTGCTCCGGTCAAGACTATCCAGTTTTGCCCTTAGAAGATTGAAAGGAATATTGATACTGCCCTTGATGTTCGACTCCTCATATTCATCCTTGAAGCGCACATCCATCCAGACCGCGGCACCACTATCAACCAGGGATTTACCCTGTTCAAAGCTTATTTCGTTCAGTGATGGTAATGTGACCAGAGTAATGAAATTTTCCTTGCTAAGTTTCATCAAGGTGCCATCGGTCAACATGGTGACAGAGGCATTTCTGGTTCCATCTGTCAATAAGGCCTCTTCCCCGAAACTGTCCCCGTCTTTAAGTTCCGCCAGCTTGATCGGTTTCGCGCCTTCTGAGGGGGCGCGGGAAACTTCACAATGACCTTCCTGGACGATGTAATAACTGTCTCCCGGCTCTCCTTGCTCGATAACCGTATCTCCGGCCTTGTAGTCAATGGGTTCGAGCATGACAAACAGCTGTTGAATATTGGCGGTAGGTAACTGGCTAAAGATTTCTGATTGCAACATCTTGGTCATCCAGTCAACGGTATCATCCTGATCGATTTCGTTAACAACAAAGTGCCGACTGGTGGTGATGTCACCTTCTTCAGATTTGTCGGCAACCAGGATTCGGTCAATTGCAGCCTTGTCCAGTTGCAGAACCATGGAATCCACTTTGGCCCTGGCAGTGAACTGGCGTGGCAAGAGGCGGGCCATTGCATAACGGGCACTGTCAGTACCACCGACGATGGTACTTTTCACATCTCTGCCCGCCATTAAATCAATCTTGCCTTCCAGCAGGTAAAAGGCGTAATTGTCATGGTCCCCTTGTTTGAAGACAATATCCTTATTCTTGAACTTGAAGATCTTGCCTATCTGGACGATCTCATTCTGTGCCTGGGGAGATATTTCATCGAAAGGCACCAGCGACTTGATCTTCTCCTTGTATGGAGCCTTGTCCTGTTCTTTATTGAATATCATGACTTATATCCCTTTCCCGGGATGATTAATGTACACTTTGAAACAGTCTCTTAAAGGAATGAACCAAAGCTTTAGATTATATAGATTTGGTGAGGGATAGCATACCCGTAAGTCTATGAATCAATTAACACAATTAATCTCGGAACTGAATTTGATCAGTCTTGCTATCGTGGTTCTGACCGGACTACTGGGCGTGTTGCTGTTATTCCTCGGTTTGCGCCATCTCTGGCAGCGTCGCATCTTCTCGGGAGGCTTTAATGGACTGCTCGGGATTTGCCTGCTGTTGGTGGCAGCCGCAGTCCTACTGGTTACACTAAATTTGCTTACATATCATAGACTTAAATACGAAGAACCGATTCTTACCATCCATTTCAATAAGCTGGGGGAGAAACAGTATTCGGCTGATTTGAAATTAAAGGATAACGGACAAACAGCTGTCTATAACCTCTCAGGTGACGAGTGGCAAATTGATGCCCGGGTCCTGAGCTGGAAACCGCCTGCCCGGATCCTCGGGCTGAATGCCATGTACAGGCTTGAACGTCTGCATGGGCGCTATCAGTCCATTGACCATGAGCGGCAACGTGATAGGACCGTCTACTCACTGGTTGAAAACAAGGGCCTGGATATCTGGCCACTCGTAAAAAAATATAATGACCGGATCGCCTGGGTTGATGCCTACTTTGGCAGTGCCACCTACCTGCCAATGGAAGATGATGCCACCTATGAGGTTCTTATTTCCCAGAATGGACTTATCGCCCGACCGTTAAATTCTCCGGCCCGGGCCCGCCTGAATGAATGGCAATAAAAACTATTTACAGGGAGCATTTACTTAAACACGATGCGGATACTTACCCCACTGTCCTCCTCAAGGTTCTCGGCAACAATCTCAGCATGATGGAACTCGGCAATGATCCGGGCAATATAAAGCCCCAGTCCCAGATGTGGACTGTCTTTCTTTTGTTTCTCACGCATAGAGACCATTGAGTCAAACAACTGTCCCTTCATGTCTTCCGGAAGTAATGGTCCATAGTTACTGACAGTGATTGAATTGACAGAGTCATCACTGGATAGAGCTATCGAAACTGGTGTATCCGGCTCACTGAAATCAACAGCATTCGAAACCAGCTTATCCAGCATCTGCATGAACAGATCAGGCGCGATGTCCATGACCTGTTCTGTGTCTGGCAAGGTCAATTCAAAACGCTGGGATGGATAGGCGATACGATAACCCTCAACCGCCTGTGTCAATAACCTGCAAATATCAACTTTAGTTTTGCCAGCTGATTGCAGGGCCTGTTCAAGGCGGGCGGCCTCACTCAGGCGTGTCACCAGAAGATTTAATCGCTGTATACCATCACGGGCACGTTGAATATAAACCTGTTTGTCTTCTTCAATACCCGAATCAATATTATCCAGGGAAGACTGGACCACAGCCATTGGTGTACGTAATTCATGTGACAGTTTCCCTGCCATGCCTTCCAGGTAATGATTGTACTGTTTGAGTCTCTCCAGAATAGTGGCGTAGTTGCGTGAAAGATCGCCAATTTCATCGCTGGCATGACTTTTAGACATGTCACCGATCACCCGGCCATACTCGTCTATTGCACTTGCGGCTTCCTTACTCAAACGTTGCAGCCTGATTGAAAGGCGGCTGGCAAAGATCAAAAGCAGCAGGATGATGATGAAGAATAACAACAGGGTTTTATTGACAAGGCTGACCAGGGCATCACGTTGTAACAACTGAATGTTGTTTGTTGTCTCTTCCGCAACTACCACACCCCGGATTTCATCAAAGACCCATACCGGTGCGGCAGCAGAGACGATTACTGCTTTTTTATCGGGAGATAATCGCCAACGCGACTCCGGTTTCCCATTCAGGGCTGATTGTATTTCTTTGCCGTAAAGTCTGGAAGCACCGGCCAGATCATCCTCGAAGCGGTCTGTCACAGGCGGCAGGATAAGTTTATAAAACAGGTTCAGTGGATGTTTGCTAATGTCATGCCTGAGATTGCCTGCATTGGCCAATACCTGTCCGCGACTGTCAAGCACCCAGATTCGCCTGCCAGGGCTGCTGTGCAGGCGGGTAATCATATTTTCCAGATGATTGTCAGGAAGAATCACCCTCCCCGGCCTGATAAGAGTATCGTTTCCAGCCGTACCAGTATATTTAAATTTTAACTGACCATTACCCGAGTCTGTATCAGCAACAACGATTCCCAGGCGATCATGAGACAGGTTTAGTGGTAACGCTATTTCGAGATTATAACCGTTATCAAACGGTTGCCAGCTTGCAACGATATTGGTTTTATAACGAATAAATTTTTTTTCGATCCAGTCATCACGCACTGTCTCAATCTGGAAAGGGTTGAAATTACCCGGGACCGAGGGAGCAAAATAATATTTTTGCCTGATTACATAATCATCGCCAATTACCATAATTATATGATCACTGTCTATGATTGCCTCAGTGTCAGGCTGATGATAAATGATATTTTCATCATTGATTTGCAATAAAACATGAAGAGTATTTTCAAAAATACCTGCAACCAGACGATAGGAACCGTCAGGATATGTGAATTCAGTACTTGTACCCAGTTCCCGCGGATAGATTTCAGACCAGTCGAGATACTGGATCCAGTCATCAAGATAACCATCTGTTTGTATTGGAGTGTTCAATTGATGAATAAAGAATGTTGGATCCACCGCAGTCTGTCGATCGGGGAAACGTCGATAACTCTGGTGTAATGAAGCAGCAATCGCCCTGGTGGATTCAAGGAGTGATGATTCAAGGTTAGTGCGCAATCGATGTTCCATCTCACTCATGTATTCATAAGCGATATAGGGCAAAGTGAGTATCGCGATGGATAAAAGTAATAATTTGACGCGGATGGTGAATCGAAACCCGTCTGGCTTCTTATTTAATGACGACACGGTAAAAACTCAATCCTGTTCAGATGTTCTATAGATTCCAGCGGTAACCGAGACCATATATTGTTTCAATACAGTCAAATTCCTTGTCAACAGTTATAAATTTTTTCCTGATTCTTTTGATATGCGAGGTAATAGTCCCCTCATCAACAAACATTTTTGCTTCACTCATCAATTGTTCTCTGCTTTTGACATGCCCCGGCCTGTATGCCAAAGAGTAGACGATCCAGAATTCCGTGAGGGTGACATCAATTTTGCTGGATTTCCATTCAAGCAAAAGCCGGTTTTTGTCGATCATCAAGTGGCCATGGCTGATGACATCATCTTCAGTGACCGGGTTACGAAAGGCATCGATTCTGCGAAACAGCGCAGCTATCCGGGCAAGCAACTGTGGCATGGTAATGTCCTTGGTCAGGTAATCATCCGCACCAAGTCTCAGGCCCGAGATGGTATCAAGATCCGAATCCCTGGCTGTAAGGAAAATAATCGGTACGATTTCTGAAAGGTTTCGTAATTCGCGACATAGATCGAAACCCCCCTCGTTCTCTTCACCAAGACCCACATCGATGAGTATCAGATCTGGCAGTTTCTGGCTGAATTGTTTCAATGCCTCCTTGCGATTGGTATAGCTTGATACCTGGTATCCCTGCTTTTGCAGGGCATCCGAATAATTTTCCCGAATGTCGCTCTCATCCTCAACCAGCGCAACTGTTTTCACCATTCAACTTCCCCGTTCTGCTCCTATGTCAATGTATAATATTTTCTGGCAAAAATATTCCCCTCACGCACAATTGCCATAATTTCGCCATATTTCATCGTTTCATTTCCATATTTTCAGCGCTGTTTGGCCACAGATAAGCGCTTAAATACTTTCCTGTAATCGACTTGCATCAGACAGGAGAGATCAAATGAAACAAGCAATATCTACCCTTCTAATCATCAGCGCATTTGCCGGTCCGGTCGCTATGGCAGATGAGCAAACGACGCTGGCTATCCATGAGACCGGTGGTTTGGGTGTTGGTGCCCTGATCGGCGGCCTCATAGCGGGACCTCCCGGAATTGTGCTGGGAGCTGCAGGCGGTGCCATTTACGGTAACCGTCAGGGTGAAAAGGAAAACCAGTTGACCGCCATGGAAAGAAAACTGCAGGACCGGGAAGTAGAGCTGGCTGTCGTTAAGAACGAGTTATCAAAAACCCGTTCTGATTATTCCAGCAAAATGCAGAAAGTCACCCTGGACAATCGTAAGGCATCACTGGATGAGCTGACCCAGGGGATTTCCATGTCGGTTTTCTTTCGCACCAACCAGAGCCGTATCGACCTTGGCTTGAAGCCTCACTTGCACAGACTGGTGGCGCTTATACAGGACATACCGGAATTGTCCGTCAGCCTGGACGGCTATGCCGACCAGCGAGGCGATGAATCACATAACCTCCAGCTCAGCCGCGATCGTGCCCGTGCCGTGGAGGATGAACTGATCAGGGCCGGGCTCCCACGGGAACGCATCAAACAGCAGGCACATGGTGAATCCAGTGTACGTGCTGCAGACGGGGACATCGAAGGCTACGTATTTGACCGGCGCGTGGATATCGAGCTGACCGTCGAGGCCGAAGCGTAACCCGTCCTCAAGCCCAGAATCCATTATGAATCTGAAAAAAACACCATTACTGGCAAATACAGTTCTGTGCATTCTCGAGAGTCTGCTGGCTGCGGCCATTGGTACTGTATTCCTGGTGTGTCTCGTCCTGTTGCTGTCTGGTATTGCCAGTGCCAATACCAGGGAAGGTATGACAGCGATGGACACCCTCAGCATCAGGGACATGGGAAACGTCACCCGTGGAAGTCTGTTGTTTCACAACAATAAGGATTATCAACTTGCCCCGACATTACATACAGATGTTGATATGAGTATCACGGGCATGATCGCCCGGGTCAAGCTGGCACAACGGTTTCATAATCCCGACACGGTCTGGCAGGAAGGCATTTATGTCTTTCCCTTGCCCGAGAATGCGGCGGTAGATCACCTGCGCATGAGGATAGGCAAAAGAGTGATAGAGGGGCAGATACGAGAACGTGAAACTGCAAAAAAAGAATATCAAAAGGCACGTGATAATGGTCAGAAAGCAAGCCTTGTGGAACAGGAACGCCCGAATATTTTTACGACTTCTGTTGCCAATATTGGTCCCGGTGAGGAGATAATCATTGAAATTGAATACCAGCAGACAGTTCGTTATGACTCAGGTGAGTTCCGCCTCAGGTTCCCGATGGTTGTTGCGCCGAGATATATTCCGGGCAGTACAGTTGTTCAAGGCTTTTCAGGATCAGGTTGGGCAGTTAATACTGATCAGGTGCGGGATGCCGAACGCATTACCCCGCCTGTGACAAAACCCGGTGAGACAGCAGTTAATCCGGTGATGATCGACATCCACCTGGACGCGGGCTTTCCCCTGGAGCATATCACCAGTTCCCATCATAACATCCGGATAGATCAGCAGGACGCATCAACGTATTCCATTCAACTGGAGCATGTAACCATGGCCGACAGAGATTTCGAACTTTACTGGCAACCCGAAAAGAAAGATGCCCCACAGGCAGCATTCTTCAGGGAACGAAAACACAACATGGATTATGGATTGATCATGATGCTGCCACCCTTACAGCAAAGTGGTCAGGTGCTCAATCGTGAGGTGGTGTTTGTGATTGATACCTCTGGTTCCATGGGTGGTCAGTCCATTATACAAGCGAGATCGGCATTAAAGATGGCTCTTGAACGCCTTAAACCCGGCGACAGTTTCAACATTATCGAATTCAATTCACATACAGATCAGTTGTTCGAATGGCCGCGATTGGTAAATCATCAATCTTTAAGACAGGCAAAGCAATATGTAACTGGTCTGGATGTCAGTGGCGGTACAGAAATGTTACCGGCTCTGAAACTGGCATTGAATGATAACAATAATACATCTTCGGTCAGGCAGGTAATTTTCCTGACAGATGGCAGCATTGGCAATGAAGCCGCCCTGTTTAACACCATCACCCGGAAACTGGGCAGGAGCCGGCTATTTACAATCGGGATTGGTTCTGCACCAAATTCACATTTCATGACCAGGGCTGCACGCTTTGGCCGGGGTACCTACACATACATCGGCAAGGTCAGCGAGGTCGAAACAAAAATGTCGACATTATTTGGCAAACTGGAAAGCCCTGTTCTTACCAACATCCACATAGACTGGGGCGATGCCACAGACCTGGAAGCCTGGCCAAAGTACATTCCCGATCTCTATCTGGGCGAACCCCTGCTGGTAAGTGTCTCCGCTTCATCACTGCCGGAAAGGATTCGGTTAACAGGCAGCGTCTCCGGTTCACTCTGGAAAACCAGCATGCAATTAAAAGGCCATGGTGAACATGAAGGCATCCACGCCCTTTGGGCCCGAAAAAAAATTGCGGCTTTGATGGACCTGCTCAATCAGGCAAAAGAGGAAAACAACCTTAAACAGCAAGTTATAGAGACTGCATTACGACATCACCTGGTGAGCCGGTTTACCAGCCTCATTGCTGTTGACGTTACCCCGTCGCGCATCAAGGAGGATTTACTGAGGATATCTGCCCTGCCGGTCAACCTTCCGTCCGGCTGGCAATATGAAAAAGTATTCGGTCAGTTGCCGCAGACCGCAACAGATGCGGAACTGAAAATCCTGATAGGCACGCTGCTGCTGTTAATCAGTGTGTTTCTTGTGATGAGCCGGCGTTATGTTTATCCCGACTGAAAAAATATTATTTATTTGCTTACTCACTACTGTGACCTTTTGTGGCTTGTGGCAGGTAGGTCATGGTGCCTACATCCATGCCAAGGCAATCCTAGCGCAACTCCTCCTAGAGTCGGCATGGTCAGAAACACTGTCCGGGGCAAGGGAGGTGAAACCATGGCCCTGGGCAGATACCTGGCCAGTCAGCCGACTTGCTGCCCCACGCCTTGGGATAAGCCGCATCGTCCTGGCCGGGGCAAGTGGTGCTTCACTTGCCTTCGGTCCAGGACATCTTTTTGGTACGGCGCCCGCAGATCAAGCGGGAAACAGCGTCATTGCCGGTCACAGGGATACACATTTTAGATTTCTGCAATACCTGACCGATGGCGATATATTGTTGCTTGAAACCAGTGAAGGAAAACAAAGACGATATCAGGTAACACTTACCCGGGTTATCCATGAAAGTGAAATCGGCTACCTGCAGCAGACCAGAGAAAATCGCCTGACGCTTATTACCTGTTTTCCCTTCAACAGCCCGGTGGCCGGTGGTGCACAACGATATATTGTCATTGCCCGGGAAATCGAGAAGGTAGATGGGATTGATTCCGGGGCAATAATTGCCATCTAGACAGAATCTTTACAGATTTACATGAGGCAATAATTGCTGATCTGATATATTAAAGCCTGTTTTTCTCTTACGAATAAGGAGGACCAGATGGAAAAACTGGGTTTAGATAAACTGGGCATCAGTGATATTGGCATCAGCCTGCTCATAAATTTCACTACAGCAATTGCTATTCTCATCATTGGCTGGTGGATAGCTAAACTGATCCGCAAGGCGCTGGTCAAGGTCATGACCAGGAAAGAAATAGATAGTCTGTTGGTCTCATTTACCAGTAATGTGGTTTACCTGGCACTGGTTGCATTTATCTTTATTTCTGCACTCAGCGAGCTTGGTGTTCAAACGACTTCATTCATTGCAATCATCGGCGCGGCCGGTCTGGCTATTGGTCTGTCTTTGCAGGGTTCACTGTCAAACTTTGCATCCGGTGTCATGATCATTTTCTTTCGTCCCTTCAAGGTCGGGGATTTTATCGAGGCGGGCGGAATCAGCGGTATAGTCGAAGGTATACAAATATTCTCTACGCAAATGCGTACTGGCGATAATAAATCTATCATCATACCGAACTCAAGTATTACCAGTGGCACCATAACAAATTACTCGGCTAAATCTGAACGACGTGTAGATATGACATTCGGAATCGGTTATGACGATGACATAAGGAAAGCAAAACAGATCTTGGAGGATATTCTATCAGCAGATGATCGCATCCTGAAGGATCCGGCACCGGTCATTGCCATGGGAGCACTTGCAGACAGTAGCATTAATATTCTTGTCCGTCCCTGGGTAAAAACAGAGGATTACTGAGCGGTCTTTTGGGATCTGACTGAAAAGGTAAAACTCCGGTTCGATGAGGAAAATATCAGAATTCCGTTCCCGCAACGGGACGTACACCTGCACCAAGTTGCAGCCTGATTGTTAACATAACGGGAAAGCTATGTTGTCTTCCCATTTATTTCTTGCCATAGAGTTCGATGTATTTTTTCGCGCGTTCCTTGCCTTGCGACAAATCATCCCGTTCCATTTTTGATTCCATGATGGCGATATTCAACCCAGCCTGTTCTGCACCTCCGGACTCGGCCACCTTGAACCAGGCATAGGATTCCACCCAGTCGGGTTCTACTCCCTGACCTTCATGGTACATGGCACCCAGGCTGTTTTGCGCCTCTGCAAATCCCTGCTCTGCGGCTTTCCGATACCAGCTCATGGCCTCGACATAGTCCTGCTCTACACCTTTGCCCAGGAAATACATCAACCCAAGATTATTCTGTGCCCGTTTTCCACCCAGCTCTGCTGCCTTGCGCCAGTAACTTACAGCAAGATCGATATCGCGCTTTATCCCTTCACCCCGGTAATACAGCAGCGCCATGTTTTGCATGGAGTCAATATGATTCTTTGCCACAGCCTTTTCATACCATGCTATAGCTGTCGGTATGTCCTTCTCGACCACAATGCCGTTTTGGTAGAACATCGCCACGTTATGTGAGGCACCTGCCGATCCCAGCTCCGCAGCGAGCCTGTATAGTTCCAGCGCCCGGGAATAATCCTGAGTGACACCTTGTCCTTCACGATACATGTTACCCAGGTAAAATTGCGCCTGCATATCACCGGCAGCAGCTAACCGGGTAAAGCCTTCCAGGGCTTTGGTATAATCACCATCGCTATAGGACTGGTAAACCTGATCAAAATCTGTGTCAGCATACAATGGGCCTGCCAGGATAAAGAAAACAATTAGCAATATTTTTTTCATAAATTGATCCCTTCTGAACTCCGATAAAGTAAAAATATCTCTGAAAATCCGAGGCATATCTGCAATAGCCCCACTTTGCAAGAATAGACATCTGTGGGCTCGGTTGTGCCGGACTATACTCTATGACAGGAAATGACCTGAAAAGGTCAATGTTCACCATCCTGCGAATCGCGGAGGATATCATGAAAAGAAGACTCTATTTTGTGATCCCGGACCTGGACACCGCCCGCCAAATTGAGAAAGAGCTGCTGCTAGAACGCATTAATGATGACCAGATGCATTTTCTGGGAAAACGCGGCCTGGACCTGATGGACCTTCCCGAGGCCAATACTGCGCAAAGAACCGACATGTTGCATGGCAGCCTGATTGGTCTGGTATCCGGCGCTGCCGCCGGAACCATAATCGGCATTGTCCTTTATATGCTGAGGGACTACTTACTGCCTGTGGAATTGGGCGGTATATTGCTGATGCTTCTTATGGGCGCAATCTTTGGCGTCTGGATATCAGGCTTGTTAATCGGTACCAGTACACCTAACGTTAAGCTGGAACGTTTTCAAAACACATTGGAAGAGGGCCACATTCTGCTGATGGCTGATATTGCAAAGGATGATGTTGATAAAATAAAACATATCATCCTGAGCCATCATCCGAATGTGCAGGATTTCGGCATGGATCCGACCATTCCCGCTTTTCCGTGATGATGTACTAAAGCAACTGGTAAATCAGGTGCTCCAGGCCAAAGATTATCGGACCGATAATCCGGACCAGGACACCAGTAACCAGCAGGACCACCAGGATGATCAGGCCATATGGCTCCAGCCTGGCGTATTTTTCTGCCAGATCCGGTGGCAACAGTGACGTCATCACCCGGCCTCCGTCGAGTGGTAACAACGGCAACAGGTTCAAAACCATCAGGATTATA
Organism: Gammaproteobacteria bacterium; assembly: GCA_011772965.1. Lineage (GTDB taxonomy): Bacteria > Pseudomonadota > Gammaproteobacteria > Eutrophobiales > Eutrophobiaceae > SZUA-592. Next base: position 204,661 of record WVYN01000014.1, read on the forward strand.
TTGATAATGATCCCGACCTTGACCATGGTCAGGATAAAGGGCGCAACCAGGGAGGCCTCAATACCGGCTACAAAAACCAGCTTTGCAATGAAAGCCCATATGAGCATCATCACCAGATTAGCCAGTGGTCCGGCAGCAGCAACCAGTGCCATGTCCCGCCGGGGGTGACCCAATCTCTGCCAGTTCACGGGAACAGGTTTAGCCCAGCCAAAAATAAAACCAGTGAGCATGACCATCAGCGCAGGCACCAGGATGGTCCCTACCGGATCGATGTGCCTGATTGGATTGAGAGTCAGGCGTCCTTGCAGTCTGGCCGTGGAATCACCAAGCGAATTTGCCACCCAGCCATGTGCCACTTCGTGCACCGTAATGCCAAACAGTATCGGAATCGACCAGGCGATTACGGTTTCGATAAGTCCAAGTTCCTGCATAAAATATTAATCCAGTCGTTGTCTAGCGATTCGTTGCCCGTGCTTTTCCTTCTTACGGTAATATGAGGGCGCACGGTTGATTCTCAAGAAGGTTTGCCCAAACATCTTCAGGGCAAAGTCTCTTCTACCAAGTGAATTCAGCAATAATCCGAAACTTAAATTTCAACCCAGAAACGATCTTCCCCGTGTTGACTGCATAGGGAGAGAACAGGACCTGGATGACCAGTAGCAGGATCCCGGGGAAAGGCATGGCGCCTTCCCTTTAATAAAACTGATCAATCGGCTTTTTTCCTTAGCGAGGCAAAATCATGCAATGTGGTATCCGCCAGGTGAGTTGGTACAATATTCTGGATACTTGCAAAGATGGTCTCTATCCTGCCCGGAAACTTCCTGTCCCATTCCCTGAGCATGGACTTGATGGCCTGGCGCTGTAAATTATCCTGTGAACCACACAAGGTACAGGGGATGATTGGAAATTGCTTGTATTCTGCATAAGCCTTGATGTCTTCTTCCTTGCAATAAGCCAGCGGACGGATCACAATATTATCACCATCATCACTCAATAGTTTGGGTGGCATGGCCTTGATCTTACCGCCGTAGAACATATTCAGAAACAGAGTCTCAATGATGTCATCCCGATGATGTCCCAGGGCAATTTTGGTAAACCCGTTTTTCATGGCATAGCTGTAAAGTGCACCCCGGCGTAAACGAGAGCATAAACCACACATGGTTTTGCCTTCCGGGACAACCTCCTTGACCACACTATAGGTATCCTGCTCCAGTATCTGAAAAGGTATGCCCCGTTTGGTCAAATACTCCGGCAGGACATGCTCCGGAAAACCGGGTTGTTTCTGATCGAGGTTAACCGCAACCAATTCATACTTGACCGGTGCATAACCCTGCAGACTGACCAGGATATCGAGCATGGTGTATGAATCCGCACCACCGGACAAACAGACCATGATCCGGTCACCATCCTCAATCAGCCTGAATTCCTCGATGGCACGGCCCACGTTGCGGTGCAGGCGTTTCTGCACCTTGTTGTGATTGTAGTTCTCCTTCTTGGCGAGGGCGGTCATATGCTTCAGATCTTGCTCATGCTGCAGGGGTAATTCTTATTAAGCGCTTCGGTGACCAGCTTGTAGGCATCTTCCTCCAGGCGTGCCGGTTGCTGCTTTAACCAGTCGGTAGTCGTCTCGGTTACTTCCTGCAGGCTTACCTGGGTAGGGTCAATACAGAACACTCTCGGCTGTGTAGGGTCGGCCTGCTGGAAAGAGTCGACCACCTGCACCAACCCGAATATGTAACGCATGCAATACTGGTTCGGGGCACCCGGGGCCGCGCCTTCCTCGCAGCCATCCAACAGCTCTCTGCCCGAGAGCGCCTCTTCCTCCTCAACGGCTTGCCCTTCGGGCAGTGGTTCCGCTGCAATCAGCGGCAATGAAAGGACAAGTAATAGGGCAAAATTCGTAATTTTCAGTGTTTTCATCAGGTTTTCCAGATTATAAGTCGGTGGATTCTATCATTTGTGAATTTCCCGGAAAAACATAATTCCGACAAGAGGCGTAGATACCCGGGAACCAGTGACAAGGAAATATGACCTGTCAGAACAATCGACTGCAACAAGTTACTGGAGTTCCAGGCAGGTAATCAGCCGCGAGCAAAGACTACCAGAAGGATAATGAACAGAACGACGACCCCGATTGGGAGCAACACCCCCTGCCAGTCCGGGTTTTCAGCTTCCTTGCTTTTTTGCATGGCAACCTTGACGCCTGGCCAAAATATAAAGACCAGGATAACGGCACCAATACCAAGTAACACCTGTTCCCACATTTGCATAGCACTCTCTCCCGGACGTATCGTAATGTCGGAATAAAAAACCCCGCCAGGGCGAGGTCAAGGAATACTAAGACGGGCTGCGTTTACTTCTCTACTTCCACATCCACAGCATGAGCTCCCTTGGGACCTGTCTCGATTTCAAAGGTTACGCTTTGTCCTTCCGACAAGGTTCGAAATCCTTCAGCCTTGATAGCAGAATAATGGACAAATACATCATCCCCTCCGCCCTCGGGTGCAATGAAACCAAAACCCTTGGACTCGTTAAACCACTTTACGACACCTTTACTCATACTGATTCCCTCCAGGTACAAATTAATTAATGACATGCAGCTCGAGGCAGAACGGTGTAAAGATACGGCGGAACCCCAAGGGATACTTCCGATACCAGGTACAACTGACTACCCAACTACATACACTCATACAGAATAGAACAAACTTACTCTGCAGGCCAATTTTACTGCATAAAAACACTAAAAAACGGAATCAATAGACAGAAATTCTGGTATGTCATGATTGTGTCATATTTATTTGCGCTCCCGGCAGGACGTGATAAACCATACGTCCTCGGTGCTCGAATATGGCGCTCCCGGCAGGACTCGAACCTGCAACCCTCGGGTTCGAAGCCCGATACTCTATCCAGTTGAGCTACGGAAGCTATGGTTTAGATACACAGGGAAATTGTAACACCGGCAAGCTGCAGGCACCTAGCGAACGGAGTGATACATGGCTTGCCTTTGACGTTTGGACATAACCAGTTGCCAGAGTTGTCCCTGTCGGGCGCGGAAAAAACCGGCACAGGAAAGCAGATAGAATTTCCACATCCTGTAAAACACCCGATCATAATTTGCTGACAGAAAATCCCAGGCCTGGTCAAATTTATTCCACCATGACATCAAGGTCTTGTCATAATCCTGACCAAAATTATGCCAGTCCTCAATCAGAAAAATCCCTTCAACCACATCCGCTATATTCCTGGCTGAAGGTAACGCGTAATTGGGAAATATATACTTGTCGATCCACGGATCAGCCCCGTGACTGGAGATATCCTTACCAATCGTATGGAGAAGAAAAAGGCCCTCGTCATTCAGAAGTTCATTAACCTTGCTAAAATAAACCGGGTAGTTCTTGAGTCCAACATGTTCGAACATACCAACCGAGACTATCTTGTCAAAGCTGCCAGTCAGGTCACGATAGTCTGTAAGTATAATATCAACGGGCAATCCCTTGCTGTGCTTTAGGGCGTACTCCTGTTGCTGTTTTGATACTGTAATTCCAGTGACCTCAACGCCATAGTGACTGGCTGCATGTATCGCGAGTGCACCCCAGCCGCAGCCGATATCGAGAACTTTCTCGCCGGGCTTTAGCTGTAATTTCCGGCAAATCAGGTCGACTTTGTTTTCCTGGGCCTGCTCGAGATTTTCAGCATCCTGCCAATAACCACAGGAATAGTTCAGCCCCGGATCAAGCATGGCAGTAAAGACATCATTACCGATGTCGTAATGCTGCTCACCGACCTGAAAAGCCCTGGCGGAAGATTGCAGATTAAAAAAGCGGTGTTGAATGAATTTAAGGAATAAGGGTAATCTTGACCAGCCTTTCAGTTTGTCCGGAATCCCGGCAGCAAACATCCTGGTAAACATGACATCCAGGGCGCGACAATCCCATAGGCCTTTCATATAGGCTTCGCCAAATCCAAGCGAACCCCTGGTCAACGTCATGGAGTAAACCGCAGGATCGTGGACCTGGATGTCCCAGATTGAGTCTCCATTGAATTCCACTCCGGCCTCGGCTGCCAACTCACGCAAAGAGGCGGGTGGCTCATGCCCGTGTGAGCCATTAGATGAATTATCTGGAGATTTTTGACTGTCGAGAAATGCTCTCAATCTATTACTCGCTTATGACGTCCCTCAGTATCCAACCGTCATAATTAAATACCCTAGAGCAGCTTGATGGTATTTTCAAGCCACTCCGGTTCTCTGTGAAGTAACTGTCATCGACAAAAAACCGGAGATTCTTCTTCTGGAATTTACCGTAACTTAACGAATTATCATTTGTTTTTTCTCTTCCACTGAGGTTCTTCAGGAGACCCAGAAAATACTCTTTATCATGACGTGAATCCTAAGCACTGATATATTTCGCATCACATTCAAAATGAGGATATACATGACGGTATATTAACCCGATATTAATCGGGCAAACATATAATGACCGGGTAATCACCCGGTTGTTAGAGAAGGCTAGCTCCCGGCACGACAGGTACCGGATAGAATCATGCCAATGGACGTATGGTAAAAATATGGGTTCTCGACGAGATCACTATTCGATAATTGATTGTTAATTTGGAGCAGCGCATAGGTTCCGGTTTCGGGAAAGAAGGTAAATGCAGTCAGGGGTCGTTCTTGATGATCACCATTCAATAACAACGGCTCATGTTCAACGTCAAAATTACTCAGCCTCTCTTTCAAAGCGGTAGTGCTGAGCACCTTGCCGCTTGCGATATCAACAGTGAATTCCCGGTTCTGGTAGTTTGCTGCCCAGCCATGGCGGACAAAATGACCTTTGTCATTTATCTTTGAGACATTCTTAATGGAACAGATATATTCTGTATTGCCTAGGGCGGCAGTTGGTACAGTGAGTATCAACAATGTGAAAATATGCAAACTACCTATTTTAACAAGCAATGACTCCATGACACTCTCCGTGATTGAGTATTTAAAGTTTATGACAGATATGTTCTGTTATGAGTTCAAAATCCTGCTTTAATGTGGATTGCTATCAGGAAGTAAATAAACTGAATTTCTCTGAAGATTTGAATATCTGAATGCAGAAATATAACTGCAAGAAGATAATTAAATTATCATAAGGATAATGGAATTCTGAATACAACATTCAATGTTGAGATTGATAAAAAGGATAACTGAATAAACGCCTTCAAAAATGTCATTAAGGAAAGCCTAATCGGTATGGTAGATGCTATCAGCGATAAAAAAAATAACTGGAAGAAATCAAGGCCCTGGGCCATACAGGCAAAAAGCAAGAGGATCGGACCTCGATAACAATTTATTCTATAAACTGAGGCCTCGTCATCATTAGTACATCTGCGCCGGTTTTCACCCGAATAGATTCCTGTCTGGCCTCCTGGCTCTGATCACTAATGTCACCTTGTTTTTTAGCACAAATTTCATTCAACTAACCTCCGCGAAAAAATGGATGTATGGTAAAACTGCACTGGATTTTTTATTTCAAAAAGATATATCGATCATTTTTTGGATATATAAGTAAGAGATTGATTACTTTTAGAAAATTATTTCCGCTTAGTGCAGTTAATTATTAATTTCTGATGTTAGAGACATCTCATAAAGTAGCTTATGAAATTTAGTAGTGTAAATATCTGTTAAAACAAAAAACATTTTTTCTCACACTAAGGTATCAATCCAATAGCGATAAAATAAATAATCAAATACACCTTTTGGAGGATGATTTTATTCCGGGTTATGGAGTACATTACGCATATCTCAAGGACAAGCTACATGGGAAAATACACAGAACTGTATCGATTAAAGGATTTTGTTATCACGGAGAGTACCGGTGAAAACGATCAACCTGTATATCACATCAGGACCAGGGACGGTGAAATAGTCAGCAGGGAATATCATTCGCCCCACGAACCCGTCGAGTTGATGGAGTACATTCGGGTCAGGATCTAACATCCATTTCTTTTGTTATAATTAGTTTGCTCGTTTAAAAGCCTGTTTAATGTGGTAAATGTACCGATAACATATTCTTTCCTTTAAATTTTATTCTAATAATACTTTTGGATTAAAAATACCGGGCAAATTGAGTCCGGCGGGCCATTTTATACAGACAGTGTATCTATTCTGTTAAATTGTGTTCGGTTAATTATCCTAAAATAAAGATTTACTTAGCCTGCACTGTTAATAATCAACCACGCAATATACTAAATCACAAATATTGCCATCCTATTGGCGATAGAATATAGCCTGAATAAACCTTAATAAGTCATAATATGCAGCAAAAATACTTGCGAACAAGGATTTAAAATATGAGAAGCATCAGACTGGTTTCATTTCGGACTTTTTTATGTTTTGTGTCACTTTCCCTCGCAATAATTTCATCGGCACTAGCTGCTGACAAAAACCTGAAGCTGGCCCTTGAACACTGGCCGCCCTATATCGACAGGAGTTTACCAGAGTATGGTATGGCGGCTGATATTGTCATCACAGCCCTTGACAGAGCTGGTTATACAACCAGTATCACATTTGCGAACTGGGCACTCATACTACAGGGCACTGGTATTGGTGTTTATGATGTGATTGCCGCTGCCTGGTATAGTAAACAAAGGGAAGCACAATTCGAATATAGTGAGCCTTATCTGTATAACAAAATCAAATTCATCAAGCACAGGAGAAGCTCAATTGAATACAGGAGTCTTGATGATCTCAGAGGTCAAATCATTGGTGTCGTTTATAATTACGCTTATTCCCCGGAATTTGACAGAAGTGATCTGTTTTACAGGATTCCCAGCAATCACTTGATCCAGAACCTTTCCCTGCTGCAATTGGGAAAGATAGATTTAACACTCGATGATGAACTCGTCATCAAGCATCAGATTAAAACCTACCTGCCCTCCTCCGCAGATCAGTTTGTCATTCTGGACAAACCCCTGGATTATAGGGCGCTTCACATGATGGTCAGTCGCTCAAACCCGGAACATAAACAGATTGTGAGTGACTTCAACAAGGCGATAAAGCAAATGAGAGAAGATGGAACCATGGAACGTATCATCAAGAAATACGCTAACAAGTAACGCAGGTAAAGGGGACCAGAAGAAATAAGCAGCCAAAACAAATACCATAATCTAGCGGACGTGTGACACCAATCAAGTTAGGGTATTTACCTAATTGACTGTTATAACAGTCTGTTAGACATTACGGCACTAGCAAACTGTAGGAAATAAGTTAATTGATAAATAGACTCAGTCTAAATTAATTAGTGCACAAAAATATTGTGCACTATTGATTAATGAGCTAAATTATAGTGTGCAATTCCGAGAGTGAAGATCCATGTCTAACTACGAAAATCTAAAATTGGATAATCAGTTGTGTTTCGCACTCTATGCTGCAACCAACGCTATCATTCGTTCGTACCGTCTCCGCCTCAGCAAGGTCGGCCTTACCTATCCCCAGTATCTGATACTCGTGGCATTGTGGGAGACAAATGGAATAACCATCAAGGGTCTGGGTGATCGTTTGCATCTCGATTCAGGCACCTTGACGCCCATTCTCAAAAGGTTGGAAAGTGTGGGAATCCTGAGTCGTGAACGTAATAAAAACGATGAAAGAGTGGTGAATATCCGTTTGACAAAAACGGGGAAGGACCTCGAGCATCAAGTTGCGAAAATACAGAGCGCAGTAGCCTGTGAGACAGGGTTGGAACAACTGGAGTTTGTAAAACTACGCACAGCCTTGCATGAACTCGCTGCCACGATGATTGAAAAACAGCACGATAGCAAGACGGCAGCTTGACCGTGTCTGGTGAATAATAAATCCTAAGGAGGTTAAGAAAATGAGTCAAATATCAATTCGAATGATGCTAATCAGCAGTGCAATGATTGCATCCCTATCTCTTGTGTCCACATCAGCAATCGCCGCAGAGGAAAAGTCCCTCTTTGAGCGACTGGGCGGTACCTATGCCATCGCCCAGACCGTTGATCACCTGGTTAACAAGCTCTACGTGAACAATGGCTTGAATGCCAACCCGATTATCAAGGCAATCCATGACGATAAGTCAACCATGCCTGGTTTCAAGGTTATGCTGACCAACTGGGTGGTTGCAAGAACCGGTGGTCCCAAGATCTATCAGCCGGACATGTTCGGCCGAGGCGTGGGAATGAAGGAAAGCCATGCGCACCTGAATATCAGTAATCGTGAGTTCGATATCATCATGAATGAATGCAAGAATACTTTCTACACATTTAACGTACCGGAAAAGGAACTCGGTGAGTTGATGGCAGACCTGGAAAGCTTTCGTAATGAAATCGTCACTTTCCCTCATAAGGAATAAGCTTCAGTCCTGAATAACAATCAACAACAAAGCGTTGTAATATTCAAGCCCGCAGACGTGGGCTTTTTATTTATATTTTCTGCTTATCTACTTTGCCGTTCACTTTAGCTTGAGTTTTCACGGTCAAGGGATTACATATACCATTAAGGCAAGACCGGAGAGAGAATATGCCAGGATTAGAGGATGAGAAGCATGCTACGGAAAGCCTGCTGGGAGAACCTGAGCCCTGGGAAAGCTGGGAATCAAAGCTCGTAGCTGCGTGCCTGATTACTGCTATTATCGGCTTGGTGCTTCTCGGTTGGTTGATACACATCTTTATCCTCAACTAAGAGGGTATAGATGGCTCCCGAGATTGATATTCCGCTCTCATTTGATGGTACTCATTGGCTAGCAGGCTTTAATGAAAACCTGTTTCGGGCTTCTGATTTAACTCAACTCGAAAAGTATATTTCAGAAGCAATTTGTCATATTCCTAGCTACACCGATAAGCCTATTGTAAATATCCGGCTAGTATTTGATAACGATTCACTGCCGGTCTGGTTACGGCAATACCATAGCCATTATTTCAATTACCTGCTTATAGTCCGGTTGCCAGTGAGCAGTCAAACAACCATGGCAAGCAGATACTAATGGCCACCGTAAATCGGAAATGGAATGACGGCATGCTCAGTACTGAGGACTGGTGGGCCGTCTGGCTGGGTCTCATCATGTTTTTGGCCGGGATGATGTCTATCTGGGGACTGGATCTTGTCGGCTGGATGGGTAAAACGAAGACTTGGGAATTTACCAACCTGTTGGATGATTTTGCCTGGAGTAAACTGATCAAACCGGCTGGCAAATCCTATTCTGATACCGCACCGCTGTTGTCACTTTTTATCACTTATGCCGTATTCACTACACTGACCTGCATTGGTGCCTGGTTCCAGAAACTCGACGTCAGGAAATTCTTCATCAGCTTTACGATCATTTTCATTCTCACCTGGTTATGCTGGATTATCGGCCATGAGGCGCATTTCAAGGCCATTGATGCCGCCGTTAAAGGTAAAAATGTATTCCAGCAATACGATTTGAGCTGGGGTCTGCAACTTGGTGGTGGATTTTCCTACATGCTGGCACTGGCCGTGGGACTTATTATCGGCAATGTCTTCAAGGGCTTTGCCGCGTTTCTCAAGGAAGCGGCAAAACCGGAGTGGTTTATAAAAACTGCAATTGTCTATCTCGGTATCAAGCTGGGCCTGATGTCGATGCAGTCCACAGCTTATGTCGTTGAACTCGCACTTGCCGGTGCAGCTGCCGTGTTTGTAGCCTACCTGCTGTTCTGGCCGATCGTATACTGGCTGGCGCGCCGTGTTTTCCGGTTAAGACGTGACGCCTCGGCGGTGCTTTCATCAGGAATTTCTATCTGTGGCGTATCGGCCGCAATCGCAACCGCTGGCGCTATCCGTGCCAAGCCGATATTGCCCGTCACGGTGTCCATGCTGATTGTGATCTTCGCCATGATAGAACTTGTGGTTCTACCAACAACCTATACTGCACTGGCACCAAATCAACCGATAGTGAATGGTGCGGCCATGGGAATGACGGTAAAAACAGACGGTGCCGATGCCGCCGCTGGCGCTATTCTGGATGAATTGATGGTTAGCCAGCATTTACAGAAAACAGGTGAACATTGGCAGGAAGGCTGGATACTGAGTGCTGCCATACTCACCAAGATATGGATAGATGTTTTTATTGGAGTCTGGGCCTTCCTGCTCGCCCTGATCTGGATATACAAGGTAGAACAGAGGCCTGGACAGGTCACTGTTCAGCTTTCCGAGATATGGTTCCGTTTCCCGAAATTTGTCATTGGCTATTTCATCGCCTGGTTTTTCTATGTCGGCATCGCCGTTTATTTTCCAGAGGCGATTGAGAACGCCGCGGATGGAGCTAGCGTAGTACAAAGCCCGATGCGAAAAATGATGTTCATGCTGACCTTTGTGAGCATCGGCATCATAACCGATTTCAGCAAGCTCAAAGGCATGGGCAGGCTTGCTATACTGTATGGCATTGCATTGTTCCTGATAATTGCGCCGATCGCCTATGCCGTTGCCTGGATTTTTCATCGCGGTATGCTGCCACCGCTTGTTGAATGATTGAAGCAAGTAGTCAGTTAGTCATTCAGGCAAATAATAATTAACCATAAACTCTGTGTCTGCTGTAATGTTAAGATGATAAAAATGTACAAGGCTCTGAATATTATCCTGGTTATACTTTTTACCTGTTCCCTTCCTGTCTCCGCCGAACTACTACTGGAAACAGAGACTTCATGGGATAGTGGTCGTATCAATTACCCGGATGGCAGGCCCGAAATAACCTCCTTGATTCTCAGACTTGAAGAGGGGGTGATCACCAGGTTTCACTGCCACCCGGTACCTACCCTCGGCTATGTCCTGAAAGGAAAAATCAAGGTAGAAACCATTGAGGGCAAAACTGCAGTTTTCTCAGAAGGTGAATCCGTCGTTGAGGTCATGAATACACTGCACCGGGGAACTGCAGTCGCAGGACCGGTAGAGGTTGTAGTGTTTTATGCCGGTGCCCGGGGCATGCCGAATACGGTCTACCCTGAAGATTCATCAGATGCTTGCAAATAAGCTTGTATTGCCCGTTTGCCGAGACAACTTTTTAATCCCTTATGGAACTGTAGACCCGCAAACCGGTCTGTGATTGTATCCCCGAGGAGAAAACTATGGACCGCAGAGATTTTCTGAAACAGCTTGGTGTTATAACCGGTTCTCTACTCATACCCTACAGCCATGTCTTTGCCCATGAAGTGAACGAAAATTTAAAATTTACACCCCTGGACAAGCCGGATTCCCAATGGCGCAAATTAGTATCGGCAGACCAGTTTCACATCCTCTTTGATGAAGGTACCGAACCACCCGGTTCCAGCCCCCTGGACAGGGAGAAACGGGCCGGTACGTTTATCTGTGCGGCCTGCTACCTGCCCTTATTTGAATCGGAAACGAAATATGACAGCGGCACCGGTTGGCCCAGTTTTTACGAGCCTATTACCGGGCGTGTCGAAACCAAACTGGACCTCAAGCTGGTCTGGCCACGTACCGAATACCACTGCGCGCGTTGTGGTGGTCATCAAGGCCATGTTTTTAATGACGGTCCCCCGCCCACGGGCAAGCGTTATTGTAATAACGGCCTGGCATTAAAGTTTATACCGGCTGATCAATCCCTGCCTGAACTGCGAGGTTAGTATGAGACAACTAGTCTTTTTTCTTTTGATTTCTTTCTCGAGTTTCAGCGTGTTTGCTGAAACGGCGGTGGCCACCTTTGCCGGCGGTTGTTTCTGGTGCATGGAGCCGCCGTATGACAAGCTGGATGGCGTCATCAGTACCACATCAGGCTATACCGGTGGTCACCTGGACAACCCTACTTACAAGCAGGTATCGAGCGGCAAGACCGGTCATTATGAAGCCGTGCAGGTGGAATATGACCCGGACAGGGTCAGCTACCAGGAGTTACTGGACGTTTTCTGGGCCAATGTTGATCTCTTTGATTCCAAGGGCCAGTTCTGCGACAAGGGACCACAGTACCGGGCAGCGATTTTTGTCCAGAATGACGAGGAAGAAAAACTCGCCAGGCTAAGCAAACAGGCCCTTGAAGGAAAAACCGGGAAAGGCCTCCAGGTAGTCACGGAGATCCTGCCGACCAGTACCTTCTATCCCGCCGAGGAGTATCACCAGGATTATTATCAGAAAAATCCTGTCCGCTATAATTATTACCGTTTTGCATGCGGCAGGGATCGCCGCCTGGAAGATGTGCAGCAATTAATCAATTGATTGCGGCAAAATTTAGTTAATATTTTTCAACCTGCCGCCGTGGCCAAAATCACCGGTATCCAGCTTGTATGTGGGTCCCTCGGCCATATAGCCGCCAATCACGGGGTCGTCGGCAAGTAATAACGGCGTATCCAGGTCTATCCACTCAAAACCGCCAAGGCCCGCGGCAAAGTGGGCACTGAAGCCCATCGCGATACGGGTCTCGACCATGCCGCCGATCATCAGGCCGATGTTGTTTGCCCTGGCAACGGCGGCGATATCCAGCGCTTCAGCTACCCCGCACTTGGCCAACTTGATATTAATCACCTGGGCCAGTCCTTCACTGATAATTCGTTCGGCATCCTGCAATGAACGGCAGGATTCGTCGGCGGCAATCGGGACCCCGGCCTCGCGAACGAGTTGGCCCATGCCATCCCAGTCCTCCCGGGCCAGCGGTTGTTCCAGGAGATCGGGGACAATGCTCACCTTGCGTAACTCGGCCAGCAAGCCGAGCGTTTCATTCACGCTGTACCCCGTATTGGCATCAAGTATCAACTGGCAATTAGTAAACCCGCGCCTGATGGCAAGAATGCGCTCGAGGTCTTTATCGATATCATGACCAATCTTTGATTTGATAATGGTGAATCCCCCGTTTTTATAAACCTTGGCAAGTTGCTCTGCTTCGTCGGGTGGGCATATCGGGATGGTGATATCGGTAACTACGGAATCTGAAGCCCCGCCAAAGAACCGGTACATGGGCATACGCCAGGACTTCAACAAAGCATCGACCAGGGCCATCTCGATGCCACAACGTACGGCAGCATACTCAGGTATACGTTGCCGCAATTCACCCGCGATCAGGTGCCAATCCACGGCATTCCTGCCGGCGAGCAGTTTACTCTGCTGTACGAGCAGGTCCTGTATGGTATCTCGATCTTCGGTTACCGGTGGCAATAACGGTATCTCACCCCATCCTGTTGAACCATCGGCCAGTTTGATTTCAACCGCGAGATTATCAATGGCACTGAGTGTTGACGTTGCAATCTTGAAAGGCGCTTTCAGGGGAACAGACAGGGGATGAGAAGCAAGCCGTTGTATTATTGTATCGTTAGTCATTGCATGCCAGTCTGCTTTCCTCGCCCAAACCCTGTCTTGTGCAGACTATACTTAGAATTTCAGAGTATCTGAACACCAAAACCTATTGCGTGATATCCGGGTTTATTTTTTTGCTGGTGGCCCTGGCGCACCTGTTGCGAATCTACAATGGCTGGGAGGTTAATATTGGCACTGAAATCATACCTATGTGGGTATCGTGATTTGGCTTAATCGTACCGGCCTTTCTGGGAATCTGGGCGTTAGTTCTGGTTAAAACTAAATGACAATAATTGTTTTTCACATACGCCAGCAATTTTAACCAATTGATTGCATTCGTCATAAAGACGTTCCATGTCCCCAATATATTCGGAGAAAAAATTTCTATTGCGGAGAAAAAATTTAGTTCTATATTTATAGTACTAGAGTGGATATAAGCCCAGAGCGGGCATAAGGAGTATCCCCCCTACGAGCTTAATTTGTTGTTTTTTACTCCATATTGTTTTATAGCCATGCGCTGTTTCTCTCTGCATGGTTCTTACTCATAAATATGCTGGAATAAGTAGGGGGGCAAAGCATATGGCAAGTATTAACGGTACTTCTGACGATCTCTCGCATGCAGGTAACCCCAACCATAAGAAGAGCTTATCTGAAGGCGCAATAAAAAACCGCTGGCTAATTGCAGCGTCTGCCGTTGGTATCCATATCTCTATAGGCTCAGTATATGCCTGGAGTGTCTTTAACCTCCCTCTTGAAAATGCCTTTGGCTGGGGGAAAAGCGATATAGCCATCACATTCAGCCTGGCAATTTTCTTCCTGGGCATGTCCGCTGCAGTCATGGGTCATTTTGTCGAACGTCATGGACCCAGGAAATCAGGCATGGTCGCTGCATGTTTTTGGGGTACAGGCCTCATAGTCGCCAGCCTGGGAGTGAAATTCGGGATTATCCAGATTTTATGGCTTGGTTACGGTGTGCTCGGCGGAATCGGCCTGGGGATTGGCTACATAACGCCAGTATCAACTCTGGTGAAATGGTTTCCTGATCGTCGCGGCCTGGCAACCGGCCTTGCCATCATGGGCTTTGGTTTCGGCGCGGCCATCGGCGCCCCTGTCTACAACTATATCATGTCTGATGTGACTGCCGGCAAGCTCGGTATGAGCGAGGAAATCTATCGCTCTGGTATCTCCAGTTACAATTCCGCAAAAAAAATCCTCAAGGAAATTCATGTTCACAACGACTCTGCGGAAGACTATGACATGGAATGGTTATTCTCCGCCGTTACCGCTGCAAACAAGGATGAAGTACTGGCTTTATTACCGGAAAAGCTGGCAAAGGATGCTGACCCACAACTGGATAAGCTCAATACGTCACTGACTGATTTTCAACTGGCACCCTTCTGGAATATGAGGAACACGGACAAGTTCAGGAGTGCCATCGCATCCGGAATTTCTACAAACTTCCTCATTGTTGGCCTCACCTACCTGGTAATCATGTTTGCGGCGGCAAGTTATATCGCACGCCCGCCACAAGGCTGGATGCCGGCCAGCATGAAGGCCGCTGTCGATTCCGGCAAGAAAAAAATCATACCTGATTTGACTCAGATGACCGCCAACGCGGCAGTCAAAAAGGCGCCTTTTTATGGCTTGTGGATCATGATGTTTATCAACATCTCCTGCGGTATAGGTATCATTTACACCGCATCACCACTGGCCCAGGAGAGCATCGGGCTGACTCCCGGTGAAGCGGCGGCCGTAGTCGGCATGATGTCTATCTTCAATGGCCTGGGTCGCATAGGCTGGGCATCTTTCTCCGATTTGCTGGGGCGCGCCAATACCTACACGTTGTTTTTTGTAGTCGAGATTTTTGCCTTCTATTTTCTACCCAATATTACCAGCATTATCATGTTCCAGGTGGTGCTCTACCTGATCCTGACCATGTACGGCGGCGGCTTTGCAACATTGCCGGCCTACATAGGCGACCTGTTTGGCACAAAACAACTGGGGGCGATCCATGGTTATGTACTTACCGCATGGGCAATGGCCGGGGTATTCGGACCGCAGATTGTTGCTCGCCTCTATGAAGCCACCGGTTCCTATGAAACCGTGTTGCACATCTTTGCCGGTGTCTTTGCCTTTGCCCTGGCGGTCAGCATCCTGATGACCATACACACCATCAAAGCACGTAACCGCATGACGGCTGTAACTGTTTTTAAATATGAAAACGAGGACTTTATTCGAACCCAGACGACCTTGTTAAACGAGGACGGCAAGTCCGCCATCAATACAAAACTGGACCGGAATAATCCCAGTTACGCAGCACTTTTGCAAAAGAACTCGTTTACGGGAGAGGCGACCATATTTGGCCGCCTTTACGAGACGTACTATGCACCGCTGACAGATGAGTCAGGAAAACTGACCGGTGCCATATTCGTCGGCAATCAAAAATAGTTTTTTCATGCTTAAATAAAAAAACCTCCGTTAATGACAGTTTATTATTAACAGATCGGTTTTTGGTCTTATGCTGACTACGCATTAAGCACTTGGCTATTTGAATCTGGAAATAGCCGATTTAATTCCGTTTTCAAGTGAATCCCAGGCATTTTCAATCCCAGCCTTAAGATCTTCCCAGGCATCATCGCTTGCGTCTTTTAATTCAATAAGTTTTTCAGTGGCAGCAAGCTGCATGGCCCGTAACTCTTCAATCTGTTTATAATATTCGAGCTGTGCATCAGCATGCGCCTTTTCAGCTTTAGCCTTAAGCTTATTTACTTCAGTTTTCCACTCTTCCAGTTGCGCCTCTAATTTATTTTCATATGCGTCTTTCATGCCCATATTCATTCTCCTTACATATTCTAGTTAATGCTTGCTATGAAATGCAGTAAATATTCAATAATCAATTGTAATGATTGCCACAAGTAGAAATATCCGATATTAAAAACCGGAATATTGCATTAATCAATTATTAACAGTATGAGATACTTATTTCAAATACAATTTGTTAACAAATTTTAATGGGAATTGTTGAGACTAGATCGAAAAAAACGCTGCTATAAATATAAAATATTAGAGAATAATCCGCCGATAGTTTGGTCATGATAATCACTCCCTTTTAATGAGGATTGATAAGTAAAACTATAGGTTTTGATTAGTCCTATTCATTGATCTGGATCAAAATGTGTATATATAACGCATAATTATAAGGGGAATGGATAGCTTATTAGTGCCCGCTTTGGGTAGAAAGCAAACATTTATGGTGCAATGATAGTGACTCCTATCATTAAACTACTGAGAAATAGTGAGCCCTGAGAGATTGATTAGGCTATTCTCTGCTGTTACTTCTTGCAAACGAGTTCACGTGCTTTAGTAAAAGCATCGCGAAAATCCAGGTAAACCGGCTCGTCAGTCTCGACCATCATGTGTAACAGGGCTTGTTGTAAGTTATATTTAATATCGCCAATTGCAAGTGCTCCAATACCAACTGCACCATCTGAATTGGTGGCATTTTTAAGAGGAGCCCCGAAATCATTCACTTTCATGCCTCTTATGCCAAGTGGAGGTACAGCATTTACATCACCAGCAACCTTGAGTGATTTAGCATCTCCAAGCACTCTGTCAGCTAATACTTCCACCCCTGCCTTTGCGACACAAAAAACTATATCTGCATAGGCAAGTAAATAGGCCTTATCTGCATCTGAACATCCATATGTACCTTCCATTGAAGAATTACAGAGTTTATTGTATTGAGAGGCAATACTTTGTGCATTTTCAATACTCATATGAGAAACAATGGTCGTTTTAGCACCCGCAAGAGAAACGATTACACCAGTTGCAATACCTACCGGCCCTGTTCCTCCAAAAATAACCGCATTACTATTTTTCAATTCTTTATTATGTTTTTCCTTTAACTCTTTCTCAACACATGCAACCAAGGCTGCAGCTGTTGTAAAAGCACCACTTGGATCAACCAACATAGAGACTTCAAAAGGTGGCACCATTGCTTTTTTGCTGGCTTCCAGCATATCCATTGCTAAATTAATATCCCGTCCACCGATAAAAATGCTCGTGTTTTTCACTCCCGAAGGACCACGGGAAAATATTGCATCCTGCACCAGGCTGTTTATTTGTTCCAGCTTGACATTTGAATGGGGGATAACTTTATCGAAGCCGGCGTCTATTGCCATATTGATGTCGAATGGGCTTGTATGCTCCATTGGGTCTAGCATATGAATAACTTTTTGTTTATCCATTTTATAATTCCCCGTAAAGTAGAAGATGTTATTTTACTTTATTGAATAATTTCTTAAGCTATTATTATATAAACATCGGTTTGTAATGTTATTATAATAACTTAACTATTCCCTCTCATTAATATTTCCCTTCCCTTTAATGATTCTACTATCTTCTAAAGATAGGGTGCCTGGAAAATGAAATTTTACTTTAACGTTCACAATTCCGGCAATTTCCATTCCCTGAACCACTTTGCAATCGATTGATTTTAAAGCATCACGTACTGATTCAGTAGCAGAATCGCAGCCCAAAACAATCGCGGTATCAAATTGTTTCGCGCGTTTTAGTAGTCTTTTGCGTTCGCCTGAAGTCCAAGCACAGGCTAGAAATTGTCTGGAGAGATAAGTATTTGTTTTTAAACCCATTGCTTACAGACGTGATTGTAATATTTTGATGTGCTGGTCTAAAGGAGGAGACCTGAGGAAAGTTTTAAAGAATTCAAAGATTGGTTTGTTGTTTCGCACGGCCAAACTGGTTGCAGGACACGTTCTGCAGGGAACAATCAGGACAGACTTTGCATCTTCAACATCTGTCGTAATATCCAGGTCATTAAGATAAAGAGGCATTTTGGTACTTCCTTCAGCTTGTTATTAGCTAAATAATTCCTGTCTCAAGGATAAAAAAAATAAGAGCTATAGTATATTTAAAATATACTTGGATGCACATTGTGGAATGTAAAGAAAAAAATTTGAAGCCTTAAATCCGCACAGCCTGGAGTAATGGAGGCGTTTACTAAACTTCATAAAACAGCTGTGGCCACCGGCCCTGAACACAAAAACAAAGGAGCTTATGGCCTTGGCAATCAGCATTACTTCTCGCTGCG
The DNA here is from genome assembly GCA_011772965.1 of Gammaproteobacteria bacterium. Classification (GTDB taxonomy): domain Bacteria; phylum Pseudomonadota; class Gammaproteobacteria; order Eutrophobiales; family Eutrophobiaceae; genus SZUA-592. The sequence goes on from WVYN01000014.1 coordinate 223,026, forward strand.
ATAACTGCATTGCTCATCATATTTATGATGCAATCGAAGCAGGTGCCACTAGAGAAGAAATCACTGAAGCGATAGGCTTGGCCATTCTCAGATGAAAACGGAAAAGACCTGTTAGTAAACAACCAAGCCTTTGCATAGTAATCAAATAAGGATTCACTTCAACTACATAAGTGGATCTTTAATTCCCAAACCATAAATTGCAACTATACCCAGTGCACCTACTGCAAAGACGTAGTAGATGGTTGGAATGATCGTCATTCTTAGAGTTTTTCCTTCTCGCCCCAGAAGACCAACGGTTGCTGATGCTGCTACCACGTTATGGATTGCAATCATATTACCGGCTGCGGCACCAATGGCTTGCAGTGCTACCAGAAGAGCACCAGAAATAGACAGCGCATGGGCAACTTCAAACTGGAACTGACTCAGCATCATATTAGAGACCGTGTTGGAGCCTGCAATAAAAGCACCCAAGGCACCTACCGTTGGCGCAAAGAAGGGGTAAATTGTGCCAAAAGCGTCAGAAACAAAACTTGCCATAGCAACTGGCATGGATGGAAGATCCCCCATGTTGACGCCGGAGTTGATGAGAATTCGCACCATTGGAATAGTGAATACTAGTACGAACCCAGCACCAACAAGTGTTTTACCAGCTTCGCTCGCCGCTGCAACAACATGGGAAGGTTTCATCTTATGAAGGAACATCGTGACGAGGCATACAAAAAACAATATACCTCCTGGCAGATATAGAGGTTCAACAGAACCACTGATGCCTGCTTCTCCCAGAATATCGCTAGTACCGAAAGATACACTCTGGAGCATACCCTTTAATTCCGGAGATACTCGGCTGGCTACCAGGATAATCGCTAACAGAAGATAGGGTGCCCAAGCCATTGGCATAGAAATTTTCTTTTCGTCTGCACTAGGTGGCTTTGGAGTCAGAGAGCCAAACCAGTACTTAGGCCATTCATCCTGAGGTGCAAAATCCCAGGTGTCTTTTGGCAGTAAAAATCTCGCCTTGGCCGCGGGAACAACAATTGACATGCCAACTAATGCACCAATAATTGATGGGAATTCTGGGCCAAGGAATATGCCGGTTAACGCATAGGGAATGGTAAACGCAAGACCACCAAATATGGCAAAAGGAAACATTGACAGACCTTCAGTCCAGCTTTTGTTCTTGCCAAAGAAAAGAGTCAGCATAACGATCATTAGGAAAGGAATAAGGGTACCGACAATGGCATGACCAATAGCAACTTCAGAGGCAATCAATCGCAAAAATACTTCCCAGCTAGAGCCATTAGCAACCAAGTTTGCAGATATAGCCTGGGTATCGAGACCGGAAGTAACGCCGATAATGATGGGTGTGCCGACAGCGCCAAATGACACGGGAGTAGATTGAATCATCATACCGATCATGACTGCGGCCATGGCAGGGAAACCTATTGCAACCAGAAGAGGCGCGACGATAGCGGCTGGCGTTCCGAACCCGGAAGCGCCTTCAAGGAAACAACCAAACAGCCAAGCCAGAATAATGACCTGAACCCGTCGGTCTGGACTAATGTTAGTAAATCCTGCCCGGATAGTGGTTACTGCGCCTGAATACTGCAGTGTGTTTAGGAGCATGATCGCTCCAAATATAATCCACAATAACGAGATGGTGACAATCAGGCCCTGGAGACTGGCAGCCAGAACGCGATTGAAGCTCATATCCCAAATTAACAGAGCGATCGCTGCTGCCAGCAGGTAAACCACTGGCATTGCTCGGCGAGCGGGCCAGTTAAGGCCTACCAAAAGAATCGCAGCGACCAATATTGGTGTCGCTGCAAAAAGAGCTAAAATAGGTGTTGATATCATTCGATCCCCACGATTAACTACTCGGGATTCGTCACTGTACTCCTCCTAATTTATAGATACCGCAACCAAATCTTAGTCCATCTATCAAAATGATATATGAGGTTTTCTTCTGCACTTTACCGGTTAACGGATTAGGCCAGACGTAATCAACTTCACCGCCTGACTCACCAAGCTGCATTATCTCTCTACCGAAGAATTTTCCATTAGCATCTTGGAGGCTCATTATATCAACACCGATCCATGTTGTATCAGCACCATGGGCTACGACCATGCCATTGCTATCATAGACAAAGATATATAATTCTCCTCGCGTGAATTGGCCATCAGGATTATTAATTTCTGCAAAAGTTTTCTGTTTGCCGTTTGCCTTATAGAAGGAGGTGGCCTCATTCAAAAGTTGTTTTGCATCCTCTGGAGTGGCTGCGACTGCTGCAAAATTAAATGATAGGAATATAAAAATAATAGCTGAGATTTTAGTTAACATTGTTGGTCTACTCATAAGTGATAAGGTTGAAATCTAGCCAAAATGGGCTATATGCATCATATATTTTAAATACAATAATAAATCTTTTACATCGGAATAACTATTTATATATTCGAAGATGCTTTAACATGCCGAAAACACCATTAGCAAAGGGGGTATAGTCATGGCCGGAGTCGGTTCCAAAATAGTCTTTGAGGACGAGAAAATTAAGGTCTAGGAATTCAGTCTCGAACCGGGGGAACAGACACCGGTTCATATCCATGAGATGGATTACATCTTCTATGTGATTGACGGCAGCATACTAGATGTATTCGACGCGGAGAATAACTTTGTCGTTTCACTCGAATTTAGCAACCGCGACGTAGACCGCTGCGTTTGGAGGCTGATGAGCTAGTCGTTATCGGCAACGAGTCGCTATGTGTACCGGCAACCCATTCGGCGCTTAACGCCGGCACCACACGCTACCGTGAAATACTCATCGAAAAGAAATAGCGATACCCGGTAACTAGAACATTGCTTGGATAGCAGTTATTACATCGGGGCGATGAGCTGAGCTACGATCATGATTGAAACTTAGATTTTTTGGTGTATCTGGCTTATAGCGGAAATTTGATATTTCTTTGATATGATTGGCACTTAGTGCCTGGCCTTGCTAAATATCTGCCTGTAATTCCACTATAGGCAAAAAGCACGATCACTGGGTAAAGGATTCGACGATTTCGATCATCATCTTAACACCACGGTTAAAGGTCTCTATTTCGATGCGTTCGTTATTGCCATGGATGCTACCTAGAACTTCCTCTGAGGACACTGACGGGTCAAAACCGTAGCTCACGATGCCCATGTCCCTGAAAAAGTGGCTGTCAGTGAACCCGGTTAGCACTGCCGGTAGGACGATCGACTGAGGATAGTGTCGGCGCGCGATTTGTTCGATCAGGCGGTACAACGCCGTATCAGCCGTTGATTCCGCGGCGCTGAACAGCATGATCTCCTCAACCTCGATCTGATCATCATTAACAAGCGCGCGAATCTTTGAGAGAAACTCATCTGCATCATGGTCCGGCAGGATTCGGCAGTCCAGCTCTGCACTAGCAGTCGGTGGGACGACATTTATCTTCTGGCTGCCCCTTAGCATCGTAATAGAGCAGGTATTTCGAGTAAGCGCATGCAGGCGCGGTTTTTCGGCCTGCAAGCGGCTGAGAAATTCCGGATCAAGAACGGCACTGTCGATATCCTTCAGTGATTGTTCCCAATCGGGGCCTAACAACGGTGCGATTCTTTGCATCATCTGACGCACGGACGGGGTAATACGAGGCTTGAAAGGGGAATCATTAATTCGATTCAGCGCCTTGATCAGTCTTGTCGGTGCCGATGTCATAAGCGGGCGGGATCCGTGGGTGGGCTGATCCGTAGCTGTTAGTCGCAACCAATAAGGCCGCTTCTGGGCAATCTCGATCTCGAACCAGGTTTGGTCGCCGGACTTTGTTCCCCTGCCACCCTCGTTCAACAGATATCCGACCCCGTCAAAAATCTCGGGACGATGCTTGACCAGCCAGCCGGCACCATATAGTCCGCCGGCTTCCTCATCTGCCGTGGCCATGAAGATGACGTCACGGTTGTGCGTTCGCCCGCTTTGATGCAGAGCGAGAAACGCCTCGAGATGCATCACGCCTAGGGACTTCGTATCGAGCACGCCGCGACCGTGCAGCATCCCGTCGAGGACCACAGCCTCAAGTGGGTCCGTGTCCCACTCCTCGCGAGTTGCGGGAACGACATCCATGTGATGCAGAAGGACCAGCGCCGGCTCGCTACCGCCCTCGAGCCGCGCCCAGATGTTACCGCGGCCCGGCGCGGGTTCCGCAGTTTCGTAAGGGATACCTAACGCATCGAAGATTTCGCTGAAATATGCAACACCGCGTATCTCGTTTCCCGGCGGGTTAGTCGTGTCGACTTCGACGTAAGCTTTCAGGCGATCAAGAGCTGAAGGTTGGGTCTGGCCAATCGAAGCTGTCGACAGCAGAAAGATGCTGATGTTAGCGGCGATGAAGCCTTTCACTAGGTCTGGTTCTTCATGCGTCATCCTGAAAACGGTAAATGTGGCTTGAATTTAATCCACATTTTTTAGTACGGCGATACCATATGCATTATCGAGTCATCAATGATACCACCATCCCGCTGACCTACCATCACGTCCCGGACATCCCTCGAATCGCTGGGATTCGCCGCCGCTCGTGCCAGGCATTTTTATATTTCAATTTATTGATTATTTGCAGAAAGAAAAATAACAAGAAGATTTTGTGAATGTCTGCTTTGGGTCGAAAGCAGACACTCGTAATATTGAGATTGGATTTTATTAGTTTATACAAACAGATAACATGAAAAATAAAAGTATTTTCATTTATATCTATCAGGCTAAAAAAATGTCTCGCTTTGCTATATAGTGATGGATTCATGGATCCAGTTCAGAAGCAAAACATTAATCGATCATCATATTTTCCTGGATATCATGTAAGCTTTTGATTTTAGATATGAACAAGAATATTAACACTGTCGTCATTGGTGGTGGTTGCCTAGGTTGTGCCTCTGCAATATCAACACAGCGCCGATTGAGGAAATTATACGGCATTGATGACAAACAAGTATGCGTCATCGAAAAGTCAATGATTGGCTCCGGTTTGACTGCAAGACACTCAGGCATCGTCCGGGCTGCCAATGCCATACCCAAGGCTGCGAAACTAGCCAAGATTTCAATAGATTACTGGAAAAATCTTCCCGAGATCTGGGGTGTTTCATGTGATTTTGATGCTAATGGTGCACTATGGATCGCACACGACACCAAACATGGTAAGAATGAGAAATGGGCAAAACTGTCTCATTCCCTGAAAAAGCTCAACATAGCATTTAACGAGATAGACAAGAATCAGGCAAGAGAGATCTGTGGTAATACGATCAAGTTCCATGATGAAGAGATTTACTACTACGAGCCAGGCGCTATTCAATTTGATCCATCGATTGTTAGAGATGCGCTATTTAATGCCCTAAACAGGAATAATATTGAAACCCACGAACAGGTTTCTGTAGAAGGGTTCATCAGCGATGATAACGGCCATATTAAAACTGTATTAACATCGGCTGGTGATATTAATTGTGAGCATGTCGTGAATGCAGCAGGACCATGGAGTCCAGCGCTATTCGATGCTCTAGGCATATTTATTCCTGTCAGTACTGAAAAAGTGAATGTCGTAAACTGGCTGACAAGTCAGATTGATATCAATGTGAATATGCCAATCATCGCTGATTATACTAATCTGGCCTACTACAGGGTGTGGCATAATGGAGAGATTCACATGCACCAACCGAGACATCGTAATATCAGGGAAACTGCACGAATATTTTCGGAACATCCATTAAATATTACCGGTGCAGATTTTGTCAACGAACCGTCAAACCAGTATCTGGGATATGGGGATATTAGAGTCTATGAGGAAATTGCGAAAAAAAGGTTTGAGAATATTGAAAAGGCAGTGTACGGCTCAGGCTATCATTCCTATTTTGATATAACCCCTGATCTGAAATTTATCCTTGGACAAGACAAAACTGTCGGTAATCTTTTCCATTGCCTTGGATCTGGTCAAGCATTCAAATATTCACCTGTTTTCGGTGAGATTATTGCAGACTGTATTACAGGCGAAGGAAAGCATCTGAATGATATCGAGGAATTCTCGATTTCGCGCTTTGATGCTGAGTATATGAAATACTTTTGGGATCAGGTTTCAGGTGTTGATAACACTCTGGAGACAGAAACCATATCATTGTAATCACCTTAAAATGGCGCGCCCGGAGAGATTCGAACTCCCGACCGCCTGGTTCGTAG
>WVYN01000080.1:0-6759 GCA_011772965.1 Gammaproteobacteria bacterium
AAAAAAGCCTCCTATCGGCTTTGTTGAGATCAACCTTGTTGGCAAATGCCACTGCCGAGAATACCGATAGCAAGATAGTCGTAAATGACTTACTCAGAGTTTTCATATAGTCCTCCATGATTATTTTTTGCATGCAATGGATTTGACAAGGCAGGAAGGTCAGGTTCACATCAAGTAAATTGATCTTTTAAATGAAGTTAATAAATTTAGTTTATTAAAATACACCTGACAAAAAAGAAGGGCCTTGTTAAATTAAGGCCCTTACTGCGTTAACCTTTTTTACAGATTATTTACTTGGCTACGATCACGTTTCTGTTGATGTTGACCGTATCGTAAAAAATCCCTACAACCAGTTCGCGGGAGGCTTTTTCTGACTCAGAAATTATTTCCGGGTTTTACCAGGTCATCCTGTTGTAGTTTGGCAGTATATATCCTTGTCAATACCCACAAACGTCAGTTCGTGGGGGCTTGCAATCCTACCTTCCTCTTTACGATATTCAATAATGGCTCATGCCTGTTTTTTGGTTAATCCTTTCAGGCCATCAACCAGTTCCTGTTTGAGGTCTTCAGGGCATTTGAAATCGCCATGCTTCTGTCTCTAAGCCACGATGGTTCTTGCCAGTCCTTGCGTAACACCAGCGAATTCCTTTTCCAGTTCTGTAGCATCCGCGGTATTGATAATTAGCTGGTCATCAACTGCCGTCGCTGCCACCAGTACCGCAAGTAGAATCGATAGAATCATGCTTTTAAAAACTCTCATGCTTACCTACTATCTTGTTACAAATATAAATGCATTGATCAATACATCAGATTCATCTCCCAGACTGTTTATGCAAATTTTTCATTTGCTTTGGTTGACAGGCGCCAGGGTGAAGGTTGGTTAAATATATATACACATACACATAATCTATCAATTATCATTTGATAATAAATTTTAATTATTGTTCTAAATCCGGAAAGTCTCTTCTGTTAAAACCAGGAGTAAACAAATAGTTTGATTCAAAAAATGAAATGAATGGTGTTAATTACGAAGAATTTGCTTACTATAGGCAGGTTTTTTGAATGGCAAGAGTGAAACAGTTTATGAGAATGACAAGATTAATCATCATCCCTCTGTTTGTTCTGTTCCTTGCAGCTTGTGGGGGTGGTGGCGATAGTACGGGTTCTGGTAACAATGTAAAGGACGATCGAGTATTTAACTGGAAGATGGTGACGACCTGGCCACCGGGTTTCCCGATTTTCCAGGAAGGCGCCGAGAGTTTTGCCAGACAAGTCAGGACCATGAGTGGCGACCGTCTGAATATCCTGGTCTATGCCGGTGGTGAACTCGTGCCTCCCCTGCAGGTATTTGATGCGGTATCGCAGGGCACCATAGAGATGGGCCATGGGTCACCTTATTACTGGGCAGGCAAGGTGCCCGAGGCACAGTTTTTTTCCTCTGTGCCTTTTGGCATGACTGCCAAAGGGATGAATGCCTGGTTGTATTACGGTGGTGGGCTGGATCTGTGGCAGGAAGTTTACGCACCATTTAATTTGGTCCCGTTACCCATGGGAAATACCGGTATGCAAATGGGCGGCTGGTTCAATAAGAAAATCAATACACTTGAAGATATCAAGGGTCTGCGCATGCGCATTCCTGGTCTGGGCGGCAAGGTTTTCAAGCGCGCGGGTGGTAATCCGGTTTTGATGGCCGGTAGTGAAATTTATACAGCGCTTGAGCGGGGGACCATTGATGCAACCGAATGGGTGGCGCCATTTCATGATCAACGGCTTGGCCTGAATCGGGCGGCAAAATATTATTATTATCCCGGTTGGCATGAACCAGGCACCATGTTTGAATTGATTATCAATTCAAATAACTGGAATGAACTACCAGATGATCTGAAACAGATCGTTGAAACGACTGCATTAGCAGTAAGCCAGACTATATACTCACAGATGGAATATTATAATCAGAAGGCTTTGCAGGAAATACATCAGAACAGCCACATCGAATTGCTGCAATTTCCCGATGAAGTTCTACAGGAATTGCAGGCCATGACACTGGAAACACTGGATGAAGAGGCTGCTGTAAATCCGGCCTTTAAACGGGTATATGATGCCTACCGGAATTTCCGGAATCAGTATATGCAATGGACTCGGCTCAGTGAGGATGCCTACCAGGATATTTTGCGCGGACAATAAAAAAAGGGCCGGAATCGGCCCTTTTCTGGACTGATATTTGTCTCAACGTTACTGGCTCTGGCTGACCATGTAATCCACAGCGGCCTTGACATCCTCATCACTCAGTGTCGGGTTTCCACCTTTGGCAGGCATCATGCCCATGTTGCCGGTGAATCCATTGATAGCATGATCGTAAAGTACCTCGATGCCCTTGCTAATTCGAGAACTCCAGACATCGGCATCGCCGGTTTGCGGGATCATGGACGCCAGCGCGGAAACGCCATGGCAATTAACACACAGGTTGTCATACGTTTTTTGACCCGGATCACCACCGGTATCTGCTGCAGTGACTGCCGGTACAGATTCGATAGCCATTTCGGGTTCAGGTTGCATTTCCTCCTCTTCACCAGGCATCATTGCTTTACCAACCGGTGCTGTTCGCTCGCTAACAGCGGGCGCGGTGCGTTCTGCTTCCGCAGCCTTATCAATACCATAAATCCTTGATAATATTGCAAATACAACCATTAGCAAGGCTAGTATCCCGATGGCGAGTGCAAAATTTCTGAAAAATATTTGATCTTTTTCCTGACTCATTGTTTTCCCCTGAAAGGCTGGATTGGATAAATTCTATTTATAATAATTTAGCGCGGGATTATACCGACTGTTATCAGATCAGGAAACTCAGTCTAGACGAAAATCTGACTGCACGGTACTCTCTGCCAAATAGAACAGTGCCTATGGTTTCGCAGAGGCTACCGTGTCTGGCTTGAAACCACCACTCACTGATCGCGGAAAATAATTTGAACGGTTGTATGGTTCGTCCCATTGCAGCGCCCTTAGCTCAGCTGGATAGAGCGCAGCCCTCCGGAGGCTGAGGTCAGAGGTTCGAATCCTCTAGGGCGCGCCATTCATCCGCTCTTACATCGACTGCAATAATATTCATTCGAGCTTTAGTCAGTTCAATCGAGTAATGAATCAAAATCTTTGTAACCTGAGCAAATCATTAAACATATGCCTGGTCGTGTTAATTACATGCACCGGTTGCGTGACCCATATTAACAGTAATAACCCATCACAATCACAAATAACATCGGGCCCTGAATTATCGTTGCGATATACGGTTTACAAAGATCAGGTATTTACACCGGATGATTGGCCGGAGTCATTGTCAGGGGACCTTTACTTGCCTGATGGCAGTGGACCTAATCCTACGGTCTTGCTGGTACACGGTGGAGGCTGGGAGCGTCGCGATCGCAAAGATATGAATTCGATTGCAGAATATCTGGTTAAACATGGCTTCGCCGTATTTAACATCAGTCACCGCTTTGCGCCTGACTATACATTTCCGGACCAGGTATATGATTTGCAACAGGCTGTCCACTGGCTTCGGCGTAATTCGGATCGATATCGTATCGATCCTGAAAGGATCGGAGCTTATGGTTTTTCATCAGGTGGACATCTGGTTCTTATGTTGGGAACTATCAGTCCAGGAGATGAATTGGATAGACCTCACGGCGGTGAAAATGCACGACTCCAGGCCATAGTAGCCGGTAGTGCACCGACAGATCTCAGAAAATTCAAAGGTGGTCGACTGGTGCCACAATTTTTGGGCAAACGTTATGAAGAGGATTTGGCCTTGTTTACCCGAGCATCACCGATTGTCCATGTTACCGCAGATGACCCTCCGGTGTTTCTCTATCATGGCGGGCTCGATATGCTCGTGGATATTTCTCACTCACGGGACATGAAGCTGGCACTGGATGAAGCTAATGTAAAAGCGGAACTATATATCCTGCATTATCTCGGGCATGTAAGCCTGTTTGTACTCAACGACTCGGCGACTGAGGCCGCACAGGTTTTCTTACGGAGATACCTGAACAAATGAAGGGGGTAGTATTACTGTTTAAATGATGTCACATCTCTGTGACGATCGCTTAGAGTGTAAACAGAAGAGGGGTAAAACAAATCATCTCCCTGAAAAATGAGTCTAAAGATAAATAATAAATTTTTAATAGTACTTGAGTAGTAAATTTGTTCAGGTAAAACACTCTATCTGGTTGCAGAAATTTATCTATATGAAGTAGTAAACATATTTGATTAATTATTAATCAGATAAACTCACATTAATTCGTGTTCATTTACTTAAACAGATTTGCTCCGGGTCTTTTTCAGATTCTTGTTTTTGACCCGTGAGGCCTTGGCCATGGATGCTTTGAATTTCATGATGCGGGTCTGTAAATCCGGGTCACTGGCCGCAATGATCTCGATGGCCAGGAGTCCAGCGTTTTCACCGCCGCCGATGGCAACAGTTGCGACCGGCACGCCGGTAGGCATCTGGGCAATAGATAATAATGAATCCAGGCCCTTAAGCGCCTTGCTTTCAATTGGCACGCCAATCACTGGCAGAGGTGTCAGGCTGGCCACCATGCCGGGCAAATGTGCTGCACCCCCTGCACCGGCTATGATGACTTTCAGGCCACGTCCATGCGCGGATTGTGCATATTCTGTCATGTCCAGCGGCGTCCGATGCGCTGAGACAACCCTTGCTTCATAGGGAATTTTAAACTTCTTGCAGGTTTCGGCTGCGGGTTCCAGGGTCGGCCAGTCTGAATCACTACCCATAATTATTCCGATCAGGGGTTGTTTCTTTGTGCTCATTTATTCTCTCCAAAATAGATGGCATCAGCTGCGCGCTGTGCCCGCTCTTCCACTTCATCCATGTTGTCACCAATTGCAGTGACATGGCCCATTTTACGGCCGGGATTGCTTTTATCCTTGCCATAGATATGCACGTGAACACCATTGATTCTCAATGCATCTTCAATACCAAAAGGTTCACCACTGCCCTCGGCCTGACCCAGAAGATTGATCATTACCGCGGTCGGTTTGATCATTTCTGCAGATCCGAGCGGCCAACCAAGCACAGCCCTGATATGGTTTTCAAACTGTGAACATTCGCAGGCCTCAATCGTATAATGTCCCGAATTATGTACCCTGGGTGCAAGTTCGTTGATGATTACCTCATTATCCCTTGTCAGAAACATTTCCACGCCAAAGCTGCCAATGGCACCGACTGCGGCAACCGCCTCCCGCGCAATAAGGCCTGCCTTTACTGCGAGTGAATCGGGCACCCGCGCTGGCGCGCGGACAATATGGCAGATGTGATTCCGTTGAACGGATTCCACTAAGGGGTATGAGACCACCTCGCCATTACTGCCGGTGGTAATAATAATCGCAAGTTCCATGGTGAACGGGCAGAATGCCTCGGCATAGAGCTTACGGTTATCACCGTCCAGTTTCTCCCAGGCCGCATTAATTTCATCGGGATTATTAACAGTGGCATTGCCTTTGCCATCATAAGCATTGCGGCGGGCCTTGATTACCAACGGCCAGCCTAGTTCTGCTGCAATATCGGGGATATGGTTCCGCGTTGAAATAATCTGAAATGCGGGCACTGGTAACCCAGCCTCGGCCAGAGTCTGTTTCTGGATGTATTTGTCCTGGACCAGGCCAATACAGCGTGACGTCGGGTAGAGGTTATAACGAGCCTGTTCCAGCGTGGCCAGACTGTTGGCATCGACAAATTCATTTTCCAGGGTCACGATATCGGTCGATTCGGCCAGCTGAGCAAGATCTTCCGGCTTGTCCCAGTCCCCGATCAGAGAATGGCTCGCCAGATTTGCCGCCGGGCTGTATTGTTTGCGCTCCAATACCACGACATCACAACCCAGTTCCAGGCCGGCCAGAGCAGTCATCTTGGCCAACTGGCCCCCGCCGATGATCCCCAGCCGGGGGCTGACACCGGAAAAGGTGTCCGCCTTGCGTGGTTTACGTGGATTGGTTTCCTGCATCCGGTTATATCTTAAGGTATTCGTGAATGGGGCGGGGTTATGCTTGAAACGGTATTGTCAACGCCCCGGGAAAGGGGCGTATCATAACGAAAAATGGCCATTGAAGGCCATTTTATTTTGCTGGATAAGACCTTGTATCGAAGGGTCTAATTGGATCGTTCTTCCTCAATCAGCTGGTTGACCACCCGCATGACGGAGTCATAACTGCCCGCGAGTGAGGGAGAGGTCCGGTACTTGCCATTGACAATGAGTGCCGGGACGCCGGTGATGCCATAACCCTTACCGGCCACAAAAGCTGCCTTCATGTCCTTGTCCACGGCTTCAGAATTGTAGAGTTTTTCAAACGTGTCTTTTTCCACGCCATATTCGGCAAAGAAATCTCGTAGGCTCCCCGGACTCATGAGGTCTCTTTTCTTGTTATGGATGGCATTAAACAATGGGCGATGGATCTGTTCCAGAATTCCCAGTTTCTCGGCCACATAAAAGGCCTTGGCATGCGGGATCCAGTCGTTGCCCAGGATGCCCGGCATGCGGCGGAACTCGACATCCTCTGGCAGGTCCTGCAGCCATTTTTCAAGTTCCGGTTCAAGTGCGTAACAATGCGGGCAGCCATACCAGAAGATCTCAACGACCTCAATTTTTTTACTGTTTGCGGTCTTCTGAGGTGTGGCAATGACTTCATAACCGGTATTGGCGGCACTTTGTTTTACCAGAGAAATTGCCGATACCAGGCTCAGGATAAATG
>WVYN01000080.1:6784-28624 GCA_011772965.1 Gammaproteobacteria bacterium
AGGATTGCAGGCCTGATTAATCTAATTGACCCGGTTAATGCCAAAAAGTGTCACTAATTTTTATATGCCAATGCCGTTAACCCAGGTTTTGTGAATTCAATCACCGGCCCGGTGTCTGAATGAAAGAGTCTACTCCCAGGTGCTTCGCAGTCCCCGTACATAGGAAGATACAGCCTTGATCTCGTCATCTGACATGCGATCGGCGACCTTGCGCATCACCTGATTGATGTCATTGGCACGAATATCTTCCCGGAAATTGTTGAGTTGCAGTTCGATATAGGCGGCATGTTGACCACTCAAAGCGGGGTAGCTTGCGGCAGGATTCCCAAGCCCGGTTGGACCATGACAAGCCATGCAGGCCGGGACATTGTGTTCAATATTGCCAGCTCGATAGATCTTCTCACCCAGATCCAGCAGGACAGGATCGGTCATGCCATAGCGGATTTTTTGAATGGCATAATAAGCGGCAAGGTCTTCCATATCCTGCTTGCTGAGATTGGTCGCCATGGGTGACATCTGGGCATTTTCCCGGCGACCTGCCTTGAAATCTTCAAGTTGTTTTACGATATAGCTTGGATGTTGTCCGGCGAGCTTGGGCCAAACAGGATTTGTGCTGTGGCCGTTAACTCCATGGCAAGCTGCGCAAGTCTGCGATTTTTCCCTGCCAGCTACCGGGTCTCCCGCGCCGAATAAATTAAATGAGATTAGAAAAAGTGATAAAAGTAAAAAAACAAATTTAAGCATTTTTCAAAATATTCCACTTGAGTCTGGTTTTTTCATGACACACCCAGTTGCCATGTTGTTATTAGAAATTAGCCGGGTAGTTGCTCAGGTTTTGCTGGTAGGCTTTTTGTTTCCGGACGGGCACAATGTTAGCAAATTAATCAGATGAATGAGACAAAAACATTGTCTGCAAACCCCTTCCGGCGGGCACGGTTTCTTCTGAGTGCCAATAGTCTGGACCAGTGTCCTGAAGATACCGGCTGCGAGATTGCCTTTGCCGGACGATCCAATGTGGGTAAATCAAGCGTAATAAACCTGTTGACGGAAAATCACGGACTGGCGCGCACCAGCAAGACGCCGGGAAGGACGCAATTACTTAATTTTTTTGCCTTGAATGAAACCCTGCGGCTGGTTGATTTACCGGGTTATGGGTTTGCCAGGGTGCCCGAAAAGGTTCGCAAACACTGGGGCGAGTTCCTGCAGGCCTATTTCGATCAGCGACAATGTTTGCAAGGCCTGGTTCTGATTATGGATGCCCGACATCCTCTGAAGCCGTTTGATCAGCAAATGCTGGCATGGTGTCGATCCGCACGCCTGCCAGCCCACATCGTACTGAATAAGTCCGATAAATTGTCCCGCGGAGCCGCCAGCAAAAGCCAGGACATTGTGCGCAGGGCCATTACCGATGATCAGTTCTCGGTGCAATTGCTTTCCACTCTGAAGGCAACGGGCCTGGAGACCTTACAAGCAGTCTTGCTCGGTTGGTTGGGTGCTCAACCGCACTGAGTGGTAATAAAAAAGAGGGCCCCGGGCTGTACTGCTTAGGGGAGAGGGCATCCCGGGGCGAAATACCCGGCTGGGGAGACCGGGAAAGCTTCATTCCTGGAGGGAGGAATGAATTTTTTTGGGGTAACCATTAGATGGTGGTCAGGTGGTTAAAGTTCAACACCGGCGCACAAATATTGTGTTATCGGCAATGTTTATACACAATGTCAGAGGGAAGCCTGCAGCAATGCGGATCTCAGCAGTAAAGCCAGTCTGAAAGCCAGAGATATGGTAGCAACTCACTGAAAAATAAAAATTTATTTAATCTGGTTAATTTTTAACGGATTTGTCATACAGGTAAGATTAACGCCACTCAAGCCGGATTGTGAAGTTAGCATCCACAAAGTTATCCACAGAAATTGTGGATAATCTTTGATTGTTAAAGAGAGCAGGATGTTAGAAAAAACTGTTCGAATTTACATTAAAAATCAATGCTAATTAAATTTCCAGATGTGCATTGCAACATGCTACTGAAGCAGTTTGAGTAACGCCCCTGTTTGGGGTTGACCCGTCGGAAACATATCATTGATCAGTCTTAATTGTTCTTCGGGGAAATTCTTGAGTGGGGAATTTTTTGCCAGCTGTGAATATGTCGTCCCTGCCTCTGCCTGTACGATGTGAATCCTGAGCGGTTTGGCTAGTTCCCGTTCACTGGCGGTCATGCGGTGAAAGCTCTTGGCCGTATCCAGAAACTGTGTATCAAATTTGGCGAACAGCTTACAGTCCTTGCAAAGACCGCCAAAAATGTAGGCGCGGGTATCCAGGTAGATCGCCGTAACCCTTGCCGGTTTATTGTTGATCGTGGCAATCCCAGTATAGGCCTCGTTGCCGTGGATTGTCAGTGCGGTGCCACTGCCCAGCTCCTTGATATTGAGCCGGGTCGCGATGAATTCTTTCGGACTGATGCGTTTGTTGATGTCCATGACTTCTACTTGCAGGGTTGCCTTGCCTTCCGGAGATATGGCCAGTAGCTGAGTGGGCAGGTTCCTGACATGCCAACCGGCGGGTAATTGCATGGCGATACCCAGATCCGGGTGGTAGAAATTCCTGCCCCTGACTATGCCCTCATACGGGCTGTCACCAAATATCATGCCGTCAATCCTGTGCAGGTAGGTTTCCCGGCCAGTAAGTGTAGCAGCAGAACTCTTGTATTTTTCTGCACTGGCAATGGTTTCCTTGAGCCGGGTGTCATTATCCGGATGGGTCGCAAACAGCCCATGATAAATATTGGGTTCCCGGCCCTCGGCCATCGCAACTTTTTTCTCAAGTTCCTCCTGGTTTTTCAGAACGCGAATGACCTCCATCATTGCCTGGGGGTCGTAATTGCTCCTGGCCAGGTATTCTGCACCAAGCTGATCTGCTTCAAGTTCATGCTCACGGCCGTAACCCCTGAGCAGGACCGTACCGAAAATCTGGCCCAGTTGTGCCCCAGTTTGCCCGACACCAGTCAAGATGGAACCGATGATCAGCCCCACATTGGCTGCTTGTGCCGCGCTGTATTGACGTACGGAGTGCCGGGCTGTGACATGACCGATTTCATGGCCGAGCACCGCGGCCAGTTCTGCCTCGGAATTCAGGTAGGCCATAAGACCCCGGGTGATGTAAATGTAACCACCCGGCAGGGCAAAGGCGTTGACTTCCTTGCTGTCAAGCACTGTGAACCGATAGATCAAATCGCTACGGTGGCTTTTGGCGGCTAAGTGTTCACCGACAGACTGAACATAGGCCTGCAAATCCGGGTCTTCATAGACTTTGTAACGTTGCAGGACCTCCTGGTGAGTCTGTCGTCCGAGGCTAATCTCTTCCTGTTCGGACATGAGAACAAGATCCTGCTCACCAGTGACCGGATTGGTGGCACAGCCACTGATAAGCAACAGTAAGATTAGAAGGGTAGGCAGGAATTTATACATAGCGAAATAGTATGACATGCCGCTAAAAAGATCAGTTCAATAGATATGAGCCGAAGTTATTGTGACGGGCAGAAACGAAAAAAGCGCCTGAGGGGCGCCTTTATCAATGAGTCCAGTTAAAATAACGATTAATTACATGCCATACTTGCGGCGGAATTTATCCACCCGGCCTGCCGTATCGAGGATCTTCTGCTGGCCGGTGTAAAACGGGTGGCACTCCGAGCACACGTCGATGTGCAGGTCCTTATCACCACTGGTAGAGCGGGTCTTGAAGCTGTTGCCGCAGCTGCAGGTCACCTTGATTTCCTGATATGCAGGATGAATATCGGATTTCATGATTTTTCGGAATCTCGTCGTCTTGGTTTTCCTCAGGGGGCGGGAGTTTATGTGAATCCTGGCCGCTTCGCAAATAGATTTTTAGCCTGTGAGGCTGAATTCCGCCACTACCGGGGCATGGTCCGAGGGGCGTTCCAGCTTGCGTGGTTCCTTGTCAATGTGACAGGACTTACACAGGGACGCCAGCGCCGGGTTGACCAGGATATGATCGATACGCAGGCCACGATCACGGCGGAAGGCAGCGGCGCGGTAGTCCCACCAGGAATAGCCGTTATCTGGCTGGGGGAACAGCCGGAAGGCGTCTTTGAGTCCGGCGTCCAGCAAGTGCCGGAATTCGGCCCGCTCTGCCGGACTGACGAGTACAGAGCCCTCCCATTCTGCCGGATCGTGGACATCGCGGTCTTCCGGGGCGATATTGAAATCCCCCAATAACAGTAAGTGCTTCTTTTTTTTCAGTAAGCGTTTGACCAGCCTCAGCAGGTGCGACAACCACTCCAGTTTGTATGCGTATTTTTCCGAACCTACTGAAAAGCCGTTAGGTACATACAAATTCAGGATGCAGGTGTCATTGAAATCAGCACCAATAACCCGCTTCTGCGGATCTTCAAAACTTGGCAAACTTGTAAATACATTTTTCACCGCTTTGCGCGAGAGTATGGCCACTCCGTTATAAGTCGGTTGACCGGAGTAGACAGCCTCATAACCCAAGGCCTTGATCTCATCCAGAGGAAAATTTTCATCCTTGATCTTGGTTTCCTGTAACGCCAGTACATCCACCTGATTGGTCTCCAGCCATTGCTCGACATGTGGTAGACGGACGCGCAGAGAATTGACATTCCAGGTGGCTATCTTGAACATGAGCAGCCTCGGCTAACGGCGGGCAACTATACCCGAAACCCCCCATGTCGGCGCCGGATTATGAGGTCCATCAGGTAAAGGCCGAGCCCCGTGCCCAGCAGCAGCGCAAGAACGATCCAGAGTAACAAAACCTGCAGGCTGAACCCTGAACCAGGTTCGGCACGCAAAGACTTGTTTTTGACAATGGTTTCATTGAGTTCCTCAATATCCTCCATGAGCCCCTTGTTCTTCTCGGTCAGTTCATCAATCTGTTTCATCAAACCGGCTGTCTTGGAGTTCTTGTTCAGGTTTTTACGTAATTCATCAGTCTGACTTTGCAATTGACCGACTCGTACCCGTTCGGATTTAAGCAACTTTTTCAGTTCTTCATTTTCCTTGTTCAAGGCAACAACGCGTTCGGTGTTAGTGTTATCTAGATCGTATTTTTCATAGTCAGCCAGTCTGGTGCTGGTGGTTTCCAGCTCGGATTCCAGTTTTTTGATTTCCTCTCTGGCCAGATCAAGCGCAATCTGTGCGGGTGGTTCCTCACTGAGGTAGCGATTATCTACCCAACCCTGGATATTATCCTGGTCTCTGACTAGGCTCATGGCGCGACCACGTTGCACGACTTCCAGTGTCGTGCCACTGGGAATTGATTTGATGATGGCAGAATCAATGTCCTCGTTTTGATGCATTCCCACCAGCAGCCTGTCATCAACATAGACAGTCTCTGCGGCCGCCAGTGACAATGGCATTATCAAGAACAAGCAGATAATAACGGTTTCTCTCATGCTGTAATTCCCGAATGTCTTAACAGGGCATCAATGCTAGGTTCACGACCACGGAATTCAATAAAGAGATCCATCGGATCCCGCGATCCGCCCTGCTCCAGTATGGACTGCAGAAATGATCGGCCCGTATTCTTGTTGAAGAGACCGGTTTCCTCGAAACTGGAGAACGCATCTGCAGATAGAACCTCTGCCCATTTATAACTGTAGTAACCTGCCGCGTAGCCACCGGCAAAGATGTGTGAAAAGCTGTGTTGGAAACGATTAAAGTCGGGAGGAATGACCACTGCAACGTCCTTGCGCACTTCATCAATCAGGCGCTGGATATTCACGGAATGTGGATCCGTGTATTGAAGATGGAGCCTGAAGTCAAACAGGGCAAACTCAAGCTGTCTCACCATCTTCATTCCAGTCTGGAACGTTTTGCTATTATATAGACGCTCGAACAAATCATTACTGAGTTTATCTCCAGTCTTGTAGTGATGTCCGACAAGATCCAGCGACCCCCTTTCCCAACACCAGTTCTCCATGAACTGGCTGGGCAGTTCTACGGCATCCCAGGGTACACCATTGATGCCTGAAACAGCCGCATAATCGACTCGCGTTAACATATGATGCAAACCATGACCAAATTCATGAAATAACGTGATGACTTCATCGTGTGTAAGCAGGGCCGGATCATGACCGATGGGTGGTGTGAAATTACAGGTAAGGTAGGCCACGGGAGATTGAATCCCCTCAAGGGTTTTTTTGCGCACTACACACTCGTCCATCCAGGCACCACCACGCTTGTGTGGCCTGGCGTAAAGGTCCAGATAGAAACTTCCTCTGAGTGAATTATCAGCATCATCTATTTCAAAGAACTGGACATCCGGGTGCCAGGTTTCGACGCTCTTGCTCGGTTTGATGGTTAAATCATAAAGCCGGTTAACAATCGAGAACAATCCGTCCAGTACTGATGGAAGTGGGAAATAGGGTTTCAGTTCCTCCTGGCTGAGTTTGAATTTTTGTTGCTTGAGTTTTTCAGAGTAATAACCGATGTCCCAGGCTTCCAATGTATCCATAGCGTATTCTTGACTGGCGAAATCTTTAACTTCATCAAATTCTTTCTGGGCATGTGCGCGCGAACGGTTGGCAAGGTCATTCAGGAAATCTAGAACTTCTGCAGGATCCCTTGCCATTTTTTTTGCCAGTGACAGATAACAATAATTCTCGTAGCCGAGCAGCCGGGCAAGCCGGTATCGGGCAGCTAATATATCATGCATGATTTCACTGTTGTCCCAGTCCTTGTTTGTTGACTGGTCGGAGGCACGGGTGACATAAGCGGTATACATTTCCCTTCGCAAGTCCCGATTGTCCGCGTATTGCATGACCGGTAGATAAGATGGGAACTCAAGTGTCAGCACCCAGCCATCAACCCCTTCTCTTTTTGCAGTTTGTGCGGCCAACGCAATAGCAGAATCAGGCAGACCGTCGAGCAAGGAACGATCCTTTATGTGTTTCTTCCAGGCATGGGTGGCATCAAGCAGGTTTTCCTCGAAGCGGGTTTGTAACTTCGATAGTCTCATCTGTAGTGACTTGAAGGTTTGTCTGGATTTTTTGTCCAGTTCAATACCGGATAGGCGAAAATCTCTCAGGGCATTTTCAATGATCTTTTTCTGAGCTGTTGAGAGCGATTCGAATTCCCCGCTCTCAGCTACGGTCTTGTAGGCATGGAACAGATCCTCGTTCTGACCCAGGTCGGATGAATATTCGGACAGCTTCTCAATGCAGTTGTTGTAGGCCTTGCGAATTTCGTCATTGTCAGCAACGGAATGTAGATGGCTGGCCGGTGACCAGGCCCGGTTCAGCCTGTCATCAAGTTCTTCCAGTTGCTGGATTGTATTCTCCCAGCTGATGTTGTTACGGTCCTTGACCAGTTCTTCGATTTGTTTGCGGTTGTCTGAGATCAGGTATTCGATAGCCGGTTCGATGTGTTCCGGCCTGATCCGGTCGAAGGCAGGTAAGTGCCTGTTTTCAAGCAGCGGGTTGTTCTCTGGTTTCTTCATACATCAATCGGAGTATTGATTATCTCTCTGTAATTGATAGCTATATTATTGGGCCAGCCTGACGGCAATCAACCATACTGCAGGAATCCCGGTAAGAAAAAAACCGGCAATTGCAAGACGTGAGCACAGGGTCATTTTTTTGACCAATCTTGATTCGGCAAAAGCAGACAAGAGAAATGGGCGACGACTGTCGCTGGTTTTGCCCAGAAAATGGACAATGGGCGATAGGCGCAGCTCATCATGATAGGCCAGCACCTCTTCCAGGGCCTTTTCTCTTACCGTTTCCCATTCTTTCATGTCCAATTCACCATCCTGATTTTTGTCATGAACGACCAGTAAATGATCACTTCTCATTTTCCACTCGGAGATTAATTCCCTGACATCACGGTTAATATTGAACTCGGCGCGGTCACCGCCCCTGGTAATGAACATACCGATCGCATAGATCGGATCGCCCGGGTGCATGCGTTCCTCCGTATAGCGATAGCGCTTCAGTCCAAGGCTTGGCCAGGCACGTTTTTTTTCTCCCTGGTAACGTTCTGGGAACCGGGTCGAGCCGCGCCAAATATCCTTGATAGAGGCGGTGACCTCGGCACCCTCGGGGTCAATAATAGCTTGCCCAGTATCATCTTTTACAAGAAACAACTCTTCGCTTTTGCCTTGCTCTACAACAGACCAGTGTGAACGTTTACCCGAGCGGCGGTAACGTTCAATCTTGTAACTGAACCAGGTGCATATCTTTCCGGTTAATGGCCCCTTGATTGGGTTGCCATTTATTAGTTCACAATACCCCGCCAGCTCGGTATAGCCTTGCGCAGCCGATCGGATTTTGGAAGTCGGGGTGTCTTCTATAATGCGGGCACGTAGAAGATAATAAAATGCAGCAAAGAAGCAGAAGAGGCCGAAGCCGCCCAGGTAAATAACGGCCTCCCAGAAATCGCCCGCTGGCGTATGGATGGCCCAGGCGGTAGCATTCTCCAGCATTTTGAATATTCAGGCGGTTATCATTACCCCGGATGCCTAACTGAACAGTGCCGTGACATCAACATCTGCCGTTTCCTCTTCACTGAATACCAGCAATTGCTTGGGACCAAAGGCAAACATGCGGGCAATGATTACATCCGGGAATTGCTCAATACGGATGTTATTGAGATTGACACTTTCATTGTAAAACTCGCGCCGATCCGCGATGGAGTTTTCCAGTTCAGAGATACGGCCCTGAAGGTGCTTGAAGGTGTCATTGGCCTTGAGATCGGGATAGGCCTCGGCCAGGGCGAAGAGTTTGCCCAGTCCCAAGCGTAGCTGGGTTTCTGCTGGACCCAGAGCACCAATGTCTTCCTGCTCACGGGCATTGGAAACAGCAGCGCGTGCCTCCATGACCTGCTGCA
Source organism: Gammaproteobacteria bacterium (assembly GCA_011772965.1). GTDB lineage: Bacteria > Pseudomonadota > Gammaproteobacteria > Eutrophobiales > Eutrophobiaceae > SZUA-592. The sequence continues at coordinate 15,640 of WVYN01000080.1, forward strand.
GGGTTTCTTGTTCATAACCCATGTATTGCTTGCAGGTCTCAACCAGTTTTGGCAATTCATCGTGACGTTGCTTGAGCAGGACATCAATGTTGGACCAGGCCCTGGATACATTATGTTTAAGTGCGACCAGGTTGTTGTAAATAATGATGGCATAAACGATAGTGGCAATGATTAATCCCAACAGGACGATACTGAAAATATCCACTTTATTTTCTCCCGGTTGCTGCGCTATCCCGTAAGCAGAAGTAGGTAAACAAATGCATTCTAACATACAGTTGATGGAGGTTAATTGATTTGCGCCACTGGTAAGATTAGGCATGCTGTATAATGAATAGACAGTCACAATCACCATTCACAGGGGTTAATCATGCAGGGCAATAAGAAAGTCATTGAATACCTTAACCGTGCCTTGATGAATGAGCTAACGGCGGTCAACCAGTATTTCCTGCATGCAAGGATGTTCAAGCACCGGGGCTATGGCGGACTTAATGAACATGAGTACCATGAGTCGATTGATGAGATGAAACATGCAGACGCCCTGGTTGAACATATCCTGTTTCTCGAGGGCCTGCCCGAATCTCTAGGGTTTGGGTAAACTGTATACCGGGGAAACGCCGCAGGAGGTACTGGAATGCAATCTGAAACTGGAAATGGAAGCATTGCCCTTGCTGCATGAGGCGATAGCCTGTTGCGAGGAATGTCAGGATTATGTCTCGCGAGATTTGCTGGAAGGCACCCTGAAAGATGAAGAAGAGCACGTGGACTGGCTGAAAAGCCAGCTTGGGCTTAATAAGGAACTCGGTCTGGATAAATACCTGCAGACCCAGATCTAATTTAACTTACTGAATATTAAATAAATTTTGACATGACCCGGACGCCCCGGGATATTTTTTATATGTTTATTGAGAATGATTTTTATTTAGATTATTATTTATATTACATTCTATGATGATGGTTTGGAGAACTGAATGATCGTTTGTCTTTGTCACGCCGGCAATGAGGGCGATATTGTCCGGGCTGCAAGCGAAGGGGCTTCCGCACTCACACACCTGTCCGAGCGTCTCAACCTTGGCACTTCCTGCGGGGCCTGTCGGGACTGTGCTGTGGACTGCCTGGAGAAGTTATCGCAGTCAAACCGAGCTGAGTCACTTTTGAAAGCCTCAACGGCGCAAATTTGACGGCCAGACTATTCATAAAAAACCTGTTGACCTGATGTGTAATCCATCCGCTGTGGGTTATCTCTAATCATTAATCTTGCCATTCAACATTTCTGAAATCCAAGGGGAGATTCATCATGAAATACGTTCTAGTCAGACAGGCTTTTCTGGGCTTGTTATTTACAGGTTATGGTACTGCCTTGATGGCGGCTCCACCAAGCGCGGAGGAGATGTGGGAGATCATTCAGGAACAGCAAAAAACGATTGAGGAACTCAAGTCCAAGCTAGAACAGACCGAGGAAAAGGTGACCGCAACCGAGTCCAAGGTGAAGGAGACTGAGCAGAAGGTTGAAGCGACCGCTGATGCCGTTGAGCAACAGACTTATGGGACATCCGCTGCGGGCTCCTGGGCCGAACGCACATCAATCGGCGGTTACGGTGAGTTACATTATAACAACCTGAAAGACCAGGTCGGTGATAATGATCTGAACCGGGTGGATTTCCACCGTTTTGTATTGTATATCGGGCATGAATTTAACGATGACATCCGCATGTTCTCTGAAATCGAGATTGAGCATGCCCTGGCTGGTGACGATGCACCAGGAGAGGTAGAAATAGAGCAGGCCTGGGTTGAACTCGATATGAACAATCAGCACCGTCTACGTGCAGGTCTGGATATCCTCCCTATTGGAATTATTAATCAGACCCATGAACCTAATACCTTTTATGGCGTCGAGCGTAACCGGGTAGAAACCGAGATCATTCCAACCACCTGGTGGGAAGCCGGTCTGGGTTTTATCGGTGAGCTGGCACCAGGTTGGAACTACGAAGTGGTTGCCCACTCGGGACTTGCAGTACCGACCACCGGCAGCAATGCCTACCGTCCCCGTAGCGGCCGCCTGAAAGTTGCAGAAGCCGATGATCAGGATCTGGCGTTGACCGGTCGACTCCGTTATACCGGTATTCCCGGATTAGAGCTGGGTGTTTCTACACAATATCAGAACGACATTACCGGCACGGCCGATAATCTGGAAATTTCTGCTACCCTTGTCGAGGGGCATGTCGACTACAAGCATTCCAGCGGTCTTGGTCTACGCGCCCTCTATGCCCGCTGGGACATGGAGGATGGCGGCTCGTCAGGCCCGGTGGCCTTTAATGCCGAGACACTCGCTGGTTGGTACATAGAACCTGCCTATCGGCTTGCGATGCCTAGTGGTGTTCCCGGTGAGCTTGGTATTTTTGCGCGCTATGAGAATTACGATGAACGCAATCAGCTGGCTATGCATCGCTTCGAAAACTTTGATCGCTATCTGGCCGGTGTGAACTGGTGGCCGCATCCGAATGTGGTATTTAAGTTCGATGTACAGAAAGAGGATACGGATGGTCAGGTCGCTCGCCTGCTGGATGGCTTTAACCTCGGTCTGGGATACCAGTTCTAGGTCTGAGGTGGCACAATCTACAGAATCAAAGCGACTGATGGCAAAGGGCGCATACATGCGCCCTTTGCTTATATGGTTGCGGAGACCGATATGAGATCCATGTATCGATATTTTCCCTTGATCATGCTCCTGATGGTTGTGACGCCCGTATACCCGGAAAGTGTTTATCAGGAACCGCAAGCCTTCATCGAAGAGGCGTTTGAAAATGCACCGCCAAAGGCCAACAAGCTCTGGCTCACAGAGGACCTGAAAGCGAGTGTCAGGGACATCCTCGGTCATGACATGGGTGTTTTGCGTTTGCGGTACTGGATGAAAGCGGGCCAAACCGTCTGGATCCTTGAAGAAATAGGCAAATACCGACCAATCACGACGGGTTTTGTTATTGAGAACAATGAGATCAAAAAAGTGAAAATCCTGATCTTCAGGGAGAGCCGTGGCTGGGAAGTGCGCTACCCGTTTTTTACAGATCAATTTAGCGGGGCCAGCTTACAGGGTGAGAATCTTGACCTGGACCGACCGATTGATGGTATATCCGGCGCCACCTTATCCGTCAGTGCCGTGACCCGGTTGGCCAGGGTGGCACTGCTGTTTCACCAGCATGTGACGAAAGCTGGGTCAAGCTGACATGCTGCTGCGAATCCTTCACCGTTGGCACCGCAGGTTTGGTATCGTTGCGGCTTTATTTGTCGTCATGCTGGTGGTTACCGGCCTGATGCTGAACCATACCGATGGTCTTAAACTCGACAGGAATCACATCCAGAATGCTCTGCTGCTAGACCATTACAATATTAATCCACGACAGGAACCCGTCACGATCCGCGTCAACAGCAAATGGATCAGCCAGGTCGGTGAACGGCTTTATTTTAATGACAGGGAAATCAGGAAGAATGTCACAGAGCTGATTGGTGCCTTGCCCAACGGCCAGGAGTTAATCATCGCCTTCGACGAAGAGTTACTGGTTGTCAATGATGAAGGAATCGTGATTGAAAGCCTGAGAGGTGCTCAGGGAGTACCGGCCGGTATGCGCGCTATTGGCAAGACTATTAACGGTAATATTGTGGTTAATGCTGCCCACGGTGATTACATTGTTAATCTCGATAGCACGGAATGGTATGAACAAGAGGACAGACTTGAAGCTGATTGGTCAGAGCGGATTCCGCTGCCGGGCGAGCTCAGGGGCATCCTTTTAAAAAAATACCGGGGCCGGGGGTTGACCTTGGAGAGGGTGTTACTTGATCTGCACAGCGGCCGTTTGTTCGGAACGTTTGGTGTTTATATAGTCGATGCTGCCGCCTTACTATTTTTAGTCCTGGCTTTCACGGGTGTATGGATGTGGATGAGTCGGCTTAAATAACAGAACCCGTCACAGTATGACTTGAGGTGAATATGAAGTTGATGAAATCAAAAACCCCAGAGCTCTTATTTTCGAGCCTGATGATAATTCTGGTAAGCATTACTTTTTCTGTTACGGCTGATGAGTCTGATAAGGTCATTAATATTTACTCCGAGAGAAAAGAAGAGCTGATAAAGCCCTTGCTGGATCGCTTTTCTGAAACTACTGGTATTAAGGTGAATATGATCACTGCCAAGGGAGATGCTTTGATCAAGCGGCTTGAGATTGAAGGTAAGAACAGTCCAGCGGATATTCTGTTGACGACGGACGTGGCAAGACTCTACCGGGCCAAGTCACTGGAACTGTTACAGCCAATTGAGTCGGACGTTATAAAGGCCATAGTACCTGCAAATTTCCGTGACACCGAAAGCACCTGGTTTGGGTTGTCACTGCGTGCGAGGGTAATCGTCTATGCGCGCGATCGTGTCGACCCCGAAGACCTGAGTTCTTATGAGGCACTGGCTGATCCGGAATGGAAAGGCCGGGTGTGTGTCCGGTCGTCCTCCAATGCCTATAATCAGTCGCTGGTTTCCAGCATGATCGTTCATAATGGTCTTGAAGTAACCGAAGACTGGGCAAAGGGACTGGTCGATAATTTTGCCCGCCGGCCCAAAGGTGGGGACCGCGACCAGATCAAGGCGGTGGCTGTGGGTGAATGTGATGTGGCATTGGTAAATACTTACTATCTGGGTGGCATGCTACATTCTGACATCAAGGCAGAGAAAGCTGCCGCAGAGAAAGTTGGTTTGTTCTGGCCTAACCAGTCCGGCCGTGGTGCTCATTTTAATGTCAGCGGTATTGGCGTAACCCGTTCGGCTGTGCATGTGGATGCTGCCACCCGCCTGATTAAGTTTCTATTGAATGATGAATCTCAGGCCTGGTATGCCGAGGCCAATTATGAGTATCCGGTCAAGTCAGGCATCCCGGCCAGCGCTACACTGCAAGCCTGGGGTGATTATAAAGCTGATCCGATCAAACTCGACCAGCTGGGACAACACAATGCCGAGGCCGTGAGGCTCATGGACCGTGCCGGCTGGAAATAGCAGATGCCAGGGTAGATGTCTACAACCGCCTCTGCAATGACGACCAGCCAGCGACGCTTACCAGGCCGGTCGCCGAGTAAAACAGTTTTGTTTGTGCTGGCATCATTGATCTCGCTGCCGCTGCTGGTCGTTGTCTTTTCCATCTTCAACCCGGCCCCCGAAATCTGGAGGCATTTGCTGGATACCGTACTTTCCGAGTACATCTCGAATTCAATTAAACTGATGCTGGGTGTAGGCCTGCTGAGCCTGATACTGGGCATTGTACCGGCCTGGCTTACGACTATGTTCCGGTTTCCGTTGAGTAAACAACTTGAATGGGCGTTGTTATTGCCATTGGCCATGCCGGCCTACATCATCGCCTATACCTACACCGGTGTCCTGGATGCCTCCGGGCCAATACAAACACTGATTCGGGATCTGACCGGGTGGGGATTCCGGGATTACTGGTTTCCTGAAATCCGGTCCATGGGCGGAGCGATCACCATGCTGGCGTTTGTCCTGTATCCTTATATATATCTGATCACCCGCGCAGCGTTTATTAATCAATCGGTTTGTTCACTGGAGGCTGCACGCACACTTGGTTGCGGGCCCTGGAAAGTATTTTTCAGGATAGCCCTGCCACTGGCCCGCCCCGGTATTATCGTTGGGCTCAGCCTGGTGTTGATGGAAACCCTGGCTGACTACGGCACCGTTCAGTATTTCGGAATCTCGGCATTTACCACTGGTATCTTTCGGACCTGGTTCGGTCTGGGAAACAGTGCCGCCGCGGCGCAGTTGTCGGCACTGCTGATGATATTTGTGGCAGTGCTGGTCTATGTTGAGTATTGGTCACGCCAAAAGCAACGTTATCATCACATCTCGACGCGCTTCAGCAGCTTGGTGCAGAAGCCATTACATGGATACCAGGCCGTAATCGCCACAATCGTATGTAGCCTGCCCGTGATTGCCGGGTTCATAATCCCAGTTTGCTTCCAGATGTACTGGGCATTGCTGACCTATGTTGATGTCATTGATTCGGCCTTTCTTACCCAGATTTGGCACAGCGTTCTGCTTGCGGCGCTGGCCGCAGTAATTGCCACTGCGCTGGCATTGTTCATGGCCTACGGCAAGCGACATACCGCATCCACATTTACCCGCCTGGCCGTTAATATCTCAGGCATGGGTTACGCCATCCCGGGCACTGTCATCGCCGTCGGGGTAATGTTGCCTCTGGCCTGGGTGGACAAGATGGTAGACAGCTATTTTCGGTCCCACTTTGATGTCAGCACGGGATTGATACTGAGCGGTACCCTGTTTGCCCTGTTGTTTGCCTACACGGTGCGTTTTCTGGCCGTGTCGTTGAAGACAGTGGATGCCGGGCTGACGAAGATCAAACCATCCATGGAAGAGGCCGGGCGCAGTCTGGGCCTGAGCGAGTTTCGCCTGCTCAGGAAAGTTCATATTCCGATGATGCGCGGAAGTTTACTGGCCGCATTTCTCTTGGTATTTGTTGATGTCCTCAAGGAACTTCCGGCAACGCTTATACTGCGACCTTTCAATTTTAATACCCTGGCCATACGGGCCTATGAGTTGGCCAACGAGGAGCGCCTTGCGGATGCTGCCTGTCCCTCGCTTGCCATTGTGCTGGTCGGTATTATTCCGGTTATTTACCTGAGCCAGTCCATATCGAAATCACGACCCGGCCATGAATTCAACGCTTGAATTAAAAAACGTTTCGGTTGCGATTGAAGGATGCACGATCCTTGACTCTATTTCCTTTAATCTGACCGAAGGGGCTATCGGCTGTTTGCTGGGTCCCAGCGGTTGTGGCAAGACCACGTTACTGCGGACCATTGCCGGATTTGAGCAGCCGTTTGAGGGAGAAGTCTGGATCAGCGGCATCAGGGCCAGTGACAAACGCCACCTAGTGGCCATTGAGCAACGTCAAGTTGGTATGGTGTTTCAGGATTTTGCCCTGTTTCCACACATGACAGTCAAGGAGAACATCGCCTTTGGCCTCGCAGGGCTTTCCGGCAGGCACCGCAAGCAGCGCATCCGGGAGCTGGTCGATTTACTCAAAATGGATGATTTCCTGAATAAATACCCGCATCGTTTATCCGGTGGTCAGCAACAGCGGGTTGCACTGGCGCGCGCCATAGCCAGCCGCCCGCGGGTCTTGTTGCTGGATGAGCCGTTCGCCAGCATGGACATAGGATTACGTGAGCACCTGGCCCGGGAAGTCCGTGAAATCCTCAAGCAGGATGGCATAACTGCTGTGCTCGTCAGCCACAACCAACTGGAGGCCTTTGCCATGGCAGATGTGGTTGGCGTAATTAACGATGGCCGCCTGTTGCAATGGGATACTGCGTTCAACCTCTACCACCGCCCTGGCAATGCCTACATTGCTGATTTTATCGGCGAAGGGGTTTTTATCCCTGGCACGGTAATTGGGGAAAAATCAGTTGAAACGGAACTCGGGATTATTTCAGGTTCTGCACCGTTGGCGGCCTTACCAGGCAGCCCGGTGAATGTCTTGATTCGGCCTGATGATATTTTGCATGATGATGACAGCACGATGACGGCCGTAGTACATAAAAAGGCATTCAGGGGCGCCGAATTCCTTTATACCCTGGCACTGGATAGTGGGACGCAACTCCTGAGCCTGGTCCCAAGTCACCATAACCATCCCGTGAATGAAGCCATCGGGATCCGTCTGGAAATTGACCACCTGGTTGTTTTCCCACCAGAGGCCTGATACAAGTATTTTTCCGCCTAAAACTAACCCTGCTAAACTTGAGACATCAATAATAAAACACAAGAGCCAGAGTCATGAGCAATATCCCAGACGATCTTAAATATTCTCCCGCACATACCTGGGTGGAATTGCTGGAGGACGGACTGGTCAGGGTAGGTATAACCGACCATGCCCAGATGGAACTGGGAGATATCGTTTTTGTGGAATTACCAGAGCTTGAAAAAAGTTATAGCGCCGGCGAGGAATGCGCGGTTGTTGAATCCGTGAAGTCTGCCTCGGATATCTATTGTCCGGTTTCGGGTGAAATCGTTGATATCAATAATGAACTTGAAGACAATCCTGAAAAGATCAATGTTGATCCCTACGGCTTTGGCTGGATATTTATAATAAAGCCGGACGATGAAGCTGATCTGGATGAACTGATCGATGCAACAGAGTACGCGGACCTGATTGATGAATAAGCCCGGAGGAGGAAACTAAATGGCCAAAGTAACACTACAGGGGAAAGAAATTAATACCAATGGCGATTTGCCGGCGGTTGGTACAGATGCGCCAGATTTTGTTCTGGTTGATGGTGATCTGAATGATGTCAGCCTTGCAGCCTATGCCGGCAAGAAGAAACTTCTTAATATTGTTCCAAGTCTGGATACCACGACTTGTGCGACATCGACCAAGAAATTCAATGATGCGGCCAGGGAAAACACCGATACCGTTTTTCTGGTTATTTCTGCAGATCTACCCTTTGCCATGGGCCGGTTTTGTGGTGCCGAGGGTACTGACAATATCATTCCGCTTTCGCTGATGCGATCCAGAAACTTTGCAAAGGATTATGGTGTCTTGATTCAGGACGGCCCGCTGACTGGCATTACAGCGCGTGCTGTGGTTGTCCTGGATGAAAATAACAAGGTGCTATACACAGAACTGATACCGGAGATTGCAGACGAACCTGATTATCAGTCTGCACTTGCCGCTCTCGGCTGATACATTCCAAAACCGATGCCAAGCAAGGGCACTAACGGCCTGAAACGGCTGATAAAGGCATTTTCTTATTCATTGCAAGGCATGAGGGCGGCGTTCAAAAATGAAGCGGCCTTTCGCCAGGAAGTGTTTCTAAGTTTTATCCTGGTGCCGCTGGGACTGTGGCTGGGTGATAACGGTCTGGAACGGGCCGTCCTTGTTGGCAGCCTGTTACTGGTAATGATTACTGAATTAATCAACTCCGGGATCGAGGCCGTCGTCGACCGCGTTGATGTCGAGCATAATGAACTTTCCGGCATGGCCAAGGATGTTGGATCCGCCGCTGTCCTGATTGCCTTGATCAATGTAACAGTTGTCTGGATCCTGATTCTGTTTTTCTAGGTGCCTGTAATCCCTGATTTTATCAGGCAGGCCTTGTGTATGCTTTGCTTGTTTGCGTTTGCTGAAACAATCAAGGCTGACCCGCCGTTACCCGATGAAGCCTGGACATTTACGTTCCGTTTTGAAAATGACCTGTTCGCAGACACTGACAGGAATTACACCAGTGGCCTGAAATTCAGCTGGATATCCCCGGACCTAGAACACTTTCGTGACAGTGACATGTTGCCGGCATGGGCAAAGACCTGGATCAGCAAGTTGCCTTTCAGCGCTAATGAGGGTTTGCAAAGAAACATCACCTTTTCCGCAGGCCAGTTGATATATACACCAACCGATATCGAACAACGCGACCTGATAGTTGATGACCGTCCCTATGCCGGCTGGCTGTATTCAGCCTTTTCCTTTCACAACAAGAGTTATCGGCATCTGGATACGATTGAGTTTCAGTTTGGTGTGATTGGACCTTTATCCCAAGCCGAGGCGGCCCAGGACCTGATCCATGATTTGCGAAACATTCCCAAGGCCAATGGCTGGGATAACCAGTTAAAGAATGAACCCGGTCTGGTGCTGGTTTATGAGAACAAGTCCCGTGTTGTTCCGTTGAAAACCTCTGGAGGCTGGGGCTTCGATGCCATAACCCACTACGGTGGTGCCGCGGGTAATGTGTATACCTATCTTAACACCGGTCTGGAGATGCGGTTTGGCTGGAACGTGCCTACGGATTTCGGTACTTCGCTGATCAGGCCCGGCGGTGAGACCAATGCACCCACTGATAGCAATGATCCACGCTATACCAAGGTCGGACATGGTTTCAGTCTGCATGCATTCGCCGCCATATCTGCGCGCCTGGTATTGAGAGATATTTTCCTTGACGGTAACACCTTTCGTGACAGTCACAGTGTCGACAAGGAATGGCTGGTCGCCGATTTTGTATTGGGTTTAAGTATGATTATTGATCGTTTCAAATTGTCCTATTCCCAGGTGGTGCGAACAAAAGAATTTAAAGGTCAGGACAGTGGTCATAATTTTGGTTCAATCAGTTTGTCGATTACCTATTAAATAATTACGGAATCAATAATGACAAGAACAAGTGTGTTTTGCTTTGGAATGGTTATATTCCTTGCTGGTTGTATGCTTAACAGGCTGGCCAGCAAGGTTGAACTTAAGGAACCCACATTCAGTTATCTACGCCATGAAGTGGCTTCTCTTGATGAAACTAAGGTGGATGTTAATTTCATAATCAATGCTTATAACCCCAACCCGGTAGGGCTGAAAAACGTTTATGTTGATTATGCCCTGTTAACAGAGGGAAGCCAGTTTTTAAAGGGGCAGGGCCTGTCGTTGAAACTGAATCCTGCCGGTGATACGGAAATTACAGTGCCAACAGAGATCGTATTTATTGAATTGATCAATTCACTGGGTCCGCTGGTAGAACGCATACTGTTGACCGGCGACTATTCTGTTCCGGTCACCATCAAGGGTGTGATATATGGAAAGCCCACGCTTTATGATGACTTCGAAGAGGGCACTTCATTGTTATCCTTTAACTGGGAATTCAGCCGTAGAGAAAACATTCCATTGCCGGAACAGCAGATTAAAAATATTATGCAGATGATGTTGAAGCAGAAGATACATTGATGGTGATCTCTTTGAAGGACTGATTTTCCAGCAGATAACATCGTATGTCTGGTACGGGACCAGCCAGGGAGATTATAAAATAATAAACATCGGGATAAGCGGCTAGGTCCCTGTCGGTTTTCGAGGGCACTGCTACACTGTCCGGATGGCTGTGATAGATTCCGGCCATGACTTCTGATCTTTCCCGCATAGTTCGCATGGCATCGATCTGTTCCTGTGGAGACATCAGAAAACGCCTTTTTTTCCCCTTATCGATGTTCGTCACCGGATAGATCGAGGTCAGGGTATTATTTCTTGCGCCGAGCAGGCCGCACACCTCCACATAAGGTACGGAGATGGCGTGATCGATCATCTCCTGCCAGAGTTCAGGTGGCAGCGTGATGACTTGCTTCATTCAGGTCATTCTTCCCACACTCGGGACAGTTCGGATCCTTGTTCAGCTTTGCGGTATGCCATTCCATACTCATGGCGTCCAGCAACAGCAGTCTCCCTTCCAGTGTATTGCCGATGCCCATGATGAGTTTCATGACCTCACAAGCCTGGATGCTGCCGATGATCCCCAGCAATGGCGCAATGACACCGTTAGCGGTACAGGACTGGTCAAGTTCTGATTCGCTGCCGTAGAGGCAGCGGTAACAGGGTGAATTGTCATTGACCAAATTATAGACACTGACCTGGGCCTCGAACCGGATTGCAGCACCGGAAACCAGCGGTGTCCTGTTCCTGACACAGGCCGCATTGACGGCAAAACGGGTGCTGAAGTTATCACTGGCATCAACGACCACATCAGCTCTGGAAACTTCTTCCAGCAATTCCTTCCCATGGAGTTTATGGTCGATGGTCGTAATGTGGACATCCGGGTTTAACACTGAGAGGTATTCACTGGCGGACTCGACCTTGAGTTTGCCTACATCCGGCGTGGTGTGAACAATCTGTCTTTGCAAGTTGGACAGATCAACCTTATCGTAGTCCACCAGAACCAACTGACCGATACCGCCCGCCGCCAGGTAGACCGATGCTGCCGATCCCAGTCCGCCGATCCCGATGATCATGACCTGGGCCTTCGCGAGTTTCTCCTGTCCTTCCGCATCAATTTCCGGCAGCATTATTTGCCGGCTGTAACGTAATAATTGTTCGTCATTCATAAAGATTATAAATCTCTGGGCTCATATTTTTGCCAGAGGTGGTGCCGCCCCTGGTTTGTAACCTGCATACCCTGTCTGGCCCGCCGGATGTAGATTGCACGCAGGCGTTGTAACAGGCCGCTGCGCTGTTCAAGATTGAACTTCTGGTTTTCAGACATAAATTCGTGGAATGCTTGAAATAACCTCATAAATAATCAAGGCTTGAATTGCCCGCCGCTGACCCGTTCATGTCCGGCATAGTCACTGCGGGTAAAAATTCCTGTAAAACCATTTTCTTGTAACAGCTTATGCACACTAACAGCCTGATCATAACCATGCTCGAGCAAAAGCCAACCTTGGAGATTGATAAAGTTTTTGGCCTGCTGACAAATGACCCGGATGGCATCCAGCCCGTCAGGTCCGGCTATCAGGGCGCTGGCGGGTTCATATTTTATATCACCTGATAGTAGATGGGGATCGTTCTCCGAGATATACGGTGGATTGGAAACAATCACATCAAAACGGCCTTTCATGTTTGTAAACCAATTGCTTTGAATAAAATCAATCTGGTTCAGTTGCAGGCGCTTAGCATTTCCTCTGGCAATAGCGAGAGTGCTTTCGTTAATATCAGTAGCAACAATCCGGCAACACGGACGTTCACTTGCTATTGCAATCGCGATTGCGCCGCTGCCACTGCCAAGATCAGCAATTCTCCTGGGGTGATTTAATGGAATGCGATGCAGTGCAGACTCAAGCAGGCACTCTGTGTCCGGTCTTGGAATCAAGGTATCTTGATTGACTGTAAGCTCAATAGACCAGAATTCCTTTTTACCGATTAGATAAGCGACCGGGTACCCCGTTTGACGTTGATCGATCAACCTCTCGAATGCCGACTGTTGACCGGATTGCAGGGTTATCTCCGGGTATGCATACAGTCGACTCCTGTCGGAGCCCAGTACATGGCAGAGCAAGACCTCAGCATCGAGCCGGGCGCTATCGAAACCGGTCAATTGTGACCGTGCTTGGTCTAGAGCCTCACTGATTGTCAGGGCAGTCATGAAATTATTCATTCAATGCAGAGAGCTGATCTGCCTGATACTC